>NZ_AQXY01000001.1 GCF_000376845.1 Thioalkalivibrio sp. ALE14
GGCTTGTGCGCCGGTTCCTCGGGTTCCCCGTCGCGTTCCCGCTGCAGGGCCCGCACGTCAGCCACGCCGTGCCGGCGCAGGCAGCGCGCCAGCGCCGCCCGGCTGAGATCCGGGTTCAGGAACTCGCGCGCCACGATCAGCAGGTCATCCAGCGACAGCAGGGCCACTTCCCGCACCTGGACCACGATCGCCTCCTGCTCCGGCGTCAGGGTCGTGTGCAGCCGTTTGGGGCAGTGCGACCGGTCTTCCACGTCCCGGCGGTAGCGCCACTTGCGCACGGTCATGCGGGTAATGCCGTAGCGCCGGGCCAGCTCGGGATCGCTCACGCCCGGCGGCGCTTCCTGCAGCTCCCGCCGGATCTGGGGTGTGGTCCGCGCGTTCGAATGGATCGTGCTCGCCATGCTATCCCTCCTGCGTGGGCCCGTCGCACACGATACTCCGCCACTCCCGGCCACGAAACAGGGGTGCCTTCTCGTGCGGTATAGAATCATCCGTTACCCAACAATTAGTTCCCGTAGGCCTACTCCAAGTTTACCCGCACCGCTGGCGGTCCCTGGCCTGGAAAATCATGGGGGTCTGAAAATCATGGGGGGTCAGACCTTGCCCTTTGCCTCTGCCTTGATGCGGGGGCAAAAGGCAAGGTCTGACCCCCGAGTTGCACGCAATTGATGCGCCCATTTTATCGTCGGGCTCAATCGACAAAGCCATGATAACGGCCAACGGCGCTCACAGCCTCTACAAATCTCTGAGCTGTTGCCCTATCCATTATGACGGTTTTTCCGTCCACCGAAAGATAGATACTGTCTTCCGGATAGAACGAAGACCGCCCTAGCTCAACGTCGACCGAAGTTTCCCCTCCTTGATCGTGTATCGTCTCTTCAAAAAAAACGTATGTTGCCATCAATACCTCCGATGATATGCCGTCACCACAAATTAGAATGTAAAGACAAACGAACGGAACGCTCCGATCCCGCCCCGAGCCCAGACCTTACAAACTCTCTCCGTCACTCTCGAATCCGTTCCTCTGTGGAAAGGTCTCCACAATGGACCCACCCCTTCCTCATCTCATTAGAGGCATGATCAAAATACTCTATCCGGACCCAATCGTGTTGGGACTCTATCTGATGAACCTTCTGATACGGACGCAACACACCGTGGATTTCGTGATCTTCGCTTGGCCCGTCACGAAGCTCTATCGTCTTTCCGTCTACTAGATAGATTGCACCAGCTCCACTCTCCGAAAGCGCCTCGATCTGCCCCAATAACGCCTGCTCGAGTGCCCCTATTCTGTCCATCACTCGTTGCTCCGACTCTTCGGCTAACACCTGGGATAAATAGAATAGGATTAACACCAAGAACAAGTTAAAATAGAACTCGACACTCAAAGCCCTCGGGGGTGCTGCAGCGGTGCGCTTTTGTACTGACTCGGCGAGGCAATCCAGCGGGTCGGGCGTCTCCTCGCTGATATGCTGGTCGTACTCGTCTACGAACCACGCATACGCGTCAAAAAATGTTAGAGCGCCATGCTCCTCGGCTAGGCGATCTGCGATAGACGAAAAGGCTTCTAAGGAAACGCTGATCAATGGCCCAGCACCCGGATCCATATACCGCCAACGCGTTTCTGGAAGGACATTTGGGCCAGGTCGGCCTGCTGTACCC
>NZ_AQXY01000002.1 GCF_000376845.1 Thioalkalivibrio sp. ALE14
AGGAGAACGATCATGTCCCAGGTAATTAACACGAACATTTTGTCGCTGAATGCCCAGCGCAATCTGAACAACTCCCAGGGTGCCCTGCAGACGTCGCTGGAGCGGCTGTCGACGGGTTTGCGGATCAACAGTGCGAAGGATGACGCCGCGGGTCTGGCGATTTCCGAGCGCTTTACCACGCAGATTCGCGGTCTGAACCAGGCGGTGCGCAATGCCAACGACGGCATCTCGTTCTCGCAGACGGCGGAGGGTGCGCTGGGGACGATCGGCGACGCCCTGCAGCGGGCGCGTGAGCTGGCGGTGCAGGCGGCGAACGATTCCAACTCGCCGTCGGACCGTCAGGCGCTAAACGACGAGGTACAGCAGCTGATTGCGGAAGTGGGCCGTGTGGCCAACGAGACCGAATTCAACGGCCAGCGCGTGCTGGACGGCAGTCTGGATGATCTGTTCTTCCAAGTGGGTGCGAACCAGGGCCAGATGATCGCAGTGAGTGGCGTAAACGCCCTCTCGTCCGAGCTGGGGGCGACCGAGCAGATGTCGAGTGGATCGCTTACTCAAACGCAGATCAACGACGGCATTCAGTTTGCGGCCAGTGGGGGGGATATCACCATCAACGTAGCCAGTGCCGCGACGGCGCAAATCACGGTCAATCTCGAGGGAGTGACTTCCCTTGAGGATGCGGTTCGCGAGATCAACACCGCCATCCAGAGTGCAGGTTCCGATGACCAGGAAGTCTCCGATGCGCGACTGACCGCGGCCCTCCGGGTCGATAATGACGGCAACACCGGGATTGTGATCAACGGGGCGTTCGACGCCGAATTCAATGTATCCGGTGGTGCCATCGAGGATTCAGACGGTAACGCGTTAACTCCCGCGGTGGAGTTGTTTGGCGGTGGATCGAGTACGCAGGTGAACCTGACGGAGGTGGGAGTCAGCACCCGCGAGGATGCCTTCCAGACGATTTCCACGATGGACGGAGCGCTGACGCAGGTCAGCAGTCTGCGTGCGGAGCTGGGTGCGGTGCAGGTGCGGTTCGAGAACACCATTGCCAACCTGGAGATCTCGTCGGAGAACCTGTCGGCGGCGCGTTCGCGGATTCAGGATGCGGATTTTGCGGCGGAGACGGCGGAGCTGACGCGGGCGCAGATCCTGCAGCAGGCAGGTACCTCGGTGCTCTCCCAGGCCAATGCCGTTCCGCAGAACGTGCTGGCCCTGCTGCAGTAAGCTCGATCACTCGGGCTTCTGGTTGAGGATGGATGGCGATGGGCCATCCATCCCTTCTTGAGAGGGCAGCGATATGAGTGATGGTATCGGCAATATCACCTCACCGTTGATTGCAGTGAACCCGCGCGGGGGCGAAGGGGCGAAGGCCCCTGGTCCTGGCGCGGGTCTTGTTCGTGGCGAGGGGCGGTCAGAGGCTGTCGCTCGTTCGGGCAACGTTTCGGAGTCTGCGGCGATTAGCTCTACCGGCCCGGTGATCGAGGCCATGGATATGGCGGAAGTCAACCAAGTGGTCGAGTCGATCAATTCCTATCTGCAATCGACCCGGCGTGCGCTGGAATTCAGCGTGGATGACAGTACGGGCCGTATGGTGATTACGGTGATGGACGGAGAGCGCGAGGAAGTGATTCGCCAGATCCCGCCGGAGGCGGTGCTGGCGCTGGTGGAGCAGTTCCAGAGCGAGCAGGAGCTGGGCGGAACGGGTCTGGTGGACAAGGCCTGA
>NZ_AQXY01000003.1 GCF_000376845.1 Thioalkalivibrio sp. ALE14
GGGGCATCGGACGCCGGTGGAAACCCTCAAGGCCTGGCAGCATGAACGCCCCGATTTGTTTCGAAAACGTGTATATGACCAGCCGAGACCTGACATCTAGGTTTGTGGGGGAGTGCATGGACCAGGGAGGGTCCGGAGATGACGCGAGCCAGGAAGGAGCTCGTCTCGGTCGAGACGACGCCGTACTACCACTGTATTTGTCGCTGTGTTCGCCGCGCGTTCCTGTGTGGCGAGGATTTCTATTCGGGCAAGAACTACGAGCACCGGCGCGGCTGGGTGCTGGAGCGCCTGCGTGAGCTGCAGGGCGTGTTCGCGGTGGACGTGTGTGCGTATGCGGTGATGTCGAACCACTATCACCTGGTGGTGCGGCTGGACTCGGATCGGGCGGCGGCGTGGAGCGAAGACGAGGTGATGGAGCGCTGGGAGCGGCTGTTCTCGCTACCGGTTCTGGTCGCCCGCTATCGGGCGGGGCAAACCAAGACGGAGGCGGAGCGCGAGCGGGCGCAGCTGCAGATTGCCGAATGGTGAGCGCGCCTGCAGGACCTGTCCTGGTTCATGCGCAGCCTGAACGAACACCTGGCGCGGCGGGCGAATGCGGAAGATGGCTGAAAGGGCCGCTTCTGGGAAGGCCGCTACAAGAGCCAGGCGCTGCTGGACGACGCGGGAAACGGGGTCAGACCTTGCCTTTTGCCCCTGCAGATTCTGACGGAGGCAAAAGGCAAGGTCTGACCCCTAAACACGTGGGAAGGGAGGGTTCTGGAAGGACCGCTACCATTCCACGGCGTTAATCGTAGGTTCCGGGCATGCTCCGGTAAGCGACACGGCCGACGCCGAAGTCCGGCAGATTCAGAGAGGCGAGGAAGTCCCGGTATTCGCCAAGATTCCGGTACGGACCGTGGACGCCGTTCATCGCGCTCCATTTGGGACCGGCGCCGTAGTCCATGATGTACAGGTTTCCTTCTTGCCGAAACGCGGTCACCCAGTGGTTCGGGCGGCCCCGGGCATTTTCGACAAATACCCACTGCGCCCCGTATTCCGGGTCGATCGCGTTCAGGCTTTCCCTCGCAAAGTTCGCCGAATCCGCGCAGAAACCGCGCGGTCTTGCGTACAAGTTCTCCGGCTCTCGAACCAGCAGGCCGGAAGGCCCCTGATCCCTCAGGCGGCTCTGGATCACATCCTGCCGGCCTCGATCAAACCGGAAGTTTCCGGAAAGCCAGGCCGCAACGTCTTCGTGGGTGGACCAACTGTCGACGGCGGATTCCCACGAATCGGGACCCTCTCGAGTGGCTGTCGTATTGCAGCCCGTTATGAACAGGATGAGGAGTACGGCAAGAAAATAGTGGGCTTTCATTTTGGCAGGCCTCTGATCGGGTCGTCGGTGTCGATCGAGATACAGAACTGACGTTGAGTTGAGGACGAACAGTCGCCTTTTGGTCGAGACAATCGGTGTTGAGTCCGGCAGGCGATGGAGACAGCCTGGATTGATGCGATGTGGCTTTGTGGGTCGGTGCGCCCATCGCGCCGGCGCCCGGGGGGGGCGCCGACGCATTGGGTCAGAACAGGCCGCAGGCGGGGCCGGTGCGTGCCGAGCGGACGTTGCGGATGTCCGGGTGGGCTCGCAGGTCATCCACCATCTGGCTGTACAGGCCGTCCGGGACGTCGCGCGCGAAGGTGATATCGACGGTGCCGTTGCGGCGCATGTTGTAGGCGGTGAAGGCGTCTGCCTCGTAATCGAACAGGATCTGGGCGAGCGCATCTTCGGAAGCGAGTGCTTCCGGTGTGTTCGGCTGGGAGGTGGATGCGCAGCCGCTAACGGCGAGCGGAAGCGAGATCAGGAACAGCAGGGCAAGGGTGAAGCGGATGTTCATGGCGGTGTCTCCTTGCTGGGAGCGACAGGAATGCTCCCCCAGACTATGGCGTTCGGTGCCCACTGACTCGCAGCGGCAGGCCCACGGGCTTTTTACAAGCATATGTTAAAATCAGAAGAAAACAAGGGTAGGGGGTTGGGGCATGCGACTTGGGGCCGCGCGAATGGAACCCGCTGTGGTCCGCCTTTGGCGTCATCTGGCACTTGGTTCGGGTGTCCACTCGTTGAGCCAGCGGGGAAGAAGAGGACACCCATGATTTCTTGACGGTCTGAGGCGGGCTGACTAGGTTTGTGGGGGAGTGCATGGACCAGTGAGGGTCCGGAGATGACGCGAGCCAGGAAGGAGCTCGTCTCGGTCGAGACGACGCCGTATTACCACTGTATTTGTCGCTGTGTTCGCCGCGCGTTCCTGTGCGGCGAGGATTCCTATTCGGGCAAGAACTATGAGCACCGGCGCGGCTGGGTGCTGGAGCGCCTGCGTGAGCTGCAAGGGGTGTTTGCGGTGGACGTGTGCGCGTATGCGGTGATGTCGAACTGTCGACTTCCCCGGATTAGGTCCACGCATAACTAGAGGTTTCCGGGGTGTGTAACTGCCGGTATTCGACCGGCGTCAGGTCCCCCAGCGAATCGTGAGGGATGGTTTCGTTGTAGTCCTGCAGCCACTGCTCGGTGTGTTCACGGACTTCGGTCAGCGTTCGGAAGACGTAGAGGTCCAGGACCCCGCGGCGGTAGCTGCCGTTGAACCGTTCGATGAAGCCGTTCTGCATCGGTTTGCCCGGCTGGATGAAGCTCAGTTCCACGCCCCGCTGTTCGGCCCAGTCGGCGATCGCGGCCGAGACGAACGGAAGAAGAGGACACCCATGATTTCCTTGTTAGGCGTGTCAGAGTGTCATTCGGTGCCCAGTTATGGGGAGGTGAGTCGTGGAAACGGCTGTTGAGCAGTGGATAGTTAGACTGCCCTCTAGCCATCCGAATTATTCGGTGATTAAGTTTCGGCGCAGCGAGCCCGGCAATCAGCGCTATAGAGTGGTGGTCGTGGATACCCAGGAGTTCATGCGCTGCGTTAAGAACGATATAGCGGGCTACGTTGTTCCTGAAGCCGGCACTTGGTCTAAGGAGAAGTTAACGAAAATTCACGAGTTTCTAGATCCATCGAGCGGTGTTCCTGAGATGCCTGTGGTTCACTTCGCAACCAGTCAGAGGCGTAAGCGGGTTTTTGGGATAACCTTGTTTGGCTTGTTCGGCGTTGAAAGGGTCGGGGCCGTTGGCTTCACTAACGGACGGCACCGGTCAAGGTACATGGAGTATGCCGAGGCGAAAGCCTTTCCCGTCGAGGTTGAGGTTGACTATGCCGATGAGCTTGAGGCGCGGTGTGGAATTCGCTTGGGGATAGAAAAAGAGATTGTGCAGAAGGTTGTTCCGGAGGTGGCGGATACGCAGTATCAGCTGCTGGACTTCTTGGGTCGAGCGAGTTCTGGAATAAAGGCCCAGGTGCTCCAGAGCAAGCACCTCGAGGGCCCTCGGAATAGGCAAGTGCGTGTGCGCCTAGACCAAATTGCCGGCGAGTTGCAAAAGCTCCAATTAGAGATTTCAGTACAGGAATAAGCTGCAGATAACGGGGTCGGACCGCGGTAACCCGAGTTACTGTCGAAAGTGGTGTACGGGGGGATTGAGGAAGGCGGCGTATCCGGCTGGAATGGAAGTGCGAGCAACCAGCCAGCCAGAGGAGATA
>NZ_AQXY01000004.1 GCF_000376845.1 Thioalkalivibrio sp. ALE14
ATCATCCGCAACGGCGCCTTCGACTATCCCGAGGGTGATGCCATCCCCCTGGAACTCCGGGTAAATGCGGACCTTGCCTACCACCTCCACGAGGCGCGCCTGGCGGAAGACCAGCTCATTGAGCGGGGTCCCGACGGTACCTCGCGTGTGACGGCCACCGTGCGCGACACCGCCCGGCTCAAGTGGTGGCTGCTGGGGCTGGGTGCAGGCGTCGAGGTCGTTGGACCCCCGTCACTGCGCGACGCCATTGCCCAGGAATTGGAATCCGCCCGTCTGGCCTACCGCACGAAGGATCCCGCATGAGGGCCTTCCGTGCCTTGCGCAACGGTTGGGCGTGCTTGTCCGGTCGCAGGCGCCTGGCAACGCGCGGGGACATTCGGGCATGGACCGTGGGCAATCTGTTGCTGGAGCTTCCGCGGTGCACCCGCCGCGTTCGGCTTCTGTCGCCCCAGCAGGGGCAGTCAGCCGTCGGCTGTGAATGGATTGTTTCCGCCCGCGACCTGGAGCACTGGCTGGAAGAACGTGACCCGCCTGTGGTCGCGGCAAGACCGGACGGGCCTCGTCGGGCCTTTCGGTTATGGCTGCAGGCCGCGGACGATCGTGTCGACGCCATCACCGATCTCCCGGACGCGTTTCGGTCCGAACTGCGCGGCCGGTTCACGCAAATGGTTTCGGCGATCGCGGGAGAGCTTCGCTGTGTGCAATGCGATGACGTCGTGACGTGCCCGGAAGAAGTGTGCGGCGATAAAACCCACGACGGGGCCTTCACCGTCTGGACGACGCAGACCCGGTGTGTGCGAGGGCATGACCTGTTCAGCGAGGCGCACGCGATCGAGCTTTATTTCGGGGGACGGGCGAGTCGTGACTCGGCCTCTCCATCAAGTCGCAGGCAACAGGCTAGGGCCTGAACGAAACAGGGGAAGAGATAGTGATCAGCGGGAAACTGGCAGGGCTGATGTTGGGCGGGATGTTGCTGGCCGGGTGCACCACGACGCCTGTCAGCTTGGATCCTGCCCAGAGCAGTGACACGGTTGCCGTCGGGTCGGCGAATGTCGAGATGGGTTCTGTTACGGACAGCCGACAACATGGCGCGAACTGGCTGGGGGCCATTCGGGGTGGTTTCGGTAATCCCCTGCAGACGCTTGAAACCGAAGAGCCAGTGTCCGAGGTCGTCCGCGGCCAGTTCAATACGGGACTCGAACAGCGGGGAATGCTCGCGGAAGAGGATGAGGGCGATTTCATCCTGGAAGTCGACATCGAGCAACTGGATTCGAATCAAGTGATGCGCCGAGAGGCGCATTCGAGACTGGATGTCACCCTGGTCGAACGTGAATCTCGCCAGATCGCGTACGAGAATTCCGTTCGGTCAAGCAACGTCGAGGGGGGTGCAGGCGGCGGCATCTTCGCGTCGATCGAGAAACTGGAAGAACTCCTGACGCGGACCCTGTGGGAGACGATCGACGAGGCCCTGGACGACGAGCACCTGCACCGGGCCATCGCCGAAGGGCCCACGGAAACCCAATCCTCAAGCGAGTTGGAGGCGGATATCGAAGCACTTCGCCGCCTTCGGGATCGGGGTGTGTTGTCCGAGGACGAATACCGTGAGCGGGTACTCCAGTTGGTGGACTGATGGGGCGGTTGCAAACCGTACGGGTTCGCACGACCCCTGAACGATTCCCGTTCCTGCGGGAGGCCATCCAACGAGCACTGCTTCCGGCTAGGCAGCTCTATGAAGAGCGCCGTTTGATTCGGCCATGAAAAGGTTCGTGAGCCCATGACTCCAAGCGGACGATTCACGCTCGAAGCAGGGTGTTGGTACGCGCTGGAATTGATCGGTGAGGAGTTCGGCCCGTCACTTCGGGCTTACTCGCCTGTGAAGGTGTTCGGAGTGCAGTTATTCAAGGACGGCTCAAGGCGCTTTGACCTGGATTTCTTCCACGCAAATTACCCTGCGGGTGTGCAACACAAGAGGTACACGATCAAGACCATCGAGAGAAACCGCTTCTTTTTGCTCGGAGGGGTGGATCGTCCAAGCGTGTCGAGGTTTGTCCTGCTGTCACCCATTTCTGCGGACTGGTTGAACGAGCACTTCCAGATCGAGGTGCCGCAGGGCGAGGATGTTGAGCGTTTTCTCGAGCGCCAACAGACATAAGGGGCCGGCGGTTGGACGGAATGCCCGACTATCGTCGATAGAAAATGCTACGTACGGACGACAAGGAGAACTGAACATGGAGAGGTTCTGTACGCAATGCGGCGCGCCGGTAGTCGAAGGCGCCAGGTTCTGCGGGAAATGCGGTGCGGCGTTGTCGGTGGCGGAGGCCTCGGGAACGCGCGGGCCGGTTGTCCCTGCAGGGGGTGGGTCAGGAGTGATGCATCACGAAGCCGGTTCGGCGGGCGATGCCGCTACGGATCTACGTTACGCGGGCTTTTGGTATCGCTTGTTGGCTTGGGTGATCGACTACGTCCTCGCCTTGATCGTAACGCTGCTCATCGTCCTGCCCATTGGGTTCGTGTACGGGCTCATGATGATGGGGTCCGCGACGGGGCAGGAGATTGAAGCCGGGGCGGAAGGGCTCGGCCAACTCCTTGGCATTGTGATCGCGTGGCTGTACTGGACGGTGTTCGAATCGTCCGGCTGGCAAGCCACCCCCGGTAAGCGGATGCTCGGATTGCGGGTGACGGATCTGGATGGCAGCCGTATCGGCTTCGGCCGGGCCAATGCCCGCTATTGGTCCAAGATCCTTTCCGCCCTGATCCTGTTCATCGGCTTTCTGATGGTGGCGTTCACTCGCCGCAAGCAGGGCCTGCATGACCTGATTGCCTCGACGCTAGTACTTCGCCGCTGATCGCGCCGTCGTGCGGTGCGTCGGGAGCCTTCGTCTCTCCACAACCGCGGGTGACGTCGGGCGACCGTATCCGTCGCGGTGCACGGGTACCTTTGTAGCCAGGGATAGAACACGACAAGGAGAAGCCGATGACGAGTCGGACGCGCTATGGAGTGGGGTTGGCTGTCGGGATGTTTCTGGCTTTCGGGGCGGCCGCGGCAAAGGAGACGGTTCAGACGACCGATGGCCGCGAGATCGTCCTGCACGCGGATGGGACCTATGAGATCGTGGAGGAAAGCCAGCAAGCGGACGAAGGCAGTGGGGATGGATACCGGCGGGTCTCCCTGACGGATCTTAAGCTGGACAGCAAGCGCATGGGTGGCGAGCGAGTGGAGGTCACGGCCTCGATTCAGTCCATTGCGGGCATGGTGACGTTGACCGATCCGGAGCAGCCCTTTGATATGAACCCGGTGATGGCGGACGCGGAACGCCTTCCGAGAAACGATCGCGCGCAGATCCTGGAGCGCTGTTCCGCCTCGGGCTGTCGCGTGACGCTCCAGGGGGAGGTGAAGCACTTCGGATTTGGAGAATATGGTCTCGAGCTCCACCGGATTGTGCGCGACTGATCTTCCGTCGGGCACGCGACAATGATCGTCGTGCCACTGCGCAAGAATGATCCCTTCAGTCGGGAAGACAAGGAGGGCCGTTCATGCGAGTGGTACGAAAGATTCGGGGCGAGGATCGCGTTCAGTTCGAGACCGAAAACAATCGTGACCCCGACAAGCTGCTGGCGCAGCTCGCGAACAAGTACCCGGAACACGAGCTGAGCTTCGTCGAAGATCCCTTCGAGCCGGAGAGCAGGGCGATTCGGATCGCGCACCCCAACGATCCGAAGGCACCGCAGCCCAAACCAACAAGCGTGGGCACGGATTCGCTACCGCCCGAATCGCAGGCAAGCCAATCCGGTGCTATACCAAAAGAGTCCGAAGGGGCGGGCCGCTCTGAGGAGGCGAGTGCATCGGAGGCCGCGGCGGATACCAAGGCCTGTCCGTATTGCGGCGAAACCATCCGGTCCGTCGCGATCAAGTGCAAGCACTGTGGCTCGGATCTGTCTGCAAGCGGCACCGCGGCCACTCGTCCGGTGCGCACCTCCCCGGATCTGGGCCTCTTCCTGTTGGGCGTGCCGATCCTGGCGATCGTGCTGATCTGGGGATGGGTGGCGAACATGAACCTTCTGCAGTCTCCCGAGACGGCCCTCATGGCGATCGGGATTGGAACCCTGCTGATCACTGCAGTGCTCGCCTCGGTCGAGGCCGCCAGTGCCGGGATGCAGACGAATCGCCAGAAAGGCACGTACGGCCCGACGGCCTGGTTCTTCTTAATCCTTCTGCTGTGGGTGGTGTGCTACCCCGCCTACCTCTACAAGCGCCGTCATTACGGGTTCGCGAACCTGCTGGTGCCCGGCCTGGTCATCGGCGCGGTTTACCTCGGCAGTTGGCTGCTCATGGATGTCGCCATCGTCGAGGCCCGTGCCGGACTGCAGAATCCGTTCCAGTAGAAGAAGCGTCTCACGGAGTGTTCGAGATGGGCCCGGCAACCGTGTGTCCCCGGGCTTTCTCATTGCTGTTGTCGATGTGGTTGGGCGCGTCTAGAGGTGCAAGGCGACAAAAACCGTCGCCCCTCTAGCGGATACTGGATCTCCAGTTTGGTCAGGAGATTCAGCATGCCTCGTACCGGTCGTATGCGTCACCGCAGGTATCAGTCACAGTCCCGTCCACTGCGGGGCGAAGCCGCGCTGTGGGCGTTGCGCCTTTGGGTGGCCGCCCGCCGCCGGGACCATGGGGACTGGCTCCTCCAGGAGCTGCAGTCGGAGACGCTGACGGATCTTGGGGTCGATCTGTCGGGAGATACGGCCATGGAGCCCCTGGACGATGTCCTGGACCCGGAACGGATTGACGAGGCGCTGGAGGAACAACTGGAGCGCATGAACCGCCAACCGATCCAGCCGCAGCGGCAGCGTTTCACGACCAATATTCGTGCGCTAGGCGACCGCCTCGGTCTGACCGAATGCGAGCAGCAGATCCTGCTCTTTCTCGTTCTGCACGAGGCCGATGCTGATCTCTCCAGCATGGTCGCCATTGCCCGCAAGGCGGTAACGATGAGTGCGACCGAGGCGATGGCCATCGCCCTCGACTTCCCGGAGCGGGAGGTGCGTGCGGCGCTGTCGAGCGACGGCACTCTGATGCGCTCGGGCCTCATCCAGTTCGACGTGCGCATGGGGATGGATTCCGCCAACATGGAGTACGAACTGCTTCGTGGCATCGGTTTGGAGCTGGACGCCCCGGAGGCGTCGCCGGACGCGATCTTTCGGACGTATTTTCGCCCTTCGCCCGCGCCCCGGGACGGGTTGTTGCCGATGACCCATCTGGAAGAGGAGCGGGCACGCGTCGCGGCCCTTCTTCGCCAGGCATCCCGGCAGGGCGCCCAGGGCATCAACATCCTGATCCACGGCGAGCCGGGTACCGGCAAGACCCAGTTTGCGCGTTCCTCGGCGGCGGAGGCCGGCCTCACGGCGGTGGAGGTGAACTTCGAGGATGAGCGCGGGGATCCATTGGAGCCGCGCAGTCGACAGCGTGCCTATCAGTTGTGCCAACACGTCGTGGCGCGGTCACCCGGCCACGCCGTCGTGTTCGACGAGATCGAAGACGTTTTCGACGCGCGCAACGGCTGGATGCGGGTTGGCAGTCGCGCGGATCGTCCCGGGGGCAAGGCCTGGACCAACCAGATGCTCGAGGAAAACGCCACGCCGGCCATCTGGATCACCAATCACGTGGGGCAGATCGACCGCGCCTACCTTCGTCGCTTCGATTACACCCTGGAGCTGCGGCAACCGCCGCGATCAGTTCGCCGCGCGCTGCTGGAGCACACCTGTGGTGATCTTCCGGTGTCGGACACCTGGATCGACCGCGCCTCGCAGATCGAGGGCCTGACCCCGGCCGAGGTACAGAGCGCTTTCCGGGTCGCCCGGCTGTTATACGCAGAGGATCAGCAATTCGCCCTCGAGTCGTTCCTGGACGAACAGCTGGCACGCCAGGCGAACCTGCAGAATCGAACCCCGCCGGTGCGGCGTCGCGGCTCCGATCTGCTGCGTTACGACCTGAGCATGCTCAACACCGACCAGCCGCTTGAACCCGTCGTCCGTCATCTGGCGGCTGCGGGGGAGGGTAGCCTGTTGCTTCACGGGGTGCCGGGCACGGGCAAGACCGCCCTCGCAACCCATCTGGCCGAGCAGGCCGATCGCCCCTTGATCCAGCGGCCCGCTTCGGCGCTGTTGTCGCCCTATGTGGGGATGACCGAGAAGAACATCGCCCGGCTCTTCCGCTCGGCCGAGGACGAGGGTGCGGTGGTGCTGATCGACGAAGCCGACAGCCTCGTCGGGAGCCGGGAGACCGCACGGGCGCGCTGGGAAGTCAGCCAGACCAACGAGATCCTGGTCCAGATCGAACAGTTCCACGGGGTGGTCATCTGTGCCACCAACTTCCTCGGCGCGATCGATTCCGCGGCCCTTCGCCGTTTCGACTACAAACTGGAACTGCGGGCACTGGATGCCGAGCAGCGAGACACGATGTTTGGTGAACTCCTCCGCACGCTGGGCCTGGATCCGTCGGAGATGTCTGTCGGGCAACGCCACATGCTTGCCGGACTCGACAATCTGACCCCGGGGGATTTCGCGACCGTCGCGCGTCGTTACCGGACCTTGCGCGGCTATCAGTCTGTCGATGCCAATACCGCCCTTGAAGCCCTGGTTTCAGAAAGCGCTATGAAGCCTGATGCCGGCAAGCGACGAGCTGGATTCGCGTAGGCAGGGGCCGAGTGCGCGGACAAGCCAGGGCGTGGTCGGATGGGCCGTCCATGGGGGGGCAGCGACGCTGATTGCAAGTTTCTTCGGCCGTACCCTATCGGGTAGTCCTCCGCCGAGCCGTCACGGAGCGTGTGTCGTTGTTGCCGTGCGACAGCGGCCTCCCGGGGATGGTTGGGATCACGGCAATCTAGCACCCCTACGTTGGGCCAGGCAGAATCGCAGGCGGATCCGGCACGCTCATACACACAGTTTCCAGTCGAGGAGAAAAGATGCGGGACAAGCCCATACAACGCGTCGAACTTACCGAGTTCTACGATGTTTCCATCTTCTGCCCGTTTTGCGGTCAATGCGTCATGGATATGGAGCCGCCAGGGGAGGATCCAATCAAGGCATGCCCCCACACCCTGTTTCTGGCGACGGACGAAGGATTCGAGTATCGAAGCAAGCGGTTCGACGAAAACCTGGGTCTGGAAGGTATGGACGAATCCGAAATCCCGATGCCCGAGAGCGGCCTTGATGGTCTTACCGATCAGGTGGCCATCGTGGATTCCATCAAGTTCGCCCTGTATGCAGGCGCGCCTGCAGGCCTAGGTGCTTACGTTGGCTTCGCACCCGAGCCGCTGGAAGACGAATAGCGGAAGGTCGCGTCGGGTTCGCGGGATGGCATCCTGCCGCGGTCATCACCCGTTCTCATGGCTCATTCATGGCTTGGCTTGTCCCGGCACTGCGGGAGTTACTGTCGAAAGTGGTGTACGGGGGGGATTGAGGAAGGCGGCGTATCCGGCTGGAATGGAAGTGCGAGCAACCAGCCAGCCAAAGGAGATACGCCACCATGGCTCACGATACGACAGACATCCCGAACGGACCAGAGGACCCGTTGACCGATCTGCTGCGCCGCGGGGCGCGGGATCTGATCAAGCAAGCGGTGGAGGCCGAGTTGCAGACGTTCATGGAGCGCTACGCGGAGGACCGCTTGCCGGACGGGCGCCGGGCAGTGGTGCGCAA
>NZ_AQXY01000005.1 GCF_000376845.1 Thioalkalivibrio sp. ALE14
CATAGAGAAGGGCCCCCTCGCGGGGCCCTTTTCTATGGATATATGAGCGAGCCCGGGGTTCGAACCTGGAAGGTTCGGCGGAGCGCAGCGGAGCACTGCACGCGCGAAGCGTGTGCAGTCCGAAGGGTGAGGCGGCGCAGCCGCCGAATCATCCTGGTCCCCCAGCCATCCACTCGAGCGCGGCCCGGGGCGCGCTCGCGTGTCGCATGAGCGGGCAATCCTCCGGTTTCTGCCACCCCGGGGTCATCGGATGGGTACGCAGGATGCCGATCTTTCCCCCAGGTCTGGTCGATACCGCAGGAGGCGGCGTCCGGTCCGCGCTGCCAGCTTCGGGATCGACCTGTAGCCCCGCATCATCCCCTTCCTCGACCTCGTCCCCGACTCCGCTACAATCCCCCGACCGGGATCGGGAAATGCAGGGAATTCTGACGCGCTTTTCCCGTCCAATGCCGCAGAGCCCGGAGTCACCGGGCCGTATGGATCCGAATACAGAAGAGGAGAGGCGCCACCATGTCCGTACCCGATAACCCCTACGAGCCCGTGACCGTGGACACCACCGCCCACGAGGTCGAAGGCGCGGACACCTGGTACATGATCGGAATCTCCGGGATCCCGGATCCCGACAACCAGGGGCATACCTCGAACGCAGGATTCGTGGTGACCGACGAGGGCGTGGTGGTGTATGACGCCCTGGGGACACCTCCGCTTGGCTTCGAGATGATCCGCCGCATCCGCGAGGTGACCGACCAGCCGATCAAGTACGTGATCGCCGGGCACTACCACGCGGACCACATCTACGGGCTGCAGGCGTTCGCCGACCATACCGATGCGAAGATCATCGGCCAGGCGCGGGCGCGCGAGTATCTCGGCGGACCCGGTGCAGTGGCGCGGCTGGAACAGCGCCGCGGGGTGCTGACCCCGTGGGTGGACGAGGATACCCAGATTATCCCGCCGGACGAGTTCTTCGACGACGAGTACACCATCCGCCTGGGCGGCAAGACCTTCCGTTGCGTCCATGCCGGCCCGGCCCATGCGCCGGACGACATCATCATGGTGGTCGAGGAGACCGGCGTGGTGTTCGCCGGCGATATCGTCTTCGACGGGCGCATCCCGTTCCTGGGCGACGACGCGCTGGACTCGGAGAACTGGGTCAATCGCCTGGACGAGCTGATGGAGATGGACCTGAAGTTCCTTGTGCCGGGACACGGCGAGGCCACGGATCAGGCGAGCCGCGCGGTGAAATTCACCCGGGACTATCTGGTCAAGCTGCGCGAGCACATGGGCGCGGCCGTGGAGAATATGGAGACCTTCGACGAGGCCTACGGCTCGATGGACTGGAGCGACTACGAGGACCTCCCGGCCTTCGATCAGACCAACCGGAGCAACGCGAATGCGGTCTACCTGGAGATGGAAGCGAAGCTCTTCTGACAAGGAGCCCGGGGAGGCCAGGCGGTCTCCCCGGTGGCCTGTGATGTATCCCCGGTCCTGCGAGCGAAAGGAGTGATTGCCAATGACGCTGAATATCGAACCGGGCCTGTTAATGGCCATCCTTTCACTGGTGGCGGGGATCCTGATCCTGATCCGTCCCCGGCTGCTGAACTACATCGTGGCCATCTACCTGATCGTGGTCGGGGTGCTGGGGCTGCTCGCCTATTTCTAGCGATAGTTTGGCACCCAAAAGCATGGACCAACAGTGCGAGTTCATGCGCGGGATGTGCGGACCCGTTACTCTTTGGCCTCATTCTGATCGGGGGGCCACGCCTCAATGACCGCCGAACGCGTTCGAGAAATACCCTATAACTACACCTCATTCTCCGACCGCGAAATTGTCATTCGTTTCCTGGGATCCGACACCTGGGATCTCCTCAACGAGCTGCGTGGGGAGCGTCGGACCGGCGTGTCCGCGCGCATGCTGTTCGAGGTCCTGGGGGACATGTGGGTGGTCACCCGCAACCCGTACATCCAGGATGACCTGCTGGAGGACAAGAAGCGCCGCAAGGCGCTGATCGATGCCATGCAGCATCGCCTGGACCAGATCACGGCCCGGGCCGACGGCAATGAAAAGGCGCTCAAGCTGGCCCAGCGCGCGCAGGCGGCGCTGTCCGCCTTTGCCAAGGAATTTACCGACACGGCGGCGTTGCGGACTCAGGTGCGCAAGCGCATGAAGGGCCTCACGCACAAGGACAACATCCAGTTCGGCGGCCTCGCCCGCGTTTCCCATGTGACGGATGCCACCGACTGGCGTGTGGAGCTGCCGTTCGTGGTGCTCACCCCGGATTCCGAAGAGGAGATGGGCCCGCTGGTCGCGGCCTGCATCGAGCTGGGTCTGACGGTCATCCCGCGTGGTGGCGGTACCGGTTACACCGGTAGCGCGGTTCCGCTCTCCAAGCGGTCCGCGGTCATCAATACGGAAAAGCTGGAGGGCCTCGGCGAGGTCAAGCGCCGCCCCCTGCCGGGCGTGGATCACGACGTGCCGGTGGTGCGCGTGGAGGCCGGCGTGGTGACCAAGCGGGTCTCCGAGCTGGCCGATCGCAACGGGCTGGTGTTCGCGGTCGATCCGACCTCGCAGGACGCCTCGACCATTGGCGGCAACGTGGCGATGAACGCCGGCGGCAAGAAGGCCGTGCTGTGGGGCACTGCGCTCGACAACCTGGCCGCCTGGACGATGGTCACGCCCGAGGCGGAGTGGATGTACATCGAGCGCCTCGATCACAACCTGGGCAAGATCCACGACGCCGAGACCGTCCGCTTCCGCGTGACCCGCTATCAGCCGGACGGCAAGACCCCGAAGGGCGAGCCCGAAATCCTGGAGATGCCGGGACAGAACTTCCGCAAGCTGGGACTGGGCAAGGATGTCACCGACAAGACCCTGATGGGCGTGCCAGGTATCCAGAAGGAGGGCTGCGACGGCCTGATCACCTCGGCCGAGTTCATCCTGCACCGGATGCCGGACAACATCCGCACCGTGTGCCTCGAGTTCTACGGGACCGACCTGCACCAGGCGGTTCCGGCGATTGTCGAGATCAAGGACGCGGTCGATGCCGAGGACGAGGTTCTGCTGGCGGGGCTGGAGCACCTGGACGAACGCTACGTGCGCGCCGTGAAGTACACCCCGAAGGGCGCCCGGGGCGATCTGCCGAAGATGGTCCTGGTCGCCGATATCGTCTCCGACAACGAGGACGCACTCGGCCGGCTGGCCGCGCAGATGGTGCGCGCGGCCAATGCCCGCAACGGCGAGGGCTTCATCGCGGTCAGCCCCGAGGCGCGCAAGCGCTTCTGGGCGGACCGGGCCCGCACGGCCGCCATCGCGCATCACACCAACGCGTTCAAGATCAACGAGGACGTGGTGATCCCGCTGGAACGGCTGGCGGAGTACACCGAGGGGATCGAATCCCTGAACGTGCGCGAGTCGCTGAAGAACAAGCTGATCATGGTCGACGAGGTGCTGGAGTGCATGCGCGGCGACCACCCGGAACTGCGCGAGCTGCTGGACGACACCGGCGGCGAGGGCCAGCAGTGGTTCGAATCCAAGCGCGAGCGCGCTGTGGAGGTCCTGCAGGCGGTGAAGAAGCGCTGGGAGGCGATCTCGGAGAACTTCTTCACGCTCGCGTCGGAATGCGACGAGCTGCTGGACGAGCCGGCCCGGGCCGACCGTCGTGACCACGACAAGCTGATGAACCTGCTGCTGCGTCGTAGCCTGCGCATCTCCTACCGGGCCGAGGTCGAGCGTCCGCTGTTCGAGATCTTCGGCGGCCACCAGCTGGAGCCGGTGCGCAAGCGCCTGACCGCGATCCACGACCGCGTCCTGACCAGCCGGCTGTTCATCGCCCTGCACATGCACGCGGGCGACGGCAACGTGCATACCAACATCCCGGTCAACTCCAACGACTACCAGATGATGCACCAGGCCGAGCGTCTGGTGGATGACGTCATGCGCCTGGCGCGCGAGCTGAACGGCGTGATCTCCGGCGAGCACGGCATCGGTCTGACCAAGATGCAGTACCTGGAGCCGGAACGTATCAAGTCGTTTGCCCAGTACAAGAAGCAGGTTGACCCCAACGGCGTGTTCAATGCCGGCAAGCTGCTGGAGGGGTCCGGGCTTAACAACGCCTACACGCCCTCGCTGCGTCTGGTGAAGCAGGAGGCGCTGATCCTGGAGCAGAGCGAGCTGGGCGATCTCAACGACGAGATCAAGGACTGCCTGCGCTGCGGCAAGTGCAAGCCGGAGTGCAACACGCATGTCCCGCGCGCCAACCTGTTGTACTCGCCGCGCAACAAGATCCTGGCGACCGGGCTGATTGTCGAGGCCTTCCTCTACGAGGAGCAGACCCGCCGCGGCCTGTCCCTGAACCACTTCGAGGAGATGAACGACGTCGCGGATCACTGCACGATTTGCCACAAGTGCCTGAACCCGTGCCCGGTCGACATCGACTTCGGCGATGTGACCATGCATATGCGCTCGATCCTCAACAAGAAGGGCAAGCGCAAGGCGACGCCGGCCACGATGATGTCCATGGCCTTCCTCAACGCGAAGGACCCGGCCACCATCAAGGGCATCCGTATGGGTGCGATCCAGATGGGCTATGCGGCCCAGCGTCTGGGACACTGGTCGTTCAAGAAACTCGGGCTGACCGGCGAGGGCAAGACCCCGCGCTCGACCACCGGCAAGGCGCCGGTGCACGAGCAGGTGGTGCACTTCGTGAAAAAGCCGATGCCGGCCGGGCTGCCGAGCCAGACCACCCGCCAGATGCTGGGTCTGGAGGATTCGCGCTACGTGCCGATCCTGCGCGATCCGGTGAAGACGGATCTGGATTCGGACGCGGTGTTCTACTTCCCCGGCTGCGGTTCCGAGCGCCTGTTCAGCCAGGTAGGGCTGGCGACGCTCGCCATGCTCTACGACGTGGGTGCGCAGACCGTACTGCCGCCCGGCTACCTGTGCTGCGGGTATCCGCAGAATGCCGGCGGCGATTTCGAGAAGGGTCAGCAGATCAGTACCGAGAATCGCGTGCTGTTCCATCGCCTGGCGACCACGCTCAACTACCTCGATATCAAGACCGTGGTGGTGTCCTGTGGCACCTGTATGGATCAGCTCCTGAAATACGAGTTCGAGCGGATCTTCCCGGGCTGCCGGCTGCTGGACATCCACGAGTACCTGATGGAGAAGGGCGTGCACCTCGAGGGGCTCAAGGGCGTGCAGTATATGTACCACGACCCCTGCCACTCGCCGATGAAGTCGCACAAGCCGACCGACGTCGCTTCCAAGCTGATGGGACAGGACGTCCTGAAGTCGGATCGCTGCTGCGGCGAGGCCGGCACGTTCGCGGTGAGCCGCCCCGATATCGCCACCCAGGTGCGCTTCCGCAAGCAGGAAGAGCTGCACAAGGGCATCAAGGAATTGACCGGCGAGGAGAAGGCGGAGAACGGCAACGTGAAGATGCTGACGTCCTGCCCGGCGTGCCAGCAGGGCCTGTCGCGCTATCGCGAGGACACCGGGCTGGACACCGACTACATCGTGGTCGAGATGGCCAACCGGCTGATGGGGGATGGCTGGCAGAAGAACTTCATCGAGCGCGCCCGCGAGGGCGGCATCGAGAAGGTTCTGCTGTAGCGCTTCCGGGCGTCCCCGCCCGGGTGCTCCACACGGCGCGCCCGGGTTGGCTACAATCGGGGGCAGCAGGCGTACGCGGCGGAATAAAGGATCACCGCGCTGCGTCGCCCTAACGGGCGCCATCAGGGGGGTACCGCGTATCGTCCCCGATGCCCGTCGAGGCCGCGGTAACGCGTGCGGCATGTCCACCCGTCCATGCAAGGGAGTTCGCATGACCTTTCGCTCTTTGAGTCCCCGCCTTGCCGTCATGGCCCTCTGTCTCGGGCTGGCCGGTGCCCCTGTCATGGCCAGTGCCCAGGCCTTTGTCGAGTTCCCCGGGCGCAGCCTGTACGAGCGCTTTGGCGTGGATGCCGTGGACCTGTTCGATCTGCGCGGGCAGCTCTCGCGCTCCACGCTGATCGACGTTCGACCGCGCCTGGAGTACGACATCCTGCACATCGAGGGTGCCCACCATGTCCCGCTGAGCGCGCCGGACTTCGAGGACCAGGTCCGCGCCCTGGAGGCGGAGCACGGAGGCCCGCTGGTGTTCTACTGCAACGGGCGCACGAGCTATATGTCGTATCGCGCGGCGGCCCGTGCCAACTCGGCCGGGCTGGGCCCGACCCAGGCGTATGACGCTGGCGTCAAGGACTGGGCGGAACGCTATCCCGGACTGGCGATGCTGCGCGGCGAGCGGATCGAGGATCCCGAGTCGCAGCTGATTGACGACGCCGTGTTCGAGGCGCGCCTGCTGGACGCCGACACCTTTGCGCGCCGGGTCCGCAACGACGATGGGGCGGTGGTGATCGATGTGCGTGGCAACGAGGAGCGCGACGAGATCTCGCTGTTCGCCGGCCGCGAGATCTCGGCGCCGCTGCAGGACATCACCCGGCTTAACCGCGTCCTTGGTCAGGCCCGCAGGGACGGGGTCCCGCTGCTGATTTTCGACCAGAATGGCCAGCAGGTGCGTTGGCTGCAGTACCACTTGGAGGAAGGTGGTATCGACGACTACCGCTTCCTGGAAGGCGGCCTGCAGCGTTTCTATGACGAGGTGATGACGCGCTGACCCGGGGTGGTCCGGGCAGATCAAAAAAGGGCCGGGATCTCGCGATCCCGGCCCTTTTCTTTCCGGTGGTATCAGCGACGAAACAGCGCCAGCAGGACGGAAATCACCACGCTGACGATGATCATCGTGGTGATCGGGAAGTAGAAGCGGCTGTTCTCGCTTTCGATCACGATGTCCCCGGGCAGCCGGCCCCAGGGGATCTTGCCCAGCCAGGGCCACAGCAGGCCGATCAGTACGATCAGCCCGCCAATGAGGATCAGCCACTTACCGGTTCCGGACATGGCGAACGATCCGGGACGCTTTACTGGGCGACCCTCTCATCGACACCCGAGGCGGAGCCCACCAGCATGACATCGGCGGGACGCCGGGCGAACAGGCCGTTGGTCACGACCCCGGCGATGTGGTCGAGCTCGGATTCCAGCTCCACCGGATTCATGATGCGCAGGTTGTGCACATCGAGGATCACGTTGCCGTTGTCGGTCTTGAAGCCTTCGCGCAGCTCCGGATTGCCGCCCAGCTTCGACAGGGCGCGGGCGACATGGCTGCGCGCCATCGGGATGACCTCGACCGGAAGCGGATAGGCGCCGAGATAGTCCACCACCTTGGTCTCGTCGACCACACAGACGAAGGTCTTCGACGCCGCTGCGACGATCTTCTCGCGGGTCAGCGCGCCGCCGCCGCCCTTGGTCAGGTGCAGGTGTCGGGTGGCCTCGTCGGCCCCGTCGACGTAGATCGGCAGCGGGCCGGCGGAGTTCAGGTCCAGCACCTCGATGCCATGCCCCCGCAGACGCTCGGCACTGGCCTCGCTGGAGGCGACGGCTCCGTCGATCTTGCCCTTGATGCCGGCCAGGGCGTCGATGAAGTAGTTGGCGGTGGAGCCGGTACCCACGCCCACGATCCAGCCGCTCTCGACCCGTTCCAGCGCCGCCTCGGCGACGGCCTTTTTCATTTCGTCCTGATTCATCAACGTCTCTCGCATGTACGGTCCGTAACTTATTGAGGATACCGACTGCTCCACCCCCGGGACAAGCGGAAGCGTGAACCCTTCGCATGCTATGGTTTCGGCATGAAATTTCCCTATCTCGAGAAGATCCTGACCGCGCGCGTCTACGACGTGGCGCGTGAGACGCCACTGGACCCGATGCCGTCCCTGTCGCAGCGTCTGGGCTCCACCTTGTGGCTCAAGCGCGAAGACCTGCAGCCTGTGTTCTCGTTCAAGCTGCGCGGCGCCTACAACAAGATCGCCCAGCTGACCCCGGAGCAGCGCGCGAAGGGCGTGGTGGCGGCCTCCGCGGGCAACCATGCCCAGGGAGTCGCGCTGGGCGCTAGCCACCTGGGTATCAAGGCGGTGATCGTGATGCCGGTGACCACGCCGTCGATCAAGATCGCCGCGGTGCGCCGGTTCGGCGGCAAGGCCGTGCTCCACGGGGACTCCTTCGACGAGGCCGCCGCGCACGCCCGTGAGCTGGAAGCCAAACACGGCTACACCTTCATCCACCCGTTCGACGACCCCGACGTGATCGCCGGCCAGGGTACGGTGGCGATGGAGTTGCTGCGCCAGCATCCGGGCGAACTGGACGCGGTGTTCGTGTGTATCGGGGGCGGTGGCCTGGCGGCCGGCATGGCCGCCTACATCAAGCGTCTGCGTCCGGAGATCAAGGTGATCGGCGTGGAGCCGGATGACGCGCCCTCAATGTACAAGGCGTTGCAACAGAATCGCCGGGTCAACCTCAAGCAGGTCGGCATCTTCGCGGATGGCGCGGCGGTGCGCCAGGTCGGCAAGGAGACCTTCCGCCTGTGCCGCGAGCTGGTCGACGAGGTTCTGCTGGTGGACACCGACTCCATCTGCGCGGCGATCAAGGACATCTTCGACGATACCCGCGTCGTGGCCGAGCCGGCCGGGGCCCTGGCGGTGGCCGGCATGAAGCAGTACATCCAGCGCGAGGGCCTGCAGGGCGCGAATCTGGCGGCAGTGCTCAGCGGCGCCAACATTAATTTCGATCGCCTGCGCCACGTGGCCGAGCGCGCCGAGATCGGCGAGCATCGCGAGGCGTTGTTCGCGGTGACCATCCCCGAGCGCCCGGGGAGCTTTCGCCAGTTCTGCCAGGCGATCGGCAAGCGCGGCATCACCGAGTTCAACTATCGCTATGCCGACGACGAACGCGCGCACGTGTTCGCCGGGATCAAGCTGGAGGGGGGTGATACCGAGCGCCAGGAGATCCTGGAGGCACTGGAGGGGGCCGGCTACGAGGTGCTGGACATGACCGAGAACGAGGTCGCCAAGCTGCACCTGCGGCACATGGTCGGTGGTCACGGGGGTGAGGTCCGCAACGAGCGGATCTACCGCTTCGAGTTTCCGGAGCGCCCCGGGGCGCTGCTGAATTTCCTGACCCATATGGGGCAGACCTGGAACATCAGTCTGTTCCATTACCGCAATCATGGGGCGGCCTACGGGCGGGTACTGGTGGGGATGCAGATCCCGGCCGAGGACCGGGCCCGGTTCCGCGAATTCCTGAAGGAGGTTGGCTACCCCTGGCACGAGGAGACCGCGAATCCGGCCTACTCCCTCTTCCTGCGCTGACAGCATCTCACCAGGCGCTTGTTCGTCATCGCAGCCAGCTCCGTTGTCTGGCCGCCTGCCTTGTAGTGGCTGGTCCTGGTTCGTCACTTGGAGTTTTCGGTGGCTCCGGTCCACATACTGCCAGGCGCTCTCTCGCGAGCGCACCGCGAGGTACTTCTTTGCTCGTGCAAAGAAGTACCCAAGAAACACGCCCGACTGCCGCGACCCCGGCCCGCTGCGCGGGCCGGGGTTTCCCTCGCTCCGAGGCTTTTCGCGGGCGGCGCTGAACTCGCT
>NZ_AQXY01000006.1 GCF_000376845.1 Thioalkalivibrio sp. ALE14
GCGTCCGACCCCACACGGCCCTGGGCCAACTTACCCCCCGGGAGTGGGAAAAGGCCGTTGCTTAGAGGGGTGTCCGTTCTCACTTGACCAGAACATGGACATGTCCGCGGCGGCGGCCTGGTCCCCATTGTCGATCAGGAACGGGTTGCCGCCGTAATGCGACAGCGGCTCGGCCACCGCCCAGAACAGCAGGCCCACGCCCATGCCCGCCGCGAACAGCATCGACAGCCAGGACAGCGTGGTGAACTCCGGGACCTCGTCGTCGCGCCCCAGGCGCACGTTCTTGTAGCGCCCCACCCCGAGCCAGATCACCATGACCAGGAAGAAGGCCATCACCACCACGTAGTACCACTCCAGCAACGGCGTAACGAAGGCGCGCGCATCGCCCACGACCGCGCCCAGCTGCTCGGTGCGATAAACCCCCAGCAGGGCAATGATCACCACGAGCATCAGCGCCAGCGGCGCAACGCGCGGGTTCAGCCCCTTGAACGGGCCGCGGGTGGCAACGTTGTACATCTCGCGTCCTTTCGCCTGGGCGATTGGTGTACTGCGGGGCCGGGACAGGGCCCCGTGAGCGGCCGGTCAGGTCCCGGTGGCACTCGCCGGCTGTGCGCGGCGACCCGCGCGGAAATCCTGAATGACCTGATGCACGAACGCCAGCTTGGCAATCGCGGTAGCGGTCAGCACGAAGGGATAGACGTGCGGGTGACCCATACTACGGTTCAGGCTGTTCAGGGCACTCACCAGTGGCAGCCAGTGCTCCATCAGCTGATCGAAGTCCTCGGCCGCATACGCGTCAAAGGCCGGCAAATCTCCCTGCGCGCCCAGCCGCGCCGACGGGCCGGCGACGGGCATGATGTCCATGTTGTAGGCGGAGGCGGTGTCCAGCGTATCCACGATATGCAGGTAGTGGGCCCAGGTCTCGGCCCAGTCCTCCCACGGGTGTGAACTTGCATAGGCGGAGACAAACGAGGCCTGCCATTCGGCGGGCGGCCCATCGGAATAGTGACGCCGCAGGGCCTCGTCGTAGTCCGCGCGCTCGTCGCCGAAGCGTTCGCGGAAGGGCGTATGCCAGGCGGTATTGCGGATCAGGCGATCCCAGTAGTAATGCGCGGACTCGTGGCGGAAATGGCCGAGAATCGTGCGGTAGGGTTCGGCCATCGCCTCGCGCATGCGTTCGCGCACTGCGGGATCGGCCTCGGCGATGTTGATGGTAATGAGCCCATTGGCGTGGCCGGTGACCACACCACCGCCCTCGCGGAACTCGGGGGCCGGGTCGGCCAGGAAATCGAACGCAAGGCCCTTGGGGTCATCGCGCCGCGGCACCACGGGCAAGTCCAGGCGCAGCAGGCCGTAGACCAGCCGCCGTTTCTCGGTTTCCAGGCGCTCCCACAGCCGTGCATTCCCCGGCACGCTCAGGTCGGGGATGGTGCGGTTCAGGCGACAGGCGCGGCAGAACGGGTCCGCATCATCATGCGGCACCATCCAGTTGCACACCGCGTCCACCGCATAGTGCCGGCACTGGCGATAAAGCAGCCCGTCCGGCTCGTTCGCCACACGCCACAGCCCGCCGGGCACCGAGCGGCCGCGCGCATCCACGGTCTCGCCCGCCGGCGCCAGCGCGGACACCTCCAGGCGATCCGGAAGAAACCCCAACCGGTGGCCACAGCGGGTGCAGTAGGTGTTGTCAAAATACACCCCCTGCCCGCAGACCTCGCACTCGAATAACTGCATCGCGCTCCCCGTTGGCAAGCCCGCCGAAAATGTCGGAGCGGCAGGCATCCCTTCAGACTACGCCGATCCCGTTGCGCCGTCGCGGTGCAAGGAGATCGCCAGGGGCCTCACTCGCACTGCACACCAGACAACAGCCCTTCCACCCGTTCCAGCACCAGTGGGTGCGACAGAATCCCGGCATGCGTCGTCGCCACTCCGAAGACCGAGGCCGCCTCGCGCTGGGCCGGCGGATGCAGCATGCTGGCCAGCGTCACCACCCCGTCCGCGGTCGCGCGCGCACCCCCTTCGCCGCGCTGGTAGCCGAACACCAGATGCAACTCGCCTGCCCCCGCGCCCGGATGCGGGAACAGGCCTTCCAGGTAGTCGCTGCCCGGGGCCATGTCGCGCCAGACCGGGATCACGACCGGCGAGCGATCCACCCCCTGCTGCGCCCGCTCGTGCCCGGCCCAGGGCGTGGACAGGGTGATCATAACCGGCACCGGTGCCGCCGCCTCGCGCCGAGCTCGCTCGTTCAGGAACCCCCGCGCCACCAGCCCGCCCATGCTGTGCGCCACCACCGGTAGCGACTCGACCCCGTGACGCACTTCCAGCTCCTCCACCACCTGTGCCAGGTGCGCGGCCGCCGACTGCAGTGGCAACCCGGAGGCGTAGTAGTAGAACCACGGCTGATAACGCTCGCGGTCCAGAACCTCCAGCAGCCCGGCAAAGTCCCGCGGCGAGCCGTTCATCCCGTGCACGAACAGCACCGGCGTCCGCGTCGGGTCATGGGGCTCGAGGAAGTACACCCCCGCGTAACCGTCCATCACGAAGTCCAGGGGTCGCCACTGGCTGCCGCGGGCCACCTCGGACGCAAAACGCGGGTCGTCCAGGTGGGTTATCGCGCCGAAGGCGGTCACCCGTCCCAGGCTCAGCGGAAGGTCGCTGGCGCCCTCGGCACCCACCAGGCCGCGTGTGGCCGGCAGCGCAACCGGGTGGGCCAGGCGATGGTCCCCGTTCACGCGGATCTCGATCCCGGTCAGCCGCCCGCCGGGGCCACAGTCCAGCGGATCGCCGCCGGCCACATACTGCACCGGGGCACCGGCGGGATGGGCCCGGTCACCCTCCTCGTCGCGGAAGGCCAGCACACGATAGCGACCCGGCTCCAGCCCGAAGAACCAGCTCCCGCCCTGGGCGCTGACCACATGGTCCACCGGCTCGGGCACCCCGGCGCCACCGACCGACTCGCGGAATACCGCCACGATATAGGGCCCCGTCCGACCCGCCTCGGACGCCGTCGCGTCCGGTCCCACCGTGCCGCTGATCACACAGGCCCCGCCCATGCGCGCGAGCTGTTCGCGCGCATCCAGCAGCGAACACCCCGCCAGCACGAACCCCAGCGCCAGGACCGCAACCACCCGTACCACCGCCATCACGAACATCCCGTTCCGTCTTTCCTCCCCCCGAGTGTAGCGGTCCGGAACGCCCGGCTCGCCACGCACACCGGCATTTCAATCCGGGCGGTCCCGGTCTCCGTCCTGCGGATCGTGCCGCGCGTAGCTCGCCGCCTCCATCTCGGTCACCTCGACGGTGATTACCGCCTCCCCGATCCGGTCCTGCAGGGCCCGCAGGACGGCCTCGCTCAGCGCCTGGCGCTGCGCCAGCGAACGGCCGGACTTGAGACGCACCTCGACATGCACGAAAGGCCGCACCTCGCCCCCGACCCGATACTGCGACACCGGGTGGGCGCGGACCTTGATATGCGACGCCGGGAACAGCCCCGAAGCGCAGGCCGCCGCGTGCAGGGCGTCCAGCCAGGCAGCCACCTCCGGCCCCGCAGCCAGGTCCTGTGAATATTCGACCCGCAAATGCGGCATGCCCACCCCCCTCGGCGCGCGCGGCGCGCGTCCCGTTGCGCCAGGCCCGCGATTGTGTCGCAGCGCGGACCCGGCATGAAAAAGGCCCGCACCGGGCGGGCCTTGTCGATGTCGCAGGATACCGGACGGATCAGGCCGCGGCCGCCGCCCGGGTGAAGGCCAGCTGCTCGCCGGCCATGTCCACCTCGATGGTATCTCCGGGGCCGAACTCGCCGGCCAGAAGCGACTGCGCCAGCGGGTTCTCCAGCTGGGTCTGGATCGCCCGCTTGAGCGGGCGCGCCCCGTAGACCGGGTCGAAGCCCGCGGCCCCCAGGTGATCCAGCGCGGCGTCGGTGATGGTCAGGCCCAGGTCGCGCTCTTCCAGCCGCTTGCGCAGGTACTGCAGCTGGATATCGGCGATCGCGCGGATCTGTTCGCGCTCCAGCGGATGGAACACCACCACGTCGTCCACACGGTTGATGAACTCGGGACGGAAGTGCTGCCCGACGATCTCCATCACCGCGCCCTTCATCGCCGCGTAGTTCTCCTCGCCGGCCATCTCCTGGATCTGCTGCGAGCCCAGGTTGGAGGTCATCACGATCACCGTATTGCGGAAGTCCACGGTGCGGCCATGCCCGTCGGTCAGGCGGCCGTCATCCAGCACCTGCAGCAGCACGTTGAAGACATCCGGGTGCGCCTTCTCGACCTCGTCGAGCAGGATCACGGAGTACGGCTTGCGGCGCACGGCCTCGGTCAGGTAGCCGCCCTCCTCGTAGCCGACGTAGCCCGGGGGCGCCCCGATCAGCCGCGCCACGGAGTGCTTCTCCATGAACTCGGACATGTCGATGCGCACCATCGCCTCTTCGGTGTCGAACAGGAACCCGGCCAGCGCCTTGGTCAGCTCGGTCTTGCCCACGCCGGTCGGGCCAAGGAACAGGAACGAGCCGTTCGGGCGGTTCGGGTCGGACAGGCCCGCCCGCGAGCGGCGGATGGCGTTGGCCACCGCGCGCACCGCCTCGGACTGACCAACCACGCGGTCACCAATGGCCTCTTCCATGCGCAGCAGCTTGTCCTTCTCGCCCTCCAGCATCTTGGAGACCGGGATGCCGGTCCAGCGCGAGACGACCTCGGCGATCTCCTCGTCGGTGACCTTGTTGCGCAGCAGCTGGGTCTCCTGGCTCTCCATCTCGTGAGCCATGGCGAGGGACTTCTCCAGGTCCGGGATACGCCCGTACTGCAGTTCCGACATGCGCGACAGATCCCCGGCGCGGCGGGCCGTCTCCAGCTCGGTGCGGGCGCGCTCGAGCTCTTCCTTCAACTGGGCAGCGCCGGAGACCGAGGCCTTCTCGGACTTCCACACCTCTTCCAGGTCGGAGTACTCGCGCTCCAGGCGTTCGATCTCCTCCTCCAGCGTGCCCAGGCGCTTCTTCGAGGCGTCGTCGGACTCCTTCTTCAGGGCCTCGCGCTCGATCTTCAACTGGATCAGGCGCCGCTCCAGCCGGTCCATGGACTCGGGCTTGGAGTCGATCTCCATGCGAATGCGCGAGCTGGCCTCGTCGATCAGGTCGATCGCCTTGTCCGGCAGCTGCCGGTCGGTGATGTAGCGCTGCGAGAGCTGCGCGGCGGCGACGATCGCCGGGTCGGTGATCTCGATCCCGTGATGGACCTCGTAGCGCTCCTTCAGCCCGCGCAGGATGGCGATGGTGTCTTCCTGCGTGGGCTCGTCCACCAGCACCTTCTGGAAGCGGCGCTCCAGCGCGGCATCCTTCTCGATGTTCTGGCGGTATTCGTCCAGCGTGGTCGCGCCGATGCAGTGCAGCTCGCCGCGCGCCAGGGCCGGCTTGAGCATGTTACCGGCGTCCATCGCGCCCTCGGCCTTGCCGGCGCCCACCAGGGTGTGGATCTCGTCGATGAACAGGATCACGCGACCCTCTTCCTGCGACAGCTCCTTGAGCACGGACTTCAGCCGCTCCTCGAAATCGCCACGGTACTTGGCCCCGGCCAGCAGGGCGCCCAGATCCAGCGCGAGCACGCGCTTGTCCTTCAGGCCCTCGGGCACCTCGCCGTTGATGATGCGCTGCGCCAGGCCCTCGACGATCGCGGTCTTGCCGACCCCCGGCTCGCCGATCAGCACCGGGTTGTTCTTGGTGCGCCGCTGCAGCACCTGGATCGAGCGGCGGATCTCCTCGTCGCGCCCGATTACCGGGTCCAGCTTGCCCTGCTCGGCGCGCTCGGTGAGGTCGATGGTGTACTTGTCCAGGGCCTGGCGGTTCTCCTCGGCGTTCGGGTCGTCCACCTGGGCCCCGCCGCGCATGTCCTCCACGGCCTTCTCCAGGGAGTCCTTGTTGGCGCCAGCGTTGCGCAGCATCTCGCCGACACCGGCCTTCTCGTCGATCGCCGCGAGCAGGAACAGCTCGCTGGGGATGTACTGGTCCTTGCGCTCCTGGGCGAGCTTGTCGCAGACGTTCAGCATGCGCCCCAGGTCGTTGGAGACATGCACCTCGCCCGCGGCGCCTTCCACCTTCGGCAGGCGATCCAGCGCCTCGCCCAAAGCGGAGCGCAACTGGCGCACGTTGGCGCCGGCGCGGTCGAGCACGTGACGGATCGTGCCCCCCTCCTGGTCCAGCAGGGCCAGCAGCAGGTGGGACGGCTCGATGAACTGATGGTCGCGGCCAACCGCGAGCGACTGTGCGTCCGCGATGGCGGACTGGAATTTGGTGGTCAGGCGATCCATTCGCATTGGGAAACCCCTCGGTCGAATCTTGTTGAACTGACACCAACGTTGGGGACAATCCCCCCGGCTTCAAGGATAGACGCGCGGAAACCGCTACGCGGGGCCAGAGCCGAGGCTCGCCGCGAAACCAGCGTCGGGGTGTATCCAGCGACTGCCACGGCCCCTGGCAGGGCCTCGCAGTGACAGGTGGCTATCGCGCGGGGTCGGGGGCGAACCACACGAGCGTGCCCATGCGGCCGGTCGCTCCTTCGCGACGATAGGAATAGAAGGTCTCCGCCTCGGTGAAGGTGCAGCGGCCCCCGCCGGCGACCTGCGCCACACCGGCCCGCTGCAGCCGCTGGCGCGCCAGTCGGTAGAGATCCGCCAGCAGGCGCCCCCCGGCACCGGGCCGAAACGCGGCATCGGCCTCCGGATCCTGCGCCCGGAAGGCCTCGCGCACCTCGGGCCCGACCTCGAAGGCGACGGGTCCGATGGCAGCCCCCATCCAGGCCTGGATTGGCACACCTGGCCGCAGGCCGTTCAGCGCCAAGATCGTTGCCTCCAGCACCCCATCGGCCAGCCCACGCCAGCCGGCGTGGGCCACCCCGACCGCCGCGCCGTCCACTGTCGCCAGCACCACGGGCAGACAATCGGCGGTCTGCACGGCGCAGATCGCCCCCGGCCGGTCGCTGACCACCGCATCGGCCTCGGGCGTATCGCCCGCCTTCAGCGCCGCCTGCAGGGCATCGGCGGTGATCACGGTCGTCCCATGGACCTGGCGCGGCCAGGCGATGGGCGCGGCGCACCCCAGGGACTGTTCCAGTCGGCGCCGGTTTTCCGCCACGTGATCCGGGGCATCGCCAGTATGCAGGGCCAGATTCAGCGCGGCCCAGGGCCCGGTACTGACGCCACCCGTCCGGGTCGTCTGCAGCGCGTGCACCCCGGCCGGGAGTTCCCCGGGCCCGGGTTTCAACAGCGGCAGGGCCTCAGACATCCCCATCCTCCCGGGCATCGGCGCGCAGGGCCGCGAGCAGGACCTCGAAATCCTCCGGCAGCGGGGCCTCGAAGGCGCAGGGCTCGCCCGTCTCCGGATGCTCGAACTCCAGGCGGGCCGCATGCAGGGCCTGGCGCTTGAAGGCCGCGACCGTCGCCTTCGCCGCGTCGCCCATGCCCTTCACCGGGCGCGGACGACCGCCGTAGGTCAGATCCCCCACGATCGGGTGGCGGATATGTGCCATATGCACACGGATCTGGTGCGTGCGCCCGGTCTCCAGACGTACGTTCAGCAGGGTGTGCGCGGGAAAGCGCTCGGCCACTCGGTAATGCGTGACCGCGGGCTTGCCGGCCGCGGTCACGGCCTGGCGCTTGCGATCAACCGGATGACGCCCGATCGGCTCGTCGATGGTGGCCCCGCTGATCACTCGGCCCTGGACCAGGGCGCGGTACTCGCGGTGCACGCTGCGCGCCTGCAATTGGCGCACCAGGGCGGTCTGGGCCTCGGGCGTACGCGCGACCACCATCAGGCCGGTGGTGTCCTTGTCCAGGCGGTGGACCACCCCGGCGCGCGGCAGCTGCGCCAGCTCCGGGGCGTGGTGCAGCAGGGCATTGACCAGCGTGCCGTCGCGATGCCCGGCCGCCGGGTGGGCCACCAGCCCGGCGGGCTTGTTGACCACCAGCACCGCGGCGTCCTCGTAGACGATGTCCAGCGCAATGGCCTCGGGCCGGGCCTCCAGCACCGGCGCCTCGGGCGCCGTCAGCTCGACCCGCTCGCCCCCGCGCACCGGCGTGCGCGGGCGGGGCGAGCCACCATCCACCCGCAGCGCGCCCTCCTTCAGCCACTGGGTCAGCTGGCTGCGCGAGTACTCCGGGAACAGCCGCGCCAGCGCGGCATCCAGGCGCTGTCCCGCCGCTTCTTCCGGCAGACAGGCCTCCCGCGGTTCACTCATTGCGCGGCCTCCCGCTCGTCGCCACCGGGGCTTGATGTTGTAGAATCCCTGCACTTCGGTTCATCTGTGAGGCCTCGCCGTGATTTCTGTCCCGCACCTGTCGCGCCTGCTCGTCGTTCTGATCGTGGCGCTCGTGGTCGCCGGCTGTGCCGGGCGCGAAGACCCCACGCTCGGCTGGTCCGCCAGCCAGCTCTACGGCGAGGCCAAGAACGCCCTGAACGAGGGCAACTACGACCAGGCCGTCGAATACTACGAAAAACTCGAGGCGCGCTATCCCTTCGGGCGCTATGCCCAGCAGGCGCAGATCGAGATCCCCTACGCCTACTACAAGGCCGGCGAGCCGGAACCCGCCCTGGCCGCGGTGGACCGCTTCGTGCAGCTGAACCCGCGCCACCCGAACCTCGATTATGCGTACTACCTGCGCGGGCTGATCAACTTCAACCGCCAGCAGGGCTTTCTCGCCAACCTGTTCCCGCGCGATCCCGCCGAGATGGACCCGGAGCCGTTCGATCAGGCCTTCCAGGACTTCGACCGCCTGATCCGCGAGTTCCCGGACAGCCGCTACGCCCCGGACTCCTACCAGCGCATGATCTACATCCGCAATGCGCTGGCCGCCTATGAACTGCGGGTCGCGGAGTTCTACATGGAACGCACCGCCTGGGTCGCCGCGGCGCAGCGCGCCCGCAACGTCATCTCCACCTACCCCGGCGCCGAGGTGATGCCGAAGGCCCTGGCCGTACTGCATCGCGCCTACACCGAGCTCGGCCTGGACGACCACGCCGAGAACACCATGACCGTGCTGGAACTGAACTACCCGGATGCCGCGGTCGCCGTGCGCGCCGGCGAACCGGTGGAACTGGAAGGCCACGAGCGCGGCGGCCTGTGGCGCGTCATGGACCGCATCCCCTTCCTCACCAACTGAGCGCCTACGGACGTTCGTTCAGTCCGCCACAGCGAGCAGGGAAAAGCGTCTACAGGAAGACGCGAAGAGGGGAAGCGTAACCGGGTTTGGTCGCCGCGGGTATTGCGGAGATTCGGGGTTGCGACGGGCACCCGCCAACCCCGACTCGCCACACCCCAATCATCCTTCCCTCTTCCAGCCTTCCTGTGAACCGCCCTCGACCTTCTTCGTACCTTCGTGCGCTTCGTGGTCAATCCAAAAAGGCGCTGGAAGAACGGTCGGTCAGAGAGCCTCGCTGCCCTCTTCGCCGGTGCGGATACGGACCACGCGCGACATGTCGGACACGAAGATCTTGCCGTCGCCGATCTTGCCGGTGCGCGAGGCCTTCACGATCGCGTCGATGCAGGGGTCGACCCGGTCGTCATCCACCACCAGTTCCAGCTTCACCTTGGGCAGGAAGTCGACCACGTACTCCGCGCCCCGGTAGAGCTCGGTGTGGCCCTTCTGGCGCCCGAAGCCCTGGACCTCGGTCGCGGTCATCCCGGCAATGCCCATCTCGGTCAGGGCCTCGCGGACATCTTCCAGCTTGAACGGCTTGATGATCGCCTCGATCTTCTTCATGCGAATCCCTTTGGTTGAGCCCGCTGTGCGGGCGCTTGTCTCACCCCTGAAAGTGTATCAAACCCCCGGGGCTGCGCTGTGGTCCTCGCCTTCTCGCGACGTTCGACGCTGCTTGGAATCGACCACGAAGCACACGAAGGCACGAAGAAGGGCCAGGTCAAGGGCGTTTAACAGGAAGACGGGAAGGCTGGAAGAGGGCCTGTGGTTGATCGGGGAAGTCCTTTCCGGTCCGCAATATGCCGCCGTTTCGGATACGTCGGACGGAGCGAGGCACCGAGTCAGTATTGTCGGGGCCCTAAGACCGCAGCCCGGGACACCCCATTCTGTTCTGGTCAAGTGAGAACGGACACCCCTCTAAGCAACGGCCTTTTCCCACTCCCGGGGGGTAAGTTGGCCCAGGGCCGTGTGGGGTCGGACGCTGTTGTACTGCATTTCGATGTACTCCACGACATCCAGTCGGGCGGCCTCGCGGGTACGGTAGGTCCGGGCGTCGGTCCACTCGCTTTTCAGTGCGCCGAAGAAGCGCTCCATCACCGCGTTGTCCCAGCAGTTGCCCTTGCGGCTCATGGAGGGCACGAAGCCCAACGCATCCA
>NZ_AQXY01000007.1 GCF_000376845.1 Thioalkalivibrio sp. ALE14
GCACCACCGCCCGGCGACCATCCGGCAAACGATCCTCCGCGTAGGTCTCCATGAACGTCTGCAACTCGGCCTCCACCGCTTGCTTGATCAGATCCCGCGCCCCGCGGCGCAGCAGATCGGTCAACGGGTCCTCTGGTCCGTTCGGGTGCTCTGTCGTATCGTGAGCCATGGTGGCGTATCTCCTCTGGCTGGCTGGTTGCTCGCACTTCCATTCCAGCCGGATACGCCGCCTTCCTCAATCCCCCCGTACACCACTTTCGACAGTAACTCGACACGCTGGAAGGCAACCTGCGCGGCAGCGACGTGCTGATACGCTGGGGCGGCGAAGAGTTCCTGGCAATCCTGCCGGAGACCAAGGCAGAGGACGCCGGCGCCTTGGCAGAGACTCTGCGTGCCCTGCTGGCCCGGACACGATTCCCGATACAGGAGCAGGTCACAGCAAGCCTCGGAGTCACGGAGTATCGTTTCGATGAATCGCCCCGCAGTCTGCTCAAGCGCGTCGACGATGCGCTGTACAGCGTGAAGGAATCCGGCCGCAACCGGGTCGCCCTGCTTTAACGACCGCACAGCGAAGGCGAAAGATCTATTTTCCGGCGACCCACCTGCCGCGCTGGTGGAGACGATCGAGCCACATTCGGAACACCTCGGGGTCAGTTTTCGGAAAGCAATCATGGGTGTCCTTTTCTTGCTCTTCCTGGCTTGTCTCGGCCAGACGTCGGCCGCTGACGCGCTGCCTCTTCGGCGATGACCGACAGTTGCAGCCAGTCCGGGATGCTGCGCGCGAGCCTCCTGTCACCGTACAGAACGATGTCCTCGGCGTTCAGGGCGGCACGCAGGCCACGCTGGCCAATCCAGACACGCCCCATCGCGCGAACGGTGGAACGGACAAACAGGTCAACCTCGAAACCGGGATCCGACTGGCAGAGATCGACATCGTCATCCTCGATCAAGAGCCACCAGCGCCGCAGCTCGGCCGGGGCATCCGCGAAGTCGAACTGCAGCACGATCCGCCCTGGAGGCAGCATCCCGGTGTCGATTCGGCGCCGCATATCCCACATCAACACCCCTGCATCCCAATCCGGTCCATCGGAAGCGCTTTCTACCCAGCGCTGGCCCCAGACGCCCATCGCGACGATCACCGGCGCCAACTCCCCGCCAGCCTCGGTCAGCTTATAGGCGGGCGGTTTTTCCTCATGGCTGATCACACCCGCATCCTCAAGCTCCTTCAAGCGTTTTGAGAGCAGGGCGCGCGACATCAGCGGAACGCCGCGATGGATCTCGTTGAACCCTGTCGACCCACTGATCAGCTCGCGCATGATGAGGGGCGTCCAGCGCCGCGTGAGGATCTCGGAGGTCTTCGCCACCGGGCAGAACTGCCCGTATCGCACCTGCGCCGTCATGCCGCATCTCCGGTCACGTTGTGCCGTCACCTCCAATGCCGTTCTCCCGGAAACAGTTCACTTCCTGAACTAGTCCGACCCTTGGCGTCTTGCGAGAGTGGACTGGCAGCGCCACAGCTGCAGCCCACACCAGCAAAGGAGGCCAACCATGAACCTAGCACAGCAGGTCGACCAAGAACCGGCGGGTAGCCACAACGTGGTCCCGGCGACCACCGGGCCCCGCGGCAATGCAGGCTGCGGAGGCATCACCCAAATCATCCACCGTTCTGTCACCGGTCGCCAAGCACCTCAGGCACTGCAATCAGCGGGAGGCCAATCATGAAACCCGAACCCATCTCTCCAACCCTGACGAGCCCTCGGGAAGTCTGGCACCGCCATCTTCAGGCGGGTCTCGCGGGCGATGTGGATGCCGTGATGGCGGACTTCACCGAAGCCTCGGTGATCATGACCGCTGACGGGGTCATAGCGGGCGAGGCAGCGATCCGTGACTTCTTCGAGAAGCTCCTCGCCGACATGACACCCCAGGTCGCCGAGAGCGTGAAGGTCAATTTCGAGCATGCGCACGACGATGTGGTCATCTCGAATTTCACCATCGGTGCATGGGACCGCACTCTGCACGACACCGCGGTGATCGACAGCACCTTTATCCGTGTCCTGACGACCGTCAATTACGCTGCCGGATAGCTCGAACGCAAGTGCCCGTCATCCGGTTCACGGCGCATCGTCCGGGTATCCGGGCGCCGATGCGCCTCTACTCCCAAAACGTGAATGGAGGCTGACATGTTTACTCACTGCCTTTCCCGGTCCCGAATCCGCCACGCGATCATCTCGCTTGGGGCGTTTGCCAGTGCCCTCGCCCTTGGCGCCGGTGCGGCAGCCGAGCCCGCCCCGATCACTGCCGAGCCGCTGACCGAACGCCACACCTTCTCTGGCGAGGTATCCGTTCAACTTACCCAGACACTCCCCGGGCTTGCGCGGCACACAGTCGAGATCGACGATGCCTCATCGCTCGTGGTGATGGAGTTCACCATTCAGCCAGGGGCGATTTTTCCCTGGCACACCCATCCCGGCACCGTGCTCGTCAGCATTGCCGAAGGGGAACTGGAGTTCATCTTCGCCGAGGACTGCGATGCACGCCGGCTCAGTCCAGGCACTGCGGTCGTCGATCCGGGCAATGAGGTACACACCGCCCGGAATCCCGGCGAAGTGCCGGCGATTGTCATCGCCACCCTCCTGGGCGTGCCGGCCGAGGGCGGGCTGACGCTTCCGGTCGGCCCCGACGAAGCTCTGGTTCTGGACGAACGCTGCGGCATCGAGACACCCGGGGAGCATGCATCCAGAGACGGTAATTGAATCCTTGACGCCGGCAAGCCGTTCGCCAGCGACAGCCCTCGGCTGGGTGGCGCGCTCTTCTTACTGGCGTGTAAACCAAGGATTCGGAACCAATCATGCGTGGCCGCTTCTCTGATCGCGGGCCACCCGCCACTGGCGCGGGCGCGCCCTGATCGACTTGCTGGCCGTGCGCGGCATCCTCATCCGCACCCCAGCCTTCGCGGCGTAGCCGAAGAGGCCCCGGGCGCGTACAAGGACACCACCGAGGTTCTGCAGGCCGCTCACGACTCCGGCGTTAGCCGGCCTAACCGGACACCGCGCAGGCGTTGCGGCCCTCTTCCAGCTCGGTGGCACGCGCCTCATCCGGTTCCTCGAGACCGGCGTTCGCGCGCTTGATGTCGAAGTAGGCCTCCGGCAGCTCCGGAAGGCTGTCCATGATGTAGCGGCCGAAGACCTCCTCGCCCTCGGCGACCTTCACCAGCCCCGGGTTGTGTGCCTTCAGCTCGCCCAGACGCGCCTGATAGCGCCCTTCGTCATCGCCCATGGTGATGTCGCTGAAGTGCCCCGGCAGCACCACCAGGTCGTCGTTCAGCTGCATCAGTTCGCGCAGCGAGCGATACAGAAGCGGTGTCCAGGTATCCGCTTTGCCGCCCAGATCCGGGCGCGCGACGGATTCCAGAAACAGACTGTCGCCGGTCAGCAGGTAGCGACCCTCGACCAGAAACGCCACCATCCCCAGGGTGTGCCCCGGGATGTGCAGCGTCTCCACCTCGGCCTGACCCACGTGGATGGTCTGCGCGCCGCGCAGGAACTCGAAGCCCATCCGGGCAGGCACCATATCGACCGGGTGGATCGCATCAAAGGGATGCAGGTGATACGGCACCCCGCTGCGTTCACCGAGGGCCGGCCCGCCACTCAGGTGGTCGGCGTGCAGGTGGGTATCGAACACGCTCACGATCCGGGCATCCCACTCCGCCGCGAAGTCGTGATAGACCTCGATGTGCCGCGCCGGGTCGAACACCGCGGCGCGGTGGTCACTGACCAGCACATGGCTGAGGCATCCACGGGCCGGGCGCACCACCTGATACAGGCCGTAGTGCTCTTCCTCCACCACCGGCCGCCAGTAGTAGAAGCGGGCCCAGGCCTCCATTCCACCTTCCAGGTTCACCGCCTCGAAGTCCAGATCCCGCAACGCCTCGGCCACATGGGCCGAAGTATGCCCTGCCGGACAGACCGCAAGAATGGTGCGATCGGCGGGCAGCTCGTCCATCAGGTGCTCGCGGATCCCCTTCATCGCGGCCTCGGTCACATCCTCGTCTTCACTCTCGGGATCAAGGTCGAGCAGATCGAAATAGGGAACGTTCTTCGTCGGCAGCTGCGTGGGTCCTTCCACCCGCCAGTTGGCGAACTCGTCTGCGTTGCGCAGATCGAGGATGAACAGCGGCTCGTTCCGCAACACGTGTTCCCAGGCAGATGCCGGGGTCCACGCAGTCTCGCGCTTCCTCAACATGTCACACCTCCACCGTGGCTTGTGGTGGGGCGCCCGCGGGATTACGGACCTCACCCCCACGGCATCGAGACGACTTCGGCACAAGACCATCTCGTTATTTGAATGCTACCAGCCGACCGACTTGTTTGCTCATTTCAATTACATCTTTGGATGCCTTTATCCCATTGTTCCAACGATTGTTTTCTGCACGACACCGCGGAACTTGGCCGAGCATTCGCCCCGGTCCACATGCACATGGGGTGGTTCGTCCGGCTCTTGGCTGACCCAGTAGAGACGATACGGCCCATCCCTGAGCACCGTCGGCATCCGCCTGCTCTCCTGCCAACGCTCGTTCAGGAACCCACGGGATGCTGCACAAACATCCGTCGCGAAACGCCTACCCCCTTGATGAACCATCCCCCAGGTCCGCAGCCGCTTCACACATGCGTTCGACGCGCCCCAGTGCTGCCACGTGGTGGGTCCTTCCCCCACGCCCGACGTGCCGCAGAAAATGCACCGGATCGATCCGTAGACGTTCCAGGATCGGCGGAATGGATTCCGGGATGGCCCCGCGCTTGTCCTCCCGGATCGCGCGCCCGGTCCAGTCGACCAGCTCCAGGTAGTCTTCCGCAGTAAAGACCACCGCATTGGCATGCGGATCGTCACCCGCAAGAAATCATGGGTGTCCCCTTCTTCCCACCATGATGCGACTGCGCGGGCGTTCCGGATCCAGGCGTAATCGCCCCAATTCCCGAGCAAACTGCTATAAAACAAGCAAGGGCGACATCGCGCACATGCCCCGCGCCAGCAGTCGCGCTGACTGGCAGGCCCTCGCCCTATTCTCGCGGCACAGGGACTGCCGCCAGACAGACACTGCGGCGCAGCGCAGCACCATGTCGACGGACTCGGCCGGAAACGCCTGTCCGCGTCGACTCCAATCGCAAGGAGCAGGACAGAATGGCTACCGGTACAGTGAAATGGTTCAGTGACGAAAAGGGCTTCGGTTTCATTACCCCCTCGGATGGCTCCAAGGACGTATTCGTGCACCACAGCAATATCCAGGGCAGCGGATTCAAGACCCTCGCCGAGGGACAGCAAGTCTCCTACGAGGTAGAACAAGGCCCGAAGGGCCCGAGCGCGACCAACGTGATGCCCGAAGCGTAGGCACCAGTTTCTCCAAACGCCTAGAAAACACGACATAAAGGCCCGCCCCTCCCACAGGTGGAGGCAATCGGGCCTGGCCCTGAACGGGACAGCCCCGGGAGGATGCCTCAGCAGGTCATCGGTGTCCGGGTCGTGCCCTGAGCAAGCAGCGTTTCCCTGGAAACCATGAGTGTCCCGTTCTTAAGGCCCGAGCCCGTGCCATCGGCCGCGACCACGGCATCCTCGACTAACGGGGACAAAAGCCTGGTCCGGCGTCCCGCCCCGGCCGCGCGCGTAAGAGCCCGGCCCCCTGGGCGATGCGGCGCCGGACACACCACAGCGAGCCAAGTCATAGGTGTCCTCTTCTGCGTGATGACCTGTCAGGCCCGCCGTGAGAACTGCGTGCGACCAGGCCTGACGCGGGTGGCTTCCGCAAGGGAAGCCGCACGCGGCCGGGTCTGATCACCAGAGTCCGACACCGGGAGACGAGTCATGTCGACGACGAACGATCCTGCCGCCCACGCACCCACCGTCAGGGGTGCACCCGATGGCGAGTTTCTCACCGCGGCGCTGCGCAGGGCGGGACGTGAGCCGCCGGCCGATGCACGGGCACCCCGCAGTGCCCCCCTGACAGGGGGGCGAACCAGCCAGCCCGTAAGCCGGCTCGTGTGCGGGACGGGTCCACACTATGTCCTCAAGCGGGTGCCGAGGTGGCGGGCCTTCGCCCGCGGCCTCGGCACCGAAGGCGAAGCGGTGTTCTGGCTGGCCGGCGCGACCCGGGGCGTGCCCCCTCCCCTGGCGAACCCCACCTTCGACGTGAGCTATCACTCTGAACGGGACGAGTGGTGGGTCCTCATGGATGATGTCTCGGAAGGCATCGTGGCTCGCGGGCACTGGACCGAACAACATACGCTGCGGCTGTTCGAGGCCCTGGCGGCTCTGCATGCAGGTGCCTGGGGCGAACCGGGGCTGGCCGGAAATCTGGGGACACCGGCCGGCACCACCGGGGTGTTCGTCGAGACGGCCATCTACGCGGCAACCGGCGATGCCCGCACCACCTGGGCCGAGGGCGCCGCCGGCGAATTCGGGGTTGCCGCCGCCTTTATGCCGCGTTTCCTCGAACTGCTGGGAGCGCGGGACGCCGACACCTACCTTGATCTGTGCCGGGCCTGGCCGAAGGTGGTCACTGCACTGGAACCGTTTCCACCCACCTGCCTCCACGGGGACACACGCGGAGCGAACCTCGCATTCGTAGGGGACCGGGTGGTGATGTTCGACTGGGACTTCGCCATGCACGGGCCCGCGGCACTGGATCTCACCTGGCACTGGTTCCTGCAGTACTGGGCCTATCCGCCCGATGACAGACGCCGCCCCGAGGACAGACTCTGGATGCGGGATGCATACCTGGAGCCACTGGAGAATCTTCTGGGACACAAGGTGGATCGCGAAGCCTTCAATGCCGCCTGGGCACTCGGCTGGCTGCGGGTCTTCCTGCAACTGGGTTTCGTGCTGGCCGACAATGACGACGCAGGCGATGACCCCGAGCTCGATCGCCGCCAACAGGTCCTGTGCCGGCATGCCCTGCATACGGCACAAACCATCGCGGACAGGCATGCGCTCTGACCCGCATGGACCCGACCGCTGGGCGGCCGTCGACAGCGATGACAATGCGCACATGGCGCTGTCGCGCATCGAGCAACTACACGGTACGCCGGCGGAACAGGCGGCGGTACGTCGCTATCCCGATCTCCTGCAACTGAAACCGGGGCACGACGTGCTCGATGTGGGCGCAGGCGCCGGCCACGTCGCGCACCATCTGGCCGCCCGCGTCACCGCCCGCGGCACGGTCTGTGCACTGGATCGCTCCGCCGCTTTGCTGGCGCACGCCCGACAACGAAACCGGCGTGCGCTCGGCGTACAGGGCGACGCAGGCGCACTGCCCTTCCCCGCTGGACGTTTTGACCGTGTATTCGCCCGCTGGCTGCTGCTGCACCTGCCCGATCCCTTCGCGGCCATCCGTGAGATGTTGCGGGTGACGCGCTCCGGCGGCAGGGTGCTGGTCGTGGAAACGGACTGGGACAGCCTGTGCATTTCCCCCGGAGACACCGACCTCGTGCGGCGCATCGTACATGCCAACACCGACCGGCAGGCGAATGCCGCCTCCGGCCGGCGCCTGACCGCCCTGTTCCGCCAGGCGGGTTGTCGGGATGTGCAGGTGCATGCATTCGTCGACCACGTCAGTACCGGTGATCCCAACTGGGTGGCATTCCTGGAATCCCGCCTGGATGTCGCCCGCGCCGCCGGAATCGATGCCCGGGATCTAGCACTGTGGTGGGAGGATGTGCGCCGAGCCATCGACGCCGGTGAGTTCTTCGCCTGCGTCACCCGCATCGCCGTCGCAGGCGCCCTGACTGAATCCGTCAGTGACCAGCCCGGCAACACTTCATCATGAAGCGCACCGCCCGCAATCGCCTACCCCCGTCGAGCATTCACCGTTCGTCCTTGACTGACCGCCCTATGAAGATCGGGGGAAGATCGGGGTCGGACCCCGCTACCTGACTGTTTTAACGGACATTATTGTGCCCGCCGCCCGTCCATGAATGCCTTATCCGCCATTTTCATGGTCAAAACCGCCCGTCCATGGCATAACTCGCGGCATCCTCACGAACACACGCGGTATCCCCCGCCTGTTCCACCTCGCGCCCCGGCGAACGTATCCCCAACGCCCTCTGCACTTCATCCACATACGGCCGGCTACCCACGGCCACGGACGTTGTCCAGCGATCGTCCCGGCTCGCACTTTCCGAAGCCAGCGTATCCTCCACCCACATTCGATGGCATTCTCTCAGCTCTGAGAATGAACCCATCTCCAGCGAGTCCAGCAGCGCTTGCTGGTCCATTACGCGGTATCGATCCGGCGGGTCCTGGATCTCTCGATACCCGCTGGCTTCCCGGTCAGAGGGATGCTGAACCACCCCCGCCCGGACCATGTTCAGGTCGATGTACACCAGACAACGCGCCAAATGGGTGCCGGTCTCTACCGCCGTTGCGTGGTAGCGGTCCTCCCAGAACGCCCCCTTCCGACCCTTGCGCCGGTTGTAAGCCTGACCGACTCCGGTCGGCGACGGGGTCGGACCACGACAACCTACTGACTTAATGGATTTATATCGCGCCAAACCCCGTTTCTAAACGCTTATCCGCCCCATTTCTCCGTCAAAACTGTTGATCAACCCCATAACTCGCCCCATCGTCGCGCACCCATGCGGTATCCCCCGTCTCTTCAACGTGGCGCCCCGGCGACCGCGCCCCCAGGGCCCGGTGCACTTCGTCCACATACGGCCGGCTCCCTACCGCAACGGCCGTCGTCCACCGCTCATCCCGACGGGCGTGATCCGAGGCCAGCGCCTCCTCCACCCACAAACGATGACACTCTCTCAGCTCGGTTACGGACCCGATCCCCAACGCCTCCAGCAGGGCCGGCTCATCAATGACCCGGTAACGGTCCGGTGGCGCCTGGATCTCCCGATATCCGCTGGCTTCCCACTCCGATGGATGCTTCACCACCCCCGCCCGGACCATGTTCAGGTCGATGTACACCAGGCAGCGCACGAGGTGGGTCCCGGTCTGCACGGCAGTGGCATGGTAGCGGTCTTCCCAGAAAGCGCCCTTGCGCGCCTTGCGCCGGTTGTATGACTGGCCAACCCGGCCCGCGATCAACTGCATGGAACGCGCAATCTCGCCTCCGCCCCCATCGCGCACCAGCAGGTGTACATGGTTGGAGGTCACCATGTAGTTGAGCACACAGAGCCCGTAACGCTTGCGCGCCTGGTACAGCCAGTAGCGCCAGAGCCTGCGGTCGCGCGCAAACTTCAGCAGAAAGTCCCGCTTGTGACACCGGTGGGTGATATGCCAGACATGGCTCGGCAGATGATGGCGATTCGCCCGTGGCATGGCTTCCCTCCCTGGAATGCCAATTTGATGGCCAAAATGACCGCTTTAAGCTCGAATCCCGCCCTTTCTAGACCGGTTTCCCTCGGTTTTTCCGTAGGTTACCGAGGTCCGACCCTGTTATGCCTGCAGACCCTGTTATGCCTGCAGGCCAAGGCGCTTCCAGCCTGAAACCCCGGGCCGGAGCACGATAGCCGACTGCAAGGCGACGCCCGGTAACGGGGAACCAAGACAAGGTCCAACCTGGGTAGTCCGTCGCGGCATCAGCGTGTCAGCCAGCCGCGATCCGCAACAAGGAACCGCAAGAAACGCGCCTTGACCGCAACATTCTGCAAGCCCCCGTGCGATCCGATTTCTAGACTCGAATCCGGTGATGCCGATCCGGACCCCGCTCTCGCGAGGCAGCGCCTCCCCGACGGTCCGTTATTCGCATCACCGGTGCACCCAACGCCATGTGTACACCAAGCATGGAACGGAGGCTGACCATGACCAGAATCCCACTGATGCTGCTGACCGCGATGCTTGCAACCGGGGTTGCAGCCCAGAACGATCCCACCCACTCAGCGGTCGGAGCCAAGCAGCAGCTCGGCACGGTCTCGTTCGGCGCAAATTGCGTGGGCGAAGCCGCAAAGGCGTTTGAACATGCCCTCGGGCTGATGCACCACATGATGTACGAGCAGGCCCGCGGCGAGTTCGCCACGATCGCCGAGGCCCACCCCGACTGCGCGATGGCCCACTGGGGGGTGGCGACCACGTTGTTCCAGCCACTGTGGGCCACCACGCCGAGCGATGCCGAAGTGGCCCGTGGCCGCGACGCGATCGAGCAGGCGCGCGCCACGGTCAACGATGAGCGCGAACAGGCGCTGATCGAGGCGACCGCGGCCTTCTTCGAGCCGGAAACCGACCGGCAATGGGATCGCCTCGCCGGCTGGACCCAGGGCATGGCGACCGCGTACCGGGCCTACCCGGACGATCACGACATCGCTGCGCTCTACGCGCTGTCACTGCTGACCGAAGCCACACGGGCCGATGACCGTGATGCGCTACACGACGAGGCCGAGGCGATCCTCAAGCGCGTGTGGGAAGAGGAGTCGACCCACCCTGGCGCCATCCACTACGCGATTCATGCCACCGACGCCGACGGGCGTGCCGAGAACGCCCTCGCGATGGTCGAATCCTACGGCAAGATCGCGCCCGACGTGCCGCACGCACTGCACATGCCGTCGCACATCTACGTACGCCTTGGCGACTGGCCGCAGGTGATCGACTGGAACGAGCGCTCGGCCGAAGTCGCGCGGGAACACGACGTCAACGGTGCGATCTCGTTCCACTACATCCATGCCGTCGACTACCTCGTCTACGGTCATCTGCAGCGCGGCGAAGACTCGGCCGCCGACGAGATTCACCGGACCGCGTTCGACGAGGGTCGTCACCAGGGTTCCTTCCCCGGGGCGTTTCACCTGGCCGCGATACCGGCACGGCTGGCGGTCGAGCAGCGTGACTGGGACGCTGCGGCCGCGATCGAGCCACGCGTGCCCGACTACATCGCCTGGGAGAACTTCCATTGGGCCGAGGGCCTGAGCTGGTACGCCCGCGGCCTGGGCGCGGTCCACACCGGCGATCTGGAAACCGCCCGCGAGGCCGAGCAGCGGCTGGCGAACCTGGCCGAAGGAGCCGAATCGGCCCCTGACGACCGCTTCCCGGTCTACATCGAGGCCGACCGGCACATCCTGGCCGGCTTCATCGCGCATGCCGAAGGCGACCACGAGCGTGCTGTCGAACTGTTGCGCACGGCCGGCGAGCTCGAGTCCTCGGTAGAGAAACACCCGGTGAGCCCGGGCGCACTGTTTCCACCCTACGAGGCGCTCGGCGAGCTGCTGCTCGCACTGGACCGCCCGGACGAGGCGCTAACCGCGTTCGAGCAGTCCGACGGCATGTGGCCGGGACGTTACAACACGCTCTTCGGTGCCGTTCGTGCCGCCGAGGCAGCGGGTGATGCGGATGCGGCGGCACGCTGGGCGGCGCGGCTGCTGGAGATTGCGCCGAACACCGAGCGCAACACCATCGACCGAGCCCAGGTGCTGGCACGCCACGACTGAGCCGGTATCCGCGCTCGCGGTGTGATGCCTCGAGGCCATCAATGCCTGGGACTCGGCGACGAGCCAGACCGGCCGCTGCTACGGTGAGAAACCCAACTGAGAGACAGCGGCCGGTCGCCCGCCACATGCTTGACGAAGACAAGAATCATGGGTGTCCTCTTCTTCTGCGTCCTTGCTCATAGATGGCTCGCTCGAAAGGTGACAAAAGGTCGAAAATCTCGGCCCCTGGTCCAGCAAGCCTCAGCGGGCGGGTGCCGGTGCGCCTCGCAGCAATCCTTCGGTGCTGAGGTCTTCGTCGAGTTCAGGCCAGTGGATTCCGTAGCCCCCGCCACAGATCTCCCAGGTCCGGAGCTGCTCGGGTGTTGCATGAGCCAGACGCGGGTACCACTCGAGCGGGACCGAAATCCGTCGACCGTCCATCAGGCCGACCACCAGGTCATGCTCGGTGAAATCCACGGAGGCAACACGCGCATCCGCGTTCGTGGCCAAAGAACCCATTCCAAGCCTCCAACAACTCCGGTTGCCGACGCTCGACAACCCCCGTATCTCCTCGCCCCGCTGTCATCGCCGTTAGCCCTTTTTGCGGGCCTCGTCCACGTCGTCCGCCAGCCACGCCTTGATCAGGGATTGGTAGGGCATGTCACGCTTGTTGGCTTCGATCTTGATGCGGTCGAGGAGCGACTCCGGCAAGCGCAGGGAGATCGTCCGGGTAGAAGGCTTGAGATTCGGGAGCTCAACCGCCGCGGCACGGTTCCAATCGACGTAGTCGCTGGAATCATGACTCTCCCAGAACGCCCGCTCTTCTGCCTCGTCCTGGAACTCAGGAATCTTCTTGGTCTTGCTCATAGATGGCTCGCTCTTTGCGGTGCATATCTCGGGCCGAAATCACACGGATTCTCGTGCTTCGCTCGCGCAGCGTGAACGTAATGTGCAGCCGGCGACCTTCATGAGTGATACCCAACGCGTGGTAGCGGGGCTCACTCCGACTGTGTACCTCGTCCGCCAGAACCAGCAACGGGGTATTGAAGAACACCTGCTCCGCCTCTGACTGGCCCACACCATGTTTGTCCACGCTCTTCCGGGCATTTCCCTCGTCCCAGTCGAACCCGGTAATGTCCTTCCACTGGATCATCTGTGTATATTACCAACGTATACAGCCCGCCTCCAGAGACAGCCCGCTTTCCCGTGTATGCATGTCGGTCTGCAACGGCGCCGACCAGCGCGGAACAACCTGCGGCTTAAGGCGTACATGCCCGTCCGCCCGCACCTGAAAAGAGGCCCGCCGACACCCCGAGACCCTTGATATAACACCTACCTGCCGATACCGCCGCGCTCCTCATGCACTCCACTCGCCCCAGCGCTGCCACATGGTGGGTACCCCGCCCCCTGCCGACATGCCGCAGGAAATGCACTGGATCGATCCGCAGGCGTTCCAGGATCGGCGGAATGGATTCCGGGATGGCCCCGCGCTTGTCCTCGCGGATCGCGCGCCCGGTCCAGTCCACCAGCTCCAGGTAGTCCTCCGTGGTAAAGGCCACCGCATTGGCATGCGGATCGTCGCCTTCCCGGCCCAATACGGTCAGGCGAGGCTCGTCGCCCTCACACGCTGGACCATCTTGCTCCTGGCCCTCCCTAGCCAACGCCCGAATACGCTGCTGGATCGAGGTGAAATCGGACGCCTCCGGCGTATCCGCCATCCCGGCGCGCACCGGGTTCAGATCCACGTAGCTCATGCAGGTCAGCACGGCCGCATCGTCCAGTAGCGCCTGGCTCTTGTATCGGCCTTCCCAGAAGCGGCCCTTGCAGCCATCCTCCGCATTGGCGCGCCGCGCCAGATGCTCGTTCAGGCTGCGCATGAACCACGAAAGGTCCTGCAAACGCTCCCGCCACAGGGCGATCTGCGCCTGCGCCCTCTCCCGTTCAGCCACCGTGCCCGTATGCCCCGCCCGGTACCGCGCGACCAGCAGCGGCAACGCAAACAAGCGCGCCCAGCGCTCCATCACCTCGCCCTCGCTCCACGCCGTCGCGCGGTCTGCATCCAAGCGCACCACCAGGTGATAGTGGTTCGACATCACCGCGTACGCACACACGTCCACGGCGAACACGTCCTGAAGCGCGCGCAGACGCTCCAGCACCCAGCCTCGGCGGTGCTCGTAGTTACGTCCAGAATAGAAATCCTCGCCACACAGGAACGCGCGACGAACACAGCGACAAATACAGTGGTAATACGGCGTCGTCTCGACCGAGACGAGCTCCTTCCTGGCTCGCGTCATCTCCGGACCCTCCCTGGTCCATGCACTCCCCCTGAAACCTAGTCCGGCCCGCTCAGACCGTCAAGAATCATGGGTGTCCTCTTCTTTCCGTCTCCGCCATCCCCGCGCGTACAGGGTTCAGGTCCACGTAGCTCATGCACGTCAGCACGGCCGCATCGTCCAGTAGCGCCTGGCTCTTGTAGCGGCCTTCCCAGACAAGAATCATGGGTGTCCTCTTCTTTCTTGCCCGCCACAGGCTTGACGAAGACAAGAATCATGGGTGTCCTCTTCTTCTGCGTCGGGGTCAAAGGGTATTCACGCTGTAACTCGCACCACCCTCACGAACCCACGCCGTATCGCCCGACTGCCCCACCTGCCGTCCCGGCGCTCTTACCCCCAGAGATCGGTGCACTTCGTCCACATACGGCCGACTGCCCACGGCCACGGACGTCGTCCAGCGATCGTCCCGACTGGCACGATCCGACGCAAGCGCATCGTCCACCCACATTCGATGGCATTCCCTCAGCTCTGGTAATGAACCGATCTCCAGTGACTCCTGTGGCGCTTGGCGGTCAATCACGCGGTACCGATCCGGAGGCTCCTGGATCTCTCGATAACCGCTGGCATCCCACTCGCGCGGATGCTGCACCACCCCCGCCCGCACCATATTCAGGTCGATCTACACCAGACAACGCGCCAAATGGGTGCGGGTCGCTACCGCCGTCGCGTGGTAGCGGTCCTCCCAGAACGCGCCCTTCCGGCCCTTGCGCCGGTTGTAAGCCTGACCGACTCGCCCCGCGATCAACTGCATGGCCCGCGGGATCTCGCCACGGCCCTCATCCCGCAGCAGCAAATGCACGTGGTTGGACGTAACGATGTAATTCAACACACAGAGACCGTAGCGCCGCCGCGCCTCATACAGCCAGTACCGCCATAACCGGCGGTCGCGCCCGAACTTCAGCAGAAACTCCTGCTTATGGCACCGGTGCGTGATATGCCAGACATGGCCCGGCAAGTGATGGCGATTCGCCCGTGGCATGGCTTCCCTCCCTGGAAGGCCCATTTCATAGCCAAAATGGCCGCGATAAGCTCCAATTACACCCTTTCTAGACAATTTTCCATCGATCTTTCCGTGGGTTACCGGAGTTATGGTCAAGTCTGGTGTATGAGCGATGGCAGGTTCAGGCGGCGCTCCGGTCGGTGATGGATGACTCCTCGTCGTTGGTCGGATCGGTCTGCTCGATGCCGTCGATGAACTTGACCCCGCGCTCAAGCTTGTCGAGCCATTCGTAACCCCGGAGCCGACGCCAGCGCTTCTGCGCGCTCTGACCGAGCTTGAACGTCAGGCTCAGGACGGTGTTGCGGGTCACGCAGCCCCGGGTCTTGTGGGTGCGCAGCCGCACGGTGGCGAAGGTCGATTCGATCGGGTTGGTGGACC
>NZ_AQXY01000008.1 GCF_000376845.1 Thioalkalivibrio sp. ALE14
TCCTACGACTTCCCGGGTGACGATACCCCGGTGGTGACCGGTTCCGCGCTGAAGGCGCTGGAAGGTGACGAGAGCGAAGTGGGCGCCCCGGCGATCTACAAGCTGGTCGAGGCGATGGACAGCTGGATTCCGGAGCCCGAGCGTGCCGTGGACGGTGCGTTCCTGATGCCGGTGGAAGACGTCTTCTCGATCTCCGGTCGTGGCACCGTGGTGACCGGTCGCGTCGAGCGCGGCGTGGTGAAGGTCGGCGAGGAAATCGAGATCGTCGGCATTCGCGACACCCAGAAGACCACCGTCACTGGTGTCGAGATGTTCCGCAAGCTGCTGGACCAGGGCGAGGCGGGCGACAACGTCGGCATCCTGCTGCGTGGCACCAAGCGTGACGACGTGCAGCGGGGTCAGGTGCTGTGCAAGCCGGGTTCGATCACCCCGCACACGCACTTTGAAGCCGAGGTGTACATCCTGGGCAAGGAAGAGGGCGGTCGTCATACGCCGTTCTTCAACGGGTACCGTCCGCAGTTCTACTTCCGCACGACCGACGTGACGGGTTCGGTGGAGCTGCCGGAAGGCACCGAGATGGTGATGCCGGGTGACAACGTCAAGATGACGGTGTCCCTGATCAATCCGATCGCGATGGAAGACGGTCTGCGCTTTGCGATCCGCGAAGGCGGCCGCACCGTCGGCGCCGGCGTCGTCTCCAAGATCATCGAGTGATACAGTAGACAAGTTGACAGATCGACCGCGAGAGGCGGCGCCGGGTGCGTCGTCTCTCGCGTTTGTTTCTTGTCGATTCGATTTCTAGGCCAGTAGCTCAATTGGCAGAGCAGCGGTCTCCAAAACCGCAGGTTGGGGGTTCGAGTCCCTCCTGGCCTGCCATCTTCCGGATGGCGGCAGCACCGGGTGATACGTATTCATGAGTGAACAATCGGAACAGACCGGCGTGCTTGATACCGTCAAGCTCGCGGTGGCCGTGGCGCTGCTGATTGCCGGCGTCATGGGCTTCTATTGGTTCCAGGACGAATCCACTCTGATTCGCGTCCTCGGGCTGCTCGCCGTTGTGGGGGTCGCCATCGGCATCGGGATGACGACCGCCAAGGGCAGCCAGCTCGCCGGCTTCATGGGCAACGCGCGCACCGAGGTGCGCAAGATGGTGTGGCCCACCCGCGTCGAGACGACCCAGACCACGCTGATCGTCATTGCTGTCGTGATCCTGGTGGGGATCTTCCTCTGGCTCCTGGACATGTTCCTGGGCTGGGGCATCAGTCGGTTCATCGGATAAGCATCAGGATTCTCGACCATGGCACTACGCTGGTACGTCGTACAGGCATTCTCGGGCTTCGAGGCGCAGGTGAAGCGGTCCCTGGAGGAGCGCATCGAACGCTTCGGCATGCAGGACCACTTTGGCGAGATCCTCGTGCCCACCGAGGAGGTCGTCGAGATGAAGGACGGCCAGAAGCGCAAGAGCGAGCGCAAGTTCTTCCCCGGCTACGTGCTGGTGCAGATGGACCTGAACGACGAGGCCTGGCATCTGGTCAAGGCCGTGCCGCGCGTGCTCGGCTTCATCGGCGGGACCGCTGATCGCCCGGCGCCGATCAGTGACAAGGAAGCGGACGCCATCCTGCAGCGCATGCAGGAAGGTGCCGAGAAGCCGCGCCCGAAGGTCCTGTTCGAGGTGGGCGAAATGGTCCGCGTGATCGACGGCCCGTTCAACGACTTCAATGGCGTGGTCGAAGAGGTCAACTACGACAAGAGCCGCCTGCTGGTGGCGGTCCAGATTTTCGGCCGCTCGACGCCCGTGGAACTCGAATTCCACCAAGTCGAGAAAACCTGACCGACGCACAAGCGTCGTTACCTGCTAATCGGGGAGCCGAGAGGCGTTCGCACCCGAGGGAGTTCTCATGGCAAAGAAAATCGAAGCGTATATCAAGCTTCAGGTCCCGGCCGGCAAGGCCAACCCGAGCCCCCCCGTGGGCCCGGCGCTGGGTCAGCGCGGCGTGAACATCATGGAGTTCTGCAAGGCGTTCAACGCCCAGACCCAGGAGATGGAGCCCGGCCTCCCGATCCCGGTGGTGATCACCGTGTACGCGGACCGCAGCTTCACGTTCATTACCAAGACGCCGCCAGCCGCGATCCTGCTGAAGAAGGCGGCCGGCATCCAGTCGGGTTCCGGTCAGCCGAATACCAATAAGGTCGGTACGGTCACGCGCGCTCAGCTCGAAGAGATCGCGAAGACCAAGGAACCCGACATGACCGCGGCCGATCTCGACGCCGCGGTGCGCACCATTGCCGGTAGTGCCCGCAGCATGGGCCTCGAAGTGGAGGGTCTCTGACATGGCGAAGCTTTCCAAGCGTATGCAGGCCATCCGCGAGAAGGTCGAGCCGGGCCGCCTGTACCCGGTATCCGAGGCCTTCGATATCCTGCGTGACCTGCCCAAGGCGAAGTTCCGCGAGTCGGTCGATGTGGCCGTGAATCTCGGCGTCGACCCGCGCAAGTCCGACCAGGTCGTGCGCGGCTCCACCGTGCTGCCGCACGGCAACGGCAAGACCGTTCGCGTCGCCGTGTTCACCCAGGGCGCCAACGCCGATGCGGCGAAGGAAGCCGGTGCCGACGTGGTGGGCATGGACGACCTCGCCGAACAGGTCAAGGCCGGCCAGATGGATTTCGACGTGGTCATCGCCTCCCCGGACGCGATGCGCGTGGTCGGCCAGCTGGGCCAGATCCTGGGCCCGCGTGGCCTGATGCCGAACCCGAAGGTCGGAACCGTGACCCCCGACGTGGCCACCGCGGTGACCAACGCCAAGGGCGGCCAGGTGCGCTACCGCACCGACAAGGGCGGTATTGTCCACTGCACGATTGGCGCGGCGGATTTCGAATCCAGTGCCCTCACCGACAACCTGAATGCCTTGCTGGCCGATCTGGTCAAGATGAAGCCGGCGACCTCCAAGGGTCAGTACGTCAAGGGCGTGGTGGTCTCGACCACCATGGGTCCGGGCGTCAAGGTGGATCAGGGCTCGCTGAGCCTGTAAGCAACAACAACGGTTTTTGGTCGGCTGTCGCGCAAGCGGCACGCCATCCAAGACCGCAGGCGCCGGGCCTTCGGGCCCGGCTTAATACCCCAGCCTGCGCAGATGGTGTCACCCGATTCAGGAAGTACCTGCGACGGGAGCACCGCAGTACCGGGTTCGCCCGGTTTCACGATCACCTCCGGGTGGTCTTACTAGAGGAGAGTCAACGTGGCTTTGAATCTCGATGACAAGAAGGTGATTGTCTCGGAACTGGCTACGGTTGCTGCCTCGGCACATTCCGCGGTCGCCGCGGAATATCGGGGTCTCTCGGTAGCGCAGATGACCGCCCTGCGTCGGCAGGCACGGTCCTCCGGTGTCTATCTGCGAGTGGTGAAGAACAACCTCGCCAAGCGCGCGATTGAAGGCACGGATTTCGAGTGCATGCAGCCCGAGCTGCATGGCCCGCTGATCCTGGCCTTCAGTGAAGAGGAGCCCAGCTCCGCCGCACGCCTGGTGAAGGACTTCGCCAAGGAGAACGATCAGCTGAAGGTCCGGCTGGTGTCCTTTGGTGGGCAGCTCATGGGGGCGAACGATCTCGATCGCCTCGCGAGCCTGCCGACGCGTGAAGAGGCGCTTTCGCAGCTTCTCGCCACCATGAAGGCGCCGCTCGACAAGTTCGCCCGTACGGTGAACGAAGTCCCCGGCAAGCTGGTGCGTACCGTTGCAGCAATCCGTGACCAGAAACAGGCAGCCTGAACCTTTTCAAGCCTTTTTCTGCAGCAAGTACTGAATGAATTCGGGCTCGACCCGTTAGGAGAGTAAGAAATGGCCGTTTCGAAAGAAGATATCCTGGAAGCCATCGGCAACATGACGGTCCTGGAAATTGTGGACCTGATCAGCGAGATGGAAGAGAAGTTTGGCGTGTCCGCCGCGGCCGCCGTTGCCGCTGCCCCGGCCGCCGCCGGTGGTGGTGAAGCCGCCGCCGCTGAAGCCAAGGACGAATTTGACGTTGTCATGTCCAGCTTCGGCGAGAACAAGGTTGGCGTCATCAAGGTCGTTCGCGGCCTGACCGGTCTCGGTCTGAAGGAAGCCAAGGAAATGGTCGAAGGCGTCCCGGCGACCGTGAAGGAAGGCGCGCCGAAGGACGAGGCCGAGAAGATGAAGACGGAGCTGGAAGAAGCGGGCGCCACCGTCGAACTGAAGTAAGAAGGCGCTTGCGCCTGTTGTTTTCGTGTACATCACGAAGCCCTGAGGCTGGCGGCCGTTTGGTCGTCAGCCTCAGCCCGTGGTGGCGCGGGTTTTGTTCCGCGTTGTTCAGCTAGCCTCCGAGGTAAGCCATGGCCCTCAGTTATACCGAAAAGAAACGTATCCGCAAGGACTTCGGGAAGCGTCCCCAGATCCTCGACGTCCCGTACCTGCTGGAAACCCAGTTGACCTCCTATCGGGATTTCCTGCAGGCGGATCAAGCGCCGGACGGGCGTGATCCCCTCGGCCTGCATGCGGCGTTTCAGTCGGTCTTCCCCATCGTCAGCTATTCCGGTCATGTCCAGCTCGAGTACGTGAGCTATCGGCTGGGCGAACCGATGTTCGACGTGAAGGAATGCCAGATCCGTGGCGTGACCTATGCGGCCCCGCTGCGCGTACTGCTGCGCCTGGTGATCCACGACAAGGAAGCCCCGGCGGGCTCCACCGTGGTCAAGGAAGTGAAGGAGCAGGAGGTCTACATGGGCGAGATGCCGCTCATGACCGAGAACGGCACCTTCGTCATCAATGGCACCGAACGCGTGATCGTGTCGCAGTTGCACCGCTCGCCGGGCGTGTTCTTCGACAGCGACAAGGGCAAGACCCAGGGCAGCTCGCAGAAGCTGCTCTACAACGCGCGGATCATTCCGTACCGCGGTTCCTGGCTTGACTTCGAGTTCGACGCCAAGGACGGGGTCTATGTGCGTATCGACCGTCGCCGCAAGCTGCCGGCTTCGATCCTGCTGCGCGCACTGGGCATGGATACCGAAGAGATCCTGGACACCTTTTTCGATTTCAATCAGCTCACCCTCGACGAAGACGGCGGCGAGCTGGACCTGATCCCCGAGCGCATGCGCGGCGAGACCGCCGTGGTCGACATCACCGATGGCGAAAAGGTCATCGTGGAGGCCGGCCGTCGCATTACGCCCCGCCATATCCGGGAGATCGAGAAGGCGGGCATCAATACCCTGCGGGTGCCGGACGAGTACCTGCTGGGCCGTGTGCTGGCCAAGGGCGTGGTGGACGAATCCACCGGCGAGCTGATCGCCAACGCCAATGACGCGCTGACCCAGGAGCTGCTGGACAAGCTGCGCGCCGAGGGCGTGAAGACCCTGCAGACGATCTACACCAATGACTACGACCACGGTCCGTACATGTCGGACACCCTGCGTCTGGATCCGACCAAGACGCAGCTGGAGGCGCAGGTCGAGATCTACCGCGTGATGCGTCCCGGCGAGCCGCCGACCAAGGACGCAGCGGAGAACCTGTTCTCCAACCTGTTCTTCTCCGAGGACCGCTACGACCTCTCCGCCGTGGGCCGGATGAAGTTCAACCGCCGCGTCGGTCGCGAGACCGACGAGGGCGAGGGCGTGCTGTCGCCGGAGGACATCCTGGATGTGCTCAAGGTCCTGATCGACCTGCGCAACGGCAACGGCCGGACCGACGACATCGACCACCTGGGCAACCGCCGTATCCGCAGCGTGGGGGAGATGGCGGAGAACCAGTTCCGTCTGGGCCTGGTGCGCGTCGAGCGCGCCGTGAAGGAGCGCCTGACCGTCGCCGAGAGCGAGGGCCTGATGCCGCAGGAGCTGATCAACGCCAAGCCGGTGGCCGCCGCGGTCAAGGAATTCTTCGGGTCCAGCCAGCTGTCGCAGTTCATGGACCAGAATAACCCGCTGTCCGAGGTGACCCACAAGCGGCGCATCTCGGCGCTCGGGCCGGGTGGCCTGACCCGCGAACGCGCCGGCTTCGAGGTGCGTGACGTGCATCCGACGCACTACGGTCGCGTCTGCCCGATCGAGACGCCGGAAGGCCCGAACATCGGCCTGATTAACTCGCTGGCCGTGTACGCCCGCACCAACCGCTACGGCTTCCTGGAGACGCCGTATCGCAAGGTCGAGGACGGCAAGGTCACCGAGGAGATCGTGTATCTCTCCGCGATCGAGGAGAGCCAGTACGTGATCGCCCAGGCGAACGCAGCGATGGACGAGGAAGGTCGCCTGAGTGACGACCTGGTCTCGTGCCGTCACCAGGAAGAGTTCACGATCTCGACGCCGGACAAGATCCAGTACATGGATATCTCGCCGAAGCAGATCGTGTCGGTCGCGGCCGCGCTGCTGCCATTCCTCGAGCACGACGACGCGAACCGCGCCCTGATGGGTGCGAACATGCAGCGCCAGGCCGTGCCGTGCCTGCGTGCCGACAAGCCGCTGGTGGGCACCGGCATCGAACGCGCCGTGGCCATCGATTCGGGTTCCGCGATCGTCGCCAAGCGCGGCGGGACCGTGGATTCGGTCGACGCCGGCCGTGTGGTGGTCCGCGTGAACGACGACGAGACCGTCGCCGGCGAGCCGGGCGTGGACATCTACAACCTGACCAAGTACTCGCGTTCCAACCAGAACACCTCCATCAACCAGCGCCCGCTGGTTGCGGTGGGCGACGAGATCGCCCGTGGTGACGCCATCGCGGACGGCTCGTCCACCGACATGGGCGAGCTGGCGCTGGGCCAGAACATGATGGTCGCGTTCATGCCGTGGAACGGCTACAACTTCGAGGACTCGATCCTGATCTCCGAGCGCGTGGTGCAGGAAGACCGCTACACCACGATCCACATTGAGGAGCTCAACTGTGTCGCCCGCGACACCAAGCTGGGTCAGGAAGAGATCACCGCGGACATCCCGAACGTCTCCGAGTCGCTGCTGAACAAGCTGGACGAGTCCGGCGTGGTCTATGTCGGTGCCGAGGTGAACCCCGGCGACATCCTGGTCGGCAAGGTCACCCCGAAGGGCGAGACTCAGCTGACCCCGGAAGAGAAGCTCCTGAGGGCGATCTTTGGCGAGAAGGCCTCGGACGTGAAGGACACCTCCCTGCGCGTGCCCTCCGGTATCGAGGGGACCGTGATCGACGTGCGCGTGTTCACCCGTGACGGTGTCGAGAAGGACGCCCGCGCGAAGTCGATCGAGGCCGACGATCTCGCCGCCGTGCAGAAGGACCTGAAGGACCAGCTGCGTATCTACGAGGACGACATCTACGCACGCGTCGAGAAGCTGCTGGTGAACAAGACCGCCGCCGGGGGCCCGGATGGCCTGGGTGACGGGTCCAAGGTCACGAAGAAGTACCTGCAGGGCCTGTCGCGCGACAAGTGGTTCGAGGTGCGTCTGCAGGATGACGCGGTCAACAGCCAGCTGGAGGACCTGGGTCGCCAGATCAAGGACCAGCACGAGGCGTTCGAGAAGAAGTTCGAGCACCAGAAGGCCAAGCTGGCCGCGGGCGACGACCTGCCGCCGGGCGTGCAGAAGATGGTCAAGGTCTACGTGGCCGTTAAGCGCCGCTTGCAGCCGGGCGACAAGATGGCCGGCCGCCACGGGAACAAGGGCGTGATCTCGATGATCGTGCCGGAAGAGGACATGCCGTTCCTCGAGGACGGGACCCCGGTCGACGTGGTGCTGAACCCGCTGGGCGTGCCCTCGCGCATGAACGTCGGGCAGGTGCTGGAGGTTCACCTCGGGTGGGCCGCCAAGGGCCTGGGCGACAAGATCAATCGCATGCTGGAGGCGCAGGCCGAGATCGCGAAGCTGCGCGAGTTCCTCGACAAGATCTACAACCACCGCGAGAAGAAGGTGGACCTCGACTCCATGTCGGATGCCGAGATCATCACCCTCTGCCGGAACCTGCGCGGTGGCGTGCCGATGGCGACGCCGGTATTCGACGGCGCCGAAGAGGCCGAGATCAAGGAGATGCTGCGCCTCGCCGACCTGCCCGAGACCGGGCAGGCCCAGCTGTACGACGGCCGTACCGGCGACGAATTCGATCGTCCGGTCACCGTGGGCTACATGCACATGCTGAAGCTGAACCACCTGGTGGACGACAAGATGCACGCGCGTTCCACCGGCCCGTACTCCCTGGTCACCCAGCAGCCGCTGGGCGGCAAGGCGCAGTTCGGCGGCCAGCGCTTCGGCGAAATGGAGGTCTGGGCACTGGAGGCCTACGGCGCCGCCTACACCCTGCAGGAAATGCTGACCGTGAAGGCGGACGACGTGCAGGGCCGTAACAAGATGTACAAGAACATCGTTGACGGTGAGCACCACATGGAGGCCAACGTCCCCGAGTCGTTCAACGTGCTCATGAAGGAGATCAAGGCGCTCGGTATCAATATCGAGCTCGAGCAGGACTGATCTTCTCCGATCCGAATGTGATCCGACGGGGCGTGCGCGCCCCTCGAAACCAAGTTTGTGAGGCAAGCGAATGAAAGACCTCCTGAATCTGTTCAAGCAGCAGACCCAGCCGGAAGAGTTCGATGCGATCCGCATCGGCCTGGCGTCCCCGGACCAGATCCGTTCCTGGTCCTTTGGCGAGGTGAAGAAGCCGGAGACCATCAACTACCGGACCTTCAAGCCGGAACGTGACGGCCTGTTCTGCGCGAAGATCTTCGGGCCGGTGAAGGACTACGAGTGCCTGTGCGGCAAGTACAAGCGCCTGAAGCATCGCGGCGTGGTCTGCGAGAAATGCGGCGTGGAGGTGACCCAGACCAAGGTGCGCCGCGAGCGCATGGGGCATATCGATCTGGCCTCCCCGGTCGCGCACATCTGGTATCTGAAGAGCCTGCCGTCGCGCATCGGGCTGCTGCTCGACATGACCCTGAAGGACATCGAGAAGGTGCTCTATTTCGAGTCCTTCATCGTGACCGACCCGGGCTTCACCACGCTGGAAAAGCGCCAGCTCCTGACCGACGAGGAATACCTCGAGGCGATGGAGGAGCACGGTGACGACTTCACCGCGCTGATGGGCGCCGAGGCCGTGCTGAGCCTGCTCAAGGAGATGGACCTGCAGGCCGAGGCCGCCAAGCTGCGTCAGGAACTGGCCGAGACCGGTTCCGAGACCAAGATCAAGCGCTTCGGCAAGCGCCTCAAGCTGGTGGAGTCCTTCCTCGACTCCGGCAACAAGCCGGAGTGGATGATCATGAAGGTCCTGCCGGTGCTGCCGCCGGACCTGCGTCCGCTGGTGCCGCTGGACGGCGGTCGTTTCGCGACCTCCGACCTGAACGACCTCTACCGCCGGGTGATCAACCGCAACAACCGTCTGCGCCGCCTGCTGGAGCTGAACGCCCCGGATATCATCGTGCGCAACGAAAAGCGCATGCTGCAGGAGTCCGTGGATGCGCTGCTGGACAACGGCCGTCGCGGCCGTGCGATCACCGGCACCAACAAGCGCCCGCTGAAGTCCCTGGCCGACATGATCAAGGGCAAGCAGGGCCGCTTCCGCCAGAACCTGCTGGGCAAGCGCGTCGACTACTCCGGTCGCTCCGTGATCGTGGTGGGCCCGACCCTGCGCCTGCACCAGTGCGGCCTGCCGAAGCGCATGGCGCTGGAGCTGTTCAAGCCGTTCATCTTCGGCAAGCTGCAACGTCGCGGCCTGGCGACCACCATCAAGGCCGCGAAGAAGGCGGTCGAGAAGGAAGGTCCCGAGGTCTGGGATATCCTCGAAGAGGTGATTCGTGAACACCCGGTGATGCTGAACCGGGCGCCGACCCTGCACCGTCTGGGTATCCAGGCGTTCGAGCCGGTGCTGATCGAGGGCAAGGCGATCCAGCTGCACCCGCTGGTCTGCGCCGCGTTCAACGCGGACTTCGACGGGGACCAGATGGCCGTGCACGTGCCGCTGTCGCTGGAGGCCCAGCTGGAGGCGCGCACGCTGATGCTGTCCTCCAACAACGTGCTCTCTCCGGCCAACGGCGAGCCGATCATCGTGCCGTCCCAGGATATCGTGCTGGGTCTGTACTACCTGTCGCGCGAGAAGGTGAACGCCAAGGGCGAGGGTATGACCTTCTCCGACGTGGACGAGGTGCACCGCGCCTACGAACACAAGCAGGTCGACCTGCATGCACGCATCACGGTCCGTATCGCGGACACCATGGCCGAGGTCGGCGAGGGCGAATCCCTGCCGACCATGCGCGTGGAAACCACCGTGGGCCGCGCGATCCTGTCGCGCATCATGCCCAAGGGCCTGCCGTTCGAGCTGATCGACCGCGAGCTGAACAAGAAGGCGATCTCCGGGCTGATTAACCAGTGCTATCGCCGGCTGGGTCTGAAGGACACGGTGGTGTTCGCGGACCAGCTGATGTACGCGGGCTTCTACTATTCCACCCGTGCCGGCGTGTCGTTCTGCGCCGACGACATGGTGATCCCGGACGAGAAGGGGCCGATCCTGCAGGGCGCCGAGGAACAGGTGAAGGAGATCGAGGATCAGTACGCCTCGGGCCTCGTCACCAAGGGCGAACGCTACAACAAGGTCGTGGACATCTGGTCGCACTGCAACGACCAGGTCGCCAAGGCCATGATGGAGCGCCTCGGCAAGGAACAGGTCACCAACAAGGACGGCGAGACGGTCGAGCAGAACTCCTTCAACTCGATCTTCATGATGGCCGATTCCGGGGCACGTGGTTCCGCCGCGCAGATCCGACAGCTGGCCGGCATGCGCGGCCTGATGGCCAAGCCGGACGGCTCCATCATCGAGACCCCGATCACCGCGAATTTCCGCGAGGGCCTGAACGTCCTGCAGTACTTCATCTCCACCCACGGGGCGCGCAAGGGCCTCGCGGATACCGCGTTGAAGACCGCGAACTCCGGTTACCTGACCCGTCGGCTGGTGGATGTCTCCCAGGACGTGGTGGTGACCGAGCCGGACTGCGGTACCCAGCAGGGTCTCCTGATGAAGCCGATCATCGAAGGCGGCGACGTCGTGGAACCGCTGCGGGATCGCGTGCTCGGCCGGACCACGGCGGTGGACGTGCTGCGCCCGGGTACCGACGAGGTGCTGATCCCGGCCGGCACACTGCTGGACGAGGCCCTGGTGGATACGCTGGACGCCGCTTCCGTCGACGAGGTGCTGGTGCGCTCCGCCATCACCTGCGAGACCCGTCAGGGCATCTGTGCCAAGTGCTACGGTCGTGATCTGGCCCGCGGCCACGAGGTCAACGCCGGTGAGGCCGTGGGCGTTATCGCCGCGCAGTCGATCGGCGAGCCGGGTACCCAGCTGACCATGCGGACCTTCCATATCGGCGGGGCCGCCAGCCGTGCCGTGACGGTCAGCGCGATCCAGGTGAAGAACTCGGGATCCGCCCGCCTGCATAACCTGAAGACGGTCACCAACAAGGCCGGCAACCTGGTCGCGGTCTCGCGTTCCGGAGAGCTGGGCGTGATCGACGAACAGGGTCGCGAGCGCGAGCGCTACAAGATCCCGTACGGCGCGACCATCACCGTCCACGACGGGGATACCGTCGAGGCCGGCCAGGAGGTCGCGACCTGGGATCCGCATACCCACCCGATCGTGACCGAGGTGGCCGGTAACATCCGTCTGCAGGACTTTGTCGAGAACGTGACGGTCACCAAGGAGACCGACGAGTTCACGGGCCTGTCCTCGAACGTGGTCCTGGATCCGAAGAGCCGCTCTTCGGCCGGCAAGGACCTGCGGCCGACGGTCAAGCTGCTCGGCGATGACGGTAACGAGGTGTACATCCCGGGCACGGACATGCCCGCGCAGTACATGCTCCCGGCCAACGCGATCTTCAACCTGGAGGACAACGCCCGGGTCGAGGTGGGGGATGTCATCGCCCGCCTGCCGCAGGAATCCTCCAAGACCCGTGACATCACCGGCGGTCTGCCGCGCGTGGCCGACCTGTTCGAGGCTCGGCGTCCGAAGGAGCCGGCCGTGCTGGCGGAGATCTCGGGTACCGTGTCCTTCGGCAAGGAGACCAAGGGCAAGCAGCGGCTGGTGATTACGCCGGACCAGGGCGACGCGGTCGAGATGCTGATTCCGAAGCTGCGCACCGTCAACGTGTTCGAGGGCGAGCGCGTGGAGCGTGGCGAGGTCGTGGTCGATGGCGAGCTGGATCCGCACGACATCCTCCGCCTGCGGGGCGTGACCACCCTGGCCGAGTACCAGGTGCAGGAGATCCAGGACGTCTACCGCCTGCAGGGCGTGAAGATCAACGACAAGCACATCGAGGTGATCGTTCGCCAGATGATGCGCAAGGTGAATATCGTCGACGCGGGCGACACCAAGTTCCTCGCCGGAGACCAGGTGGACCGCACGCGTGTCCTGGAGGAGAACGAGCAGCTGGGCGCGGATCAGCAGCCGGCGACCTACGAGCGCGTGCTCCTGGGTATCACCAAGGCATCGCTGGTCACCGAGTCGTTCATCTCGGCGGCCTCCTTCCAGGAGACCACCCGTGTGCTGACCGAGGCCTCCACCCGCGGGGCGCGTGACGACCTGCGCGGTCTGAAGGAGAACGTGATTGTCGGACGCCTGATCCCGGCCGGGACGGGTCTCGCCTATCACAAGGAGCGCCGTCGCAAGCGCGCCCTGGAAATGCCCGAGTTCGAGGCGATCGAGGAGGCGCAGGCGGTCCCCGCCGAGTCCGAATCGGCCACCACCGATCCGGGTACCACGGAAGACGGGTCCGAGTGACCCGTCCCACCTTGACACTCACGGGGGCGGCGATTAGAATTCCGCTCCCTCGACAGGCCGGTCTCGGCGCCGGCCTGTCGTTATTTTTAGGCTAGGAGAAAGGGTTTCATGGCCACGATCAACCAGTTGGTACGCAAGCCCCGCAAGCGCCCCGTTGAAAAGAGCGATGTGCCGGCGCTGCAGGGTTCCCCGCAGAAGCGCGGGGTCTGCACCCGTGTCTACACGACCACCCCGAAGAAGCCGAACTCGGCCCTGCGCAAGGTTGCGCGCGTGCGGCTGACCAACGGCTACGAAGTCAGTAGCTACATCGGCGGGGAAGGCCACAACCTGCAGGAGCACTCGGTGGTCCTGATCCGTGGTGGCCGTGTAAAGGACCTCCCGGGTGTGCGTTACCACACGGTGCGCGGAAGCCTGGATACCCAGGGCGTGCAGAAGCGCGCCCAGGGCCGGTCCAAGTACGGCACCAAGCGGCCGAAGAAATCCTAACCCTGATCCAGTCCGGGAACTGAAACATGTCTAGAAGAGCAGCTGCCCCCAAGCGTCACATCCTCCCCGACCCGAAGTTCGGAAGCGAGCGCCTGGCCAAGTTCATCAACACGGTCATGCGCGACGGCAAGAAGTCCGTCGCCGAGCAGGTCGTGTATGGCGCCCTGGATCAGATCGAAGCCAAGCAGGGCGACGGGATGGGTGCGCTGGAGCGTGCCCTGGACAACATCCGTCCGCGCGTCGAGGTCAAGTCGCGCCGCGTCGGCGGTGCGACCTACCAGGTTCCGGTGGAAGTGCGCTCCGTGCGTCAGGACGCGCTGGCCATGCGCTGGGTGGTCGAGGCCGCCCGCAAGCGCGGCGAGCGCACCATGGCCCTGAAGCTGGCCGGCGAGCTGATGGACGCGTCCGACAGCAAGGGCTCGGCCGTCAAGAAGCGCGAAGACACTCACCGTATGGCGGAAGCGAACAAGGCGTTCGCCCATTTCCGCTGGTAAATCTGTTTAGAGAGGCTCACCGTGGCACGCAAGACTCCACTTAAGCGCTACCGGAACATCGGGATCAGCGCGCACATCGACGCCGGCAAGACGACGACGACCGAGCGCATCCTGTTCTACACCGGCCTGTCGCACAAGATCGGCGAAGTGCATGACGGTGCGGCCGTGATGGACTGGATGGAACAGGAGCAGGAGCGCGGGATCACGATTACCTCCGCGGCCACCACGAGCTTCTGGTCCGGTATGGCCAAGCAGTTTGACGAGCACCGGGTGAATATCATCGATACCCCCGGGCACGTGGACTTCACCATCGAGGTCGAGCGCTCCATGCGCGTCCTGGACGGCGCGGTGATGGTGTACTGCGCCGTGGGCGGGGTGCAGCCCCAGTCCGAGACCGTGTGGCGGCAGGCGACGAAGTACGCCGTTCCGCGCATGGCCTTCGTGAACAAGATGGACCGAGCCGGCGCCGACTTCCTGCGTGTCTACGAGCAGATGAAGGAGCGCCTGCAGGCCAATCCGGTGCCGATCCAGCTGCCGATCGGAGCCGAAGACCAGTTCAAGGGCGTGATCGACCTGGTCAAGATGCAGGCGATCTACTGGGACGAGGACAACTTCGGTATCTCCTTCGAGTACAAGGACATCCCGGACGACCTCAAGGCCGAGGCCGACAAGTGGCGCGAGAACATGCTCGAGGCCGCCGCCGAAGCCAACGAGGAGCTGATGGACAAGTACCTCAACGAGGGCACCCTCAGCGAGGAAGAGATCAAGTCCGCCCTGCGCCATCGCACCATCGAGCTCGAAATCGTGCCGATGCTGTGCGGCTCCGCGTTCAAGAACAAGGGCGTGCAGGCGATGCTGGACGCCGTGGTCGAGTACCTGCCCTCTCCGGAAGAGGTCAAGGCGATCAAGGGTGTGAAGGCCGGGACGGAAGAGCCGGTCGAGAAGCACGCCTCGGACGACGAGCCGTTCGCGGCCCTGGCGTTCAAGATCATGACCGACCCCTACGTCGGCTCCTTGACGTTCGTGCGCGTCTACTCGGGCGTGCTGTCGGCCGGTGACTCGGTGCTGAACACGCAGAACAACCGTCGCGAACGCATCGGGCGTATCCTGCAGATGCATTCCAACTCCCGTGAGGAGATCAAGGAACTGCGCGCAGGGGATATCGGCGCTGTGGTCGGCCTGAAGGATCTGTACACCGGGAGCACCCTGTGCGACCCGAACAATCCGGTCGAGCTGGAACGCATGGAGTTTCCGGATCCGGTTATCTCCATCGCGGTCGAGCCGAAGACCAAGACCGACCAGGAAAAGATGGGCATCGCCCTGAACAAGCTGGCCCAGGAAGATCCGTCGTTCCGTGTGCGGACCGACGAGGAATCCGGCCAGACGATCATTTCCGGCATGGGCGAGCTGCACCTCGAGGTGCTGGTCGACCGCATGAAGCGCGAGTTCAAGGTCGAGGCGAACGTTGGCCAGCCGCAGGTCGCCTACCGCGAGACGGTTCGCAAGACGGTCGAGCAGGAAGGCAAGTTCGTGCGCCAGTCGGGCGGTCGCGGCCAGTACGGCCACGTCTGGATCCGCATCGAGCCTCTGGAGCCGGGCGAAGGCTACAAGTTCGAGAACGCCATCGTCGGCGGCGTAGTGCCGAAGGACTACATCCCGGCCGTCTCCAAGGGTATCGAGGAACAGATGGGCAACGGTGTGCTCGCCGGGTATCCGGTGGAGGACGTCAAGGTCACCCTGTTCGACGGTTCCTACCATGACGTCGACTCCAACGAGATGGCGTTCAAGGTGGCCGGATCGATGGCCTTCAAGGAGGGCGCGCTGAAGGCCGGTGCGGTCCTGCTGGAACCGATGATGAAGGTCGAGGTGGAGACGCCGGAAGAGTACATGGGCGACGTGATGGGCGACCTCAACCGCCGTCGCGGACTGGTCAAGGGCATGGAAGACGTGGCCGGCCAGAAGTTGCTGCGGGCCGAGGTGCCGCTGTCCGAGATGTTCGGCTACTCGACCCAGCTGCGCTCGATGAGCCAGGGCCGCGCGACCTACTCGATGGAATTCGAGAAGTACGCCGAGGCCCCCGCCCAGATCGCCGAGGCGGTTGCCGCCAAGGCGTCCTGATCCCGAATTCGCGATATTTGAAAGAACTGCAAGAGGTTTGAGCTGTGTCCAAGGAAAAGTTCGAGCGTAAGAAGCCGCATGTGAATGTGGGGACGATTGGTCATGTGGACCATGGGAAAACGACGCTGACGGCGGCGATGACGGCGGTGCTGGG
>NZ_AQXY01000009.1 GCF_000376845.1 Thioalkalivibrio sp. ALE14
GACCCAAAACCGCCAACACGTAGCAGCACGGATTAGAGAGGCCAAGGGACGCCACATGGATGACATCCAAGAGTCGACACAAGCTGGCACCATTGCCGCCCTGAAGGCGGAAAGGGATCAACTCCTCACGCTGCTGAAAGCCCTCCCCGACATTTCCTTCGTGCTGGACGCGGAAGGGCGGTACGTGAACGTCATCGGCGGGGCCAATGAGGCCATGTATGCGAGCGGCAAGTCGCTGGAGGGCTATACGCTCGCGGATGCCCTTCCGCCCGCGGTCGCCGAGGCATGCTTGACCCACGTGCAGCAAGCCCTGCGAACCGGAGAGATGCAAACGCTGGAGTATCAGCTTCGCGTTGCCGACGTGACGCTGCTTCCTCGATCCGTTCGGGATACCGGCCACCACCAGGCCGAGCAGTGGTTTGAGGGCCGGGCCCTGCCGCTGCCCAGCTACGATCACCCGAAGCCCGTGGTCCTCTGGGTCGCCGTCAACGTCACGCCGCGCAAGCAACTCGAACAGTACTGGCGCGAGGCGGCCTACACGGACCCCCTTACCGGTATCGCCAACCGGCGGGCCCTCTTCGAGCAGGCCAAGCATGAAATCGAACGGGCTCACCGCCACCACCGTCCCCTTTCGCTGCTCGTCCTGGACATCGACCACTTCAAGACGATCAACACCCGGTACGGCCACGGCCAAGGGGATGAAGCCCTGCGCCAGTTCACACAGTGCTGTGCCAGCCTGTTGCGCGATACCGATTTCATGGGGCGCATCGGCGGCGAAGAGTTCGTGATGCTCCTGCCGGAAACCGATCAGTTGGGCGCTGAACAGCTCGGTGCGCGCATCGTCGAGGAAACACCAACCCTCGACGTGCCGGGGATGCACCACGGGCACAGGATGACCGTATCGATCGGAGCCGCGACACTGTTCGAACACGAAGGGTTCGAGGACCTTCTCCGTCGGGCTGACGACGCGCTATCCACAGCGAAACGTTCAGGTCGAAACCGACTACGGCTGGGTGAGCGCTAACGAGTAGCGCCGGCGCGACTGGTACAGCCAGCACTGCCAGTACCACCCATACGGCCGATCACGCTCATCTCGACCCAGTGGCAGGAAGCCGGATAGCGCCTCCAGGTCCCGCTCAATGGTGCTCAGCGTGGTGGACAGCCCACGCGCCTGCAGGTATTCGACCAGAGCCGGCGCACTCACACGGCGAGGCTGTCTTGGGATCATCCCCAGCAGCAGCATCCGACGCTGCAGCGTGGCACGCATTCCGTTGCCCTGACTCATCTCCGGCTCCCTGTTCATCCGGCGCAGGCCCCTGCCCCCTTTTTCAGACTGACAGGCGGCCTGCCCCAACGCAAAACCGAGAGATGACAACGACGCCATCTCCCGGGATCGGATGCCGTTCAGCGCGGTCATCCCGCGAGCGCATGAACGCGCGGTTTGCCCCTTCAGAATCGGTAGCCAAGACCGAATTGCACACGAGTCGCACCGGGGTCGATCTCCAGGTCGCCATACGACTCGCTGCTGTAAGCGGTGTAGGACACCTCGCCCCGCATGAACCACCCGGTATCGCGCTGCACTTCCACGCCCGCCCCAATCCGCGGGCCGTTGATGCGGTCGGTGTCGGAGCCGTTGACGAAGCCCGGACCGCGCACGCTGCTGCGGACTTCCGTTTGCTGGTAACCCAAAAGCCCGTAGACGAGCACGTTGTCGCTCACCAGCCCGCCGATACGTCCGGTGACTCCGTAGCTGTGACGGGCCTCGACACCGGCAGTGCCTTCGCCGTTGATCGACACCGTCGCATCCGCGTCCTCAGCCTGGGCGTCGATTTCGATTCCGCCGTAGACACCTCCATCGGATACGCCTCCATAGCCGGCGAAGATCCCGCCGGTCACTCCCGTACCGCTCAGCCCGGAGAGGCTGCCGACTCCACTCACGGACGCGTCGATATCGTACGAGGCCCCTCCAATCTGGCCACCGACGTAGCCGCCATTGAAACCCGACGCCTGCGCGGTCCCAACGCCAAACATCGCTGCGAACGCAGCAACGGCAAGGATGTTTCTATGCATGTTCATTCTCCCCTTGGTCATGATCGGCCCCTCTCGGGAATCGAGACCAGGAGAATGCGGTAGCGAGGCGTCAAACCATGACGCCCGAGATCCGCCTTGTTGCAACTCGATCTGCCGGAGCGCACCGCCACCCGCGTTCCACGTCTCCTACTGCGCGGCCGAAGTCGATTCCCCTGCACGCGTCCGACATTCACGCGCGAACCTTGACCCCCGCCTCGGGTGGATCAATCCGTTATTCGTTCTTGGTACCCGCCCGGCGGCACAAGAAACGGACAAGCTAGTCGCATCAAGCCTTCTCCAACGTGCCACTGAACGGCCACCGATCCGGGCGCTCGATCCATGCTCCAACGACGCGGCAGGCCTGACCGTCATCAAGCAGCTCTACCTTTTCGAGCAGTAGCGAGAATTCCGTCCGATCATTGCCAGGAGAAAAGCCCTCGTACTCAGCGACTGCCTCCGCCGAGAACCCCTCTCCCTCAGGAAGCTTGGTTGCCGTGCCGCTGACATGAAAAACGCCCCAATCCAAGTCATATCCTCGCAGTCGAAAGCCAACCTCGCCCGAACGCACGATTAGTTCTTTGAACGCTATTTCAAACTCGCTGTCTTCAACCTCGACTTCCCCAGAGAACCTCATACCACCCCCTTTATTTATGATAGAACCCCGCATACCGCCTTTACGAGCGACCAAAACCCGTCCAACAGCAAAGCTCAGCCCGGGACCTGAAGACCGCGAGCGCACCCCTCGCAAGCTCCACAGCCGGGACACAGGCAAGTTCCTCCGAGGGCTACTCGCTCCTGCATCCACCCCCCGTGGCGTTGCTATACTGAACACCCAGACCGCGAAAAGAACGCATACAAAAAATACTCACCCTCTTCGTTCTCTTCGTTCTCTTCGTTCTCTTCGCTCTCTTCGCTCTCTTCGCTCTCGTTATATTCGCTAAACAGTTCCTTCCAAGGGAGCTTCTCATAACCACCCACTGGATCCGCAAGCCCGGAAAGAGCGTCACCGAGATCTTGCCAACTTCGCGCCCACTTTCCTTTGGGTACACGACCCGGTGAGTCTGTTGTTCCTGAACAGAATTTCCCACCCCACCACTCAGCCAATTGATAGTCGCAAGTCAAAGCCACAATCAATCCAACATCACTCTCGAGCTTATCGAGGACCTGCGCTCCGTCGTTATTTTCTTTAATAAAACTGAACTCGTTTATTCGATCGATATCTCGTGTCAGCGAGTCTGCGGTACTCGTGTTGTGCAAACGCTTGGCCTCTACAAGGAGCCTACCCTCCAGTTGCTCGCGGCAGCCCCAAGTGACCACCAGATCCAACCGACGATTCTTCGCCGACTGAGGCTCCCTTTGGTTCTCCCCAGCGGTAAGCGGTGTTGATGGTGCTTCTGTATAAGCCTGAAAGAAATAGCCGGAGCACCCCTGGCATCTATTGGTTTTTGTGCAGGCCGAGCCTGATCGATCCTGCAGAACGCGGATCAGTGCCGAAATCGCGTTGCTCTCGCCGATCCCATTGTTCCCGAAAGCCGGCCAATACCAACGCAGATCCTCCCACAACTGGCATGCTGCATCCTTCGCCAGTTTCTCCACGGGCTGCCCCATCACTTCCATACCACCCCCTCAACCAAGCGAACTCCAAAAAACACCGGTCCTCATCGGTTCCCGATCCGCCACCGCAAGCGGTGCGGCCAGAACCAGAGCGGACTCTCTGGGAATATTGCGGCTTACGGACTGGGCAACGACATCCACAGTCCCCGGCGTCACGGTGTCGTCCACCGGAAGCACCACCATAGCCGAGCACGCCGGACCATGCTCACTCCCTTGTCCGGCAAGAATCTCTTGAACATCGTCCAGATCGCGTTGCCCCCTGGGGCGCTGGCATTCGGCTATAAGACCCATCCCGTCTGTCATGGGAAGCACCGAGAACACGTCGGCGGCATCTATACCCATCATCCCCGGGGAGACCGCCCGCTTGAAAAACCGAACCACTTCCGAGGAATGAGAGAACGGGAAGCGGATCCTCTTGGCATTCTGTGCATGCCCGTCAAGGTAGATCTCGGCGACTGAGCCATCCTTGTCGTCCTCTACGTGGAGGCTCAAGGCGGCATTCGTTTCACGTCGCATCACGCCCCGCCCGTCTGGCAGGTTGCCGGGATAGCCCTCAAGGACCGCGAATGGCCCGCTTCCAGGTTGCTGGACCCATAGCGTCCAACCGCCGTCAACGTGCTCCACAACCCGGCTATCGAAATCTTTCATGCCCCCCCTCGCGGCCATTGATGCCAACCGCCCAAAATCCCTATGAGAACGAACTTCGCGGTGGATAGACGGCCGCTCGCGCCGGAGAGCACCACCCCCATCCGCAATGAGGGCCCTGCGTAGTTGAAGGAATGATCTGCAGGACGTCCCATTCAGTCGATCTGCCGCAAGATCCGGCCGTCCGTATCCCGTATACGCGTGGGCGCCGAACCCGGTCCCTCTTCGACCGTGCCCAGGATTCGACCGTCCGGGGCCCGGATATAGGTGGGTCCGAACCGCTTTTCGTCGATGTATCCGGTGATACGCCCGTCGGCGTCGCGGATCATGGGCTTTCCAACATGACGAGCGTCGCCCCCAGACGGCGGCACCGTGGCGCAGCCAACAAGCGTGATCGCTATGAGGGCAACCAGGCCCATTCGGATGGTGCTCATGGCAAAGTACTCTCGGATTGAGGTCCAGGTATCGCCACCCTCTCACGCCGAGGCGTCGAATCATGTCGCCTCAGCGGGTCAAAATGGCAATCGACGAATCACCCAAGTGGCTTACACAGGCCCGAATCACGGAGGAATCGAGATGTCCGCAAACAAGCACCCCGTTCGCCTTGAGAGCGACACCACCGGGCGCTACCTGGCCACCTACCGCGACGTGCTAGCGGCCCTCACCGACGGCGACGACCGCAGCGAGGCCAAGACGAAGATGGCCGATGCGCTGATGGTCGCGCTGGAGGGCTATCGGATGGCTCCCCGTCCGCTCCCGACAGCCTCGCGTCCGGAACCGGCCGAAGTCATGGCCTTCGCGCATTCAACCTGGCGGTTGAAGCCGGCACGCAGTAATCCCCTCGTGAATTAAAGTGTCGGCATCGCTAGGAGCGTTCACCCGCCGCTCCCGAGAAAAATACGGAGCTTTATAGTCTGATCCGCCCCCGCGTGCCTTCATCTCGCGTGACGATGGGGGCTCCGGCCGCAGGTTAGTGTGCCCGAAGGACCGGGACCCCAAATACAACACCATTGATCCGCATCTCCCTAAGCCGTCCAGCAGACGATTGAGAACATTGATCTGTCGGTCATTGAGCGGCTCTGTGGCGAACCGCTCCCAGAATTGCGCCTTGAACAGCACGTGCTCGAGTGCATCCTGAGCGCTGTCCAGCGTCTACCAGCAACCAACGACAGCCAATCCACCTAACGCGGTATCCGAAATCATTTGACCACCACACACTTCCACGAACAGCTATTCGGTAGCAGACTGCCGCCCTTTCTCATCAGGTTGCACAGTTCCCGCCGGAAGCGAGGCTATCACTATCCCGCCCGCTCCATCTCCCGTGACGGCAGGACCACCCGCTAGTGGTTTTTAATCGAGGTTGCTTGAACCAGAATCCGGTGGAGATCGCGCTTATCATCCTGCGAATCAGAATGAGGCGTCAGCACCCAGAGCTCTTCAGACGGCCCCCCGATCATCCGACCACAACCGGGTTTGCGTGGGCAAGACGCAGTTGATCCGGCTGGTACCAAGCAACATCACCCTACAGAATGGCTGACCAACTAGACGACAGGTGACACACTCCGTCCAGCCCTCCGCCCGAGCAAACCCGGATCTACCGACCACCGGATTCGCACCGCGTTCTTTAAAACCATATGTACCACCCGATCCTCAGTCGCTTGCCAACACTTGGAACCTCTTGGCGAAGGAGGGGCTCGCTGATCCGCAGCGAGCGCCGACCAACTTTTTCCCATGAACTCCCCGGTGCGCCAGATTCGGATCTGGACGCGAACGGCAATCGAGGCCTTCTACTGCTAATGTGTGCGGCCTACGAGCCACCTCCCCGCAGGCCGAGCAAGATCGTCCAAGAAACGATCGACTGTTTGTTGGACAGAACATGACCGCGCTGATTCCTTGCCCAATACCTATTCCCCATCAATAACCCTATGCCGGAGCACAGGGTTCTTCTCAAATCTCTCTCTTCGTATCTTTTTTTCGTTCACATACTCAACAACATCCAACTCATCGATACCCAATTTGTCTTTTAGGTCCAGAAGAAGCGCTGATGAATCATACCGAATCCTCCAAGCGTCTCGCGGAGTTGTAGTCAGCGCACCAAACGAAGAATCGAAATCAATCATATCATCTGCCGTAACGTTTGGGATCGTACCATAATAGAGCCGCGCTTCCGGGGAAATAAACTCCTGATCCCCCCTCCATGACAAAGAAGAAACCAAAACCCCTTTCTCCAAATCTTCGGGCTTGTCAAAATAAATCACATCCATGGATTTGCTTGTATAACACGAACCTGGCGATCGACGAACCTCCGTCTGGAACCGACCTGTCGACCGACCTGAAGCATCTTCGTCTACAACACCCGAGGTAACCGCATCAAGCCCGGGCGGAGAGCAGTTCTTGAGCGTGGTCGTACTGAGCACAGTAAAAAATTCAAATTCTCTTTGCACCCCAACTTTAGCCGCCTTCAAATATAGTAACGAATCGAGATCCGGGGCAAAATCCCGTGAAATAATTCTGAACCCAAAACCCTCCATTCTAAGCCGCTCCAAATTCTCATATTGATCAACACCAGAATCAATCGGATGACAGATCTCTTTCGTTATGGGGGGAAAGCAGTCGGGCCGTACACCAGCATATTCCCCAATAAAATATTCATTAGCCCGCTTTCGAACCTCCACATCCCCCACATTAGAAACACCTTTTAGATTAGAAGCGCATCCCGCCAAGGCGCCGACCAATGAGAAGATCGACGCTCCATACAAAACAAATAACGCAATATTGTACGACCAAACCATAGAACTACGCATAAATAACTCCCTACGATCGTACGAGATATATTAAAAACAATAATCCACTAAAAATATTAAGTTAAACCCAAAACAACAATCGCCGCCACAGAGCAACACAAAAAACACTTATACAAGGACAGAGTTTTATCCAATCTTTTTATTGCCTGACTCCTACTTTTTTAGCCCGATCCCCAGCTTGCTCGTGACGGCCCCACCGAATCCACGAATCGGTGAACCTTGGGAGTGATGTGCGTACCAAAATATCGTACTCTTCATCCTGCTTTACTCGTGTAAAATAACAGACAATTTTTTCGCCAATGGCGCACCCGGGAGAGACTCAGACAATCGCGGTCAATCAACTTTTCCCTCTAGCTAGGCTTCAGGTGAGATCCAAATCGCTCGGGTGGCCTCGTTAACCTGTTCGATCCCTCCATCCTCACATGCCTTCTTCAGATCATCGTAGCCATCGCTAAACCCGGCGTCGTGCGAGATGAAGTATACGAAGCCCACCCTTCGGTCACCCAGGCGATAAACTGACACCCGGCCGGCCCCTGCGCCGGGCCCAGCGCTATCCCAGTCCTGATAAGCGACTTCGCATATGGCACCCGACTCCTTCAACTCATAGATGGCGATGTCCACGGGGAGATCAAGCATACGATTAAAGCACTCAATCGGTTTCTGCTCGGCTAAAACCAAATGATCTTTTTTGCCGTCCGCGAGATACCATAAATCCCAACCACGATCCGGATCCATTTCGAGAAGATATCCGAGTTCTCGATCGTCCTCATCTAACGGGTCTTGTGAATCCAAATGAACCCGCATGATGTCTTGCTTTTCTGCCATGACGTTTCTTGCCTCTGTTCGATCACCCGGATTGGCACCACTAGTGCCGGATGGGCTTTAGCGTGGCGATGTCCACGGGTTCGTCCATGACGGAAGCTCGTGGCACCCGGGGAGAATCAATCGGAAACTCAGTCTCCAGCTTCAAGCCTCCCGATGGTGGTTCGTCGCTATCGTTCACCGAATCTTTCTCCACGAAAGTGCAGCTTTTGGGACCCCAGACGATACACATGCGAAAGCCTTTTTCGCGAACTGCACGCTGAACACCGTCGATCAAGAGTTCGCGACAGTCGGGACTCATGCTCCCATCCGGAAGCAGGGGATCCGGATGGCGAACATAAGAGTCGCCGCGACTCACTTCCATCGCCTTTCCGCCCTGAACGATGTGCACGGGTTCACGCTGGTAAATGGCCGCGAATACGCGGACCACGATGAATGGATAGGTGATCTGGCTCATACGTGCTTCTCCTCGGTCGAGTCGCCGGCCGGGTTGTTGTCTGCGACACAGGCAGCACTGAGCTCCTGCAGGATACGCTCCAGTCTTTCCGCAAGGTCATGCGGGCCGCGTGCCGCGAATACTCGGGACAGCGCCCCGTAATACCAAAGCGTCTCATCCCGACTCGCATTGAAACGGTCCCACAAACGATCACCGACCTGGTGGAAGTCGTCGAGGATCGATCGAGCGTTGTGGAGCTTGTCGGCGCACGAGACCAACAGGACAGAATCGTCGGCATCCTCCAGATGCTTGAGGTAATCCTCCTTCCGCTTGCGCCAGGCAGGTTTCTCCGTCTCAAACGTGTCCGAGCATGCCGCGACGATGTCGCCGACTCGGCTCCCGAAAAGCTGTCGGATCTGGTTCAGGGTAGCCTCGCCGCCCTGATCTTCAGGCCCGTCGTGTAGCAGGCCCGCGATGGCCTCGTCTTCGTCGCCCCCTCCTTCGAGCACAAGCCCGGATACGGCCAGGAGGTGGGAGATATAGGGAACCTCGGTTCCTTTTCGCTTCTGTGTCGCGTGCAGTTGGGTCGCATAGACCAGCGCCGATTCATATCGGCGGGTGAGTACGGTGGACATAGGTGGACTCCTTGAAAGATTCGGCAATCAGATTGGAAACTCAGGCGCGCAGTGCCGAGCGAATGTCTTCCAGGCGCGTCAGGGACTCCCACTGGTGGAGCGCCGGCGTGCGGTACGGGCCAAAATGGCCGAGTCTCGCTGTGTCCTGGTAGACGGGACGATTCAGTTTCAACTCTTCGATGATGCTGACTGGCGTAAGGTCGAACACCTCCCGGATCGCCTTGACCAGCAAATGCTCCGGGACAGCGCCAGTGCCATGGAGGTCCACCCCGATCGAAACGGGCTCCACTTCACCAATTGCATACGAGAGCTGGACCGTGCAGCGACGAGCAAAGCCGGCTGCCACCACGTGCTTGGCCACGTAACGGGCCGCATAGGCGCCCGAACGATCCACCTTGGATGGATCCTTACCCGAGAAAGCGCCGCCGCCATGCGGGCACGCTCCACCGTAGGTATCCACCATAATCTTCCTACCCGTGAGACCCGTGTCGGATCGCGGGCCACCAACGCTCCAGGCACCTCCCGGATTGGCCAGCGTCCTGAAACCGGCCAAGCGAAGTTCGTTGGGGATGATTTCGCCCACGACAACGCTTGATAGGAACTCGCGAATTTCGTCGATGGAATGAGCGGGGTCGTGCTGCCAGGACAGGACGACGGCCTGAACACCAGAAGGCTTACCGTTCTCGTACGCCACGGTGACCTGGCTCTTCGCATCGGCCAAGAGGTGAATGCCCTGCCCCCTCGCGATCTCCGCTCCACGCGCGACCAGATCTGTCGCGAGAGCCCAGGGCAAGGGCATCAGATGGTCGGTCTCGTCCGTCGCATGGCCGAACATCATGCCTTGGTCGCCTGCGCCGAGATCCCGCAAGCCGCCATCCACGGCCCCGGCGATCTCAGGACTCTGGCGATTGAAGCGGATCTCGACCTCGCAACTGTCGGGATCAATATCCGATTCCGCAGAGCGATAGCCGACCGCTTTCAGAGTATCCCGAACAAGCGCCTCTGCGGACTCGCGGACGGTCTCGTAATGATCACGATGGGCGGTTCGGAATTCCCCGGCCACGATGACCTTGTCGCGGATTGCGAAGGCCTCGCAGGCCACACGGGCGTGCGGATCCAGGGCCAGAAATGCGTCGAGGATGGCGTCGGATATCTGGTCGCAGGCCTTGTCGGGATGGCCCGCCGATACCGATTCGGACGTGAAGAGTCCGTCTGAAAAAAACATGGCTGTTCTCCGTTTTAGCCGTTTTGGCGCAACGCCGGGGACGGCAAGCTGGATCAAATCCCCCCGGCCCGTAGGTGGGCCACGCCGTTACTGCTTCATCATCTCTGCGAGTGCGTGCTCGAAAGCGATCCACCAGCGGCAGACCCCTGAGCAAAAGCGTTATTTCCGGTCCGACTCACGAGCGACGTACTGGTGAAAGAACCGGTACCAATCGGGCCACTTGGCGACCAAGCTTCCCAACCTGTTCCAGCGCACCCTCAGGCGGTGCGGGCTAGGATTTGCGTTCGCGGGCGATACCAACAAAAAACCCTCCAGGATAGGAGGGCCGACGGTGCCTGTCAGATTGCTCCACTTGGAGCCACATCTGCTTTCGCAGTCCACCTTGCCCAGGTTCGGCAGGTTGGCTTGGGCGTCGGCCCAACTCTTGATGCATGATCAGGTTAAACCGATTAGCCGATCGCTGACAAGCCTTGCAGGATTCTCGTCAGATCTCACATTTGTGCGCATCCAATCAGGGGTAGAACATCGCATGGGCTCTCCTCGTCTGGATCCTCGGACGATACGGTGACCAGTATGCGCGTGAAAAGATGGCCCGCGTGAACGGTGGCCGTTGAAAACCCTTGCAAATAGCGACTGGGCGGCAGCCACCACGCACTACGCGCATACGAGATCGACGAAAATAGCTAGCGTGCACATTGAACCTTGCAAGCCTGGGCTCGGGGCTTAGCAGGGAGTTTTCGCACCTCAAACGTCGGTTCCTGTCGCCCCAATGCCGTATCCTGAACGCATACAATATTAGTTTCTGCTAATGTTTCCGGTTTTTGGACTTTCCGCGGAGCCCCATCGCCATGGAACGCACCCCCTCGACCGTCCCGCGAGCGGACTATGACGCCGTCTGTGCAGAGCGGGACCAGCTCCTTACGCTGCTGCATGCGCTGCCGGATATCTCGTTCGTGCTGGACGAGCACGGCCTCTACGTCCAGGTGATCGGCGGGGCCAACGAGGCATTGTACGTCCGAGGGCAGAGTCTCATTGGCCACACCCTGCATGACGCCCTCCCGGAGCCACTGGCGGACCAATGCCTGAAGTTGGTGCGCACCGCGATCGAGTCCGGTGACCTGCAGACGATCGAATATTGCCTTCGAGCGGCGGATGTCTCACTGCTGCCTGAAGACGCCCGGCGCGGGGAGGAAGCATTTGCGGAACAGTGGTTCGAGGGTCGAATCCTCTCGTTACCCAGCTATGAGCATTCCGCCCGCGTCGCACTGTGGGTCGCGGTGAACATCACCCCCCGTAAACAGCTTGAGCACTACTGGCAGGAGGCGGCCCACACCGATTCCCTGACCGGGGTGTCCAACCGGCAGCGGTTGTTCGAACGGGCGCACACGGAGGTCGAGCGCGCGCATCGTCATCGCCACCCGCTGTCCCTGCTGGAGTTGGATTTCGACCATTTCAAGCGACTCAACGACCGGCATGGCCATGCTGCGGGCGACGAGGCTCTCCGCCGCATCACCCAGGCCTGCCAGGAAATCCTGCGCGACTCTGACCTGATGGCGCGCATTGGGGGCGAGGAGTTCGCAATCCTGTTGCCGGAGACGGATTCCCATGGGGCAGTCGACCTGGCCACGCGAATCCTCAACACAGTGCGGGAGGTGCGACTGCCCGATTTCGCGCCCGAGGTCCGCCCGACCGTCTCGATCGGCTGCGCGACCCTACGTGACGACGATTCCTTCGATCAACTGATGCGACGGGCGGACGAGGCCCTGTACAAGGCCAAGGCAAATGGCCGCGATCAGGCATGTCCGCACCCGTAATCGGAAACCGCGAAGTGCTCTACTACCCGGCGGTCGAAATCTTTCATCCAACGCCCCTCGCAGTTAGCGGTTCCAACCGCTCAGAATCCCTATGAGCACGAATTTCGCGGTGGATAGACGGTCGCTCGCACAGGGGAGCACCCTCATCCGCAATGAGGGCCCTGCGTAGTTGAAGGAATTATTGCAGGAGGCCCCATTCAGTCGATGTGCCGCGGGGTGCGGCCGTCCGGGGACCGGATGGAGATGGGCCCGCCACGCGCTTCGTCGATGTATCCGGTGACACGCCCGTCCGCGTCGAGGATCATGGGCTTGCCGACGTGGCGTCACCCCGTACGGCCACAGTGGCGCAGCCAACAAGCGTGATCGCTGTGAGGGCAGCCAGCCCCACTCGGATGGTGCTCAGGCAAGTACTCTCGAATCGAGGTCCACGTATCGCCACCCTCTCACGCCGAGGCGTCAATTCCTGTCGCCTCCCCGGGTCAGAATGGAAATCGACGAAGCACCCAAGCGGCTGAAAAAGCCCCGAATCTTGGAGGAGTCGAGATGTCCGTAATCAAGTATCCCGTTCGCATTGAGCCCGATGCCACCGGGCGCTACTTGGGAACCTGCCGCGATGTGCCGGAGGCCCTTACCGACGGTTCCGACCGCAGTGAAGCCAAGGCCGAGATGGCCGATGCGCTGATGGTCGCGTTGGAGGGCTATCGGCTGGATGGCCGCCCGCTTCCTGCAGCTACTCGCCCGGAACCGGGAGAGACCCTCATCAGGGTGGAGTCGCGCTAATCCCGGATCGCCTGGATGACGTCTCCCTCCACCCATACGAACAGGACTCCTAGTCCCTGCCGGTACTCCCAGCGCTCCTGCGCTCCGTCTGGCGTTGTAAGGCGGCGCACACGGCGCGGTTCACCACACAGCTCGGTCAGGTCGGAAACGGCGTCGCCAGGCGAGAACACTCGCGACGGCCGGAAACAGGCTGATGCGCGCCCCTGCTCCGCGCGCCGTTGTTCCCGCTCGTGCTGGTCCGGAAACCGTTGGCGATCAGCGCCCTCCATACAGGGCGCATCGGCGTACTCAACACCCTCAGGCGTTTCACACTTGAAGTAGCCGTCCGCAAGGGACGGTGCGCCTGCGAGCAGCAGCGCACATCCAGGCAGGACCAGCCAGGCCCGATTCACTCAAGCCCCGCCGGCAGGGCATCCCCGGCGACCCCATTGGCGTACTGCCCCACCGACACGGTTTGCAGGTAGCGTTCCTGCGCACTCGACTCGATGGCACCGGGCCGGGCCCGACGGACGGCGGCCACTGCCGCATCCGGCCCGACACCCCGGTCGATCAGCAGGCGCGCTGCCACGGTGCCCGCGCGTCCCAGGCCGCCCTTGCAGTGCACCACCAGCCGTCCGCCCGCGTAGAGGGCTCGGTGCATCTCCGGCGCCACAGCCTGCCAGCGGTCATCCCACCGAGGACCAGGTGCAGCCATGTCCGGGATGGGCAGGTGGTACCAGGTCATGCCGGTCTCGCTGACCGCTTCGCCGAGCCCGGGCACGCCCAGTTCGTGCAACTCGTCAAGGGTTGTGAGGGTGACGACACCGGCTGCGCCCCACGCCCGGATCCGCTCCAGATCGGCCTGCAGATCGCGGGCCCAGGCACCCGTCATCGCATGGACCTGCTGCTTGCCCGGGCAGAAGGTGATGCCGATGGTGCCGCCCTCCGGCAGCGTGAGGTCAGCGATCTCGAGTGGGTGACTCGCACTTGTCCGAACCGTGCTCATTCAGGGGGTCTCCTGTGGTTCCATGACGCGGATACCGGATGGAGCCGCATGCGAAAGCTGCAGCAGCGCATCGCCGAGCCCGGCGATGCGGTCGTGCTGGCTGATCCGAGTACGCCAGGCTTCAGGGATGCCCGACTCGCCGTAGAAGGCCCCACCGAGCTGCCCGAAGATCGCGGCGGTGGTATCGGCATCCTCACCGAGGTTGGCCGCCAGTAGCGCCCCATCCCGAAAATTGTCGCTGCGGTTGAAGGCCCACAACGCCGCCTCCAGGCTTTCGGCCACATACCCCGTGCCCCGGATCCGTGGCGGATCGTTGTGCCGGAACGATCCCTGCGCAATCGCCTCGATCCGCGGTGCCAGTGTGCCCCCGGCCTCGAACCCCGGCAGCTCGCGCCAGGGGCACTCGAGAAGCTCACTTCGTGCCGCCCCATCAAGGGCCGCCAGGATGTACCCCGTCCACAGACGGCAGGCGTCGAGGCATTCTTCGGCGGCGTGCGTCGTCCTCGAGCTGGCCTGCGCCGCGGCATAGGCCAGCACCGGCGTTTCCCGGTAGGCCAGGGGGATCGGAATCAGCCGCATGAGCGAACCGTTCCCCGCACTGCGGGGGTCGTCCGAGCCGCTCATCGGATCCCCCGAGCGCGCGTAGCGGGCCAGCGCCGAGCGCACCGTGTTCCCGATATCAAAGCATTCGCCGGTACTGCTCGCGTACCCCTCGCGCCACCAGCGCACATAGCGGTCCATCTGGTCGCATGCATCGAACCCGCCGCTCTCCACCAGGCTCTCGGCGAGCGCAATCGCCATGGAGGTGTCGTCGGTCCACTGCCCCGGTTTCAGCTCGAACGGGCCGCCCCCCACCATGTCCGTGATCGGGGCAAAGCTGCCGGTTGGCCGAAACTCGAGCGTGGTCCCCAGCGCATCACCACAGGCCAGCCCCAGCATCGCACCCCGGTAACGATCTTCGAGTGTCGGCATGCACGCCTCCCACCAGATGCCATGATCCAATACCGACTGTACCCACTCTGGATGCGGCCGTGGATCGACAATCGACCCACCCATGGATACCACACTCGGGCGTCAGAACATGTCGCCATCGGCTGCGCGCGGCCTTGTCCGTATCGTAGTCTCGATACCCAACGCGACCGAAAGGGTCTACGCATTGCGATCACGGGCCCACCGGATCGTCACGGCAACAACGCTGAGGCGCATCCACAGTGCGTGACGCCAGGCGGCCCATTTCAAACACAATCGCGACCGCCAAAGACAGGAGAACGCCATGGCCCGGGAAGACGAAGGACGAGGCGAACAGCCCAGCGAAGAGGAACTGCAAAAGCGCCGGGAGGCTCTGCAGCGGCGCATGGACAGCGAGGCCGCCGCCGGGTTCGAGGTCCTGTACGAACCCCAGAACACCGAACGGAAGAAAGACGAGCACGAGTAACTCTCTTTCGTCACAGCCGGGACACGGGCCGCACCCGGCACCCGCGGCCCTCAATGACGCCTGCAATCCGACGCCGCCTCGCCACCCTTCGCGTTCGCCGCGTCACGCTGTGGAACGTCGACCGCTGTCGCTACAGACATCCAGGAGCCGATCATGGAACCTGATCCCCGTACACCCGCCGATCACCTGGAACCGCTGGAGGGACTCACCCTGCACCCCGAGTTCGTGCGGATCGACGACGGCTCCCGCGTCGTCCTGCTACGCGAAGACGAGTTCGTGCAGATGATCGCCGCGCTTCGCCAGTACGAAGCATTACGTGCGCATCTCGGTGACGACCCGCTTGTGGATCCTGACTGAACGGTGGTGCCTATACGGGCGGCAGTCCGCGCTCGGCTTGGGTGATAGGCTCGGCCCATGGCATTGCTGAAGGTTGGCGAAAAGGACCGCGACGGCCGGCAGAAGCGCATCGAACACACCGGGCGCTATCTGCGAGCCAGTCGTACCGGCGGGCTGTCGCTGCGGGCACAAACGCGGGCCGCCGGGATCAACCTGACCGGCAATACCAACCACGGCGTGCGGGTGTCCACGCGTCTGGCGAAAAACACTCAGGTCGCCTTCCAGAACGGTCGTTTCATCCTGCGCGGACGCTATGGCTCGGATGCAGCCAAATTCAACCTGTCGAAGTCGGGGGTCACCGTCTCCACCAAGACCCCGATCGGCTCGTTCAACTGGATCCGGCCCGGGCGCTCGTCAGCCAAGATCGCGGGAGTTCAACTGCGGGGGCACAACGCAGCCGCCATCCAGGGGATCTTCGCGCTCTTCGCCAGCGTTTACTGGCTCCTCGGTGGGGCCCTGCGACTCTTCGCGGGGCTTATTGGCGGGATCGGGCGCCTCGCCGCCGCGGCCCAGGCCCGCCGCCAGCTCGCGGAGGAGGAAGCGGCACGCCCTGAGTTTTCTTTCGAGACGGTGCGGGCACTGGGCGACCAGGTTCTGGCCGAGCACGGGGCCGACCCCTCGACCTGGTCTGGCCGGGATCAGCTTGCAGCCCTCGCCTTTGCGTTCCTGGCCCTGGGCCGCGGACGGGCTGCACTTCCGCACCCTTCTAACGAGAGGGACTCGACTCCAGTGGCTGAGGTGGCCTTGTTCGAGGACATACAAAACGTCGCCGAGCACTGGCGCATCTGGCTGGGACCTCTGCCCCCGGAAGACATCGAACCGGCCATGGGGATTGTGACGATCCTGGCGCAGAGCCTCGGGCAGACAGCCGATTCGGAGTGGCGCGGCGAGATCCTGCTGGCCCTGGATGACGCCTGCCTGCGCGATGGGCCCAAGACCCTGCTGCAGGAAGCGATGATCGACCTCACCGCCGAGGCCATGGGCGTAGAGCTGGTCCTGGAGGGCGAGCAATGAGCGAGACAGCTCCTGGGGCCCTGGAGGCCCTGGTCCGGGCACACCAGCATTTCATCCAGCACCCCGGACCGAATGAGACCTGTGCCGCCTGGCGCTCGTATTGCCGAGATCATGATTGCGACTGGGTGACCACGTGGGATACGCAGCCCTACCGGGAAACCGAGACGAATGGTCTTGCTCTTTCGGGACATGACCGGTTCGACGACATCCCGCAGGAGGCACTCGATCGGGCTCTGTTGCAGATCGTCGACACCGAAGGGCCGGTACACCTCGTCATCCTCACCCGGCGACTGCTAGAGGCCGCAGGGTTTTCCCGAGCCGGTTCCCGAATCCAGGCACGGATCCATGAGCGTCGGGCAGCCCTCGGTGCGCAGGGGCTGATCCGCCTGAAAGGTGAATTCTCTGGCCGTGACGAACAGTTCGCGGTGCCTTGCCTACGGGACTGGACGGGGCTCCCGGACACACTCCGTCAGCTCGACCACGTCCCCGATACCGAACTGAAGCTATCGCTGGTTCGCACGGTGGCCGAGGCCGGCACACTCGACCGCGATACGGCCATGAACGACGCCCTCCACCGGATGGGATTCATCCGCCTGACGGACAACGCGCGACAGCGGTTGGAGGCCCCACTGGCGGAAGCCCTTGAAGGGGGACAGCTTCTCGAACGGCAGGAGATCCTCGAAGCCTGCCCAAATGCGTTTAGAAGGCCGCGGAGACCGGCGGGACCAAAGCAAATTTAGAACGGCCTCCGTCTCTGCTACCGAGTACGAGCTCGTTCAGACTGCCAAGCGAGCTTTATGGCGCGGAAGCCAGACCTTGCCGAGATATCACTCTCGGAGGTCTGCCTCAGCGACCGAGCACGATGTCACAGGTGAGAGTGTCGACGCAGGGGCAAGCCTGTCCTCGTAACGTGGTCAAACGAGAAAACGTGCTCAGAAGGCGCGGCTGCACACCTTCCGACCAAACGTCCGTAAAACTCTCGACCGCCCGCGGCCACATGGACGGGCGAGGAGCAGATGGGGCAAGAAGCGGAATAATGGATTAAATACAGCCGGTTTAAGCCACGAGCAAAGTCAGGTCGAAGTTCCAGAAGCCGGTCATCCCAACCACTCGTGGCACGCTGCATCCAAAAAGGGGCCAGAGCGACCCGGTTTCGCGAAAGCTTTTCCAGCGGGCCGAGGACCCACCACGAGAGCCCTCCCCCAAGCACGCTCACAAGGACCACAGCCACTGCCTGTCCAGTGGTGGATGCTTGTGCAATGGATGCGAGCGCCGCCCAAGCCGCTATAGCCATAAGTGCGACGACAACAAAGATCAGAGCTCCCGCAACGACCGCTCGCCAACCGCTGATCGGGAACCCCTTAATCAACCCGGCGCCTGCCCCACGTCGTACCCGAAGGTCTTCCGTGTAGTACCGCACCGCGAGCGGGTTCAGAGCACTGGCTTGGTGCTCGGGGGTGTCATCTGGTTCGGAAATGGCGTCTAGCCGAATGACGTATTTCGTTGGGTTGCTTCTCCCGCCGCCAATCTCGCTGTCAGGCCTTGGGAAACAGGTCCATCCCGCATCCCTGAATCGCTCCTCTACCCCGGGCGATTTTCGAACCCAAAGCTCTTGCAGATCTTTCCAAGCGCTCGTGACCGCCTTCCTGGCCGAGTCGGAATCAACAATCTTGCCGTGTGAATCAACGCCCCAGACCGAAGCCCTTGCTCCACCACGAACGAGGCACTTGGCGAGTTCCTGATTCGTAAATCCACTGTTTCCCTGAGCTGGCGATTCCGCAGTCATTTCGCAAAGGCAGCGCAGCAGCGTCACAGCGTTCTTCTTCGACTCTGTATCCCGCCATTCCTCCGAGATATCCAGCAACTTTCTCGCGGCCGCACGCCCATCAAAACCGGTTTTTCCGGTTTCTTCCCCCTGTTTCGACGCTGGCGCCGCGGCCAACCTCGCCTCTGAGTGTTCCATCAACAGGTCCTTCTGGAGGTCACCATGGAGAAGCCCACGCTACTGCAGTCCTTCGCTCTCAACAATGAGGGCCAGATCGTATCGATCCATGACGTTGCAAAGGGAAAGGCTTGCGAGTGCTGCTGTCCCGAATGTGGCGAGACCGTTATCGCGCGCCAAGGTCAAATTCGCCAATGGCACTTTGCCCACTCCAGCGGAACGGACTGCGACAATTCCGGTGAAGGCGCACTCCATCAAGCCGCCAAGCAGATCCTGATGGACGAAAAATGGGTGACCTTGCCCCTGCTACCCCGGAAGCTGGCTCTACTGGAAGATGAACTCCGCGATTCTGGGTGCGAGCTGGTTCCTCCCAATAGGGTCGCGGTTCTGCAGTCCCCCGACGCCGAGGTGACGTTTGCCGATGGCCTGGCACGCGTCGACGTGGCCGCCGTCTACGCCGGCAAGCGGATACTGATAGAGATCGCCGTAAGCCACCTCGTTGAACCCAGAAAGAACGAGCTCTTGGCGACTCTCGGATACCCTGCGATGGAAATCCATCTACCGAACGACCCAAACCTCGAGTGGACGTGGGATCTATTGCGCCAGCAGGTGCTGGAGGACCCCGGCAACCGGAAGTGGCTCTGCCACCCAATCCTGCAGTCAATCCTCGACGAACACGCAACGACGCAGAAGTCGGAGACCAAACCGTCTTACCAAGAAGAAAAATGGCGATGGGAAGGCGTACCAATGGCGATCCGAACCTACCCTTGGGGGGTCACCGTTTGGTCTGCATACAATGAAGCGATCAACGCACGGCTCAAAGAAACGTCCCAATACCTGGGTGGCCGATGGAGCAAACGGTATAAGACATGGTCTTACGCACCCGGGGTAAAAGGCCTTCTGGAAGAGGCCCTGCGTGCGCGTGGAGCGCGCAAGGAGTAGACGATGAGTACCGGCAGCACCTTGGGCTCCTTGTCACGCCATCTGGTTAGACGCCATACAGGTGGGTCTGATCGTTCAAATCATGAGGTGGCGCCACTCCGGCCCGCCCCCGGTAATGCGTACCGATCACCTTCCACCAGGGGCGCGCGGGAGAGTGCCTTTGCCGAACCTGCGAAGGGACCGGAGTTCGGGCGCCCGAATTCCGGCAAGGTCCGCCTTGGGCTGTTCGATCCAGCGTCGACCGGTTGTCTCGCGAACCCCAGTGTCCCGCATCCCTTGCGGGACGCCCTCCCCCTCATCCACCACGATTCGTGCCAGCCGACTCCTGCCTTCAGGATCGAAGTCCCTGCGTCCCAAACCGGCGCCTCGATCAGACCCTCGTCACGCCACCGTTCGACTGGTCCGAGAAATGCAGACCCGTACAGAGGATGGCGATCATCAGGAGTTATCGCCCGAGGAGGTCCGGCGCTTCTGACGTGCCGAAGCGAAGTCCTTGCGCTCCAGATACAACGCCAGGGCGATCACGCCGCCTCCACCGACCAGCACCAGCGCGAAGATGGGCCAAATCATGGCTTAACCTGGTTCGTAGCTGACATGCGGGGGTGAAAGAACCAGTATTTACGCAAGTACGCCATTGCGGCACTCCGGTAGCTGGGACCCTGACCATAACGATATGGCCTGCTCCGATTGTAGCAACCCCAACAAGGGTAGGATCCGATGCGCGAACCGAGCGACAGACCAGATTCGACTCCGCACGAGTTCCTCAGCGGTGGCCCGCATCCATCGGTGATCCTGGTCGCCCAGGGAGACGAGTGGACCGAACGCGTTAAGGTCCAGAACCCGCTGGCGGAGATTAAGTAACGCTGACCGGCGCGTGCGCTATTGGGCATCGCTCGACCAAGTCGCCTGTTGGTTGCTAGATCGGGGAGTAATGGAATGGTCCGTAGATGGCCGCGACTACTGGCCGTCAGAGCGTGCGGCCACCCCAAACGCCACCACCATCAACGCAATAGCCGAACTGAACGCCGGCAATGGCAAACGATTCGATACCGCCGGAGCGTTGTTTCGGGGTCTGGGCCTTTGAGGCCCACGCAGAATCTATTCGGAGATTGGGCGGTATACCTGGAATCACGCAACTGCCCAGGGACGCCACACCCTCAGACGCTGCGCGATTCCTTCCACTCGGTCCCATCAGGAGGCCGCTCGTCACTTCGATTAGGCTCACATCGCTCTCGACCGGCCCATTCCTCGAACCGAAACCCGCTGGAAGATCAATGTTTCCGGATTCAGACGGACGGTTGCGGCTCGGATGCCCCCCGCGGTCTGTCCGTTCGGGGTCGAGCCAGTCCCAGCGACACTCGGCATCCAGCACCAGCGGCTCGCGATCGTGAATGCGTGACAGGCGCTCTGACGCCGGTTCGGTGATGATCGCGCAGCAAGCGCCACCATCGGCTATCGGCTCCCAGATCCCCACCATCATCAGGATGTCCTGCGGTGCGTCCTCGGCCAGATTGATGTAGTACGGCTGCTTGCCATCATCGGTCCTTCGCCACTCGTCCCAACCATCGGCCAGCACACTACAGCGCCGACGCGCGAATGCGGACCGAAAATACGGACTGCTCGCGACCTTATCGGACCGGGCGAGGACCGTCGTCCACCCGATTCGGCCGAAAGCCCAGAACATGGGCCGGAAGGTGGTAGACGTTTCGACTCCGGCGCCGAATGCTTCAAGATCCGTGCCGGGCGCCACGTTGTACCGAGGGGCGTCGAAGGCCTCGTCGACCGGCACCTGGAAATACCGCATCGCGAGCTCGCTGGTCGCACTGTACCGCGTCATTCGTCCGCACATGGCCTTTCACCTATCGGGCATCGGCCGCCGACCGTTCCCGCAGTCGTTTCAGCCGCACTTCGACCTCGGGTCCGGGCGCAAGCCGTTCGGGATAGTGTAACGCCCGATCCCAGTCCCCTCGTTGGCGCTCGTGACACGTCGCCAGAGCCCCAAAGGCTTCCGGGGGACCCTCTTAGGTCAACGCTTTTCGATCGTCACAGGGCCTGCGTACGACGCCACTGCCGCGCCAGCCAGCGCTTTCCCCGAGGTGACAGGCCCCCTCCCCCGCGTCAAGGAGCCGGCGGGCAGCCCCCTTCAGGCGTTCCACCAGCCGTGCAGCGACCCACCCTGGGTTGCTGCCGCTGTCATCAGTGGTGCCACGCGCTTAAGACCCGCCTTCTTACTGTCGACCAATAGATAGGCATGAATCTGGGGTGGACCCGAGCAAGCCGCTAGCATCAGCACGGTCCACCTGGACCCCGCCGAGCGCCAAGCGTTTACCGTGGACGCGCTATGCGCCGCGACCACCCAAATCAAGAAATCTTCGGCGATAACTTCAGACACCGATAAATGGCGCACCCGATACTCGTTGTGGCGGCGCTGAAACAGCTCGTGCCGATTTATGATCCCGTAGCATCCTCGCGCTGGAAAGGGCCCGGCTGCCCCCTTCTTCTCCTTCCCGGATCAAGGAGGCGAGAAAATTCGGACCGACCACCATATCCAAAGCGCTCTGGCGTCGACTTGCGTCTGGTCGACAGACCAACTCGACGGCTTGCCGCTTGTACTCGCGGCTAAAACGCTTGCGCGTCGACATGAACACTCCTTCCGCCCAATATGGGCCTTATCGCAAGTGTCCGCGTAACCGGGTTAGCACCCTGCGTAAGCTGTAACTATTGGAGGACAAGGACAATGGACGGTGTCTCAGCCAGAAAACTCGCCCGCGACAGAGGCATGTCTCTCGAGCGCCTGATGGCCCAGCTCAAGGAAGCTGGTATTGCTGTGAGCAACGAAGACGATCTGATTTCCGGCAACGACCAACTGAAGCTGCTCCAGCAAGTGCGCTCGAGTGAAGACAAAGACCAACCGGGAAAAGAGGTAACCCTGAACGCCATTGAATCCGCTACAGATCTGCGCGAGTTGAACCAATTGCTCACGCAGGCTATGGCCGGGCGCAAGATTCAGACGTTGATCAAGGAAAGCAATCTCGACACGGTTGTCGAGAAGGTGATGGAGCTGAACTTCGAATCCGATGATGAGCTGCTGGCGGCCGCAATTCTCGGGCGCCTGGCAGCGGTGGCCCGTGGCCGAGAGAAGGTGGTCTTTGAGCGCGCGGACGAGATTTTCATTGAAACACCGGGGTCCATCGAGACCCTGGAAGACGGAGACGCCAAGTCATATGCGGCAACTGTCATCAGTCACTGCAGCGACCCATGGACAAGGGAATACTCCTACCGGGAAGCTCTCGCGATCGACTCGGCGGATAACGCCCGGCGGGAACTGCTTGCCGCGAATCTCGCTCGCGAGCCATCGTTGGCCAACTGGCTAGCTGCGCTTTCTGAACATACTGGCCGCTTGAAGGAGGTCAGCAAGATCGAGGCGCGCCACCGCCGGGTAAGGCGTCTAGCCGTCGCCTTGGCGGACATCGTAGGCCAGTGGAGGGGTGACCTCGGGGATGATCCGGGGGGCAAGCTGTCCGGGCTAATGAAATCCGTGTACACCCATGGGGTGGACGGCGCCGAGTTCTCCGTTATCGCTGAAGGCATGGACTCGCTGCTTGTGGTCCTTCGGCGCTGCATTGAACTGCGCTTCTCAATGGCGTTGTACCCCGAACTCTACGCCATACTTGTCGATGGCAGGCGCACACTGGGTGCCGGCCTTTGGGGACGCTATCTCGAGCGTTCGCAAACGCTCGCAGAGGTGCGAAGTGCGCTGCTTGAGGCTTCCCTTGTGCTGGCCCGACAGGACAAATTCGACAACGACATGATGGCAGTGCTGCGTGCAGCTTTCAGTTCGCGAGCGCAGATGACCAATGCGATCACGCGCCACTTCGCTGATAGCAAGGACCTCGATCCAACCGTAGCGGAATGGTGGTGCAAAGGGGGTGGCGGCGACGGCGATAAAGAGCAGAAAGCACAGCGTATCCGCAATTCCGAAGACGAGAAGATCGGCGAGCTGCTACTCAAGGTCGAAGAGAGCCAGTCGGTAATCGAGAAACTACGCAGCGGGGTACTTCCGATTCTTCAACCCTTGAATCCGGTCCTCACGAAGACCGTCGCCCAAGCAGTGAGTGACTATCGGGAAATGGCACAGGTGATTCGCAGCCTGTCGCGCATGCGCCAGCTCAAACCCGCCGGCTTAAGGAGCGAGCGTATGGAATACAACCGAAGATTGCACGATATGGAAGGGGGACACCGATCCGGGGTCCGGCACGTTCACGTGGTCCGCGATGGTGTCGAGAAGACCTTCGCGGGAAAAACCCGCATGCTGGTCAAGCCCACTGTAAAACCTGAGGACTAACGAACATGGACGTGACCGAAGCTAAGATTCTGCTTAAGAACCTGTTCGCACGACTAGAAGCTGCTCAAGGGGGCGGCTACTCGCTACAGGGCAAACTGACTGACGACGAATACGATGCGCTACGGATAGCGGTCGGGGTTCTGGAGACTGCCTCGACCCAGCCTGTCGAGCAAGTGCCAAGCCCGACCAAGTCCTTGTCCAAGTCTCCAACGCCCCCCCCACTCCTGCCTCGGCAAGAGGTGGGCCCACACTCGCCCCCTGAACCAACTCCGACTGACCACCCAACCCCAGCCGATCGCAGCCTCAACCTCGATACAAGCGTCCTCGAATTAAATCCGGCCCCCGAAAACATCCGCCTGTGTCTCGACTTCGGCACTGCCATGTCGAAAGCGACCCTCGTGCAGGATGGTGAATCCGACTACGACGACGAGATCATCACCGTTATTAACCTAGGTGAATTCGGTGACGATATCGAAGACTACAAACTCCATTCCGCTGTATATATCGACGACGATGGAAACCTTTGGTTTGGCGCCGACGCCGAGGAATATTGCGGTCGCGACGCCCCTGACGGCTCACGCCAGTTATTGGATAACATCAAACACTGGCTCTCTCTGGGACAGGTCGATGCAACAGTTGATGGAAAATTCAACCCGACCGATATATCAGTCACCTATGCAGATATCATACTCGCTTATCTGACCTTCCTGACCTGGTCAGCCACCAAAGCTTTGGGAAGCTTGGAGCCACCCCCTGGCGGCTATCCGAGGAACTTGAATCGCCGATTTGCCATGCCGTGCTTATCAGGCCCAGATTTTAAAGAAGTACAATACCGATTACGCAAGTATATAGGCGAAGCTCAGATACTTGCAGATACGTTTTTTACGGAAATGCGCGCGGGACTTCCGCTTGCGCGATTCGTCGAGGCAGTCAGGCTACTCCGCCAAGGCGGAGTCCGAGATTACAAATTCGTTCGCGAGGGAATCACGGAACCGCTCGGCGTCGCCGGAACGCTGCTAAACTACCAGAGTGAAAACTCGCGTCACATGGTGGTTATGGTAATCGATGTCGGCGCCGGGACAACCGATTTTAGCGTGTACCGGATGCACGTTGATCCCGAAAGAGATATCAGCATAGCGGTTGAAGCTGCAAACAGCACCGCAGGCGTAACCGAAGCGGGTAATCATCTTGACCTGGCCTTGATGGGACTTATACTGCAAGCCTGCGGTATCGACCCCGAGCAGGGCATTCCGGACCGCATTCAATGGTACCTGCAGAGGCATATCCGAGAGTTCAAGGAAGAACTTTTTGACCAAGGTTCGATTCTAGTATCGCTACCTGATGGCAGCGAAGCCTCGATAAAACTCGAACAGTTTATGGAAACACCTGGCGTCCTCGACTTTAAGAACGCACTCGACAAGACTATGGTCGGCATCCTCGAATCGATAAACAAGGACTGGATCGACCTGATCGGTTCCTCGCAGAAGATCCCCTATCTGACAGTCGCCCTGACGGGCGGCGGATCATCACTGCCGATGGTCCGAGAGCTCACTACTCGTGACATAACGGTTCGCGGAAAGCAGATTCGCGTCGTACCCACCAAGAACTTCCCGACTTGGCTAGAGGAGGCGCATAGCGAGCTGGAATTGGATTATCCGCGTATTGCTGTTTCCCTCGGCGGCGCTCGTAAGAAGTTAATCAAACAAGGTGGAACAGCAACCGCTACCGCTGGTGGTGTCAACGGTGCGCCGGTTTATGACGACCCTAAGTATCAGTGGTGATCCGGCGCATTGATGTACGAATGAAAGCTTATATCAAGATGACTGCAACTAAATAATTTCGAAGCGACAGAACCTGATGCGCGCACAGATAAAACTTCCCTTGAGATAAACCAGATCTGCTTAGAACTCCATTTGGCAGTCACTGAAGGTGGAGCTCGAAGATAGGCCGAGGGAACAGAGGCCGCTCGACAGGATAAGCCATCAACACGGCATGCGCTCCGCGAAGCTCTAGTTGGCCATGCGAGTTCGGGGTCAGACCTTGCCTTTTGCCCCCGGGTCACGCGAGTTCGGGGTCAGACCTTGTCTTTTGCCCACGAATCAAGGGAGAGGCAAAAGGCAAGGTCCAAAAGGCAAGGTCTGACCCCATGAATGAATGATTACCCATGAATGAAACGTGACCTCCTGAAACGCTCGTTGCTAATCAGGAGAACTTTTGCGATCAAGAGATGCGGACACAGCTACGCGGCGTCGAGGACCCGCAACTCAACGTGCAAGCCGGCGGCCGCTGCCATGTTCACCAGGGCATCGAGGCTAAACACGTCGATCTTTCCTCGCATGAGATCAGAGACTCGCGGCTGCGTGACTCCGAAGAGTTTCGCGGCCTCGCCCTGTTTCATTTCCGAGCGAACGAGATGGTCCTTGAGGGCCCTCATCAGAGCGGAACGCAGCTTCAGGTTCTCCGCTTCTTCCGGGGTGTTCTCAATCGCATCCCACACGCTGTCGAATCGGTGCTCGGTCATTGGCCTATCTCCTGCAGCAAATCGCGATAACGCTGAGCGGCCAAGTCCAGATCGCTCTTGCGGGTCTTTTGTGTCTTCTTCCAGAAGCAATGCAGCACGTAAACCGCATCCCCGAACTTGGCGACATAGAGGACCCGAAATGCTCCGGCCTCGTCTCGGATCCGGATTTCTCTGACACCCTTCCCCACGGACTGTATCGGCTTCCAGTCGTCGGGGTCCCTTCCATGCTGGACTTGGTCGATCTGGTGCCCGGCCTCCCGTCTAGCCGACAAGGGGAAAGCACGGAGATCGTCCAGTGCCGTCGCTCGGAACACGACTGGCTTGGGGCCTGAACCGGACATACTCATAGCCTATACAATTTTTTGTATCTTTGCATCAAGCCTGGGGCTCCTGGGGTAGAGTTATGGTCAAGTCTGGTGTATGAGCAGTTGCTGGTTCAGGCGGCGCTCCGGTCGGTGATGGATGATGCCTCGTCGTTGGTCGGTTCGGTCTGCTCGATGCCGTCGATGAACGTC
>NZ_AQXY01000010.1 GCF_000376845.1 Thioalkalivibrio sp. ALE14
CTCCTCGCGCAGCCGCCGCAACTCCTGTTCCTGACCGTTCGAGGCCGGCTCAGTAACGGCTTCGCCGGCCGCCTTGCGCCGCGCCTCACGCTGCCAGCGGGACAGCATGCTCCGGTTGATCCCGAGCCGCCGGGCCGCCTCCGTGCAGCCATAGCCCTGGCTCTCGACCATCGCAATCGCGTTGGCCTTGAACTCCCGGCTGTATCGCGCTCGTCTCTGCTTGCTCACATTCACCTCCAGTTACCCATCTAGTGTGGCTTAACTGGGGTGTCCGCTGTCATTGGACCACTTCAGCAGGTTGCGGACCGAAGGCACCCTAAACACCGGAGGACGAACCAGGACCAGCCACCACAAGGCAGGCGGCGGATCGAAGCCCTGGAAAACACCGGATGTTGAGTATGGGGTAGCGGGTGGCGGGCCGTCCCCGGGCCGGGAATGTCCGGGAAAAGGGAGGGCGGCAGGGCGCCGCCAACAGCGCTAGCGCGACGAGCCCAGGCTTTGTTCGATGCGGTCGGCGAGGGCGACCAGCCGCGCCGAACTGCCGGCAGAGTCGCCACCGGCCTTCTGCTGCTGCTGGCATTCCAGCAGCTCGTGCGCCAGATTCAGCGCCACCATCACCGCGATCCGCTCGGCGCCGACCACGCGCCCGCCATCACGCAGTTCGCGCATGCGTTCGTCGATCAGCGACGCCGAGGCAAACAGGTCGGCGCGTTCCTCCGGTGGGCAGGCGATCTGGTACTCCTTGCCCATGATGGAGACGCGGACGGGTTCGGACTGGCTCATTCGCTGTGCTCCATCGAGCGCAGGCGCGCGATCATGTTCTCGACCCGGTGGCGTGCCTGCTCGTTGCGTTCCTTGAAGGCCGCGCGCTCGCCCTTGAGCTGGCGCACCTGCTCCTGCAGGAGGTGGTTCTCCTCGCGCAGGGCCGCGTGCTCCTCCAGCAGGCGCGTGATCGCGGCCTCCAGGCGTTCGGTCGGGTCGATCGCGGAATCGTCGTTCGGCTGCATGGCCTCGGTCCCGGTTGGCAGGCGGCCTTCGCCGCGGGTCGGATGATCCATGGAGTCTAGGAGGGCTTCGCGCGAAGCGTCAACTTGGCTCATCTTCTTGCTGGAACACATTCACTTTTTGGGGATCGCACACTTGTGGCACCGGGGTTTGTTGCGGCCCGGTGCCCGCGCTGGCCACAATACGGCGAATCCCGTTCCCAGAAAGTGTTGCTGCCCATGACCCAGCCCCCCGAACCCGGCCCCGAGGCCACCGTGATCGAGGGTACAGCCCATAACGGAAAGCCGTGCCGGATCGTCGACAACACGGGGACCGTGCCGCACGCGGAGCTGGAGCAGCTGCTGAACGCCTTGATCGAAGAGAAACGCTTCGGTCTCAATATGCTGTCCTCCACCGGTTCCAGCGCGATCAAGCTGGGCGAGCCGCAGTTTACGCACCTGCAGGTGGGTGACGATCTCTACCGCTTCCTGCTGTTTCCCTACGAAGCGCGTCTGGAGAGCTTCTGATGGCCAGTACCCCGCACAGCGGCAATGCCAAGTCGCAGGACGGCCTGGAACGCGATCCCGAGGCCCTGCGCGAGCAGCTGGAGCATGGCCTGCGCAGCATGGGCTATGCCCAGACGCCGGCCTCGGCCCACGGGTTGTTCACCGGGTGCCTGGTGGCGGACCCGGGCGCCGACGTCGACGCCCTGGAGCGCAGCCTGGGCGAGGCGTTGCCTCTGACCGAGGGCGCCGGGGAGAACTTCGGCAAGACCGTGGAGGCCATCCGCCGCGCGCTGCTGGCCCAGTTGTATGACGTGGAACTGGGCTTTGGCCCGCTGCTGCCGGAGGACGACGCCATCGAGGCGCAGACCCAGGCCTTGTCGGAATGGGTGGACGGCTTCATCGCCGGGCTCGGGCAGACACCGCGCCTTGGCAAGCTCAAGCCCTCGGCCGAGGCCAGCGAGATCCTGCGCGACTTCGCCGAGATCGCGCGCATCGAACTGGAGCCGGAGGACGACGAGGAGAACGCCGCCGCCTTCGAGGAGCTGAATGAATACGTGCGCGTGGGCGTGCTGCTGATCGCCGACGAGCTGGCCCCGGACGACCCGAAACGGATCCCGATGCAATGACGCGAACGCGACAAGCCCCCCGGCCGGGCCGGATGCCCGAGATCCCCCAGGGCGAATTTGCCCGGCGCCGCCAGCGGCTGCTGCGGGCGATCGGCCCGGACTCGATCATCGTCGTCCCCGCCGCCCACGAGCGCACCCGCAACCGCGATGTCGAGTATCCCTTCCGCCAGGACAGCGACTTCCTCTACCTGACCGGCTTCCCCGAGCCGGACGCGGTGGCGGTGCTGGTGCCGGGCCGCCCGGCTGGCGAATACATCCTGTTCTGCCGTGACCGCGACCCGACCCAGGAGACCTGGCAGGGACGCCGGGCCGGGCCGGACGGCGCGATGGAATCCTATGGGGCCGAGTGTGCCTTCCCGATCGAGGATATCGACGAGATCCTGCCGGGGCTGATGGAGAACCGCGCGGTGCTGGCCGCGCCGTTCGGACGCGACGAGCCCCTGGACCAGCGTCTGTTCGGCTGGGTCAACCAGGTCCGGGCCAAGGCCCGCAACGGCGTGCGCGCGCCGCACGAGTTCGTTGCCGTGGAGCACCACCTGCACGAGCAGCGGCTGTTCAAGAAGGCACCGGAGCTGAAGCTCATGCGCCACGCCGCGGCCATCTCTACCCAGGCGCATGTGCGCGCGATGCAGGCCTGCCGTCCGGGCCTGACGGAGTTCGCGGTGGAGGCGGAGCTGCTGCACGAGTTCCACCGCTATGGCACCGAGACCGCGTACCCGTCCATCGTCGGTGGCGGCGAGAACGGCTGCATCCTGCATTACATCGAGAACCGCGCCGAGCTGAATGACGGCGACCTGCTCCTGATCGACGCCGGCTGCGAGGTGCAGGGCTACGCGTCCGACATTACCCGTACCTTCCCGGTGTCCGGTCGCTTCGGCGAGCGCCAGCGGGAGGTCTACGAGTGCGTGCTGGCCGCGCAGCTCGCCGCGATCGAGCAGGTGCGCCCCGGCAACGACTGGGACACTCCGCACGCCACCGCCGTACGCGAACTGACCCGCGGGCTCAAGGAGCTGGGCGTGCTCAAGGGCCGGCTGGACAAGCTGATCCGCGACCAGGCCTACCGTCCGTTCTATATGCACCGCACCGGCCACTGGCTGGGGCTGGACGTGCACGACGTCGGCGACTATCGCGTCGGCGACGCCTGGCGCCAGCTGGAACCGGGCATGGTGATGACCGTGGAGCCCGGTCTCTACTTCGGGCCCTACAGCGAGGCACCGAAGGAGCTGCGCGGCATCGGCGTCCGCATCGAGGACGACGTGGCCGTCACCCGCGACGGCCACGAGGTCCTGACCGCCCATTGCCCCAAGACCGTCGCCGACATCGAGGCCTGCATGGCCGGCGACCTCCCGGGCTGGGGCTGACCATGTCCACGCGCCGCACCGTCCATTTCAATGGCAGACCGGGAATCAGCCCCGGCGCGATTCGCCTGCGAGCAGGCTCCTACAGGGGTTCACGAGCCCCCGTAGGAGCCTGCTCGCAGGCGAACGGGCACCCGATAATCCCCCTCCGCCCGCAACCAACCGTAGCGCGCGTCGCGTCCCGCGAAACGCCCCGCCCAAAACGGAGCCACGCGCCCCGTGATGCGATCCGCTCCGCTCATCCGCATCCTGCGCAGCGGTATGTTCCCAACCGTCTATCAAGCGCCTGCATGTTTTTGGGCTGGCACGGCCACGGCTACAAATGGACGGGACTCCACCACTCCCGTCATCGCGAGGCGCGCAGCGCCGCGGCGATTGCCCTCCGTTGCCACCGGAACCAACCAGCGACACGGGGCGCGCACCGCGTGCCGCGATTCGCTGCGCTCCTCCGTACCCTTCGCCTGCAAGCAGGCTCCTACAGGGGGTGGGGCGCACGAGCCCCCGTAGGAGCCTGCTTGCAGGCGAAAACGGCGTCGGGTCTGCCCGCGAGGGATGGGGCATGACACCGAACACCTGCGATATCGCCATCGTCGGTGGCGGGCCGGTGGGCGGTCTCGCTGCCTGCACCCTGGCGCGGGCGGGCTATGCGGTCACGCTGTTCGAGCGCGGGGCACCACCCGCGCCGGATGCACACGCCAACGACACCCGTGGCTATGCCCTGGCGGCCGGCTCCGTGCAGTTCCTCGACGATCTCGGCTACTGGGCGCCGCTGGCCGAACGGGCGACCGCAATCCGTTCCATCGTCGTCAGCCGTCGCGGGGGCCTGGGGCGCGTCCACCTGAACGCGGCCGATCAGGGCCGCCACGCCCTCGGCCAGGTGGTGCCGGCCGTCGCGCTGGAACCGATGCTGGATGCGGCCTGCCGCGACGCCGGCGTGGATGTGCGCTACCAGTCCACGCTGGCGGGCGTGGGGGACGTGACGGATGGGCGCCGCGTGCTGCGCATCGACGGCGTCGAAGGCGAGGAGGTCTGGGCCGCCCGCCTGATCCTGGCCGCCGACGGCATCCAGTCCCCCACGCGCAAGGCACTGGGTCTGCCGGTAAACCGCCTGCGTTACGCGGCGGATGCCCTGGTCTTTGACGTGCAGCCGGCGCGGCCACACAACGGCCAGGCCTTCGAACGCTTCACCGACGAGGGCCCGCTGGCCCTGCTGCCGCAGGCGGACGGGCGTATGAACGTGGTCTGGGTGGCCCCGCCGGAAGCCTGCGAACGCCGCCTGGAGCTGGACGAGGCCGAGCGCCTGCGCGAGCTGCAGGCCCGGTTCGGCTGGACCCTGGGCCGCCTGCGGCCGGCGGGCCGGGTGGTGCGTTTTCCGCTGGAGCGGGTGCATGCCCCCGAGCCGGTCGCGGAACGCGCGCTGTTGCTGGGCAATGCCGCGCACGCGGTGCATCCAGTGGCGGGGCAGGGACTGAACCTGTCCCTGCGCGATGTCGCGACACTGCTGGGCGCACTGCGTGACGGGCGCGAGCCGGACGGCACCCCGCGTTTCGTGACCGACCCCGGCGCGGCGGCCACGCTCGAAGCCTATGCGCGGGCCCGCCGTCGCGACGTGAGCGGCGTGGTCGCCACCACCGACTTTCTTGCCCGCGGCATGCTGCACGCGGCCGGCCTGCGCGGGCATGCGCTGGGCAGTGGCATGATGGCCGTGGACCGACTGCGCCCGGCGCGCGACCGGCTGGCCCGCGCCGCGATGGGGTTGGGCCCGCTGCCGCGCCATACCGCCCGCCACCTCGCGCGGTCGGATGCTGGAGGTGGGGCATGAGCGCGGCGGGTTCCCGCGACGTGCTCGACCTGCTGGTGGTGGGCGCCGGGTCGGTTGGTGGCGCTATCGCGCTGGGTGCGGCCCGCCAGGGCCTGCGCGTCGGGCTGCTGGAGCGCGCGGCCGCGCCCACCTTCGGCGACGCGACCCCGGTGACGCGCGTCGCCACGCTCAACATCGCCTCCATGGACTTCCTCGCCTCGCTGGGTGTGCAGGGCGCCCTTCAAGCGCGTCGGGCCCATGCCTTCTCCGGCATGGCCGTATGGGATGGCCATGGCCCCGGGCATATCCGCTTCGACGCCGACGAGCTGGGCGTACCGGCGCTGGGCTGGACCGTGGAGCACGCCGCCCTGGAGGCCGTGCTGTGGACCGAGCTGGAGGCCGCCGGCGTGGCCTTGTGGCCCGAGACCGAGTGGAAGAGCGTGGATGCCCGCCCGGACCGGGTGGATCTTTACGGCGCGGAGCACGCGCCACTGGCCTCCGCACGGCTGGTGGTGGCGGCCGATGGCGCGCAATCGCCCCTGCGCTCCCGCATGGGCATTCCGGTGCGCGAACAGGACTATCACGCCCGCGGCGTGGTCGCGACCGTGACCACGGAGCGGGCGCACGAGGACACCGCCTGGCAGCGCTTCGTCGACGACCAGATCATCGCCTTCCTGCCGCTGGCGGACGGTCGCAGCTCCATCGTCTGGTCGCAGCCCGAACACAAGGCGGACGAGACGCTGGCGCTGGACGATGCAGGTTTTTGCGAGGCATTGGGCGAGGCGATCGACCACCGCCTGGGGGCGATCACCGCCACATCCAGACGCGCCAGCTTCCCGCTGGTGGCCCGCCACGCCCGTGACTACCACGCGGGTCGCGTCGCTCTGGCGGGCGATGCCGCGCACACCATCCACCCGCTGGCCGGCCAGGGCCTGAACCTCGGGCTGGCCGACGCCCGCGCCCTGGTCGAGCGCCTGCACGGCCCCGCCCGCCGCGACCCGGGCGCCGAGACCGTCCTGCGCGCCTACACCCGCGACCGCCGCGCCGAGAACGCCTTCATGCAACGTGCCATGGACGGCTTCCGCCTGATCTTTGGCGCCCACGCCGCCGGCCTCCCGGAACTGCGCGGCCTCGGCATTCGCCTGGTCGACCAGGCCACCCCCCTCAAACGCCGCCTTGCCCTGCGCGCCTTTGGCCTCGATTAGCTGCAAGCACGCAGCTATCCAACCGCCGTATCTCCTGCGTCCGTTTTCGCCCCGTGGGAGCCGCCTTGGCGGCGAAGCTCCTGCCAAAGGTCGGCGCGGGCAGGAGCTTCGCCTGCAAGCAGGCTCCCACTGGTGCCGCCGGCCATGGCCGCGTAGGGGCTGCCTCGGCAGCGAAGCACCCGCCAAAGCCCGGAAGCCCCTACGGCATCACCCGCACGCCGGATACGCCGCGCGCCACAAACCGCATCGTGCCCGTATCGCTCCGTCCCAACCGCACGCTCAACCGCCGCACCCGAACCCGCACCGTCATCCCGGCCGTCGCGAAGCGAAGAGCCGGGATGTCCGGTTGAACCCCCGCGCTTCAACCAGCCACCAGCCCCCTGTAGGAGCCGCCTCGGCGGCGAAGCCCCCGCCAAAGCGGGAAAGCCACCAAACCGATCTAACCGGCCGCTACCTCCGCTTCGCCACCTGTCGGCTTTTTGCAACACTCTTCGCCGAAGGCGGCCCGAATCCCCGTTCGTTGCAAAAATGCAACGCGCCCCGATCCCTCGGCGGACGGACCCCAAAACCGAAAAACCGCCCAATCGGCACAACGCGCAGGAAAATAAGAAAAACATGATCGAGGTCTCGCCTTCAGCGGGATTCGGTGCATAAGCCGAACATTATGATCCCGTCATTTCAGCACGTTGCGATCCATTTCCGAGATTCCTGCAGACTGTGCGCCCAAGTGGTTGATCTGCCAAAAAGCGCCGTGCGCCACAGATCCCGCCCCACTGTGGCAATTTTTTCTCGCCGAGGGGTTGAAACGAGACACCGTGGTGTATATAAAACACCTGTCATTCGCGGCATCGACCGTGGATGCAGGCGTAGAAACGAACACATACCTCTCCTGGGAGATACGCAACATGAAAAAACAGATTCTCGCAGTCGCCGTTGCCGGCGCCTTCGCAGTCCCGGCCTTCGCCGCCGCCGACACCAACGTCACCCTGTTCGGCCAGCTGCAGACGCAAATCGTCCACCACAGCGCCTCCGGCGATGGCGGTGCCTTCAACAGCGGCATCCGCATGCATGACGCCGGTGGCCTCGGCGCCCCGGGCGATGGCGCTGGCCCGAGCCGTATCGGCGTGATGGTCAACCATGACCTCGGTAACGGCATGACCGCGCTGCTGAAGATGGAATCCAACGCGAGCACCCAAAACGTCTTCGCCGCGACGCGCGACGCGTACGTCGGTCTGGACGGCAACTTCGGTCGTGTCGTGATCGGTCGTACCCAGGGCTCCTACAGCACTGCCGGCAAGGACCCGCTGAACGCTACGTTCATGCAGGCCCGTACTAATATGCAGGCCCGTACTAATAACGCCCGTCTGGGTGGCCTGAACGGCTACGGGAACGGTTCCTACCTGGCACGTGGTATCCGCTACAGCAACGATTTCGGCATGGTTCGCCTGGACCTGTCCGTTGGTGTCGACAACAAGCCGGCCTTTGGCCCGGAAAGCACCTCCCATGGCTTCAGCGGTCGCCTGAACTTCGATGTGGGCCCGGTTGACCTGTACGTGGCCCACTCGGACTTCGGTGACAACACCACCGCCGGTGCGGCTGACACGGCCCGTACCACCAAGCTGGGTGCTGACTGGCGTTCCGGCCCGTTCCGTATCGTCGGTGAAATCGAAGACTTCAAGTTCGGTGAAACCACGTACATGGAAGGTAACAACTTCTTCGTGTCCGGTACCTACACCATGGGCCGCAACGACTTCGTCCTGAACCTGGGTCATCAGCGTCTGGACAGCCAGCAGGGCGTAAGCATGCCGGACTCCGACTACGCCGCGATCGCCGTGAAGCACAACTTCAGCAACCGCGTGATGGCCTTTGCCGGTGTTGGTTATGCCAGCACCGATAACATCGGCTTCAATGGCAGTGACCTGTCGTTCACCGGCGTTGGTGGCGGCATGCGGGTGTCCTTCTAAGGGCAACCACTGCTACCAAGCGGTATAAAAACTAGTTAGTAGGTTGTTTTGCGGGGCCCCCAGGGGCCCCGTTTTTTATGCGTGACCGGGCCCCATTGGGGCCTTTTTGCGTTTGGGGGGTGGCGTTCGGCGCCGGGTACAGTCGAAGCGTAGGGGGGTGCCTGATCCGGACGGTTTACCGGACGGGATCGACGCGGATTTCGAGGGTGAGGGTGTCGCGGTCGCGGGTGGTGCGGCGGGAGGCGAGGCCACGTTGCTCTGTGGCGCTCTCGCTGTGGACGCCGCCGAGGGTGTGCCAGGTGCCCGGCTCCAGCGTGAGTTGCGTGTCGATGGCGTCGCGGTCCACGGCGCCGCGGAGGAGGGGGCGTTCGTGGAGCTGGGAGATGGCGATGCGAATGCGGCCGTCGGGCTGGACCTGGGGGCGCGCGCGGAAGCCACGGGCGGTGTCCTGCAGCAGAGGTTCAACGCCGACGCCGGCGCGGCCGTGGAGGATGCGGAAGCCGGCGGTGCGGGTCTCGCCGATCAGGATGATGGCCTCGGTGCCTTCGCGCAGGCGCAGGTGCTGGGTCTGGTCGTCGCGCCGCGTGGTGCGCAGGCGCTGGGTGGTGATGCGCCCTTCGGTGCCTTCCGGGCCGCTCTCGAACTCGATACCGCTGCCGCGTTCGGTTCGCGGGGCGTCGCTGTGGCGGCGCACGGAGAGGATGAGGTCCTGGGTCGGGGCGTCAAGTTCGGCGACGACCTCGCGGATCTGCTGGAGGGTGCGGGCGTCGGCGCGTACGAGAAGGCGGAAGCCGTCGCCGCGCAGGGTGGCGGTTTCGCCGAACAGGGCCTGGAGCTCGGGCAGCAGGCTGTGGGCCGGGCGGTTTTGCAGCGGCAGGACGGCGACCTCCGCGTGGGTGTCGCGTGCGCTGGTGAGGCCGGGCAGCAGGGTGCCAGCCGCCAGCGCGAGGGCGGCCCGGAGTATGAGGCGGCGGTCGTTCATGAGGTGCGGGTCAGACGAGGAGGCGGCGGAGTTCGACGGCTTCATCGCTGAGGCTCCAGTTGGCCTCGAAGTCCTGGACGGCGCGCTGGGTGCCGGGGCGGTCCTCGACGTCGCCGCGCAGGATGCGCCGGCCGCCGGCCTGAGTGAGTTGCATCCAGCCGCTGTGGTCGCCAATCACGGTCACGGTCAGCGGGCTTTCCTCGGCGGCCTCCAGGCGGCGTACCGAGACGGCGCTGGGCAGGCGCTTGATGCTCTCCACCAGGCTGGGGAGCTGTTCCTTGAGCGCCAGGTCATCGTCGACCAGCAGGCGGATGTCGGTATGCCGGTGGCGCCGCGCGATGCCGGCGAGCTCGGCGCCGAGGTCGGGGCCGGCGATCTCCGCCAGCAGGGCGACGCGGGCATGCAGCCAGAGGCGCCGCCGGGTGGCGGCCAGGAGTTCGGCCAGCAGGGCCTCGGCGTCGATCAGGGTCGGGTCGCGTTCGGGGGCGGTCATCGGTGTCTCGCTTGGGTCCACGGTCCTTCTCTCAGCATAGGGGAGTGGGGGTGGGTTCGCATCTTTGGGCGGTGTCGTGTGCCCCGAAGGAGTAAGGGGAGCGTTTCGGCCGTTATTCGGAGGTATGGGTACGGTGGCAGACGCGGATCAGCAGGATTTGTGGCATCCGGGCAGACCTGGCATCCGGGATGACGACGGACTCGGCACACCGCAAGCCCCCCGTAGGAGCCTGCTTGCAGGCGAAGCCCCTGCCCGCGTCTGACTTTGGCTGGGGCTTCGCCTGCAAGCAGGCTCCTACGGGGGGTGGGCACCATCGGGGTTCTGGCCTCGCAGGATGCCGATGAGCGTAGCGAATCGCATCATGGGCGTGGTGTGCACCTGGCCGCGGAGAGCGGTTTGTTTCGCGCGCTTCAACGCACCCTGCGGTTATGGATATAACGGATGCGCGGCCAGGCCTTCGTTTGGGCGGCTCCAGGGTTGGTGGGGTCGTGGGGTCGGGGTGTGGATGCGGTGGAGCATGCGGCGGTGGGGGATGCCGGCGTCCTCGAAGGTGTCACTTATGATGAAGAAGTCGTGGCGGGCGTAGAAGCCGAGGCGGGTATTCTGGGCGTTCAGCCAGACCTCCTGCCAGCCGTGACGGGCGGCGGCCTGGATGGCGCAGTCGAGCAGGCGGGAGCCGATGCCGTGCCCGCGCCAGGATTCGCGCACGGCCATGCGGCCGATCTGGCCGGAGGGCAGCATGCGCAGGGTGCCGACCGGTTCCTCCCCTGGCCCGGTCGCCAGCCAGTGCAGGGCGGCCGCGTCCAGGCCGTCGAATTCGAGCGCCTCGGGCACTCCCTGTTCCTCGACGAAGACCTCGCAGCGGATGCGGGCCAGTGCGTCGGCGTCGGCAGGCCAGGTGGCCTCCCGAAAAGTGATGGGATGCTGCATGGGTATCCTCCTCCGGCCGCCGTTGGAAGGAGCCACGCCCACGCGGGCGGGCAAACCGGGTGGTGCTGGCTCCTGGCCCCGGACGGAAGAGTCTAGTCCAGGTTCGGGGAATCTTCCTGTGAAGGGTTTCGCGGAACGGGGGCTGTACCACGTCGGGTATGTCTGGCGGGAAGGCGCATGATTGCGGGTGCCGCGTGGCAATCAAAAAGACGGCCCGGTGGCGGGGCAAAGCGCTCGCCGCGGCGCGTTGCGCCTCGCGATGACGGGCACGGCATGGGCGCGGTGGCCGGGGCCGGGCGATTGCCGCGGCGCCTTGCGCTGATGGGCAGGGCATGGGCGCGGTGCCCGAGGCCGGGCGATTGCCGCGGCGCCTTGCGCTGATGGGCAGGGCATGGGCGCGGTGCCCGAGGCCGGGCGATTGCCGCGGCGCTTTGCGCCTCGCAATGACGGGCAAGGCATGGGTCCCGTGCTAGAGACCCGGCGATTGCCGCGGCGCTTCGCGCTTCGCAATGACAGATCGTGGCTGCCCGGCGTCAGCGCTGGCCGATGAGGGTGTCGCGGAAGCGGCGCGACAGGGGGGCTTCCGGGTGCAGCCAGATGCCGAAGTAGGCCTCGGCGAAGTCGTGGCCGGGGACCTCGACCAGCGGCGTGCCATTTTGCAGGAGGCGGGTGCCGTGACCCGGACGATATTCCAGGGCGTAGCGGTCGCCGGCCTCCATGTCGCGGTAGGCGGCGTTGAAGGTGTTGAGGCGGTCGGCCAGCGCCGCCAGGGTCTCGGCGTCCTGCTGGTCTTCGAGCAGGCTGTTGCCGCTTTTGCGGAAGTCGTCGGCGCTGATCGCGCGCAGGTATTCGAGTTCCAGGCGCTTGGGTACGGCGGCCGTGAGTACGTCCTCCGGTGCGACGTCTTCGGGCGCGTAAAGTGCGCCGACGTAGACGCGGAAGATGGTGTAGCGGTAGAGCCGGCCCGCGCGCAGCGGGACGATCGTATCGTCGATGGTGACCGAGTCGGCGAAGCGCACGCCGTCGATCTCGGTGGCGGCCGTGGCCGGGGCGGCGATGAACAGGGCGAGCATCAGCGTGGCCGCGAGCGAGGCCGCGAAACGGGCGGGGCGGTTACGGGGTTTCATGGGGCGGTGCCTCCGGGGTGGACGAGGGTGGTCGCGCGTTCGCGCGCGTGGATCCGTTCGCGCAGGGCGTGCTGGGTGTCGGCGTCGATCGGGAAGCGCCAGATCAGGATCATCGCCGCGAGCTTGAACAGCACCGGCAGCCCGGCGTAGGCCAGGGCCAGGACGAGCAGGGCGGTGGGGCCGTTGTCGCCGTCGGCCGAGAAGCCGGCCAGGCCCAGCAGCGGGAAGCTGAGGCCGACGGCGAGCGCCAGCGCCAGCTTGGTCGCCATGCCCCACAGCCCGAAGAACAGCCCGGCGCGCTCGCCGCCGCCGTCGGCGGTGTCCTGGTCGATCACGTCGGCCTGCATCGCGGCCGGCAACGCCAGATCGACCCCGAGGCTGAGCCCGGTGAGAACGGTGATGGCGTAGAACGCCAGTACGTCGCCGGAGCCGAGGAACGGCACCCAGATGAAGAAGCAGGAGGCCAGCAACATCGAGAGGGTCCAGACCCGGTGCTTGGGCAGGTGGCGCGCCAGGCGCAGCCAAATCGGCAGGGCGAGGATGCCGGTGGCGAAGTAGACCAGCAGCAGCGGCCCGGCATGGCCAGGCGCCTCCAGCACGTGGGTGATGAACAGCAGGAACAGGGTGGCCGGGATGGCATTGGCCGTACCGTTCAGGATCCACGCCAGGATCAGGCGCCGGAAGGGGCGGTTGGCCAGCAGCAGGGTCCAGCCGGCGCGCCAGGGCACGGGGGCGAGACGGCCGGGGCGTTCCGGCACGCGCCACAGCAGAATCAGGAAGGCGACGGGCATCAGCACCCACAGCAGCACCGCCAGGGTGGCCAGGGCCGCGCCGGCATCGTCCTGCAGGTCGAGGAGCGCCGGCAGCGCGGCGGCCGTAACGGTACCCAGCACGACGAATCCCTCGCGCGCGGCGGTGATGCGCGAGCGCTCGTGGTAGTCACCGGACAGTTCCGCGCCCCAGGCGGCATAGGGCAGCGACACCAGGGTCCAGCCGAGGTAGACCAGGCTGCTGAACAGGAGCAGGTAGCCGGCGCCGGCCTCGGCCGGCGGGCGGAACAGGAACGGCGCGGCCACCAGCAGCAGCGGCACGCCGGCCAGCATCACCGCGCGCCGGCGCCAAGCCCCGGGAATGCGATCCGACAGGTGGCCGACCAGCGGGTCGGTGACCACATCCAGCAGGCGAGCCAGCAGCAGGAGCAGGCCCACCAAGGTGACGCCCAGGCCGGTGTGCTCGGCGTAGTGCGTGGGGAGGAAGACGTACAGCGGCAGGCCGAGCACGGCCAGGGGCATCCCCAGACCACCGTAGGCGAACAGCCGCGGCCAGCGCAGGGTGCTCACCTCATCGCGTCGCGGAGGCGCCGCCCGACGGGCCGGCTTCGACGGGGCTTTGAAGAACCGCCTGCATCAGGTTCACGCGGGCGGTTTCGAAGCCGACCTCGCAGTACGCCAGGTAGTAGCGCCACATGCGCAGGAAGGACTGCGAATAGCCCAGCGCCTCGATCACCGGCTCCGCCTGGCGCACCTCCTGGTGCCAGTGGCGCAGGGTGCGCGCGTAGTCCTTGCCGAAGAAGGCCTGGTCCTCCACCGCAAGCCCGGCGCGTTCGGCCTCCGCGTTGAAGCGCGGGACCGAAGGCAGCATGCCGCCGGGGAAGATGTAGAGCTGGATGAAGTCGGCATTGCGGCGGTAGTGCTCGAAGGCGTGCTCGGCGATGGTGATGATCTGCAGCGCGGCGCGCCCGCCCGGGCGCAGGCAGCGACGCACCTGGTCGAAGAAGGTGGGCCACCACTGTTCGCCGACGGCCTCGAACATCTCGATGGAGACCACGTGGTCAAAGGTGCCATCGAGGTCGCGGTAGTCCTGCAGGCGCAGTTCCACGCGGTCGCTCAGGCCGGCGCGCTCGATCCGCTCGCGGGCGTAGTCGAGCTGCTCCTGCGACAGGGTGACGCCGGTGACGTGGTAGCCGCGCTGGGCCGCCATCTCGGCAAAACCGCCCCAGCCGCAGCCGATCTCCAGGATGTGCGCGCCGGGCTCGGCATTCAGCTGATCCAGCAGGCGGGCGTATTTCTGCGTCTGCGCCTGTTCCAGGGCCTCGTCACCACGGGTGAACAGGGCTGACGAATAGCTCATCGTGCGGTCCAGCCACAGGTCGTAGAAGTCGTTGCCAAGGTCGTAGTGGAAGCGGATGTTGGTGCGGCTGCCACGGCGGCTGTTGCGGTGCATCCAGTGACGCAGGCGGTCGATACCGCGCTGCCAGGCGGGGCGGTCCGCCATGGTCGCCAGGGCCTGTTCGTTGTCGGTGGCGAAGCGCAGCAGGGCCTGCAGGTCCGGGGTGATCCAGTCGCCGCTGATGAAGCCCTCGGCAAAGCCGATGTCGCCGTGGCGCAGCAGGCGAAGGATCGCGCGCCAGGGGCGGCGGAACTGCCAGACAGCCTCGACGCCGGCCTTGCGACCGCGCAGGGCGATGCGGTGGCCGGACGGGCCGATCAGGGTGACCTGCCCGGTGTCGATGTCCTTCAGCGCGCGGGCGATCAGGCGCAGCGCCCAGTCGGTTCGGAGCGTGCCTTCCTGCGGGGTGTCGAGTTGGTCGAGGGCCATTAGTCGATCTCCTGTGCGGGGGGTGCGGGCCGCGGGTGATAGCGCCCGCCGCGCCACCAGATCTTCAGCGCCTGCCAGTGAATCAGGGGCAGGACCTTGAGGGTCATCCAGGGTTTTTTCAGGAAGGCGCCCAGCAGGGTGCGGTCGCTGAACGGGCGCAGGCGGCCGTGCTGCGTGGCCACCAGCATCAGATCCTGGTCCTGGTATTCGTTGATCGCGATCCGCAGGGATGCCCCGACCTCGGCACGCGGCGGCGTCAGGGTGAAGGCGTAGCGCGCGCGCATGTCGATGAACGGCGACACGTGGAAGGCCTTGTGCTTCTCCTGGCGAATCGGGACGGTCATCGGCGCGCCATCTTCGTGCAGCAGGTAGTGGTGGTGCTCGCCGAAGGTGTTGCGTACCTCCAGCAGGATCGCGCGCAAGTCGCCGTCGGCATGCCAGGCGTACCAGATGCTGAGCGGGTTGAAGGCATGGCCGAGGACGCGTGGCATGGTCAGCAGGCGGATGGTGCCGCCGGCGAGGTCGATGGCGTGCTCGGCCAGGCGGGCCTCGATCCAGGGCCGCCAGGGGCGGCCGTCGCGCGGGCCGTGGTCGCGGGTGCGCAGGCTGAACAGGTTGAAGCGATCCAGCGAGAACAGGCGGCAACGCCGCGTGGTCTCCGCCAGGCGGTCGATGTCGAACAGGGCGCCGGTTACCGGGTAGCGAAAGCGGTACTGCTGCGGGAAGAACCGCTGGTGCATCACCGTGCCGTGGACCAGGGCAGCGTCCATCAGGCGTTCCGCGAATGCGCGGCCGGCGCGCCGACCGGGGTCGGGCCGCCGCCGTGGACGGTGGACTCCGGGACACGGCCAGGATGGACGGGTGCATCGGGTGCCTGCGCCGGGTGCGACCAGGGCGGTTCGATGCCCATCGACTGCCCGATACGGACGGCCGAGCGCAGGCCGTCCTCGTGGAACCCGTAACCCATCCAGGCGCCGGCGAAGTACAGACCGTCCTCGCCCTGGGTCGCCGCGAGGCGCTGGCGAGCGCTTTCCGCCGCGCGGTCCATCACCGGGTGTTCCCAGTGCTGTTCGCCGAGGACGAGACTGGGGTGTGGGTCGCGCCAGGGGTTCAGGCTGATGATGTAGTCCTGGCGACGCTCCAGGCGATGCAGGCGATTCATCCAGTAGGACACCGAGACCCGGTCCTGTGCCTGCGTCGTGCGTCCCGAAAGGTAGTTCCAGGAGGACCACACGCGGCGCGAGCGCGGCATCAGCGCCGGATCGGTATGCAGCACCGCGTGGTTGGCCTGGAAACGACAGGCGGAGAGCAGTCGGTCGCGGGCCGGGGCGACTCCGTTCAGCAGCTTGCGCGCGGTGTTGGCGTGACAGGCGAAGACCACCGCATCGAAGCCGTTCGACTGGGCATCCGTCAGCACCCGCCACTGGCCGGCCTCGGGAATTACCGCGCGTACGGGCTCGTGGACCACGCTGCGCGGTTCCAGGCGGTTTGCCAGGCGGCCGACGTATTCGCGGCTGCCGCCGACGACCGTGCGCCACTGCGGACGGTCGCGCAGGTCCAGCAGACCGTGGTTGTGGAAGAACTGCAGGAAGCTGGCGGCCGGGAACTCGCGGATCTCCTCCGGCGGGCAGGACCAGATCGCCGCGGCCATCGGCAGCAGGTAGTCCTCGGTGAAGCCGCGGCCCAGGCGGTGTCGATCCAGGAAGGCGCTGAGTGTGCCCTCCGGGCTCTCGCGGCGCTCGAACAGGCTCTTGCCCAGGCGGTTGAAGCGCAGGATGTCGCGGGCCATGCGCAGGAAGCGCGGGCGCACCAGGTTGCGGCGCTGGGCGAACAGGGTGTTGAGGTCCGACCCGGCGTATTCCACCCCGTCGGGCTGGCGCGAATAGCCGAACGACATGTCCGTGTCCTGGGTGGAGACGTCCAGTTCGTCGAACAGGCGGGTGAGCAGGGGGTAGTTGCGTTCGTTGTAGACCACGAAGCCGGTGTCGATGGCGGTGTGACCCTGGGGGTCCGGGACGTCCACCGTATGCGCATGGCCGCCGAGTTCGGGTTCCGCTTCGAACAGCTGTACCTGGTGACGGGTCTGCAGGATCCAGGCGGCGGAGAGGCCGGCGATGCCTCCACCGATGACGGCGATACGCGAGCGATGCATGGTGGTGACTCTCCGGGCCCGAGGGCGATGTACATCTTATACAATAGCTGTACAATCTTTGTAAATGGTGGCGGAAAAAAGTTCCCGGGTTTCCAATGTGGAGCGGGGCACCGCGCGTGAGTCGCTGACGGAGAGGTGGATCATGGACAAAGACGACAAGGCACAAGTGGGCGCCCCCGAGTGGCCGGCAGAGGTGCGGGATGCACTGGCCACTCACGAGATCGTGGGCATCACCTCCGGGCTTTCGGACTTCCGGGATGCCCAGGCGCTGCTGGAGGCGACCGCACCCGGAAACTGGAAGCGGCTGGAATGGGGTATGGGCTCGGCCCACAATCGCGAGCAGTTCCACGCGCTGCAGCAGGCGACCGGTGCGGCGGTCCTGCCACTGTTCGTCTCGCGCGAGGGGGTGATCGGTGGACTGCCCGAGTTGCGCGAGTACCTGGGTCATCGGGCCCTGCAGGCGCGCGGCGACGGACCGCGACCGGACGCACCGGCGCCGTCGCTGCAGGTCCTCGGGTTCGGCGGCCTGCTACCCTTCGCATTTTTCGGGATCGGCGCGTGGATGGCCCAGCCCGAATGGCAGGCTTTCGCGCTGGAGGCCCTGGCGCTCTATGGTGCGGTCATCCTGTCGTTCCTGGGGGCGATCCACTGGGGGATCTTCCTGGCGGATCGGCAGCACCGGGTGGGCCCGCTTTCGGCCCCGGTCTGGGCGGTCGTGCCTTCCATTCTGGCCTGGCTGGCCGTGCTGCAGCCGCTGCCGGAGGCCCTGATAACCCTGACGGTGCTGTTCCTGGGGGTGTTGTGGGTGGACCGGCTGAGCCTGCAGCGCCGGGCGCTGCCGCGCGGCTATCTCGGCCTGCGCCTGGTACTGACGGCGGGGGCGATGCTGGCGCTGGCCTCCGGCTTCGCAGTCACGCTGGCGGCCTGATCCGGGCCCGGACAGAGGACAACGCAAGAATGAGCGAACACAAGGACTCGACCATGGACGCAGATGCCCGTACGGCCGACGAGCCGACGGCCACGAATGGCACCGGCCAGCCGCTGGCGGCCCCGGAACTGCTCGCCGAGCGCTACCGCGACATCCTCGCCGGGCTGGGGGAGAACCCGCAGCGCGAGGGCCTGGTGGACACGCCCATGCGGGCGGCCAAGGCGATGCAGTACCTGACCCGCGGCTACCACCAGGACCTGGACAGCATCGTGAACGGCGCGCTGTTCACATCGGACAACGACGAGATGGTGCTGCTGCGCGACATCGAGCTGTACTCCCTGTGCGAGCACCACCTGCTGCCGATTATCGGCAAGGTGCATGTGGCCTACCTGCCCAATGGCAAGGTGATCGGGTTGTCGAAGATCGCGCGCATCGTGGACATGTTTGCCGCGCGCCTGCAGATCCAGGAGAGCCTGACGCGCCAGATCGCCGATGCCCTGATGCAGGTGACCGACGCCAAGGGCGTGGGCGTGGTGGTGGATGCCAAGCACATGTGCATGACCATGCGCGGGGTGGAGAAGCAGCACTCCTCGATGGCGACGTCGGTGATGCTGGGCGCCTTCCGCGAGGATGGCCGGACCCGGCGCGAGTTCCTCAACCTGATCGGCCGCACGGGCAGCTGACGCTGGTGCAGGCGAATCGCGCCCGCTCGAACAAAAAAAGGCCCGGCGCAATGGCCGGGCCCAAGATCGTTCAGACACCCGTGTGATGGAGGGTTACTGTCTGAACGGCGGATCATCGGCTGCCGTTGCCACGAGCCGATATTTCCGCAACTTGTTTAAGTGGACAGGCTGTATGGAAACAGGTTCCTGCCAGCCGCCACAGGAATGCGGACGACATCACATTTTTCTTCCCGGCCTCCCACGGAGTCGCGATGCGCGGTCTTGAGCAGATCCCCTGGCTGTATGACGGCCTGATGGCCGGTGCCGAGCTGCTGGGCCTGCGTCGCTGGCGGCGGCGCCTGGTCGAAGGCGCTCGGGGCCGCGTGCTGGAGGTGGGCTGTGGGACCGGGCGCGACCTGCCGCTGTACGCGGATCCGGGGCGGGTGATCGGCATGGACCCGGACCTTGCGGCCCTGCGTCGCGCCCGCCACAGGGCCCCGTCCGTACCACTGGTGGTGGCGCGGGCCGAGGCCCTGCCGTTTGCGGACGGGGCGTTCGATACCGTGGTCTCCGGTCTGGTCTTCTGCAGCGTGCAGGACCCGCCGCGGGCGCTGGGCGAGGTGCGCCGGGTGCTGGCCGAGGCAGGGGAGCTGCGTATGCTGGAGCACGTCCGCCACACCCGGCCGCTGCTGGCGCGGGCCCAGGACCGGGTGCAGCCGGCCTGGACCTGCATCACCGGCGGGTGCCATCCGAACCGCGATACCGAGGCCGCGGTGGAACAGGCCGGGTTCTGCATCGAGTCCGAGGACCGGGTGGCCCGCGGCGTGATGCGGCGCTTCGCCGCGCGGGTCTGCCGTGCGCCCCCGGATGCGTCAGGGCGTAACGCCGGGGATGCGGGCTGAAGGGCAAGGGCCTTTTTGTACCACGAAGGGCACGAAGGCTCGAAGAAGGGCGAGGGCGTGTAACCACAGAGGGCACGGAGGACACAGAGAATTCCAACGTGGTTTGTGGGAAACCCCTTGCGGGTGACCTGAACAGGGCAGGCGGTGATCCAGTAACGAGAAGGCCCCGGGCATGAATGCGCCGGGGCCTCCCTGGATCGACGGTACGGAACGTGTCAGGCGGTCGTGTTGATGTTGGTGCCGACGTTGTCCGGCAGGCCCTGAGTGGCGGCCTGCATCTCGCCGATGTCGGGCATTGCCTGCAGCATCGACTGAGCCGCCATCTCCTGCGACTCCATTGCCTTTTTCTGCACGGCCACATCCTTCTGCATCGCCAGCTGCTGCTGGCTGCCCTGCGTGGCCATCGCGGCAATTGCGCTTGCGTCCATCACGCTACTCCCAGAATCTGAATGTACAGGCCCGTTACGCTCCAGAATTCAGGACAGGCCTGACCCCGGTGACGGCTGAATCCTCGCAGACTTGAGCCCTCGAACCGGATTTTTTCAAGGCGACGATGTTCACCAGGATAGCAGCGCGTCCCGCATCCCCGCTCCCGAATTTCTCCGTGTTCTCCGTGCCCTCTGTGGTTACACGCCCTTGCCCTTCTTCGTGCCTTCGTGGTGAATTCATTCAGTCGGCCGGCCGTTACTGGCGCTGGGCCTCGAACTCGATGATCAGCTCGATCTCGTCGCCGACGATGTCGCGGGTCAGGCCATAGGTCATGCCGAAGTCGGAGCGGTCGAAGCTGCCGCGCATCGAGGCCCCCAGCACATAGGGTCGCCCGAACAGGCCGCCCAGCGGAAATGGGTAGCGCCCGACCTTGTTGATGGTCACGTCGAGGTGGATGGTGCGGGTCTCGCCCAGCAGTTCCAGCCCGCCGCTCAGGCGCCCTGTGTTCTCGCCGGTGGGCTGGTAGCGTGTCGCGGTGAAGCGCATCTCCGGGTATTCCTCGACGTTCAGGAAGTCGTCGCTGCGCAGGTGATCGTCGCGTTCCTCGTGGTTGGTGAACACGCTGTCGGTTTGGACCACGAAGTATCCGCCCTCCAGTTCGCCCGAGTCCGGGTCGAAGGTGAACTCGCCCTCGGCCTCCAGGAACATTCCCAGGACCTTGGCATAGCCGGCGTGATCGACCATGAAGCCGACCGCGAAGTGGTCCGGGTCGATGACCCAGTGGTCGGCATCGGCCAGGGCCTGTGCGGGCAGGGCGAAGGCCGTGGCCAGCAAGCCACCCAGCAGCAGGCGGCGCAGGCGGGTGGAGAAGCGGTTGTTGCGGGCGTCAGTCATGACACACCTCCGGTCGGTGGTGGTACAGCCAGTGGATGTCCACGGCAAAGGACAGGCCCAGCGCGAGCAGGCCGGTCAGGGCGATGGTAATGGCGGCGGGGTCGGGCAGGCCGGGGATCAGGATCAGCAGCAGCACCACGGTCTGCAGCACGCAGACCGCCTGGCGGCGCCGGCTGGGCGGCAGGCTGCCCGCCAGCCAGGGCCAGACCACGGCGGCCAGCACGAAGGCGTAGCGCATCAGCCCGATCAGGATCACCCAGGGGCCGACCGCGGTCATCTGCCAGGCGAGGATGGACAGCGCCAGGATCATGGCCGCGTCCAGCTCCATGTCGAAACGCGCCCCAAAGGCCGTCGCGCTGCCGGTACGCCGTGCGACGGCGCCGTCCGCCCCGTCGAGCACCAGCGCCAGGCCCGCGAGGGCGATTGCCCAGAGCGCCAGCACCGGCTCATCCGGGGCGGGGGCGGCGAGGATCAGGGTGCCCAGCGGCGCGGTCAGGGCGGCGCGCAGGAGCGTGACCCGGTTGGCCGGTCCGGGCCCGCGCATGGTGGGTGCCAGCCCGTCGGCGGGTGTGTGGGCGACCAGGAGGGTGGCGAGCAGCAGCCACAGCACGACGAAGCCGGCAGCCGCCAAGGGGCCGGCCTGCGCATGCCACAGCAGCGCGCTGGTCACCGCCAGTCCCAGCAGGCCGGCGATCAGCCAGTCGGGCGCCCAGACCCGCAGACCGGTCTGGATACGCGACGGGAGGGGCTTGGCGGAGGAAGACTCCATACGGGGATTGTAGCGCTCCGGTGCAGTGGGCTTGGGAGTGTCGAGGAAACGGTGTCCTGGGTTTGCGACCATACGGCGCTTCGGGAGTTGCCGCTCGCTGCGCGCTTCGCCCACACTGCGCGCATGACGACGTGGCCTCGAACCCCGTTGCCGGGGCGCTCCCGGTGAGCACGACTAACCCCGAAGAAAAGGCCTTCTGGGTCACCGGCCCGGGCTCTGGCGAGTTGCGCCCGGAGGCGCTGGCGGAGCCGGGCCCGGGCGAGGTGCGGGTGCGCACGCAGTTCACGGCGATCAGCCGCGGGACGGAGGCGCTGGTGTTCCATGGCCGGGTGCCGGAGAGCCAGTACCAGGCGATGCGTGCCCCGTTCCAGGCGGGCGACTTTCCCTGGCCGGTGAAGTACGGCTACATCAGCGTCGGAACGGTCGAGGCGGGTGGCGAGGCGGAGGGGCTGGCCGGGCAGCGGGTGTTCTGCCTGCATCCCCACCAGAGTGCCTACGTTGTGCCGGCCGCTGCCGTGGTGCCGGTCCCGGATGAAGTCCCCTCGGCGCGCGCGGTGCTGGCGGCCAACATGGAGACCGCGATCAACGCGGTCTGGGACCTGCAGCCGGGTCCCGGGGATCGCATCGCGGTGATCGGCGCCGGCGTGGTGGGTTTGCTGGTGGCCTGGCTGCTGCGAGGGATCCCCGGCACCCGGGTCACGCTGATCGACTCCAACCCCGGGCGCGAGACCGTGGCGACGGCGCTGGGCCTGGAGATCGGCACGCCGGATGCGGCGCGGGAGAATCCGGGGCTGCAGGGGCTGGACGCGGTCGTGCACGCCAGCGGCAACCCGGCCGGGCTGGAGCAGGCCCTGGCGCTGGCCGGGGTCGAGGCGCGAGTGGTGGAGATGAGCTGGTACGGCGACCAGCCGGTGCCGGCGCCACTGGGCGAGGCGTTTCACTCGCGGCGGCTGACGCTGCGCAGTTCGCAGGTGGGGCGCATCCCGCCGGAGCGCGCGGCGCGCTGGGATTACCGTCGTCGCCTGGAGCTTGCGTTGTCCTTGCTGGCCGAGCCGGCACTCGATGCCCTGATCACCAGCGAGGATGCCTTCGCCGACCTGCCAGCGGCGATGGCGCGCGTCACAGGGCCCGAGGCCGGGCGCACCCTTTGCCACCGCATCCGCTACTGATCCTTTACTTCCAGACGGGGAACCACCCGATGTACAGCCTGAACGTGCGTGACCATTTCATGATTGCCCACAGCTTTGCCGGCGAGACTTTCGGCCCGGCGCAGAAGCTCCACGGCGCGACCTACGTGGTCGATGTCACCTTCCGCCGCCGGACGCTGGATGGCGACGGGCTGGTGGTGGATATCGGCCGCGCCAGCGAGGTTGTGAAGGCCCTCCTGGCGGATCTGAATTACCAGAACCTGGACGAGCGCGAGGAATTTCGCGGCCAGAACACGACCACCGAGTTCCTGGCCCACGAGCTGCATCAGCGCGTCGCGCGCGCCATCCATGCCGGGGAGCTGGGCGAGTCCGCGCGCGGGCTGGATGCTGTCTGCGTGACCCTGAACGAGTCGCACGTGGCCTGGGCCAGCTACGAGGCGGCGCCCTGAGCGGAATGTGCGCGCTGGGCGTCGTGGTCCCGGGTGCGCTGGACCAGCGCACCGGGGGGTATCGCTACGATGCGCGCATGGTCGCGGGTCTGCGGGCGCGTGGCTGGGCGGTGGCGGTGCGCGAGCTGGACGGGGCATTTCCCGGCCCCGACCCGGTGGCCGAATCGGCGCTGGACACGGCACTGGCGGGCTTCCCCGATGGCCGTGCTGTGCTGCTGGATGGCCTGGCGGCCGGTGCCTTTCCAGAGGTGCTGGCCCGCCACGCGGACCGTCTGCGCCTGGTCTATCTGTTGCACCACCCGCTGGGGCTGGAGACCGGCCTGGAGCCTGCGCGTGCCGAGGATCTGCTGGCGCGGGAGCGCAAGGCGCTGGGCCAGGTCCGCGGCGTAGTGGCCACCAGTGCCTACACGGCCGGGCAGGCGGCGGATTGGGGCGTGCCTCCGCAGCGGTTGCGGGCCGTGCCTCCGGGGGTTGAACGCCGGACACCAGCCACCGGACCTGCGCCCGGCGAGCCGCCGCTGTTGCTGTGCGTGGGTTCGGTCGTGCCGCGCAAGGGCCAGCTCGAGCTGGTGCAGGCCCTGGCACGGGTCGAGTCGAGGGGCTGGCGGGCGGTGCTCGTCGGATCGCGGGTGCGGGACCCGGCTTACGCGCGGCAGGTCGAGGCGGCGATCGCCGGGGCCGGGCTGGCGGACCGGATCGAGTGGGCCGGAGAATGTGATGATGCGGCGCTGGACGCCTGGTTCGAGGGTGCCTCGGTGTTTGTGCTGCCGAGCGCCTACGAGGGCTATGGCATGGCCTATACCGAGGCCATGGCGCGGGGGCTTCCGGTAATCGGGACCACCGGCGGCGCGATCCCCGGTACGGTTCCGGAAGCGGCCGGCCGCCTGGTGCCGCCGGGTGATGTCGAGGCGCTCGCCGATGCCATCTCGGGCCTGCTGGCCGACTCGACGGTTCGGAAACAGATGGGGCAGGCCGCGCGGGCGGCCATGGTCCAGCGCCCGGACTGGTCGGGCGCGGTGGACGGACTGGAGCAGACGCTGGGAGCCTGGCTGCAATGACGGAAAGCTTCGACGCCGACTGGCTGCTGCTGCGCGAGCCGGCCGATCACGCCGCGCGCCCGGACGCGCTGCTTGCGACCTTGCGTACGGCCCTGGGCGGGGCCCGAGGGGCGGGCCCCCTTGAGGTGACCGATCTGGGCAGCGGCACCGGCTCCAACCTGCGCTATCTCGCCCCGCGTCTGCCGGGAGCGCAGCACTGGCGACTGGTGGACCACGATGCCGGGTTACTGGAGGCGGCCGCTGCACCCGGGGCCGGGGTCGAGATCGAGCGCCGGGTGGGCGATCTGGCGGCGGACCCGGTTGCGGCGCTTTCGGGGCGCGAGGCACTGGTCACGGGTGCGGCGTTGCTGGATCTCGTGTCCGAGGACTGGCTGGCATCGCTGCTGGCGGCCAGCGTCGGGCAGGGCGCTACGGTCCTGTTCGCGCTGAGCTTTGATGGCCGCATACGCTGGTCCGATCCGCACCCGCTGGATGCCGAGCTGGAGGATGCGATCAACCGCCATCAGCGTTCCGACAAGGGTTTCGGCCCGGCACTGGGGCCGGCGGCTGCGGTCGCCTGCGCGGCACAGCTCGAAGCCCTCGGCTATCGCGTTGAGAGTTGCGCGAGCGACTGGCGGATCGATGCGGAACAGGCTGCACTGGGCACGGCGTTGATCGACGGCTGGGTGCGCGCGGCGAGCGAAGTGGCACCGGACCGGTCAGCGGCGCTGCAGGCCTGGGGCGAGGCGCGGGCGGGTTCCCTGGCCCGGGGCGCGGTCGAGTTGGTGGTTGGGCACCGGGATGTGCTGGGATGGCCGTGAAGGCCGTTTTGCTGTCGGCGGCGTACCCGTTTCACTGGACGCCGAAGCCGTGCAGGATAGAATCGGACAGGGACAACGGGAAAAGGTGAGGCATGGAACAGGCAGACAAGAAGCAGAGAAGTTTCCTTAATCGCTGGTGGATCCTGATCGTCATCGTGCTGTGGCTGATCGCCTGGTCGGCACGTGACGTGCTGGCCCCCAGCGTGGAGGCAGTGCCGGAGGGTGACGACGTCGAAGCCGTGGCCGTGGCGGACGACGAGCCGGCTGCGGCCGGGTCGGGCACGGACGCCGATCGGCCACGCGAGGGCCGCCTGTCCGAGGGCGACATGGACCCGATGACGGGCGAGCCCTACGAGCTGGATGACGGAAACGACATGCATCGACCGATTCCGGATCCGCGGGAACAGCCGCGCACGACAGCGTCCGGGGAGCCGGTGAGCGAGGAGCAGGTCGCGCGGCAGGTTCAGGAGGCGCTGGAGGCCGGGCGCGCCGCGTACTGGAGCGAAGGGCCCGAAGCCGCGGCCGCCATCCTGCGTACCGCGCTGGACGAGATCCCGGCGACCTCGTCGCAGCGCGCCGACCTGTACGGCGAACTGGGCAACGCCCTGTATGCCGCGGGCGATGCCCGGGGCGCGATGCGTGCCTGGGACAGCGCCCTGGACCTGCTGCCGGGCGGTGAGCGACGTGCGATGATCGATCGTCTGGCGCCTGTCTACGACCGCCACCATCGCGATGGCGCGCGCCACCTGCGGCAGTACCGCTAAGACGGATCACAGGCCGGAGTGAACGTAAAAGGCCCCGGAGGCGATGCCTTCGGGGCCTTTTTTGTTTGGAGCCTGGTTACTTCCGGGATTCAGACGAGCTGGTAGCGATGCAGCTTGCGCCACAGGGTGCTGCGATCCATGCCGAGCGCGCGAGCGGTCTGCGAACGGTTGCCGGCATGGGCCACCAGGGCCTCGCGCAGGCGCCGCGCCTCGGGATGCTCGCTGGCCTGGGTGTCGCGGGCCCCGTTGGATTGGGACCCGTTGGTGCGGGAACCATTCGGTTCGGCACCGACGGTGGGGTCCCGGTCATACCCATTGGTATGCGGCGCATGGATCGCCTCGCCCGCGTCTGACTCCACCCGCATCGGCTCGGGCAGCGGGAAGTCATCCACCTGGCCATTGCGGGCGTGCAGGTTCAGGCACTCGAAGACGTTTTCCAGCTCGCGGAAGTTGCCCGGCCAGGGGTGGTCCTGGAGCTTCTGCTTCAGGTGGGGGGCGATGCGGATGCCGTGGTGCACCTCGTAGGCCTCCAGGGTCGCGGCCAAGTCGCGGGGGCGCTCGCGTAGCGGCGGGATCTCCACGGTGGCGACCGCGAGCCGGTAGAACAGGTCGGTGCGGAATTCGCCGGCCTCCACGCGGCTGCGCAGGTTCTGATTGGATGCGGACAGGATGCGCACATCCACCTGCCGGGTGGTGTTCTCCCCTACGCGTTCGAAGGCGCCGTCCTGTACCGCGCGCAACAGCTTGGCCTGCAGGCGCTGGCTCATCTCCCCAATCTCGTCGAGGAACAGCGTGCCGCCGTCGGCGGACTCGAAGCGCCCGATCCGGTCACTGACCGCGCCGGAAAAGGCCCCGCGCGCGTGACCAAACAGTTCGGATTCCAGGAGCTCCTCGGGAATGGCCGCACAGTTGATCTCGACGAAGGGGGCGCTGCCGCGATGGCTGGACTGGTGGATGGCGCGCGCCAGACGCGTCTTGCCGGTGCCGGATTCGCCCAGCAGCATCACGCGCACATCGCTGGCGGCCACCCGCCGCGCGAATTGCAGTGTGGGTCGGCAGTGGGCGTCGTGGGAGTGGAAGTGACTGTCATCGAGTCCGTCTCGGCCATCTTCGCTGACGGTCTCGATCGGGGTCGTGCGGCGGCGTTGCGGCTGCAGGGTGATCAGGCGGAGCGCGCGCTCATCGTCGTTCAGGCGCAGGGGCTGGCTGATCACCTCCAGTGGCAGGGCCTCGTCGTCCAGTTCCGCCATGAGAGAGAAGTGCAACGCATGCGGGGTGCTGTTGGCGTCGGCATCATCGTCGCCGGCCGCCACGGCGGCTTCCTTCAGGTGTTTTTCCAGGTTCAGCGGGCCCAGCTGGTCCAGGGTCAACCGGGCGTCGTGGGGGATTCGCAGGGTCTGGTGGAAGGCGGGGTTGGCGAACAGCACCCGGCCCCGGGTGTCGCTGATCAGGTGTGGGTCTCGACTGTGTCTTATACAGATTTCGGCCAGCTCGGTTGTGGTCATCCTGCCTCCGGTTTTTCTTGTTTTGGGGCGGGCGGCAACGCTCGGGTGTTGCAACACCCGACAGGGGCTGCAACACCCGACAGGGGCTGCAACACCCC
>NZ_AQXY01000011.1 GCF_000376845.1 Thioalkalivibrio sp. ALE14
TCCTCGCGCAGCCGCCGCAACTCCTGTTCCTGACCGTTCGAGGCCGGCTCAGTAACGGCTTCGCCGGCCGCCTTGCGCCGCGCCTCACGCTGCCAGCGGGACAGCATGCTCCGGTTGATCCCGAGCCGCCGGGCCGCCTCCGTGCAGCCATAGCCCTGGCTCTCGACCATCGCAATCGCGTTGGCCTTGAACTCCCGGCTGTATCGCGCTCGTCTCTGCTTGCTCACATTCACCTCCAGTTACCCATCTAGTGTGGCTTAACTGGGGTGTCCGCTGTCATTGGACCACTTCACCCTTGAAGTTGACCTTCTTCGTGCCTTCGTGCCTTCGTGCCTTCGTGCCTTCGTGTGCTTCGTGGTGAACAAAATGGGCGCGCGCAGCAGGAAAGGCCCGCGCATCCTGCGCCCACTTTCGGGGTGGCGGGGCTTGCCGTAGCCTGTGGGCGAGTTGTTATTCGAACCGCGAGAGGAACCCCATGAGCGATACCCTGCAGTTGTCCGGCGAGCTGATCCAGAAGGTTCAGGATGTGCTGACCGAGGTCGACCCGAAGGCGGAACAGCCCATCGTGGCCGTGCAGTACCTGAGTGCGATCACCGGGTTCATGGTCGCGCAGATGCCGGAGTCGGTGGACGAGCGCAAGGACTATCTGAAGCAGCTGTCCCAGTTCACCGAGTCGGTCTTCGTCGACGTGGAGAGCCGCAAGCAGTCTGCCCCGCCGCCGCAGGAGGCCAGTGGCGTGTGGCGCCCCGGCGACAGCTGATCGGGAACGGCGGCGGTCAGTCGTTTCCGCCGCCTTCGGTCTTGTCCTTGCGCATCTGGCGCAGCATGGCCTCCTGCTCGTTGAAGCTGGGCATGCGCCGCTTGCCCCCTGCGTCGCGGTCGTTGGTCCCGGCCAGGCCGGACTGTCCCGGTTTTTCGGCTTCCTTGACCTGCTGGTATTCCTGCAGTTCGCGGCGGGCATCCTCGTCGCTGGTGTAGCGGCCGCGGTAATCCTGCGGCGGCTTCTGTCCCTTGCGCAGGAACACCTGTTTGCGCAGTTCCTTGTTGTAGTCGGTGACGCGCCGGTCGATCCACCAGAGATCCACGAGCGCCCACAGCACGCCGATGCCCAGCGGCATCAGCCACCACAGGGCCGGTGCGAAAAACGCGAGGCCCAGGGTGGCGATCGTGAGTGCGAGGAAGCCGGAGCCACCCAGGGGCTCGCGCAGGTAGAAGCGATGCAGCCCCAGTGGGAACAACACCCAGGCGGCGTAGGCCGCCGGTCGGGTCCGCATCTCTCTGGCGAGCTTGGCATTGACGGACTGCAGGCCGCCGCCCTCCAGATCCAGTTCCTTCCAGGCCTTGCTCATCCCTGCCTCCGTTGCGTTGCGTAGGGGCCCACATTAGCGGCATCCGGCGATGCCGGGCGATTGCGCGGGTGGCGCGCGGGGCTTTTGGGTCACCAAGGAGCCATGCGCGAACCCGCGTCTGCCTCCGCTGACTCCCGGTGCCGGGGTGCGGGCTCAAGCCCCTGAGGGCTGTCAGCCCTCTTCGCGGGTGGGGTCACGCTCGAGCAGGCGGCGCACGGTGTCCTGGACCGGGCGCCCCTGATAGAGCACCGCGTGGACCTCGGCACAGATCGGCATCTCGACCTCCAGTGCCGCGGCCCGTGCGACGGCGACCCGGGCGGTCTCCACGCCTTCCACCGACTGTCCGACCCGTGCACGGGCGGTGTCGAGATCCAGACCCTCGCCCAGCATCCGGCCCAGACGCCGATTGCGTGACTGGTTGTCGGTGCAGGTCAGGATCATGTCGCCCAGCCCGGAGAGGCCGGTGAGGGTCGTGGGTCGGGCCCCGACCGCGGCACCGAAGCGCTGGATCTCGGCCAGCCCGCGGGTCATCAGCGCGGCGCGTGCATTGGCGCCGAACCCGGCGCCATCGGCGATGCCGGTGGCCACCGCCAGCACGTTCTTGAGGGCGCCGCCCAGTTCCACGCCGATTACGTCGGTGTTGCGGTACAGGCGCAGCGAGCGCCCGTGCAGGGCTTCCACCAGCGCGTCCATATGCCCCTCGTCGCTGGAGGCGACCGACAGTGCGGTCGGTTGCTCCTGCGCCACCTCGGCCGCGAACGAGGGACCGGAGATCAGCGCGGGGGGGCGTTCCGGACCCAGCTCCTGTTCCGCGATCTCGTGCAGCCAGTCGCCGGTGGCGGTCTCCAGGCCCTTGGTGGCCCAGGCCACAACCTGCGCGCGTGCCAGCCGTGGGGCCAGCCAGCGCAGGGTCTCGCGGAACGCCCCGGAGGGGACCGCGATCAGGACCAGATCGCGGTCATCGACGATTGCCGGGTCGGCGCTGACGCGCAGGTTGTCCGGGAAGCGGTGGCCGGGCAGGTAGCGGGCGTTCTCGCGCTCGTGTTGCAGGCGCGTGGCGGTATCGTCCCCGCGCACCCACAGGGCGACGTCGCCGTGCAGGCGCGCCGCATGCAGCGCCAGCGCCGTGCCCCAGCAGCCGCCTCCGAGGACCGCGATGCGCATCCCGGGCGCCTTGTGTCAGGCCTGCTGGCTGGGTGCCGCCTGCTCCCCACCGGCCTGCTGCTTCTGTTCCTGCAGGTGCTGGGCGTACAGGGACTCGAAGTTGACCGGCTGCAGCAGCAGCTGCGGGAAGCCGCCCTTCAACACCAGATCGGCCACTGTCTCGCGGGCGAACGGGAACAGTACGTTCGGGCAGTAGGCGCCGAGCAGGTGATTGCGCTGGTCCTCGGGGAAGTTGCGCACGATGAATACGCCGGCCTGCTTGATCTCGACCAGGTAGGCGGTCTTGCCATCGGACTCGGTGGTCACGGTCAGGCCCAGTTCCACCTCGAAGGCCCCGGCGGCCTCGTCGATCGGGCGCGCGTTGGTGTTCAGCTGGATGTTGGTCTCGCCCTTCCACTCGCGCATGAACACCTCGGGGGAGTCCGGCGCCTCGAAGGAGAGATCCTTGATGAAGACCTTCTGGATGGAGAAGTCGGGGCGGTCGTTCTGTTCGCCCTGGGCGGCGCCGTTGCCGCTGTTCGGGGTGTTTTCTTCAGCCATGGTGTCGTCTCGCAGTTATCTTGATCGGAGCATTGTAAGGGGGATGGGTACGTGACGTGACGCGCAGCCGCGATGCGGGCCCGCCGACGGGCGCGGCCCGCGGCGGTGCCGTCGCCTACCCGGGGGTGTGGTCGTCCGCGGGCTCGACGCCGGCTGCGGCGGCCAGGCGCGCCAGTTCGCCGCTGGCATCCAGTGCCTGCAAGTCGTCGAAGCCGCCGATGTGAGTGTTCCCGAGGAAGATCTGCGGGACCGAGGTGCGGCCGTTGGCGCGCTGTTCCATCTCGGCACGCAGGCCGGGTTCGCGGTCCACGGCGTACTCCGCGAACGGGTAGCCACGCTGATTGAGCAGACGCCGGGCGAGCAGGCAGAACGGGCAGCGCCCGCCGGAGTAGACCTCGAACTGCATTACTTCTTCTTGATGGGCATGTTGGCCGATTGCCAGGCCTGGATGCCGCCCTGCAGGTTGACCACGTCCTCGAACCCGGCAGCGGTCAGCTGCTGGGCGGCGCTGGCCGAGCGGTTACCGCTGCGGCAGTACACCACGACCGGTTTGTCCTTGTACTTCTCGATGTCGCCCATGCGCTTTTTCAGGCTGCCCAGCGGGATATGCTTGGCACCCCCGATGCGGCCGGACGCGACTTCGTTGTCCTCGCGCACGTCCAGCACCAGGGCGTCGTCCTGGTTGATCACGCGCACCGCCTCGGCCGGGGAGAGCGAGCGGTACTTGCGGTTCAGACGTCGGAGTTCGACGAACAGGATCATCCCGATCACTGCCAGCAGGGCGCCGGTCAGGATCGGATGATTGGCGAGAAATTCGGGCAGGCGTTCAAGCATTCGGGAGACCGGATCGGAGGGGTGACTGTCAGGAACTGCAGAAGACGTCCTGCATCATACCGATCAGGCGCAGCGTCCGGGAGTCCCCCACCCGGTAGTAGACCCGGTTGGCGTCCTTGCGCGTGGCCAGAATGCCCTTGTCGCGCAGGATGCCCAGGTGCTGGGAGATGTTGCTCTGCGACGTCCCGACCTGATCGACGATTTCCTGTACGCTGATTTCGCGATCGCCGAGAATGCAGAGGATCTTGAGGCGCAGCGGGTGGGACATGGCCTTGAGCGAGCGCGAGGCGCGCTCGATATCCTCGTCCTGGGACATCAGACCGTCGTCGACGGATAGATCGTCTTCAACCGTTTCGTTGCTCACGGCATACCTCTCTTGCGAGCGAGGAGAATCCTCGCAACCGGGTCAGAATATAAGAACCTAAACGTACCCCGATATGCGAATCTGCGCAATCCTGAGTCATCCATGCGGTTTCGGTGCCCGGTTTTGGTGCGGGGCCCTGATCGGTTTTCTGCTCGCGCCGGCGGCTCTGGCGCTGGAACCCGAGGCCGAGCTGCGTGAAACCCGCGAGGCGATCCAAGACCTGGAGCGCAGTCAGGAAGATCGTTCTGCCGCGCTGCAGGAACTGGAAGCCCTGCTGGCGGAGGCCGCTCGCGGGACCGAGGCCTCGCGCCGGGAATTGCGCGAGCTGGCACGGGCACGTTCGCGCCAGGAGTCCGTGGTGGCCGATCAGGAGGCGCGTGTCGCCGAGGCCCGGGATCGCCTGGAGGCGGAGCGCCAGGCCGCGGCCCGGCTGGTGCGGGACCAGTGGCAGCGCGAGCGTCACCCCGGCCGGACCGATGGGCAGTCCCGGGATGATCGTCATCATGCGGCCTTCGCCGCGCGCATCCGCGAGGCACGCGAACAGGCGCTGGTGGTGTTGCGCGAGCGAATCGAGGCGCTGGAGGCGGCGCGCGAGGAACTGGCGCGGGAGCGCGCGGTGCTGGCGGAACAGGAAGCTCAGGCCCGCGCGGCGGTCGCCGATCTGGAGCGCGAGGAGGCGCGCCGGCGTCAGGCGATGGCGGAGCTGGAGGCGGCGATCGAGGACGAGGCCCTGGAGCTGGAACGCCTGCAGCGCAATGCCGCGACCCTGGAGGCGGTGATCGAGGAGGTCGAGGCGCGCAGCGCGGCGCGCGCCGCGGCCCCGCGCGAATCGGCCCCCGCACGGCCGGATGTGGCGTTTGCCGAGTTGGAGGGCGAACTCCCGCGTCCGGCCGAGGGCCGGATCATCCGCAGCTTCAACGAGTCCCGCGGCAGCCGCCTGCGCTCCCGCTGGCGCGGCGCGGTGCTGGAGGTGGACAACGGCGCGGCGGTCCGCGCGGTGCATTATGGGCGTGTGGTCTACGCTGACTGGATGCAGGGCTACGGGTTCCTGGTCATCGTGGATCACGGCGAGCGCTACCTGACGCTCTATTCCAACGTGGAGGAGATCCTGGTGGCGGAAGGCGAGACGGTGGGGGCCGGCGAGCAGCTGGCCGTGGCCGGCGAGGGCAGCGAGGCGATTGCGCCCGGTCTGTACTTCGAGATCCGTCACAACGGCGGACCATTGAACCCCGAGGGCTGGTGGCCCTCTCAGTAAAGAGATGGAGTGAGGGCGCGCGGCGGCAAAAGGCCGATCGAAAGCCCGCATTCAGGCACCCGTCAGGTCGCCGATGCTACCATCCTCACACTAATCACCTCATGTAACGAGGAAAGGTAATGAGCAAGTCTTGTCGCACCGGATACGCCCTGATCGTTGGACTGGTCGTCGGGGTCATGCTGAGTGTCTCGGTGGCCGTGTACGCCGACCGCGACAATGGCGCGCAATCGGCGCTGCCGGTGGAGGATCTGCAGCGCTTTACCGACGTGTACATGCGCATCAAGCGCAATTATGTCACCGAGGTGGAGGACAAGGATCTGCTGGACAACGCGATCCAGGGGATGCTGTCGGGGCTCGATCAGCACTCGGCCTATCTCGACGAGCAGGACTTCGAGGACATGCAGGTCGGGACCTCCGGCGAGTTCGGCGGTCTGGGCATCGAGGTCGGCATGGAAGACGGGTTCGTCAAGGTCATTGCGCCGATCGACGACACGCCGGCCAGCCGCGCGGGCATCGAGGCCGGCGACCTGATCATCCGTCTGGATGGCGAGTCGGTGAAGGGCATGTCGCTGTCCGACGCGGTCGCGAAGATGCGCGGCGAGAAGGGCTCGGACATCACCCTGACGGTCCTGCGCGACGGCGAGGATCGGCCGATGGAGATCACCATCACCCGTGACGTGATCCAGGTGCAGAGCGTGCGCTCCGAGATCCTGGAAGACGGCTTCGGCTACGTCCGCATCAGCAACTTCCAGCAGCGCACCGCGCGCGATCTCGTGCGGGCGATCGAGGACCTGCAGGAGCAGGGCGAGCTGAAGGGGCTGGTGCTGGATCTGCGCAACAATCCCGGCGGTATCCTCAACGGTGCCGTGGGCGTGTCGGATGCCTTCCTCGAGGAGGGCCTGATCGTCTACACCGAGGGCCGGCTGGAGGACTCGCAGTTCCGTTACCAGGCCTCGCCGGGCGACGTGCTCAAAGGCGCGCCCATGGTGGTGCTGGTCAATCGCGGTTCGGCCTCGGCCTCCGAGATCGTGGCCGGCGCGCTGCAGGACCACAAGCGGGCCGTGGTCATGGGTCAGAACACCTTCGGCAAGGGCTCGGTGCAGACCATCCTGCCGCTGACCCAGAATACCGGGATCAAGCTGACCACTGCGCGCTACTTCACACCCGAGGGCCGTGCGATCAACGAGGACGGGATCGAGCCGGACATCCGCCTGCAGCAGCTCGTGGTGCAGCGCTCCGGCGACGAGAACGGCGGGGCCCGCATGGGCCGCGATGGCCTGCCGGAGGCCGTGGAGGCGGATGAAGACAATGGCGAGGCCCTGGCCGAACGTGACTACGGGCTGAGCGAGGCGCTGAATCTCCTGAAGGGCCTGAACTTCTACAACCGCCGCTGAGTGCGACCGACGGAGGCGTAATGCCGAGCGTACTGGTGCCCCTGGCCGCCGGGGCCGAGGAACTGGAGGCGGTCACCATCGTCGACCTGCTGCGGCGGGCGCAATTCGAGGTCACCGTGGCCGGGCTGGAGCCCGGGCCGGTGACCTGCTCGCGGGGAACGGTCATCCAGCCGGACACCACCGTGGACCAGGTGCTGGACGCCTCCTTCGACCTGATCGTCCTGCCGGGCGGGCTGCCGGGGGCCAACCACCTCCGTGACGATGCCCGGGTGCAAGGGATGCTTCGGGCGCAGGCCGAACGCGACGGCTACCTGGGCGCGGTTTGCGCTGGACCCAAGGCGCTGGCCGAGGCCGGACTGCTGGAAGGCCGCACGGTGACCTCCTTCACCGGCGCGCTGGACGAGGCCGGTATCCCTTCCACCGGTGCCCCGGTGGAGGTGGACGGACGCTTGATTACCGGCCGTGGCCCGGGCGCCGCGATGGACTTCGCCCTGACCCTGATCGAACAGCTCGCCGGCCGCGAGGCCCGCGACGCCGTCGAACGCCCGCTCCTGCGCCCCTGAATCCTCCACCCCGCGGAGCGCCAAGGCACAAGAAAGGTCAAGAGCGATTCACAGGAAGGTGGGAAGACAGGAAGAAATTCTTGTTGAGTACTCCGTTGGTAATCGCAGTGCCCTCAACCCCTTCCGATCTTCCCGTCTTCCTGTCGATATTTTTTCCCTTGGTGCCTGCGTGGTGGAAATCACTTTTCGGTTATCCCACGGTGGCGTAGCGGGTGGCGGTGCCCAGCCAGCGTTCGATCAGGGCGCCGGCGCGGGCCGGGTCCTGTTCGACCTGTGCGGCCAGCGTGGTGGCTTCGTCGAGCAGGTCCTGGTCGCGGGACCAGTCGGCGACACGGAAGCTGCGATCGCCCGTCTGGCGGGTACCCAGCAGCTCGCCGGGGCCGCGCAGCTTGAGGTCCACCTCCGCAATCTCGAAGCCGTCGTCGGTACGCCGCATCGCCTCCAGGCGTTCGCGGGCGACCTCGCCCAGCGGCGGGCGGTACAGCAGCACGCAGGCGGAAGCGGTGTTGCCGCGTCCGACCCGGCCGCGCAGCTGGTGTAGCTGCGAAAGCCCCATGCGTTCGGCGTTCTCGATGATCATCAGGCTCGCGTTGGGTACGTCCACGCCGACCTCGATCACCGTGGTTGCCACCAGCAGGTCGATTGCCCCGGCACGAAAGCGCTCCATGACCGCGTCGCGTTCGGTTCCCTTCATGCGGCCGTGGGCCAGGCCGATGGTCAGCTCGGGCAGCGCCTCGCGCAGGCGCTCGGCGGTGGCCTCGGCCGATTCCGCCTCCAGTTGTTCCGATACCTCCACCAGCGGGCAGACCCAGTAGGCCTGCGTACCGGCGCCGCAGGCGGCGCGGATGCGTTCGATCACCTCGTCACGGCGCTCGTGGCTGATCAGCGCGGTGCGCACCGGGGTGCGTCCGGGTGGGCGTTCGTCGATGACCGAACTCGCCAGTTCCGCGTACAGCGCCATGGCCAGGGTGCGCGGGATGGGGGTGGCGGTCATGATCAACTGGTGGGGCATCCGGCCGTTGCCCTTGTCGCGCAGCGCCATGCGCTGGTGCACGCCGAAGCGATGCTGCTCGTCGATGATCGCGAGTCCCAGCTGGTGGAAGCGGACCTCCTCCTGGAACAGGGCGTGGGTGCCGATCGCGACCTGACGCTGGCCGCTGGCCAGCTCCGCGAGCAGCTGGCCGCGTTCGGTCGTGGACTGGCGCCCGCCCAGCCAGGCAATCGCGACCCCCAGGGGTTCCAGCCACTGGGCGAGGTTGCGTCCGTGCTGGCGGGCCAGTAGCTCGGTGGGGGCCATGAACGCCACCTGGTAACCGGCTTCCACCGCGGCCAGCGCGGCCGCGACGGCGACCAGGGTCTTGCCGGAGCCGACATCGCCCTGGACCAGGCGGTTCATGGGCTGGGGCCGGGCGAGGTCGGCAAGGATCTCGGCCGTCACGCGTTCCTGCGCGCCGGTCGGCTGGAACGGGAGCTGGCCGCGCAGCTGTTGCCACAACACCCCCGGGGGCTCGATGACCGGGGCACTGCGCGAGTCCTGTGGTGTGCGGCTTTGCTGCATGCGTGCGAGCTGGTGGGCGCAGAGCTCCTCCAGCGCCAGGCGCGTGCGCGCCGGGCTGCGGTTCTCTGCGGTATCCAGTGCACCCAGGGCATCGGCCTGCGCCGGGGGGTGGTGCAGATGTTCCAGCGCGGCGTGCAGCCCGGGCAGGCCCTGCCGGGACAGCTCGGGCAGCAGATCGGGCAGGGCCTGCATCCCGGGCAGGGCGTGCGCGACCAGCTGGCGCAGCAGCTTCTGCGAGATGCCCTCGGTGGTGGGGTAGATCGGGGTCAGGTGCGATTCCAGTGCGGGCGGGGTATCCCCCACGGTCTGGAGCTCCGGATGCACGCATTCAAGCGCACCCGGCATGCCGCGCGGCTCGCCGAACGCACGGATGCGCGTGCCCGGGCTCAGGCGTCGCTGCTGGTTGGCCCCGAAGTGGAAGAAGCGCAGCAGGATCTGCGCCTGGTCATCGGCGAGGGTGACCACCAGCATGCGCCGGCGGCGGTGGACCACCTCGGCCTGGGTGACGCGGCCCTCGAACAATGCGGCCAGGCCCGGCCGCAGGGCGGCAATCGGTGTCAGCCGGGTGCGGTCCTCGAAGCGCAGGGGCAGGTGGAACAGCAAGTCTCCGGCCTGTTCCAGACCGAGGCGTTCGAGGCGCTCGGCCACGGCCGGACCGACGCCCTTCAGCGTGGTCAGCGGGGCCTGCAGGTCCACCGGTCCGGCCCGTGTTACGCGGTCAGCCGCGCGGGCAGAAGGCGATGGCGTCCATCTCCACCTGGGCGCCCTTGGGCAGGGCCGCCACGCCGATCGCGGCGCGTGCCGGATAGGGCTCGCCGAACACCTCGCTCATGATCTCGTTGACCAGCGGGAAGTGGGTCAGGTCGGTGAGGAAGATGTTCAGCTTGGCGATGTCCGCGGTGCTGGAACCAGCCGCCTCGAGGACCGCCTGGAGGTTGGCGAACACCTGTCGGATCTGCGCCTCGATGCCACCGCCGACCAGTTCCATGGTGGCCGGATCGAGCGGGATCTGGCCGGACAGGTACAGGGTGTCGCCGGTGCGCACGGCCTGCGAATAGGGGCCGATGGCGGTCGGGGCGTTCTCGGTCTGGATGATCTCGCGGGACATGTGGGCTCCTTGTTCGGTCAGGCTGAATGTCGAGGTTGGCGCCATTCTACTGATACCGGGCACCCACGTGGGGCGCCTGGTGGTTCGGCAGACCCGGGCGCGGACGGATACACTCCGTCCCACACGGACACAATGCGACAGAGGAAGCAGGCAATGACGGGATACGCACTGGCAAACGTGCTGCATGTACTGGCGGTGGTCATCTGGGTGGGCGGCATGTTCTTCGCCTACATGTTCCTGCGTCCGGTGGCGGGGCAACAGCTTGAGGGGATGGTCCGGCTGAAGCTCTGGGAGGGCGTGTTCTCGCGTTTCTTCCCCTGGGTCTGGGCCTCGGTCCTGGTGATCCTGGTGACCGGCTTCTACATGATCTTCGGCGTGTTCGGCGGCATGGGGGATGTGCACCCCAGCGTGCATACCATGCTGCTGCTGGGCCTGATCATGATGGCGATCTTCGCCCATGTGTTCTTTGCGCCCTTCCGGCGCATGCGCCAGGCCATCGCCGCGGATGACACCCAGGAGGGCCTGCGCCGGCTGGGGCAGATTCGCATCCTGGTCGGCATCAATACGTTGATCGGCCTGGCGACCATCGTGGTCGCCTCCGGCGGGCGCCTGCCGCTTTAATCCGCGTCCACTGGCGGGGGCATCGGGGGGCCGGCCAGTCCGGCCCTCCAGACCAGTCGCGGCGGTGCGGGCGGCTCCAGCAGCACGGCGGCGTTCTGGCCGAATGCCTCCAGCCAGCGGGCGAGCAGGTCGTCGGGCAGGTCGGCGATGGCCAGGCCTGGTTCGTCCGGCCATTGGCCCTTTGGGTCGCGGTTGCGAGCCGGCCAGGCGCGCAGGCCCTGTTCCGTCACGGCCCGCTCCAGCCGCTGCTGGCGCCGCCGGTTTCCTTCCTCGGTGAGCGGACGGCTGCCCGGATTGCAGGCGGTGAACAGCACCAGCCGCTGCGCGCCCCGTGCGGTCATCCAGGCTACGGTCTGCTCCGCGGGCCGGTCGATGTGCAGGACGTGGAACCCGTCTCCGGTCTCCAGGCAGTAGTCGGCCGCACGATAGGCCGGCTCCAGTTCGGCCGGCGGTGTCGGGTCGGGGTGCGATTTTCCGCACTGTGCCGGCTTCCGAACGTCTTCTCCTCTTGTATTGACCGGCATCTCGCGGCACCCTCCCGCCTGGATCGTGCACATACGATCGATCAAACAGGGGGAACGGGATGCGCGTCAAGGATGCGACAGCGGTTTGCGGGGCGGTGCCGCCAGCTGTCGTGCGTCCAGACACGGCGTGGCCTGTTCCCCCGAGGCATTGAGCGGGCATGCCCTCGCGTCCCCTTGTTCCCGGCCTGACCAGTGCCTTTGTGGTGGTGCTGCTGCTGGTCGCGGCGGTTGCCGTGGCCAGCTGGTTGCGTGTCCAGCAGTTGCAGAATGACGTCCAGGCCCTCACCGAGGAATACGTGCAGAAGGTTGATCGCGTGCACCGCATGCGCAGTCTGGTGCGCGAACGCATGCTGCGCGCCTCGCTGGTGATCAGTGCCGAGGATCCGACCCTGCAGGATCGCTACCAGCGGGAGTTCCGCGAACTGGCCGAGCGCTTTCTCGAGGCGCGCGAGGGCGCCGAGTTGCTGGCACGGACCCCGCGCGACGCCGCATTGCTGGCGGAGCTGCGCGAGCTGACGGCCACCGGTGCCCCGATCCTTTCCGAGCTGGTGGATATTGCCCTCGCGGGCGGGCGAAACGATGCGCTGGCGATCCTGTACGCCGATGCGATGCCGGTGCAGGAGGAGGTCCTCGAACAGATGGAGACCATCCTCCGGGCCTTCGAGCGTGACAACGAGGAGGCCGTCACGGCCATGGCGCGGCGCCACGAACAGGCGCAGCAGGTCACCCTGGTCGCGACCGCCCTGACCGTGCTGATCATGCTGCTGATGTGGGTGCGGGTACGCCGGCGGATCTGGCGCGATCACGAGGCACTGCGCCAGGAACTGGAGGGGCGCCAGCAAGTCGAGGCCCGCCTGCGCGAGACACAGGCCGGGCTGGAGGCGGCGGTGGCGCGCCGGACCGCGGCGCTGCAGGAGACCACCGAGCGCCTGGAGGAGGCCCAGCGCATCGCCGGCGCCGGCTACTGGGACTGGGATATTCGCGGGCAGCGCATGAACTGGTCGTCGCATGTCTTCGCACTGTTCGGGCTCGACCCGCAGACCCAGGCCGCGGGATTCGAGGCCTACATGCGCGCCATTCATCCGGAGGATCGCACCCGGGTGCGCCGCGCGACCAACGAGGCCCTGGACCGCGAGAATTTCTACCGGGTGGATCATCGCGTGGTCCGCGAGGACGGAGGGGTCCGCCATGTCCGGGTGGAGGGCGAGATCGACCGCGATGCCGAGGGGCGGGCGGTGCAGGTGCTGGGCATGGTGCGCGATATCACCCGAGACAAGGCCTCGGAGGAGCGTCTGTGGCACCAGGCCCATCACGACTCGCTCACCGGTCTGCCCAACCGCAGCCTGCTGCAGGAGCATCTGCAGCAGGCCCTGCGCCGGGTTCAGCGTGCCGGGACCGGGCTGGCCCTGGTGGTCTGCGATCTCGACGGCTTCAAGCCGATCAATGATCGCCTGGGACACGGTGCCGGCGACGTGATGCTGGTGACCGTGGCCCGGCGCCTGCGCGAGGGGGTGCGCGATAGCGACGTGGTCGCCCGTGTGGGGGGCGACGAGTTTGTGCTGTTGCTGGAGAACGTTCGCGACCCGGATGCGGTGACCGGCGTCGGTCTCAAGCTGATCGAGCGCTTCGAGGAACCGGTAGAGGTGAACCGCGAGTCGGTTCGCGTGGGGCTCAGCATGGGGGCGGCGCTCTACCCGGGGGACGGCGACGACGCGGAGGCGCTGCTGCAGCGCGCGGACCGCGCCATGTATCTGGCCAAGGAAGAGGGCGGCAGCCGCATTGTGCTGTATCAGGACTGCCCGGAAGCAGCACAGCGCGAAACGGACCTGTCGCTGCGCCGGCGCGGGGCCCTGGGCTGCGGGCTGGAAGATCCGTTCGCGCGCGACTGAATGGGCGCGCCGCTACTGTCGTAGCCGCGCGACGAGCGGGTCATGGGGCAGGGGTTCGCTGAACAGGAAACCCTGGAAGCGCGTGCAGCCGAGCGCCAGGAGTTGTTCCCGCTGTTCCGCGTGTTCCACGCCCTCGGCGATCACATCCAGCTCCATGTTGCGCGCGATGTCCACGATATTCTCGATCAGCGTCCGGTCGCCGCCGGCCGCCAGGCCCTGGACGAAGGACTTGTCGATCTTCAGCTCGTCCACCGGGAGGTCGCGCAGGTAGGCCAGCGAGGAGTAGCCGGTGCCGAAATCGTCCAGCGCGATACGGACCCCCAGCCGGCGCAGGGCGCCCAGCTTGGCCATGGCATCGGGCAGGTCGCGCAGCAACCCGGATTCGGTGACCTCGAGGGTCAGCGCGTGAGCGTCGACCCGGTGGTGGCGCAGGCGGGCCTGGAACTGCTCGACAAAATCGGGGCGCGAGAGCTGCCAGGGTGACAGGTTCAGGGCCAGGCGCGGGGGGCGCAGCCCTTCGGTTTGCCACTGCGAAAGCCGTTCCAAGGCATGCTCCAGGACCCAGTTGCCGATCCCGTGGATCAGGCCGGTTTCCTCCGCTACCGGGATGAAAAGATCCGGCGGGACTGCGCCCAGATCGGGGTGCTGCCAGCGCAGCAGGGCCTCGATACCGATCAGGCGTTCGGCGGCGTCGACCTGGGGCTGGTAGTGCAGATCCAGTTCGCCGCGCTCGGCCGCCTGGCGCAGGCCGTCCTCGATCTGCAGGCGGGCATGGGCCTCGTCCTGCAGGGCGTGGCGGTAGAACTGCACGCCGCCGCGGCCGGCGCGCTTGGCCTGGTACAGGGCGATGTCGGCGTGGCGCAGGGCATCCGCCGAGCTCTCGCCGGCATCCGGATAGCACACGCAGCCAAGGCTGGCCCCGACCCCGAAGGTGCGTTCCCCGATCACGATGGGGCGCTGCAGGGCCTCGAGGATGCGCTCGGCGATGGTCAACAGCTCGGACTCGAGCGTCTCCCGCGCCTGCTCGAGCGGAGGCAGGACCACGGCAAACTCGTCGCCTCCCAGGCGCACGATCAGCGCGTCCTCCGGGGCATGGCTGCGCAGGCGGTCGGCGACTGCCCCCAGTACGGTGTCGCCCACCGCGTGGCCGAGGGCGTCGTTGATCGTTTTGAAATGGTCCAGGTCGATCAGGATCAACCCGCCGTGCAAGTCGCCGGCCACGGCCTCCTCGATGTGGCGGGTCAGGTCGTCGTGCAGGCGGGTGCGGTTGGCCAGCCCGGTCAGGGCGTCGTGGTAGGCCAGGGCGTGGATGTGTTCCTCGGTCTGCAGGCGTTCCAGTTCCGCGCCCGCGCGATCGGCCATGATGCCGAGGATTTCCATCGCCTTGTCGACGTCCTCGACCGGGTGCCGGTTGACCATCGCGATGTGCCCGAGCAGGGTGCCGTGGCTGTCCAGCATCGGGGCCCCCAGGTAGCTCTCGGCCCCCATCTCCACCAGCATCTCGTCGCGCGGGAAGCGCTGCTGAACATCGCAGGGATAGATGCAGGTGCCGATCTCCAGCACGCGCTCGCAGGGGGTCTCGGCCAGGTCATAGCGGAAGTTCTCGACGATGCGCCCCTCGGCGCACAGGGCGACGGTCTCGACCACACCGAGCTGGTCCGGGGCTTCGGTGCCAATCAGGGCAAAGTCGGCATCGAACAGATTGCTCAGCTTGAGCACCAGCTGCTGGAAGAATTCCTCGCGGGAGCGCGCCTGCAGGCCCTCGGCGATCAGGCGCAGGGCATCCTCGCTGCGGTGCGCGGCGGTGATGTCCTCCTGCATCACGATCACGTCCTGGACCTCGCCGTGCGCATCCTGCAGCGGGTAGATGCAGCCCCGCAGCCAGCGTTCGCCGGCAGGGACAGGGTGGTTCTCTTCGTTCGAGGTGCCAGCCGGGGTATCGGAGGGGCCTGGCGGCGTGTAGGGCAAGGGACCGATCTCGCGGTAGTGGCCCTGCAGGGCCTCTCGGAGCGGCTCGCGGATTTTCTGATCGATGATGTCCGGCTGCTCCAGTACGTTCCCGCCCGGTCGGGCGGCGTGCGCGCCGTGCATCCGCGCCCAGGCGGGATTGCTCTGGCGGATCTCGCCCTCCGGCGTGAGTACCTGGATGCCGATGGGCGATTGTTCCACCAGTGCGCGAAAACGGCCCTCCGAGTCGCGCAGCCGTTCGCCCGTTTCGCGGTTGAGGACCAGGCTCATCATGACCACCATGACCACGTAGCCAAACGGCGCGAGTTGCGGCATTTCCAGCACGCCGGCACGGGCCAGTACGCCCTGTACGGTGAACAGCACGAAGATTCCGATCCCGCCCAGCAGGAGCAGGGTGGTGGCCTGGCGGTGGCGGCGGTAATGCCGGATCAGCGTGGCCAGGGCGAAGCCGAATACCAGAAAGACCGCGGCCACGCCGAAGCCGAACCACGGGCTGATGGTGCCCATGGCCAGCGCCACGGTCTCGCCCCAGGGCAGTTCGAGGGTGCGCAGTTCCTCGATGCTGCGGTACTGCATGCTGTACGGCTGCAGGGTGTTGACGACCCAGGTGATCGCCAGCAGCACCAGCAGGCCGATGATCAGCCCGCGAGCAGGCGTCCGGGTGTGCGCCGCCACGAAGGCGGCGAACAGCACGTAGAACGGGGCCAGCAGATAGATGTTGAGGGTGAGGGCGCGGGTGTAGGCCTGGATGCTGCCGGCCTGGTAGGTCTGGGCCGAGCTGATAGCGACCACCACCATCAGAGCGCACATTGTGGCGAACAGTCGGTGTTCGGTGCGCCGCGCACTCTGCCGGCTGTGCAGCAGGTGGCTCAGCGCGGCGTAGGTGGCCAGGCCGGCGGCCAGATAAAGCGAGGGGACCAGGATCCCGTTCATCGATACCCCGCTGCGGCTTCCGCGCGTCGTAACATCCCTTTACTCCCCTGCGGCGAAGCGAACCGGGCCCGTCGGAGGTTCGCAAGACATGTCGCTACAGTACAAAAGACCGCCTGCAGCCGCCCCGGTTCAAGCGCCCGCCGGGCCGGGGCCGGCTAACGTTGTGCCTACGCCGGCGGGCGGCACGGTCGATCCGGTCTACAGGTAGGGCGTGAGGAGGCGGGCGGCGCCATCGCGCAACTGCGCCGGAAGCGGACGGGCGCGGACCTCGTCGAGCGTCAGGGGATGCGACTGCTCGCGTAGCTCGTCGGTCCAGGCGGCCAGTTCGCGGCCCAGCCCGGCATCCAGGCATTCCAGGTTGAACTCGAAGTTCAGGCGCAGGCTGCGCGGGTCCCAGTTGGCGGACCCGACCAGGGCCCACTCGCCGTCCACCAGCATCAGCTTGGCGTGGTTGAAGGGCGGCGGGGTGAGCCACAGGCGGCAGCCGCGTTCCAGCAGTTCGCCCTGCTGGGGACGGCTCGCCCATTCCACGAGGCGCAGGTTGCTGCGGGCCGGGATCAGGATGTCGACCCGCACGCCGCGCAGGGCCGCGGCCTTCAGTGCCCCGGTCAGGGCCACGTCCGGCAGGAAGTAGGGGGTCACGATGGTGACCTGCTCGCGCGCCTCGGCCAGGGCTGACTGCAGGGTGAAGTTCAGGACCTCGAAGTCTTCGTCCGGCCCGTCCGGCAGGCCCCGGCAGGCGCGGGCGCCGGCCGGCTCGATGGTCTCCGGGAACCAGCGCGGGCCGTCCAGGCGTTCGCCGGTGGCGAACTGCCAGTCCTCGGCGAAGACCCGCTGCAATTGGGAGCTGGCCGGGCCGCGCAGCTCGAAGTGGAGATCGTGGATGGGGCAGGGGCCCGGGTCGCTGTGGCTGTGGCCACGGCGGATGTTCATGCCGCCGGTGAAGGCGCGGGCACCGTCGATCACCAGCATCTTGCGGTGGTTGCGCAGATTGAACGCGGCCAGGCTGCGTGGCAGGTGGACCGGCATGAACGCGGCGGCCGGGATCCCCGCCCGGCGCAGCTGGCGCAGGGTGTTGCGGCGGCTGTAACGCGCCCCGATGGCGTCGATCAGGATGCGCACCTGCACACCGCGGTCCTGGGCACGTTGCAGATGGGCGACGAAGCGTTCACCTACCCGGTCGTAATCGAAGATGTAGGTCGCCAGGGTGATGCTGTGGCCCGCCGCGTCGATCGCGTCCAGCATGCGCGTATAGGCACGGTCGCCCTCGAACAGCGGTTCGACGGCGTTGCCGCCCGTCAGGCGGAACGGGCTCAGGCGATCACCGGAATGCAGCAGGCGCTCCCAGCGTTCCGGAGGCTCGGTCACGGTGGCACCACCGGCGCTGGGGTCTGCGATCAGGTAGCCCTCGCGCAGCGCGTGGGCCCGCCGGCGGATACGGTTGACCCCGAACAGCCAGTACAGCAGCGAGCCGCCCAGTGGCAGCAACACGATCAGCCCGACCCAGGCGATGATGGTGCCGGTATCGCGGCGCTGCAGCAGTGCATGCACCACACTGACCGCCGCCAGGGCGAAGACGGCAATGGCGACGATACTGGCGATCCAGCCTGTATCCAGCACGAACGGACTCCTCGGTCGTGGCGTTCGGGTGTCTGGCACCGTGGAACCACCGGCGCGTGCCCGCTACAGTACGCGGGCCCGGCCTGGTGTAAAACCCCGGCCCATCCACGTCCACGAGACCGCCGATGACCGATATCGAGACCCCCAGCCTGTTTGCCAACAGTGGCGAGCAGCTGCCACTGAAGGATTTCACCGAGAAGGCGTACCTGGACTACTCCATGTACGTGATCCTGGACCGCGCCCTGCCACATATCGGCGACGGCCTGAAGCCCGTGCAGCGCCGGATCATCTACGCGATGAGCGAACTGGGGCTCTCGGCCACCGCCAAGTACAAGAAGTCCGCGCGTACCGTGGGTGACGTGCTCGGCAAGTTCCATCCGCACGGGGACTCGGCCTGCTACGAGGCGATGGTGCTGATGGCGCAGCCGTTCTCCTATCGTTATCCGTTCGTCGACGGGCAGGGCAACTGGGGCTCGCCGGACGATCCCAAGTCCTTCGCGGCGATGCGCTATACCGAGTCACGACTGTCGCGCTACGCCCAGCTGCTGCTCTCCGAGCTGGGGCAGGGCACGGTGGACTGGGTGCCCAATTTCGAGGGGGCGCTGGAGGAGCCGAAGATGCTCCCGGCGCGCCTGCCCAATGTGCTGCTGAACGGCGGTTCCGGGATCGCCGTGGGCATGGCCACCGATATCCCGCCGCACAACCTGCGCGAGGTGGCCGCCGCCTGTGTGCACCTGCTGGAGCATCCGAAGGCGACGGTGGCCGAGCTGTGCGAACACCTGCCGGCACCGGATTTTCCCACCGAGGCCGAGATCATCAGCCCGCCGGCGGAGCTGCGGAAGGTCTACGAGACCGGGCAGGGATCGATCCGCGCGCGGGCGCGCTATGAACGCGAAGGCGACGACATCGTGGTCACCGCGCTGCCGCACCAGGTCTCCGGGGCGAAGCTGCTGGAGCAGATCGCCAGCCAGATCCGGGCGAAGAAGCTGCCGATGGTCGAAGATCTGCGCGACGAGTCCGACCACGAGCACCCGACGCGCCTGGTGATCACCCCGCGCTCGAACCGCGTGGATGTCGAGGCGCTGATGGCGCACCTGTTCGCGACCACGGACCTCGAGAAGACCTACCGCGTGAACATGAACGTGATCGGTCTCGACGGACGCCCGCAGGTACGCGACCTGGCCGGGCTGCTGGGCGAGTGGCTGGAGTTTCGCATCGAGACCGTGCGCCGGCGCCTGCAGTGGCGCCTGGAGAAGGTGCAGGCGCGGCTGCATGTGCTGGAAGGCCTGCTGATCGCCTATCTCAACATCGACGAGGTGATCGCGATCATCCGCGAGTACGACCAGCCCAAGCCTGAGCTTATGAGCCGCTTCGGGCTCTCCGACATCCAGGCCGAGGCGATCCTGGAGCTGAAGCTGCGTCACCTGGCCAAGCTCGAGGAAATGAAGATCCGCGGCGAGCAGGACGAGCTCGCGAAGGAGCGCGACCAGCTGGAGAAAACGCTCGGTTCCGAACGTCGCCTGCGCACCCAGGTGCGCCGCGAGATCGAGAATGACGCCGAGGAATACGGCGACGAGCGCCGTTCGCCGCTGGTCCAGCGCGCCGCCGCGCAGGCGCTGGACGAGTCGGCGCTGGTGCCCACCGAGCCGTTGACCATTGTGCTGTCGGAGAAGGGCTGGGCACGCGCGGCCAAGGGCCACGACTTGGATGCCCAGGGGCTCAGCTACAAGGCCGGGGATGCCTTCCAGGCCGCGGTCACCGGGCGCAGCAACCAGCCGGTCGCATTCATCGACTCCACCGGCCGCACCTATACCATCCCCGCCCATACCCTGCCGTCCGCGCGCGGGCAGGGCGAGCCGCTGTCCGGTCGCGTGAACCCGCCGGAGGGTGCGCGCTTTGTCGGCATGGCCACCGGGGCGGAGGAAGACCGCTGGCTGCTGGGCTCGGATCACGGCTACGGCTTCGTCGCGAAGCTGGGCGACCTGCTGGGCCGGCAGAAGGCCGGCAAGAACGTGCTCACCGTTCCCGCCGGCGCGGCGGTGCTGCAGCCGGCGCCGGTGCGCAACCCGCACGAGGACCACATCGCGGTCGTCACCACGCGTGGCTATCTGCTGCTGTTCCCGGCCACCGAGCTGCCGGAGCTGGCGCGCGGCAAGGGCAACAAGCTGATCGGCATCCCGTCCGCGGCCCTCAAGGACGGTTCCGAACGGGTGCTCGGCGTGGCCGTGCTGGGGCCGCAGGACACCCTGGTCGTGCACGCCGGCAAGCGCTTCAAGGCACTGGTCCCGGCGGAATGGGCAGAATATGTCGGCGAGCGCGCGCGGCGTGGACGTCAACTCCCGCGCGGGTATCAGAACGCGGATCGTCTGGAGGTTCGGCCGGCTTGAACCCCTGCGCCCCGCGGTGGTCTGTGATCGGGGCCGGCTTGAATTCCGTCGCCGCGCCCCGATGATCGCAATATCCCTTGGAATGAATTGATGGAGTACAGGAAAGCTTCATGAAACGTGTCCTGCTGTTTCTGGCGACCAACTTCGCCATCCTGATCGTGCTCAGCATCACCCTGCGTATCCTGGGTGTGGAGAGCATCCTCGATGAACAGGGGGTCGATCTCGACCTGACCGCGTTGCTGATCTTCGCCGCCGTGTTCGGTTTCGGTGGGTCCTTTATCTCGCTGGCCATCTCCAAGTGGATGGCGAAGAAGACGATGAAGGTCCACGTGATCGACAAGCCGCGCAACGCCACCGAACAGTGGCTGCTGGAGACGGTGCAGCGCCAGGCCAAGCAGGCCGGGATCGGCATGCCCGAGGTCGGCATCTACGACTCGCCCGACCCCAACGCCTTCGCCACCGGCATGAGCAAGAACAACGCGCTGGTCGCCGTCAGCACCGGGCTGATGCAGAACATGGGGCAGGGCGAGGTCGAGGCCGTGCTGGGGCACGAGGTCGGCCACGTCGCCAACGGCGACATGGTGACCCTGGCGCTGATCCAGGGCGTGGTGAACACCTTCGTGATCTTCCTGTCGCGCGTCATAGGCCACTTCGTCGACCGGGTGATTTTCAAGAACGAGTCCGGTCACGGACCGGCGTTCTGGATTACCGCCATCGTGACCGAGATCATCCTCGCGATCCTGGCCTCCATCATCGTGTTCTGGTTCTCGCGGCAGCGCGAGTTCCGCGCCGATGAGGCGGGGGCTCGCTTCGCCGGGCGCGACAAGATGATCGGTGCGCTGGAATCGCTGGCGCGGGCCTCCGGTCGCCCGGTGGACATGCCCGACCAGATGGCGGCCTTCGGGATCCGCGGCGGCATGGCCCAGGGCCTGAAGAAGCTGTTCATGAGCCATCCGCCGATCGAGCAGCGCATTGCCGCGCTGCGCGCCAACAGCTGAGCAACCGCGTTCGGGTGCAATACGGGGCCGTCCTTCGGGGCGGCCTTTTTCGTGGGCGGCCCCGGCAGTCAGACAGGCCCCAGCCGGTCCGAATCCGGAGGGCGGCCATGGATCCGGGTGCCGTGTGGCGCGGGAGGCTGCGTTTCGCGGTGCTCGATCACACCCTGCAAGACTTCGAAGCGCCCCGCCCCGTCCGGGGCGTCCCGGCTGCGCTCAGCAGCATCGCGGGATGCGTTGAGCAGAGCGAAACGCATTGGGTTCGCTCAATAGTAGCGGCCGCGCCCGGGCTGGCCGTCAGCGGCGAGGGCCGCATCGCCGACGAAGGGATTGCTGCGGCGTTCCTGGCCAAAGGTGGACTCGGGGCCGTGGCCGGGTACGAATCGGGTGTCGTCGCCCAGCGGCCAGAGCTTGTCGGTGATCGAGGCGATCAGCTCGCGCCCGTTGCCGCGCGGGAAGTCGCTGCGGCCGATCGCGCCATGGAAGAGCACGTCGCCGACCAGGGCCAGCCGGCTCTCCGGGTCGTGGAAGACCACGTGGCCGGGGGTGTGGCCGGGGCAGTGCAGCACCTGCAGCGTGGTGTGTCCCAATGTGATGGTGTCGCCGTCGTCCAGCCACTGATCGGGCGACAGCGGGGCGATTTCGGGGAAGCCGAAGATCTGCGCCTGCGCCGGCAGCTGATCCAGCCAGAAGGCGTCGTCGCGATGCGGCCCGATGACCGGGACGCCGGTGCGGGCCGCCAGCTCGGCGGTGGCTCCTACGTGGTCCAGGTGGCCGTGGGTCAGCAGGATCTTCTCCAGGTGCACGCCCTGATCGCGGGCGATACGTTCCAGGACATCGGCATCCGCGCCGGGGTCGATCCAGGCGGCCGCCCCGGTGGCGTCGCACCAGATCAGCGTGGCGTTCTGCGCCAGCGGGGTGACGGGGTGACTCAGGTGATGAAGCATGGCGCTGAATCCGTGAACGAAGTGGTGTTTTGACGAATCCCCGGCAGGCCGTGTTCGTACCCGGGAATAGATTCGGCAGATGCGCGTCTTACGGGGTATGCAGGTCTTCAAGGGTACGTGATGTGACGAAACGGTGAATTTTGTGACCCCCTGCGCTTTCACCGGTTGACAACAATATCGTCATATTAGAAGATTTGCATACGCTAATCGCTGTCCCCCCTGTCAGCGGTTGGTGGACTCCTCCATCCTCCTTTGGTGGTTTTCTTGGCGCGGGCTTCGACCCGCGCTTTTTTTTGCCTTGAGTCAGTGGCTTCCGGGCTCGCCTCCTGCTGCCGGACGTGTCTACCATTGGGTCCGGACCGCCCCGCGGCAAATCATCTCCGATCACTCGAGACTCATGACCCGACGCCTGAACAGCCTGCGCACCGCCGTGTTGTCGTTCGTGCTGCTGCCGCTCCTGTTACTGATGGCCGCCGTCGTGGCGCTGGGTCTGAGCGAGTTCCAGGCGCAGATGGAGAACCGCATGCAGGAGGACATCGAGTTGGTGGCGCGCTCGATCCGGCTTCCGGTGTCCAGTGCGATGCTCCAGGACGATGTCACCGGTGTGCAGCAGTCGCTGGATTCGCTGTTCCAGATCGAGGAGGTATTCGGGGTCTACGTCTATGACGACGACGGCCGGATGGTCGCGGCCAGCGGCCCGCCCAGCCCGACCCTGCAGCGCCGCGGAGAGGCCCGGGTCATCAGCGAGACCGGCAGTCTCGGGGCCTTCGGGGAACACCAGGGCCGCGAGACCTTTTCCTTCTTCCTGCCGTTGTCGGATCCGGCGGGCCGGATCGTCGGCCTGTTGCAGGTGACCCGTGATGTCACCCCGTTCCGGGCGTTTGTGGCCCAGCTGCAGTGGCAGGGCGGGATGCTGATGCTCGGGGTCAGCGGCCTGTTCCTGCTGGTGGTGCTGTTCGGGTACCACCGTGCGGTTGGGCGGCATGTCTCGCGTCTGATGGCCGCGATGCACGCGATCGGCGATGGCCAGCGCGGCCTGCGTGCCCCAGAGGACGGGCCGTCGGAGCTGCGCGGGCTGGCGGTCTCGATGAACCGCATGATGGAACGGCGCGAGGCCTCGGAGGCCGAGCTGGAGACCCAGCGCCGCGAGCAGGTGCGTCTGGAGGAGAAGCTGCGGCACTCGGAGAAGCTGGCGGCGATCGGGCAGCTCGCCGCGGGCGTGGCGCACGAGCTGGGTACCCCGCTGGGGATCATCGCGGGCCGGGTGCAGCGAGCCGCCCGCCACCTGCCGGAGACCGGCCCGGCACGCAAGGAGATGGAGGCGCTGCAGGCCGAGCTCGAACGGGTGGAGACGATCGTGCGCCAGTTGCTCGACTTTGCCCGGCGCAATCCGTTGCAGACGCGTCCGCTGGACCTCGCGCAGCTCCTCGATGACCTGGTCGAGCGGGTGCGGGGGCGGCATGCGACGCGTGCGGTGTCTTTTCGGGTCGAGGGTGAGCCGCTGGTGATGGCCGCGGACCGGCTGCGCCTGGGGCAGGCGCTGGAGAACCTGCTGGAAAACGCCGCACAGGCAGCCACGGGCGAGGTTCGGGTCCACTGGCAAGTGGAGGACGGTCGTGTCGCCGTAGTGGTGGCCGACGATGGCCCCGCGGCCGGACGCGGGATCGACGACGAGCAGGCCGCGCGCCTGTTCGAGCCGTTCTTTACCACCAAGGCGACCGGCGAGGGGACCGGGCTGGGGCTTGCCGTCGTCCAGGTGGCACTGGAGGATCACGGGGGCACGGTGATGCTGGATCGAAGCGTGGCCGGCGAGACCCGTTTTGTCGTGCACCTGCCGCTTGCCGCGGACGAACCGACGGAGCCAAGCCCATGAGCGAGCCCAGCAATACGTCAAGCCCCGCGCCCGCCGTGTCACACGAAGCGGTCCTTGTCGTGGAGGACGATCGCGGGCACCGGGAATTGCTGCACGAGGAACTGACCGAGGCGGGATACGCCGTCACGGCGGTCGGCAGCGCCGAGGATGCCGCCCGGGTGCTCGCGCAGCAGGCCTTCAGCCTGGTGGTGAGCGACCTGCGCCTGCCAGGTGCCGACGGCTTTCAGGTGCTGCAGGATGCCCGCGCCCGGGTGCCGGCGCCGGGATTCATCATGCTCACGGGCTTCGGGACCATTGACCAGGCGGTGGCGGCGCTGAAGGCCGGCGCCGATGACTTTCTGACCAAGCCGGTGGACCTCGATCACCTGCGCCTGGCCGCGGACCGGGTGACCGAGGCGCGGCGGCTGAAGGACGAGGTGCGCCGCTATCGCGAGGTGCTGGCGCAGGCCGACGGCTTCCACGGCATGCAGGGGCGCAGCCCGGCCATGCTCCAGCTGTTCGACCTGATCCGGCGGATCGCGGCGGCCGATGGCAGCGTCCTGATCACCGGCGAGTCCGGGACCGGCAAGGAGCTTGTGGCGCGGGCGCTGCACGCGGAGAGTGGCCGGGCCGAAGGGCCGTTCGTGGCGATCAACTGTGCCGGCATCCCCGAGGCGTTGCTGGAGTCGGAGCTGCTGGGGCATGTGGCGGGTGCCTTCAGTGGTGCCAAGGGTGCCCGCCGCGGCCTGTTCACCGAGGCGCACGGCGGGACCCTGTTCCTGGACGAGATCGCCGAGATGCCGGTGGCGATGCAGAGCAAACTGCTGCGCCTGTTGCAGGACGGACGCGTACGCCCGGTGGGCGCCAACGAGGAGATCGAGACCGACGTGCGCATCGTCGCGGCCACCCATCAGGACCTGCAGGCGCATATCACGGAAGGGCGCTTCCGCGAGGATCTCTACTACCGGCTGGAGACCTTCCGCATCGAGATCCCGGCGCTGCGCGAGCGAGGCGACGACATCGAACGCCTGGCCCTGCAGTTCCTGCGCGAACAGGCCCTGGCCCGCGGGCTGCCCGAGCGGCGCCTGAGCCCGGAGGCCCTGCGCGGGCTGACGCGCTATTCCTTCCCCGGAAACGTGCGCGAACTCGCGAGCCTGATGGAGCGCGCCGCCACCCTGGCCGCGGGCGAGGTGATCGAGACCCGAGACTTGCCGGAGCGCGTGTTCGCGGGCGGCGGTGAGGGCTCCGGCCCGACGATCGACGAGGGGCCGCAGGCAGGCGCGCCGGTGCCGGGCATCGGTGACGACCGGCAATGGCCGACCCTCGAGGAGCGCGAACGCGACTATATCCAGCGAGTCCTCGAACATGTGGACGGCAACAAGCAGCGCGCCGCGCGCATCCTCGGCATCGGGCGCAAGACGCTGTACCGCAAGCTCGGGGAGTCCGACCCGTCGTGACATCCTGACCCGGGTCGCCCTGACCCATGTGTCATTGTGACCCGGTTTTTCGCCGCATAATGTTCCCGGGGTGTATCCCGAGAAGGTCTACAAGCTATTGATACTAAATATCAAATAGGGGTTTCCCGGGTCTTGGCACGGGGTGTGCTCCTCCTTGGACAGCAATCGAGGAAGCGGAACCGCAACGCTGAATCCATTCCTCCTCACACGGTTGCGCGACGTGGGCGAGGCGTCACCCGGCCCCGGGCCGATGATGCCTTCGCTCCGCGATTCGAACGATCCAAAGGAAGCAAAGGAGCAAGATGATGAATATGCGCAAGACGATGCTCGCAATGGCCCTGACCTCCCTGTTTGCCGTCGGTGGCGTGGCCTCCGCGCAGTACGGCGGTGCAGAAGGCGCCGCCGGCGGCGGTGACATGGGCGGTGCGCAGGGCGGCCAGCCGCCGGCGCAGGACGGCGGTGCCGGGGCCGGTGCCCAGGGCGGTCAGCCGCCGCAGGGTGGTGCCCAGGGTGGCGCGCCGATGCAGCAGGCCCCCGAGGTCGACCTGAGCGAGCAGGAAATCGACACCTTCGTGTCCGCCTTCGTTGCGGTGCAGGAAGTGCGCGAGGACTTTGCCGACCGCCTGCAGAATGCCGAGGACGAGACCGAGGCGCAGTCCATGCAGCAGGAAGCGCAGGACGAAATGGTCAATGCGGTTGAAGATGCGGGCATGAGCGTCGAGGAATACAACGAAGTCGCCATGGCCCTGCAGAACGACCCGGAGCTGATGCAGGAAGTGCAGGAACGCGCCGAAGCCCAGCTGTAAGCGGGTGGCGTGTTTCCCGGGGCTCCGTTGCCCCGGGGCCTGCAGGGGGCCGCTCTTCGGGGCGGCCCCCTTTATTGTTTGCGGAGGGCGCTCGCGCAGGCGCGGACCTGCCACGCCGGCTCCGGTGGACATCGAGCGCGGCCCGTCCCGCGAATTGTCTCTTTAGCTTGAATCGGGTGAAGGGAAGCGTTATTCTTGCGCGCTTTCTGAATCGCCCCGACCTCGGAGCATCGAACATCATGAGTACCATCAGCGCCAAGCCGGCCGAAGTCGAACGCGACTGGTTTCTCGTCGACGCCGACGGCAAGACCCTCGGCCGACTCGCCACCGAGATCGCACGCCGCCTGCGCGGGAAGCACAAGCCCGTGTACACGCCGCATGTCGATACCGGCGACTACATCGTCGTGATCAACGCGGAAAAGATTCGCGTCTCCGGCAACAAGGCCATGGACAAGAAGTACTTCCACCACACCGGCTACCCGGGTGGCATCAAGGAAGCCAACTTCACCCAGATGATCGAGCGTCATCCGGAGAAGGTGCTGGAGCTTGCCGTGAAGGGCATGCTGCCGCGCAACCCGCTTGGCCGGGCCATGTTCAAGAAGCTCAAGGTCTACGCCGGTACCGAACACCGGCATACGGCCCAGCAGCCGCAGCCGCTCGAAGTCTGAGCCGCCAGAATCAGCAAGGGAATCGATCCGAATGGCTACCAATCAGTATTACGGCACCGGCCGCCGCAAGACCGCCTCGGCGCGTGTCTTCCTGCGCCCCGGCACGGGCAACATCACGGTTAACGAGAAGCCGCTGGACGACTTCTTCGGCCGCCAGACCTCGCGCATGGTCGTGCGCCAGCCGCTGGAGGCGACCGAGTCGACCGACAACTTCGACGTGATCGCAACCGTCGAAGGCGGTGGCGGCAACGGCCAGGCCGGCGCGATCCGTCTGGGCATCGCCCGTGCCCTGGTGCAGTACAACGAAGAGCTGCGCTCGTCGCTGCGCCGTGGCGGTCACCTGACCCGTGACGCCCGTGAGGTGGAGCGCAAGAAGATCGGCCTGCGCAAGGCCCGTCGTGCAACCCAGTACTCGAAGCGCTAAAATCCGCACCGAGTTTTTGCTGGAAGCACGCGATCCGGTTTACTGGGGGATCGTCTAGCGGTAGGACTACGGACTCTGACTCCGTCAACCCAGGTTCGAATCCTGGTCCCCCAGCCATCCATAGAGAAGGGCCCCCTCGCGGGGCCCTTTTCTATGGATATATGAGCGAGCCCGGGGTTCGAACCTGGAAGGTTCGGCGGAGCGCAGCGGAGCACTGCACGCGCGAAGCGTGTGCAG
>NZ_AQXY01000012.1 GCF_000376845.1 Thioalkalivibrio sp. ALE14
AAGCTGAAGCCCGTGACTGGGGTCAACTTAACCCGCAGGGGATGCCCCGCGTCGCTGAGCGACACGGCCGCGACGAACGGAACCTTGTTCTCCGACCCGCGGCCGGCCTTGCCGCCGGTGCGCTCGCCACCCAGGTAGGCATCGTCCAGTTGCACGGTGCCACTGAGCCCATAGCGCGCTTCCCGCTCGGTCATCGCCTGCATCAGCTTGTGCTGCAGGGCCCAGGCGGTGCGGTAGCTGACGCCCAGCTGGCGTTTGAGCGCCAGCGCCGAGAGCCCCGTCTTGGCCTGGCTGAGCAGATGGATGGCCAGAAACCAGGTGGTCAGGGGCAGCTTCGTTCCCTGCATCACGGTGCCGGCGATCAGCGAGGCCTGATGCCGACAGGCGTTGCACTGAAACATCTTGCGCGGGCTGCCGTGCAGGACGCAGTGGGCTTGGCACCCGCAACGCGGGCAGCGGAAGCCGGCCGGCCATCGGGCCCGCCCCAGCGCCGCCTCGCACTGGGCCTCGGTGCCGTACTGGGCGATGAATGCCGGCAACGACATCCCCGGCTGAAACTGAATCCGATTCTGCGCCATGAGGCCACTCTCCGCTCACTGTGTAGCCTCAGCGTACGTCCGGGGGTGGCTCACCCAGTGAGCCTGGCTGACTCTCGTCGCTAATCAGGTGACATTTTCGCCCATACGGCTTTGCGCTTCGGCCGCGTTGTTGCAGGCCGCAGTATCAACGTCCTGGCCCTGTGCCATCATGTCCATGCATTCGACAGTAACCTGCTGAAGCTTCTCGGGGTTTTCCATCAGATGCTCCACCGAAGGGGCACCGCAGGCGCCGAGGAAGAAAGCAAGCGGGGCGGCGAATAGCAGTTTTTTCATGGTGTACGTCCTTGTGCGAAGTTTGACCGAATAGATCCTTTCCTGGAGCCACTCGCTGCGCTGGTGGCCGGTCGAGCATAAACACCCCACTTCGGATAGGTCAATCGATCAGAGACCCGTGTAGCGAACGTTCCGGACGCGCGGCCCACCCCAAGTTACCGGCAAGGCTCGGTTACCCCAATGTGGAGTGGCTCCATAAAGCCAACATCAGCGACAATCTCCGCCGGCACCCCCCGGAGTACCACGCGTGCGAAATCGAGACTTCCTTTTTGTCGGCGATCCCCATGGCCGTCTTCCGGAAATCCTGGCCTATATCGCACGTGAGCATGCCGACGCCGGGGTGGTGGTCCTGCTAGGGGACCTGGATCTCGCCGGGCCTTTGGACACCGCGATCCAGACACTCCCGGACTCCATGGAAGTCGCGTACATCCCCGGCAATCACGACTACGACCAGACCCGGTTCTACGATCACCTGCTGGGCTCTCCTGGGCGGGCCATCAATCTCGACGGCCGCACCCACACCCTCCAGGGGGTTCGTGTCGGCGGGCTCGGGGGGCATTTCCGGAAGAAAGTGTGGATGCCGCCCGCGCCCGCCAAGTTCAATTCGAGGATCGAGTACGAACGTGTGCTGGCCTCACAGAAGAAATCCGGCATCCCGCAGGATTGGCGACAAGGCATGCCCCGGCATGCACTGGCCGCGATCTGGCCAGAGGATATCGAACAGCTAAAGACGCTGGGCGCCGACCTGCTCATCACGCACGAGGCACCCTCGACCCACCGGCACGGGTTCCCGGTTCTGGACGAGATCGCCAGAACCATGGGTGCCACGATGATCGTCCACGGTCACCACCACGAGCGGTACGATAGCCGGCTCGAGTGCGGCACTCAGGTGCTGGGCGTAGGCGAAGCAGGCGTCGTCCGCTGGAACGAAAAGGACGGAGTACTGGACGAAGCCAGCCTTCTGAAAGGACACATCTAGCAACGATCCCAGCCCGGCGTGTTACTGCACCCACTCTGCGGGAACTGCGGACTTCGCATCCCTGAAAAGCCCCTGAAATCCTGCAACAGGTCCAAGTAATGCGAGCCCGGCGTATCGGCGAGGATTACTACGTTGACGTCGAAAAACATGCCCCGGCTGTTCTGCGAATGCTCGATCACAGGATCACGGTGGACTCGGGTGTTACCTGCGAACCACTGCCGCAGCCCACCCGGCTCGCTCACGACCTGGAGCGGTCCCTGGGTTGCTCATCCCAGCCCAGCGCACCCACAACCCCATCGATCATCACCTTGCCCTGACGGGCCGAGCCGTCGGCCTGGCGGGTGCGCACAACACACCGGCGCCGCGGGACCACGCACCAAAGTAACTCCGGTGGCACATTCAGTCCGGCTGAGACGGCGTCGACCGCCTCGCGGTCGTAGTCCCCCAGCAGTACGTGTGCCCCGAGCGTTGCACGCAACTCGTCGCCCAGCATGGGGTGGGGGTCATAGGCAGACATCAACACCTCCAAGCCGACCGCAGGCCCGAAACGCATCATGGCCTCAACGGCTCCCCGGCGGGTATAGAGATGTTCTTCAACACCGTCCAGGACCACTAGCGTGCGCCGGTCATTCGCTGCATGCGCTTCGGCCTCCAAAAGAATATCCCGCAAGCAACACTGAACCAGAACGGCGCGTTCCGGGCGCCCGAGAGCCGACACGTCATAGCGCCGCACTACGGCATCAGGATCCCACCGCGGCGAATCACCAACCAACATGGATGACGAGCAGACAGGATCCAGTTGCTCGATCAACCCTTCCAGAAGGGAAACCGGGAACACCTGATGATCCGGCCCCTGCAAGGGATCCACTGCAAGGCTCCGGAGATACTCGCTGTACGCCCCAATAGCATTGGGATCCATGCCCATAGTTCCAGCAAGGTCCGGGCCACCGTCCACACCGGCGATCTCGCGCACCGCTGCAAGATCCACCGCATCCCAACGCTGCTCCGCAGCGCGCACTTTCTTGTCGCGGCTGGCGCGCAGCCGAGCCAATGCCAGCTGCCGCACACCCTCCAGTGTCGGCGCATCCTCAGCCGCAACGGACCCATGGGGACGCGACTCCCGAATCGGGCGATCCGGAAGCAATCCTCTTTCCGCATAGGCTTCGCGCAGCAGAGCCCGCAAAGCCGCGCCCAAACGCGCCCGAAACGCCCCGTAACCCACACTCAATGCCCGCGCCACAAACTCCGCTCGATCCGCCGGAGTCGACTCCGGATGTTCCGCGGAAAGCTGCAACGGGTTGTAGCCCCAAGGCCCACCCCCACCCACCGGGAAAGTCTGGTCCGCCAGATCCTCGTGGGCTCCGTCGGAATCCAGGATGTAGATTCGTCGGGATGGCCCATCTTTCTCGACCGGCCGAGCCAGCTCCGCTCGCACAAGCCGCTGGATCATCCAGGTCTTTCCCGAATACCGGATGCCCTGAACCATGACGTGCGCCATACCCAACCCCCTCTGCACCGCTGTTCGACCGCGCTGCGCCGCGCGATGCGCCACGTCTGCTCCCACACTGTGTAATGCACAACCCGAGGAGAACACGGGTTAGCACACGAGATCACAGTCGAATCGTTTTCGCGTGCGACCAGGGAACGGTGCCTGCCTGACCAACGCCAGGAGAAGTGGATTAAGGCCGCAGCTTCAAGTCCATCCCGCCCGGAAGTGCAGGTCGGTTCGATAGGACACAAGCGCCGGCCGCTACTCAGTGGCGAGACGCATCAGACCCCTGCCCCAGATCGGTCGAAAAGGCCCCTTCCGCGTCTGCGACACCCATCCAGCAGAGGAAGTCCTGCACATCCACCCACGTGTCGTTTTCATTGACGTTTTCAAGTGTAACGACGCGAGGTTTCTCGCCGAACGCCATGGCAAGGAGATGGGCCAGGGCATCGACTTCTTTCACGGACAGAATGCACGCACCACAGGAGTCCGGACGATCCTCAGTTCCGGGTTCAATTCCGTCGGAGTAAGCAATCATGACTCCCCGCACCAAAACAGCCGCAAGTTCGGGTGAGCCAGGCTGCGACTGTATCAACGTAACGATCGGTGTAGACATCAAGCCTCCATGCCGCCAACCACAAAATTCACTATGAGCCCGGAAATTCGCTTTGAGACATCTTCACCACAACCCGGAAACGCACTTTGAGACCCCCTCATCATAACCCGGCACAAGAAAACCCACCCGAATCGGAACCCGGGCGGGCTTTCTCGGACGAGATGGGCGGTTAGCTCTGGCCTGATCCAGTCGCCGTTGGGGCCGAACCACCAACGGCGTCCACCGCCCCCATTGCCCCCGCACCGAACAGATCGCGCATGCCGCCCAGGCTCGACAGCAGGGCGGTGCCCTCCATCGGCACGAACACGCGGTCGCCATCCTTTGCCAGCTCCGGCAGCATGCCGATGTAGCGCTGGGCGATCAGATAGTTCACGCCGGCCTTGGCGCCTTCGGGGTGGTCGCGCAGGCTGCCCACGATGAGTTCGATGGCCTCGCGTTCACCCTGGGCACGCAGCACGGCCTCCTGCTTGTCACCCTCGGCGCGCGCGATGGCCGCGTCACGGTCGCCTTCGGCGCGACGGATTTCCGCCTCCTTGTAGCCCTCGGCCTCGCGCACGGTGGCGCGACGGGTGCGTTCCGCGACCATCTGCTGGTTCATCGCCTGCACGATGTCCTCCGGCATGGAGATGTCGCGGATCTCGACCCGGTTCACCTTGAGGCCCCATTTCTGCCCGGCCTCGTCCATCACCGCCTCCATCTGCTTGTTGATGGTCTCGCGGTTCTCGAAGATGTCGTCCAGCTCCATCTTGCCGATCTCCGAGCGCAGCGTGGTCTGGGCGAGCGTCTGGATCGCGAGTACCAAGTTCTCGGCACCGTACACGGCCGCCTGCGGGTCCATGATCTGGTAATAAATGACCCCGTCGATGGTCACACCCACGTTGTCCCGGGTGACGACGGCCTGGCTGGGGAAGTCCAGCAGGATCTCGCGCAGGTCGATCTTGGTCTCGGTGCGCACGACCTTCGCCTGACCCTCGAACTGCAGGATCGTGATCGGCCGCGGCTGATCCACGAACGGGATGATCAGATTCAGACCGGGGTTCAGCACCCGGTGGAACTTGCCCAGGCGCTCGATCACCATGCCCCGGCGCTGCGGGATCATGGTGATCCCCATCGAGATGAACACGCCGACCAGAACGGCCAGTACGATGAAGAGAATCAGACCTTCCATTGTTGCCTTCCTTTGCGGTTATGCGTGGTCTTGTACTTCAGGGCTCACGATCGCCGTGACCCCTTCGAAACGAACGAGGTGCACGCGCTCACCTTCGCTCAAGGCGTAGTCCGCCGACTCGGGGCGCGCAGGATAGAAATCCCCGAGCAGGGTCACGCCCAGTCGCCCGTCGCGATCCTCGACCTGCAGGATCTCGCGACCGGCACGAATGTCCTGCCCGGCCAGGTTGCGGTCATCCCCGCGCACCCACCGCCTGCCGATCCAGAAGACGAAAATCCCCATTACGATCATGCCGGCGATCCCGCCGAGGATCTGGCCCGCCATATCGGCTCCGAAGGCGGCCGGGATGATCGCCCCAAAGGCACCACCGGCCAGGATCAGCGTAACCCCGCCCCCGCCGGACATCAGGCCGCCGAACAAGAGCAGATCCAGCACGAGAATGGTGACGGCCAGGACCAGCCAGTACTGCCAGGGGTCCAGTGAGAGAATCCAGGGGGTTGCTTCCATAGCATCAGTCTCCTTGAGGCGCGCCGTTCAAGGCCCGTCCAGCGACCCGGGCGTGATCGACCCTGCAATTTTCGCGCTCACCCTCTCACATTCCGCCCCGCTGCAATACCCGACAGGGCAACGCGCCCCACTCCATTGGAGAGGCGCGCACGAGAACCGAACAACGCGGCAAGCCCGGAAACCGTGGGTAAGCGAATCGCTGGTCGAATCGAACCTGCTCGGCCAGGGCCGCTACGCGCTGCCGGTGTACAGGATCAAAATCCCGCAGGCCAGCCCCAGACCAGCGCGTGCAGGACCCCGATGGCCAGCAGCCCCGCCGCCAGGACCTGGTAGAACGCCGGGACCAGGAAATGGGCCCAGACGTCCACATCGTGTCGCCAGGCCGCATCCGGGTTCATCGCCATTGAGGTCCAGAGGGACCAGAGGCCCACCGCGAGGGAAAGTCCCGGGGCATCCCCGCCATCCACCACGACCGCCCAGGCCATCAATCCCCCAACCGCCAGCAGAACCGCCCGGTGCAAGGGATGGCGGGGCCAGAAGGTCAGCACACGATGGAGGGCCGCGATGAAGGTGCGCGGTACATTGTCGTTGGAATGGTCCACGGGTTTCTCCTGCTGGTGTCCGTTGTGTCCGGCAGACTGTACCGGCCACCCCTCCAGATGGGGCAACCGACAAGCTTGTCGGGGTGCACGCCTCGGCCGGCGGGTGCGATCATCCATCCTCGGCGCTAGGGCCGCCCGCCTGCCAGAGTGCGGCTGCGTGCCGGACGGAGCGGTTTAGTCCCGGCCTGTCGTCAGCCGGAATGGCCGGAGCCGGAAACACCCGAGCAACGACTCCATTATCCGAATCAACCAATGGAAACCGTCTGGTCATGGACAACCACAACCCCTCCCCGCCGACTCGCAATGTGCTGCTGTGCGTCGCCGGGCTCGCGCCCCAGGTGATCACCGAGACCCTGTACGGCCTGGCCGTGCAGCGCCAGCCGGCCTTCGTGCCCGACGCCATCCACGTGGTCACGACCAGCGAAGGGGCCGAGCGGGCCCGTCTGACCCTGCTTGACCCCTCCGAGGGCCACTTCTATCGCCTGTGCGCGGATTACGACCTGGACCCGGAGCGCATCGCATTCGGCGCCGACACCATCCACGTGGTTCGTGATCGAGACGGCCAACCGCTGGACGACATCCGCGACCCGTCACACAACGAAGCCGCTGCCGACCTCATCGTGGACCTCGTGCGCCGTCTGACCGTCGACCCGCAGAAGCGCCTGCACGCCTCCATCGCGGGCGGACGCAAGACCATGGGCTACTATCTCGGCTATGCCCTGTCACTGTTCGGGCGCGAGCAGGACGAACTCTCGCACGTACTGGTGTCCGCCCCCTTCGAGGGGCACTACCAGTTCTTCTACCCCCCGCGGCAGCCGCAGGTGCTGTACACCCGCGACCAGCGGCCGATCCATACCGACAACGCCGAGATCACCCTGGCGCACATCCCGTTTGTGCGCATGCGCGACGGCCTGCCGGACCTGCTGGTGCGCGAAGGCGCCGGGTTCTCCGAGGCGGTCCGCCGTGCCCAGGACAGCCTCAAGGCACCGCGTCTGGAGCTGGACCTGGAGCGCCTGGAACTGCACTGCCGCGACCAGATCATTGCCCTCACCCCGGTCAACTTCGCTTTTTACCTGTGGCTGGCCCGCCGTGCGCGGGACGAATCCCCACCCATCGGCCGCAAGGGTATCGGGCCTGCCGAAACCCGGGGCTTCGTGCAGGCCTACCACGACATCACCCACCCGATGGCAATGGACCGCGAGCGCGTGGAAGCCGCGGTTGCCGGCGGCATCACGCCCGACTATTTCGACCAGCGAAAGTCGCACGTGAACCGCGAGCTTCGGCGTCACCTGGGGCCGGCGGCCGCCGCCTACGAAATCCGGCGCGTCGCCGCACGACCCGCCGGGCGCTTCAAGCTCGCGCTGGCCCCGGACCAGATCCATATCCGTCCCGGCTCCCGCGAACCCGCCACCTCAACGGCCATTGCGCGCAACCCGCCCTGCGGGCTAGGCTGAGCCATGGATCGGGCAGGTCGACAGCAAACTCCAGTCGCACCAGGATGGTGCATTCTTCACCTTGGTAACGTGCTGACCAAAAAGGACATTTGAAAAAGCGAAGGGTCCGACCGATGCCCCGACTGAAAGGGGATTAAGACCCGATGGAGTTGAGCTGCACCAGGGCGTTGACGTCCGACCGATGCCCCGACTGAAAGGGGATTAAGACAACGGAAGCATGACCGTGTGACGGTCCAGGATCGGTCCGACCGATGCCCCGACTGAAAGGCGATCAGGACGGTTCGCTGCGCCCCCTTTTCCGGAGCGTCCGCCCCCGCCGGCCGCGACGTCGAACCACTGCTTCTCCCAGAAACTGCAGTTCGGGGGAGACCCGGACGACCGCGGTCTTCTGCGGGTGCAGCTCCAGGCCCAGCCGGGCGAGGCACTTTTCCGCATGGGCGCGGGCCCGCTCGGCATCCTCCCTGGCGGCAGTCAGCAGCAGGAAGTCATCCGCATAACGCACGAACGGGATGCCGGCCCGCTCCAGGGCGCGGTCGAAATGATCCAGCAGCACATTGCAGAGAAGCGGCGAGAGCACCGCACCCTGGGGCACGCCGCGGCGGCGTGCCAGCAAGGAGGCCGGATGGCCGCCCGCCTGGAGCCATCGCCCGATCAGGCGGCGCAGGGCGCGATCGTCAATGAACCGGTTCAGCTCCCGCTGGATGCGATGATGCGGCACCCGGTCGAAGAACGAACGAATGTCCGCATCCACGGCCCAGACAAGCCCCGTCGCAACGCGTTCGCGCACCCGCCGCAGGGCATGCGGTACACCGCGGCCCCGGCGATAACCGAAGCTGTCCGGGTGCAGGAACGGTTCGATCCGCGGCTCCATGACCTGGTAGGCCATGCGCTGGGCAAGCTTGTCGCGCAGATACTGCGCCGAGATAATGCGCCGGCCACCGTCGCCCTTGTTCACCGCAAACTGACGCAACGCCTCCGGCCGATAGCACCCGCGGCGCAGGTCCTCCATCAGCCGTAGCAGATGCTCCGGTAATCCGTGTTCCAGCTCGGTACGTTCCACGCCCGGGCACCACGGCGTGCGCTCGCGCCGGACGCGGCGCCAGGCCTGCTGGACATTTTCCGGCTCCAGCATCGCTTGCAGCAGTGCCCCCATCAGCGAACCCCGCGATCGGAGGCTTGCAGCAAGGCGCGCAGGGCGTGGGCTTCCCGCTGCAGCGCGGCGCCTGTGCCGCCGCTGGCACTCCCCGTCTGCTCGCCCACCCCGTTCGGCGCGGGTGGGACCTCGCGGCTCCAGGCCGCCCAGGCGGCATAGAAACGCCCCCGAGCCGCCTTTTCCAGCCGGCAGCCATCGGCCGCACTGCTGTGGAAGTCCTCCGGAGTCAGCACCCGATCCAGCAACCCGAGCACAAACATGTCCACCCATGGTCGCAATGCCTCCATCAGGTCGAGCGCCAGCGCCGGGCGGCCCGGCACCGGTTCGTGCAGAAACCCCTGGTGAACATCCAGGCCCATGGCCTCGGCCCGCCCCTGCGCCTGGGTCGCCAGCAGCGTATAGCCGAGCGACAGCAACGCGTTCACCGGGTCCCTGGGCGGACGCCGGTTGCGGCCACAGAAGTGCCAGTCCCCGATAATCCGCTGCGCCAGCCACGCATACCACAGACGCGCCGCGACCCCTTCGACACCGCGCACCGCATCGGCGTTGGTACTGGCAAGAAGATCCTGCTCGAGCCCGTCCAGGCGATACCGGAACGTGGCCTCCGGGTGGCCGGCCCAGTCCAGGGCGCCGCGATATCCGGCAAACTTCCGCTGGACCATGGAGCGTGCCAGTTCCACCCGGGTGGCCCCGTCAGCAGCCGCCGCGTACTGCGCGCGACGCAGCGCCACCGAACCTCCCAGCCCCGCTCCCATCCACGCGACCGGGCCCTTGCCCCGCCCCGGAAGGAGCACGGCCGGTACCCGATGGGCCGCCAGCAGACGCCAGACATCACTGGCCACCGAAACGCGTCCGTGCACGACCAGCGCCTCCAGATGCAATGGCGGAAAGCGCCGAAAGCCTCCCTCCGGCTCGTCGACACGCAGGGTGCGATGTTCGACCGATACCTGCAGCCCGCGCCGATCCAGCACCAGCCACTGACGATCACTCATGCCGAGGCTCGCCAGCGGCGGATGCGCTCGGTCACACCGTCCCACCAGTCCACGACGACCGCGATCGGTTCATTGCGCTCCGCGGTGGCGGAAACCATCGCCCCGCCACACCAGAGCTGCGCAGGATGCGGCACGGGATAGGCCCGAAGGTCATCCACTGCGGTATCCATCTGCGCCTCCACCCGGGCCAGCAGATCGCGGAGGCTGCGGTGGCTGGCCCGCACCAGGTAGACGGACTGCTGCAGGCCCTGGCCTTCGCTCACCACCTCCCTGTGTACCCGGCGCAGGCGTTTCGGGCAGCGCACATCGTAGGCCACCAGATACCACTTGCCGCCCGCCATCATCCGATCCTCGCGATGCGGCGGAACAGGCTCGCACGATCGCCACTGCCACGTGCCTCGACCGGGGCATTGGGGGTCAGCCATGCCAGCAGCAGCCGGTCGCGTTCGGGGTCGATCAGCTCCCCCAGTTGCAGGTAGAGCTCGTGCGCCTCCCGAGGTGCAAGCAGGCACTCGTGCACAGATTTCTGGCCATCAATGCGCCATTGCAGCAGCTTCCGGTGGACCCGGCGGCGGCGCAGGGGATTGCTGATATCGTAGGCAATGATTGCCGGTCGTCGGCGCATGGCATGCTCCTTTCGCTGAAATGAACGGAGCGCCATCCTCGCAATGCCGGCTGGCCAAGTACGGACCCGCAAGCTTGTCCCGGATCAGGACCAGGATCACGCCTTGCGGCGCCATGCCGGTCGCGGTTAACGTCAGACATGGGAACCGGACACCGGCAGGCAAACTTTCAGCGCACCACAATGGTGCATAGATACGCGCGCCAGCACACTGATCCAGAAAAGGTTTTTTCAGACCGAAGGGTCCGGCCCATGCCCCGACTGAAAGGGGATTAAGACGTGAGGACAAAGCCCTCGTCGAGCGCCCAGACATGTCCGGCCCATGCCCCGACTGAAAGGGGATTAAGACGGAAGTGATCTGAACCACCGGTCGATCGTCCTCGTCCGGCCCATGCCCCGACTGAAAGGGGATTAAGACACCCCTGCGATGGCGACAGCGACGACACCGAAGTCCGGCCCATGCCCCGACTGAAAGGGGATTAAGACGCCCCGAGGGCGCTTAGGCGCCAATCGAGCCATGTCCGACCCATGCACGGACTGAAACGGAGTCGGCCAGCCGTGACGACCGGACTCCAGAGTGCCCGGCCGCCTGGCCGAGGGGCCCCGCCCGCCCTGTCGCTGTGCTCAATGCCCGCCCCTGACCCTTCCTGCAGCCGCGGCATCCGGCAAGCTTGCGGGGACGGATGCCCCGATGTGTGTCCGGTTATGATCAGCGCCTTCATTCACACCCCGGAGTCCCGGCATGTCCCGTTTCTGGATTGCGACCCTAACCGCCCTTTCCCTGTCCGCCCTGACACCCGCCATGGCCGAGTCCCGGGCTGCGCCCTTCGATATGCCGCTGGACGGCAGCTGCGAGGCGATCGAGCAGCACCATGACACCCTCCGGAGCTCGAGCGGTGCGCTGGGCTTTGACACCTTCCATCATCTGGATGCGGGGGCCATTCGCTTCGAGGGGCTGCAGGGACTGCTGGCGGTCTGCGACGCGGACAGCGACCGCATCGTTGCGGTGGAGGCGACCTTCCACAAGCGCTTCGGGGGCGCGACCTTCGATTCGATCGTCGGAATGCTGCGCGATGCCGGATACCGCGAGATCCATGTGAACCGCCCGCACGTCGGCAACAAGTCGGCCCGATTCGCGGCCGGCGACACGACCATCCGGCTCCATGAGCCGCACATGTCGCGCGAGACCACGCTGAGCTACATCGCGGCGGATTATGCGGACGCGCTGGACCAGCAGCGGATGGAGCGGGAACGCCGGCAGCGCGAGGCCGAATCGGGGGCCCTCTGAGGAGGAGCCCCTGCGCAATTCGCCGCGCCGCGGAGGGCCACGGGGAGGCGGACATCGCGTGGCTGGACCAAGGTCCGGATCAGGCCTCGCGGAGCGGTCGCAGCCGGTAGCGGCCCAGACCCATCGTGGCGCCCTTTCCGGCATGCCACCACTGGCCCTGCCACAGCCAGGGCCAGACCCCGGCCAGCGCCTCCCCGGCCATACGCGCCGTACCAACCACCCCCCCCATCGGGACGGTACGGCCCTGCCGCGCGGAATAGCGCCGCAGGTCCCGCCAGTAAAGGTCCCCGGAAACCAGCCGCAGGCCGGCGGCCTGGCGCCCCGCGGCGGCCAGCGCGGCATCGTCGAAACCGGGGCAATGGCTGGCACCCAGATGGGTGGCCCGCCGCAGGACCGTGCGCACGAAGGCGACCGGCTCGAAGGCCTGTGGCGTAACGTAGCGCCCGCGGATGCGCATGCGCAGGGGCGTTGCCAGCCGGACCTCCACGGCGGGCGGGACCGGCGGCACGGGAACGTGTGCCGGCGCGTCCAGGGAATGGACAAGATCGTCGAGGTCGAGGGGACGCCAGGGCATGTCGTCGACTCCCGATCCTGCGGCCGGCAGCGCCTGTTCCACGCCCTGCAGCCGCAGCGGGACCCGGCTGCGACCGATGCCCTGTGCGCCCGCCTGTTCGAGCGCCCGCACCAGCAACGCGGCCGGACGCACCTCCTGTCCGACCACAATGAGGCCCAGACACACCCGGTCCAGGGCGCAAGGATCGCCCTCCGGATCCGGCACCAGCACAAAGGGCGGAGTCGTCGTCCCGTTGTGCCGGAGAAGGGCGCTCGGAGGATCCGCCGGTACGCGCGTCTCGAACAGCAATGGATACGGACACTGATCGACGACCGGGCAGCCTGTACACTCGGGCCGCCGCGTGACGCAGACCTGCTCGCGAAGCCGCGCCCCGAGCGCACCACGCCAGACGGCACCCGGAAACGCCCCGAGGCTCACGGGTTTCGCCGCGCGAAAGTGCAGCCGGAGCGATGTGACAGGCAAGGCGTCCATAGCAGGGCTCGGTGACAAGGGCCCGTCAGGGTACGGTATCGAACACAGGGAAATCACCCGCAACAGGGGCGGCAGGACGCGACCATGGCCACGTGGAATCTCGCCCTGCGGGTCAGCCCGGGCGCCCCTGACCTGACTGTTCGCTGGCCCGCCCCCGGGCTTCGATCAACGTGCCCTGCACGGGCGACTGCCGCCTCTGTCGCGCATGGCGAAAAGCTTGCGGCCCCGGACAAAGCTCACCCGCCCGCGCTAACCTGCTTCGCACCAGTCCACGCGGAGTCGTCCAATGCTGACACCCTCTGGATTCTTGCCAGGCCCGTGCAGGGATTTCCGATCGTCGGCATACCAGGCTTCGTTGCCGCCGACTCCATGAGGAACATCGAGCCCCCCAACGGGGCGCCGGCGATGGAGAAGCCCGAGATCCGCAGAGTGCCGCTCGACCAGGTCGCTCGATGCGTCCGAATTGCAGTGCGCCTCCACAGGGGCAGCACCGGGGTGATTTCTTGTACCCTGCCCACGAGAAAACCTCACTGTCTGCAAGGGACGCTTTGCCACACCGGCTCAGGACAACGCCATGCCTCATCACGCCTATCTATTCGAAGCTCGCTCGATTCAGCCATTCCTGTTTGCGTCGGGCCGCCTGGCCGACATGGTGGCGGGGAGCGACCTGCTGGACGAGCTCGCGCGGGGCATCCTCGACCAGGCACTGCGCGCTTGCGAGGTGGATCCTGACACGCTGCCGGCACCGCGCCGGGCCGGCGGCGCCCTGTATCTGATGTTCGAGGACGAAGAGGCCACCCGGCGCTTTCGGGCGCTGTGGCGCACGCTGGTGGCCCAGCTCCTGCCCGGTATCGAGCCGGTGGACTGCATCCGTTCCAGGGACTCGGCCAGGGAAGCCGTCGATGCGGGGATTGCCGCGCTCGCGCACATGCGCAACCTGCGGACCGCCGCGCTACCGAACCCGGCGCCGGTCGCCGAGCGCAACGCCCGTACCGGCGAAGTGGCCGTGACCCGGGACCACAAGCGGGACCACGAACCCGTGGATGCCGCCACCCGGGTCAAGCGGCAGTTCGGACTGCCGGAGTACGTGGGGCTGGCGCACAAGTTCGACCCGGACGACCGGGCCGAATGGCCCAGGAACTTCGAGCAGGACCACCCCGGGTCGCGCCGTTTTCCCCTGGGCGAAAACGGCATGGTCGGGCTGATCCACGCCGACGGCAACGGCCTGGGCCAGATCCTGCGGGTGCTGAGTGACGCCACCCGGCCCATCCCCGCACGCTACGTGTCACTGTACCGCGCCTTTTCGGAAGGTCTGGACGCGGCCACGATCGACGCCGCCCGCAGCGCCACGCAGAAGGTCCTGCAGCCACACACCTCAGGCGGCGTGTACCCGGCTCGCCCGCTGGTCCTGGGCGGCGACGACCTGACCATCATCGTCCGTGCCGAACTCGCGCTGGAATTTGCCGAGGCCTTTATCGAAGCCTTCGAGCAGGAGTCCGGGCGCATGCTGGAGAGCCTTCGCACGCAGATGGAACAGGCCGGCGTTCCCGCCGAGGACATCGACGAACTGCCGCAGCAGCTGACGGCCTGCGCCGGCATCACCTATCTCAAGTCGGGGCAGCCCTTCGCACGCGGTTATCAGCTGGCCGAAAGCCTTTGCGTCCAGGCCAAACAGGCCTCCCGCGCCAGCGCCGAGCGCGGCACGATCCCGTCATCCATCGCCTTCCACCGGATCCAGACCAGCCTGTTCGACGATGCTTCGACGCTCAAGCGACGGGAGATGGAAACTCGCGATACTGGCAACGGAACGGTCTACCGCCTGGGCCTGGCCGCCTACGCAGTCGGCCAGGTGGATGCCGGCTCCATGCCGCGCCTGAGCGCCCTGCGCGATCTCGCTGAACCGCTCCAGGGTGGGGCCTTGAACGCCGCCCGCCTGCGACAGCTCGCTACACGCATTCACGAGAGCCCCGACCTCGCGCGCAAGGAGTACAACCGCTGGCGCGCCCTGGCCGAAGCCGATGGCCACGGCACCGACGCGGCTGGCGCCTCCGCACTGAGCGACTTCGACAGACACCTGAATGCGCTTGCGGGCCACGCGGGCGATGATCTGCCGTTCGGACCGGAGTGCGCGGCGGAAGGTGACAGCAAGGTCCGCATGCGTTCCAGCCCACTTGGAGACCTGCTCACACTGTTGGCCCTTCACGGGCAGGACACCCGGAAGGAGACCGCCTGATGTCGACAAGAACCCTGACGATACAGCTGCACGGCTACTGGCACTGTGGCAGCGGCCAGTCCGCCGGAACGCATCTGGATGCCCTCACCGCGCGCGACAGTGACGGACTGCCGGTAGTCCCCGGCCGCCACCTGAAGGGCTTGCTGCGCCACGCGGTGCGCTGCGCCGACACCTGGAACTGGCTCGACGGCATCGCCCTGCCGGACGGCCCCGCCGGGGACCTTGAAGAGCTCCTGTTCGGCTCCCGCAGCGGCCAGGAGGCACGCGCGGCCACGCGGCCCGGGATGCTGCAGGTGGACGACGCGGCACTGCCGCTTGCGGAACGGGCCTTCCTCGCCCATCCCGACACCGATGGCCCGCAACTGCGCCCGTTCCTCTTTCGGGACATCCATCGCACGGCCATCAACAGGCAGGGTAGTGCCAGCGACAAGAGTCTGCGCGGCACCGAAGTGGCACTGCCCGTGCAGCTAGAGGCCCCGCTGGGCCTTGAGGTCACCTCGCTGGAGGAAGACCTGCGGCGACAGCAGGAGCGCGCCCTGGAGGAAGCCGATCTGTGGGGCACGCTGGCAGGCGTGCTCCCGCTGATCAGCGCAATCGGCGCCGAACGCAATCGCGGCCTCGGTGAGGCCGAACTCAGCCTGAGGGATCCGTCATGAGCGCCACGCGCCACGCCTTCCGCGTCACCCTGGAACAGGACGTGATCGTCAGCCGGTCCGCCGCGACAGCCGGCGAACACGAGACCCTCGATCACCTGCCGGGCAGCCTCTTCCTGGGCCTGGCGGCAAGCCGCCTGTATGCCGACCTGCCGGCCGACCAGGCCTGGCAGGTCTTTCATAGCGGGGCGGTGCGCTTCTGCGACGGCCTGCCGGAAAGCGAGCCCGGCGTTCTGGGCTGGCCGGTGCCGCTCGTCCTGCACCACTACAAGAACGAAGACGCCAAACGGCAGGTCTCGGGGGCCGAACATCCCCGTCTGGACACCGACCGGGTACTCAACCTGATGCATCGCGCACCCGACGGCGGGCGCCAGCCACGCCAGCTGCGTGGCGGTCATGTCGACACCTGCGGTCGGTGGATCTGCCCGCGCACCCGACAGTCACTCAAGACCGCCATCGGGCCCGAAACCGGACGGGTCGAAACCGGACAACTGTTCGGCTACGAGGCCTTGGAGCGCGGGCAGAGCTTTGTCTTCGAGCTGCAGACCGACGACACGCTGGACGACGCGCTCGTGCAGCACCTGCACCAGTGTCTGAGCGGACCCGCGCGTCTCGGCCGCTCGCGCAGCGCAGAGTTCGGCCGCGTGCGGATCGAGCCGCTGGACAATCCACCGCCGCGCCCGGCCAGCGTTGCCGACACGAACCACACCCTGACTCTGTGGCTGCTTTCCGATCTGGCGCTGCGTGACGAACGCGGGCAGCCCACCCTGCAGCCCTGGCCGCAGTACCTCGGCCTGCCCGCCGAAACCCGCTGGGACCACGAGAAGAGCTTCCTGCGCACGCGCAGCTATAGCCCCTACAACGGCAAGCGCCGGGGGCGCGACGCCGACCGCCAGGTGATCGCCCGCGGCAGTGTCCTCCACTACACCCTGCCCGCCGGCACCCCGCCCGAAGCACTGCCCGCGCTGGAACACGGCCTCGGCCACTACCGCGAGGCCGGCCTGGGCCAGGCCGTCGCCCGGCCGCGGATGATCGCCGACGAATCCCTGCAAGTGGAAGCGCCCCCTGAAGGGACCACGGACGCCGGCCCGCGACCGTCGGCGCCCGACAGCGCGCTGCTGCGCCGCCTGCGCCGGATGGCTGCCAGCGAATTCCTCGAATTCGACGCCGAACACCGCGCCCGACGGGTCTTCGAGGCCCTGGTCGCATCCCTTGGCGAGGCCCGCAGCTGGCAGGGGATCCCGCCCAATGCGCCCCTGGCGGAGGACGAGGTCCCCGGGCGCAGCCAGTGGGGCCGTCTGCGCGACGCCGCCAACCGCCACCGGGGCGACCCGGACGGCCTGTGGCGCGCCCTGTTTGAACCTCCTAAACAATCCCGCGAATCCAGCGACCCCGAAGACGCCATCGTGCGCGCACGTTCGGGATGGCAGCTCAAACTGGGCCCGGACCCTGAACAGGACTTTCTCGGCCGGCGCCTTGAGCGGGCGCTGGAGGCGATTCATCGCGATGCCCCGGAGAAGCTGGCCGAGGTTGTGGTACGGCTGGCATCGCTGGGCCAGACCCCTGAGTGGACCCGTGCCGTGGAAGGGCACGCAACCAAGGAGCCGCAGGCATGATCCCCGAACTCCCGGTACACGACTTTGCCCGCGTCACCCTGGAAGCCGAGACCCCGCACGCGATCGGCTCGGGCGCCGGCGATGCCACGCATGACCTGGTCCTGATGCGCGACGCGAACCACCTGCCCACCCTGCCCGCCAGCGGACTGGCCGGCGTGCTGCGCCATGCCTGCGCGGACGAATACGGCGACACCGTCGCCGACCGGCTGTTCGGCCACCTCGAAGGCGAAGGACGCGGCGAAGGGCGCATCTCGCGCGTGCAGGTCTTCTGGGGGCTGGTGCACGACAGCCACGACCGGCCCGTGGAAGGCCTGCGCGAGGACGTGGACGGCGACGAACTCCTGTCGCGGCTGAGCCGGAGCCACCCCCTGATCCGGCAGCGCGTCCGGCTCAACCACCGGGGCGCCGCCGATGACCGCGGCAAGTTCGATGTCACGCTCGCCCCACGCGGCACCCGCTACACCTTCCTGCTCGGCCACTGGAGCGACGGCTCCGACGCCGCCTCCCGGGAATGGGATGGGCTGCTGCGCCTGCTGCAGTCCCCGGCCCTGCGTCTGGGCCGCGGCACCCGCGCGGGTTCGGGCGCGTTCCGGGTGGCCGAACTCCACATGGCGCGCTGGGACCTGCGCACCCCCGAAGGCCGCGAAGGATTCCGCAACCGCCCGCGCCACCGTGCCAGCCGCGACGGACTGCAGGCCCTCACGCCCGGGGACACCGCGTTTCGCATCCCCGGCGTGGAGCTCGATCTGCAGGCCGAAGCCGGCTGGCGCATCGGGGGCGGCGAGCACCCGCTCGGCGAGTACTCGGGCACGAAAGAACCCGACAACATGCTCCCGCAGAGCGAGCCCGTGATCGAATGGCGCGACGGACGCGGCACCTGGACCCGGCCCCGGCCGGTGGTGCCCGCCTCGGCGATCAAGGGCGCGCTGGCCCATCGCGTGGCCTTCCACCACCGCCGCCTGACCGGAGAGTTCATCGCCCCCGACGGGCCACCGCCCGATGCGGAACGCAGCGAGGCGGTGCGCTGCCTGTTCGGTCACCCCAGCGACCGCGATGCCTCCGGGCTCGCCGGTGCCGTCATCATCAACGACACCTACCTGGAACCCGATCCGCAGGTCCACGCACCGCTGCACAATCGCATCGACCGTTTCACCGGCGGTGTCCAGCGCGGCGCCCTGTTCCAGGAGGAACAGCTCTGGCGCAGTCGCCTGCCGCTGCGCCTGCATATCCTGCCGCGCCGGGACATTCCGGTCCCAGTGGAGGTGCGCGAGGCCCTGGATCTCGCCCTGCGCGACCTCGCGCGCGGCTGGTTGCCGCTGGGCGCCGGCGGCAGCCGCGGGCTGGGCGGATTTGCCGCCGAACACGATCCCGAATGGAACGACGACGGGGCCTGGGTCGCCGGCCAGGACGCGCCAACGCTCAACGCCGAAGGAGACACCGCCCGATGAACCGTCTCGAATCGCTGCTCGCCGACCACCGCCGCTTCCTTCGGGCCTGCGAGGAGCAGGGCTGGGAATGGACCCCGCCCGCGCTGACCCCCGTGCGCCTGAAGCACGACTGCGAGGACCTGGACTCGACCACCGTGCACGAGCGCTGTCGTGCGCTGTGCAACGACCGGGGCTGGATGCAGTGGCCCGCCGAGGTCCGCATCCTGCCCGCCGAGCCCGTGGACGGCATGCCGCCGCTGGAGGGCGAAGGCCTGGCGGCGGACGGGACGCGCTGGCAGCTCGAATACCGGGGCGGCGACGGGTGGCGCCTGCACTGCTTCCGGATCGAAGAGACAGACACGGACCCCGGTTATCTGGCCGAGACGGTCATCCATCTCAACGACCATCGGGCACCCGCGCCCCTGCGTTACCTGCGCCTGTACGGCTTCGCCGGGCACACCGACGGCGATCCGGCCGACGACGCCACCCCCGAGGCCGTGCTGGCCGTATTCGACGGATTCGAGGAGGACCGGGCATGACCCTCAACCTGCCCTACAACTTTGTGCCGCTCACCCCGTTCGTGCTGCGCCCGGACTGGCACGCGCACGTGAGCCACGACCACCCGTTCCGCGACGGCTGGAGCGGAGAGATCCGCATCCGCCTGACCGCGCACACCCCGCTGAGCGTCGGCGGCGCGCAGACCCCGGGCAGCGACAGGGAACCCGGCAAGGTCCACTTCGCCCGCACACCGGACGCCCGCCCGGCGATCCCGCCCACCAGCCTCAAGGGCATGCTGCGCCACGTGCTCGAGATCGCCGCGTTCGGCCATTTCCGCGAGGTAGAGGACCAGCGCCTGGGGGTGCGCGACCTCACCGGAGCGAACAACTTCTACATGAAGGAGATGGTCAAGGCGCCGGTACGCGCCGGCTGGCTGCGCTACCGCGACGGCAGCTGGTACATCCGGCCTGTGAGCTTCGTCCGCCTGCACCAGGAAGAACTGATCCGCGCGCTCGGCGTCAACGAACAGGAATGGAAGAAGGCCGGAACCGTACAGAAACGATACGGGCTGATCGGGACCCTCCCCGAGATCCCCTTTGATGTCGGCCCCGTTCGCAACAACGGTCAGGCCGATGCCAGCGACCTCGGGCGCGGACCGCGCCACGGGCACGTGGTGGTCACCGGCCAGCCGGGAAAGGACTTTACCCAGGGCAAGGGAGCGAAGAAACGCGAGTTCATCTTCTACGACGCCGGCGAACCGCAGGACGAAATCCCCGTCCCGCCCGAGGTAATGAGCGACTTCCAGTTCATCCACCAGGAATCCCCTGAATGGAATGACTTCTGGAAGCCTCAACTCCACAGCGTTTCTCCCGGCGTACCGGTGTTCTGGCACGCCGAAGGCAATCAGAGCAGCGTACGCTCGCTGGGCCTGGCCATGATGTATCGCCTCGCCTATCGCAACACTCTGCACGACGCCATCCGCCACACCCGTGCCGGCAAGAACGCGGCCTCCGCGCATCTGGACGACGATGCCCCCGACCTGGCCGAACTCCTGTTCGGCCGCATCGACGCCGAAGGCCCGAATGGCAGCCTGCGGGGCCGCGTGATGCCCGGTCTGGCCGAGTGCGAGCAGGACGTCTCCACCCACTGGGAAGGCCCGATGGTCCTCAACGGACCCAAACCCACGTTCTACCCTGCCTACCTGAACCAGCAGGAGAAGAAGAAGGACTACATTACCCTGATGGATGACCGCGCCGAACTGTCCGGCTGGAAACGCTATCCGGTCCGCAGTTCGCATCACGCGCCCCGCCCGCCCGAGAAGTCCGGCCCGAAGGTCCAGGTGAAGCTGGAAACCGTGCCCTCCGATACCACCTTCTCCACGCAGATCCGCTTCCACAACCTGCGCGACGTGGAACTGGGCGCGCTCATGTGGGCGCTGGATTTCGGCGGGCGCGGTGACCTGCGCCACTCGCTGGGGACCGGCAAGCCGTTCGGGTTCGGCCAGGTCTCGGTCGACGTGACCGATGCCCGTCTGGAGCCGAACGATCCGGCACGCGAGATCGACGACGACGCGCTTGTGAACCTGGAGGCCTGCCGCCACGCCTTCGTGCAGTACATGAACGACGCCTGGGCACAGACCACCGACGGCGCGGACGACCGCTGGGAAGACAGCGAGCCCCTGCGCCAGCTGCTGGCCATGGCCGACCCGTCCCGGGCGGCGGATGCCCCGCTGGACAAGATGGGGAATCCTAAGTTTTTCATGGACGCGCGCAAAGACGGCGAATACCTGGAGCCACATCTAGAAGCAAAGGACGGCTGGCACAGCCTTCGCAGGCAGCTCGGCGACAGCGCCACCCCCGAAGCCCCCGCGTTCGACCAGGCCCTGGAAGAGACCCGCCGCCGGCACCAGCAGGCGCAGGAAAAGCAGGAGCGCGAACAGAAACGCCAGGCGATGAGCCCCGAGGAGACGCAGGTCGACAACCTCCGTCAGGCCCTCGAGGCCTGCGAGGCCGAACCCGGCAAGAGCCGCTGGAACAACCTCAACAAGGCCATCCGCGAACTCCCCGAGGAGGCCGCCGGCTGGGACGACCTCATCACGGACCTCGCCGAACTGCTGAACCGCGCGGAGACCCTGGCCGCCGGTCACGACCAGAAGAAGATCATCAAGGCTGTGCGTCAGGCCCGCACCCGCCTGAACATCGGCGGCGACTGACCCCACTCACCGCGACCGGGCCATGCCCGGTCGCAGCCCGGAGCCCAGCATGTCCTTCGAACGCATCCTTTTTGTCACCGTTGGCGGCTCGCATCGCCCCATCGTGCGTGCCATCGACGACCTGCAGCCGGACTTTGTCTGCTTCATCTGCACCGACCGCGACCCGGCCAGCGGCCAGAAAGGCTCACGCCAGCAGATCGAGGGCACCGGCAACGTGATCGCCGAGGCCCACGGTGGCCCCCTTACCCTGCCCAACATCCCCACCCAATGCGGCCTGAAACCGGAGCAGTACGAAGTACTCTTGGTGGAAGCGGATAACCTCGACGACATTTCCGACAAGGCCCGCACCCGTATCACCACGCTGAGCGAGCAGCACCCGGGAGCAAGCCTGTATGCGGATTACACCGGCGGCACCAAGTCCATGACCGCAGGCCTGGTGCTGGCCGCCGTGGACGACCCGCGGGTCGAGCTCACTCTGGTGACCGGAACGCGCAACACCCTCCTCAGCGTGCACGACGGTTCCGAGGCCCTCGCCCCCGCCGAGATCGACCGGATCCGCCTGGATCGTCGGATGGAGCCGCACCTGCAGGCCTGGCACCATCACGGATACGGCGAGGCCGCGGCGGGTCTCCAGCGCATCCCGACCCCGCGTAACAGCGAACTGCGCACCCGGCTGCTCACCGCCCGGGACCTCAGCCGCGCCTTCGACGCCTGGGACCGCTTCGATCACGCCGGAGCTCTGCAGATCCTGCAGCCCTATCAGGCGCGACTCGGCGCCCACTTCGGCCAGGGCCTCACGTTTCTGCGTCTCCTCGCCGACAACGCCGAAACCAACCCGCGCACCGAACCCGCCCGGCTGCTCGACCTGTGGCTGAACGCCGAACGCCGTGCCGCCCGCCACCGCTACGACGACGCCGTCGCCCGCACCTACCGGCTGCTCGAATGGACCGCTCAATGGATCCTGCGGCGCCAGGCAGGGATCGACACGTCCAACCTTCAGCCGGAGGAGATTCCCTCCGGCTTCGACATCCCGCCAGGGCGTCACGGCAAGCGCCAGGCCGGACTTTTTTTGGCCTGGCAGCTTGTGCGCGAACTCGGACACGGCGAACCGGTCCATTTCATGAAGGCCGAAGAAACCTCCCTGCGCGGACACCTCGACGCGCGCAACGTCTCGATCCTGGCTCACGGCTACATGCCGGTTCGCGCCGAAGACTGGGTACCCATCCAAAAATGGTTTTCCGAGCGCTTCATCCCCATGCTCCAGGCCGAGGTCGACACCGTGGGCCGCCCTGTCCTGCCCCGCCAGCTTCCGACCTGTCTGGAGGACACCATCCAGGCACTGAAGAACGAGCCCGTTCCCAGGGAGAGCGCCTGATGCCCCCTGCCACTGCCCCCTATGACGCGCCGTACACTGACTGCCAGCCTCTGCACCCCGCTTCCGGCAACCCCGGGATCGTCTGCAACCCCCCTCGCAAATCCCTGATTGTCAAGCTACAATCAGACCCAGCAGTTGAACGACAGCCCTGAACCAAAAGGGATTAAGACTCTCGCTCAGGAACCAACCAATCCATATCGATTGTTGAACGACAGCCCTGAACCAAAAGGGATTAAGACATCCGCTGAATGAGCATTATACGCGAATTGTTCGTTGAACGACAGCCCTGAACCAAAAGGGATTAAGACCTTTCCACAAGGGTAAGCATCACCATTGAAGTATGTTGAACGACAGCCCTGAACCAAAAGGGATTAAGACTGTAGTCGCGGACCTTGCTCAACACTTCAAGAACGTTGAACGACAGCCCTGAACCAAAAGGGATTAAGACGCCGCCACCACGTCCAGGCAGATCGCCGCGTAGGGTTGAACGACAGCCCTGAACCAAAAGGGATTAAGACAGTGTGCGGCCTGAAACAGCGCCGCCGCAGTGTGTTGAACGACAGCCCTGAACCAAAAGGGATTAAGACGCGCCGTTAAAAACGGGCTTACCGCTAACGGTAAGTTGAACGACAGCCCTGAACCAAAAGGGATTAAGACCCAGGCCCACACCGGGCAGGTCTACGACGAAGCGTTGAACGACAGCCCTGAACCAAAAGGGATTAAGACCTTACTAAATAGACTAAATGTACTAGAAGGAGAAGTTGAACGACAGCCCTGAACCAAAAGGGATTAAGACATGTCGGGGGTTCAAATCCCTCCACTCCGACCGTTGAACGACAGCCCTGAACCAAAAGGGATTAAGACCTTCCGTGAGTTTCAGGGAGGCCGCCCCGTGCGTGTTGAACGACAGCCCTGAACCAAAAGGGATTAAGACGAACCATTCATGTTAAACGCGGCTTTCTGTGAGTTGAACGACAGCCCTGAACCAAAAGGGATCAAGATGCGCACTTGAAGACCTTGCGGTCCGCCAACTTGGGGGATGAAAGCCCTGCGCCAAGGCATGAATGAATGGTTCGCCCCTGCAAACCGGGCGGATGATGGATGAATGGGACGCTCCACGCTGAAGCACGAATAATGGCACCCGCCCCTGAAGCGTCAGCAATTGAACGAGCTCACTAACGAGCGCCCCCTGCACCGAATCCTGACCGCCATCCCGGCCGTTGATGGACTGCGTCACCCGACAAGCTCGCGGCGACAAGCTTGTCAATCCGTACGACCCCGCAGCCACTCGTTAATCTGGACCGAAATCCGAAACGGGAGCACGGTCCATGAGCCGGAGAAAACTCTACCTGGCAGCCTACGATGTACGGCAACCCCGCCGCCTTCGCGCGGCTCTCAAACGCGTGCGCGCACATGCCACGGGGGGCCAGAAATCCGTACACGAGGTTTATCTGACCCCGGGTGAACATCGTGAGCTCCTCCACGATATGAGCCTTCTACTGGAGGAAAACGAAGACCGGTTCTTGCTGCTACGGCTCGACCCTCGGCAGGAACCGTTGGTCTACGGGAAAGCCACGCCACCGCACGACCCTGCGTTTTTCTACGGCGGCTGATATGGCCACCCTGTACCTGGACCGGCGCGACATCGAGCTGCGCCTGGATGGCCGAACCCTGACGCTGTATGTCGCCGAGCGCCGCGAGCAGGTCGTCCCCCTGGCGCTGCTGGAGCGCATCGTCCTGGTGGGGGCGAGCATCCGCTTGAGTTCACGAGTGATTCTGAGCCTCGTCAACGAAGGCGTCGATCTTCTGTTCCTGCCCGCTCGGGGCCGCCAGGGCGCCACTCCGGTCGCCGGCCCGCTGCACCGGGACGCCGCCACCCGCGTGGCGCAGGCCCGGCTCTCTGCAGACGACAACTTTTGTCGTTGGCAGGCATCGGACCTCATACGCGCCAAGCTGCGTCGCCAGCGGCTGTGGCTACGGCGCCATGCGCGTGCCCGCTCGGAACATGGGCGCATTGTGCGGCGTACCACCGAGCATCTGAGCATGGCACTGGCTCAGCTAGAGACATCGCCACCCGACCTGGCTCGCTTGCGTGGCATCGAGGGCGCAGCTGCCCGCGTCTACTTCCAGTGCCTGGTGGATCTGGCGCCCGACGCACTCGAATTTACCGGGCGGCGCAAACGTCCGCCGCCGGACCCCCTCAATGCCACCTTGTCACTGGCCTACACCCTGCTTCACTTCGAGGCCGTACGTGCCGCACGTATCGCCGGACTCGACCCGGCGGTGGGGTTCTTCCACGGTCTCGCCCATGGCCGCGAATCACTCGCCTCCGACCTGATTGAGCCCTTGCGCCCGCTCGCGGACGCCTGGGCCCTGGAGCGCTTCTGGAGCCGCGACTTGAGGCCGGACCATTTTCATGACGACCAGGGCGCCATGCTGTTGGGCAAGGCCGGTCGGGCACGCTTTTTCCAGGCCTGGGAGGCCCGCGCCCCGCTGGCTCGCCGCTACCTCGCTCACGCGACCCGCCGGCTGGCCCACGCGGTGCGCGAAACGAACCCGGCTGCTTCAGGCGCCCCCTCAGCATCAGGAACTCCCAGCCGTGCCAATTGACGGAAAGAACCGCATCCCGCTCTATGTGACACCGGGAATTCAGCGCGTGGCCTGTCGCAATCCGGGGCTGCACCTGCAGCACGCCGACGGACGCTGCATTCAGGTACCGATAGAGCGCATCAGCCGGGTGACCAGCCCGACCTCCGTACCCTGGGATCAGGCCGCCTTGATGCTGACCATCAAGCAAGGCATTTGTGTTCACTGGATCAGCCACGATGGCGAAATCATCGGCAGGTTGCTGCCACAAACACCCATCGGGCTTTCGCGCGAGGCGCTCGTAGACCAGTTCCTCGGCCACGCGGACTGGCGCGAGCGGCTGGATGCCTGGGCCACCGCCCAGCGAGACGGGCAACTGCGCGACTGGCGAAAACGGGGCGCACTCAACCCCAAAGTGCATCCCTCGCGGGCCCACCGCGAGTATGTACACCGAGGCGAACACGCGAACTTCTTCCCGATCGACGCCCGCCCCTGGACCAGTGCATGGGTCGCGAGCATCCTTCTGGAGGACGGATTTCCGCTCCAGCGGCCCGCCGATGCAGACAGCACCTTCGACCTGTGCGAGAGCATCGCGGCACTGCTCTGGGCGGAGCTCAACCTGGGGTCCGGAAGCCTGATCGCCCAGGAGGATGACGACTTCAGCATCCTCCACTTCTTCGAGGCCTGGACGCGCCGGCACCACATCAAGCTGCTCGAGGCGATCCGATCACTCGGGCGTCTGCTGCATCAGAGCTGAACATGTCTCACAACCGGTCCATTCCCTGGCTGATCACCTATGACATCAGTAACCCTCGGCGCCTCCGGCGCTTTCACCGCTTCCTGCGAGGGCATGCCCTTCCTATCCAGTACTCGGTCTTTCTGTACGTCGCGCCCCATGACCGCGCCCGGCATTTCGCTGCAACGCTCGAACAACGCATCGACACACGCGAGGACGACCTGCGTTTGTACCCACTGCCCAGCAAACCCCAGTACCACACGTTGGGTCGCGCCCACCCGCTGGCCGGCATCAACCTCTTCGGGTGCGGCATCACCCTCGGCCTCTCCGACCCCATTGATGACTAACCCACACACCCGATACGCGGATCGTCCTGCAGCGCGATTCGCCCGACGACGCCGACGACCGACCGCGGCCACAAGGCGGCCACGATGCGGGCTTTCGGACAAACATAGAACGGCAATGTCCGCTCGCAGCGCGCACCTCGCTTCGGAGACCGGCCTGGCTTTCGACAACCCCCCTCGCAAATGGCTGATTCTAGAGCTACACTGGACCGCAGCAGTTGAAGCAGTGCCCTGAACCAAAAGGGATTAAGACAGTGTGGCAGGGCATTTTACCGGGTTTCGAGAATGTTGAAGCAGTGCCCTGAACCAAAAGGGATTAAGACCTTGGTAACACCCTTGCGAGCATTCATGGTACGGGTTGAAGCAGTGCCCTGAACCAAAAGGGATTAAGACTTATGGGCTTCATCGGCAATGCTTTCCGCGTCAGTTGAAGCAGTGCCCTGAACCAAAAGGGATTAAGACGGGTAGTGCCCAGCACGGCAGCCGGAAAGGTATGGTTGAAGCAGCGCCCTGAACCAAAAGGGATTAAGACGAATCTCCTCGACTGCTATTGGTTAAGTTACTTTTCGTTGAAGCAGTGCCCTGAACCAAAAGGGATTAAGACTACACGGGCCGCCGCGCTCGTTATGCCATTCGGTTGAAGCAGTGCCCTGAACCAAAAGGGATTAAGACGGAATACTCGTACTGTTGGACTGCATTAGCCAGTTGAAGCAGTGCCCTGAACCAAAAGGGATTAAGACTGAGCAGGATATGCGATGAGATCGACATTCTTAGTTGAAGCAGTGCCCTGAACCAAAAGGGATTAAGACGCTTCGCCGTGATTGATGAACCCGCCATTCATGTTGAAGCAGTGCCCTGAACCAAAAGGGATTAAGACGTACACAGAGATCATGTGTGCCTCGTCCAGCGGTTGAAGCAGTGCCCTGAACCAAAAGGGATTAAGACACCCCTCCGGCACCGGCCGGGATTGCTCAATGAGTTGAAGCAGTACCCAGAACCAAAAGCCCCCTAGAAAAGCTTTCGGCTTATGCGGCCAGGCCCAGGGGCCCCCGCATAAACCTGGCATGCATTCCACTCTGAATGGGCACTGACCGAGAGCCGCCACCTGCATCGGGTGCACACGTTTTCCGAATCACCATGGAGAGAAGGCAATGACGCGCCTCCATATCCAGTTGGTGTCACACCAGCTGGCGGCCAACCTCATCCCCGCGCTGATGGAGCGCCCTGATCACGCAGCTCTGATCGTCACGCCCGCAATGCTCGAACAGGCCCGACGGCTTCGCGAGTTGCAGGAACAAAACGGTATTTCCGTACAGGTTTTCGATAATGCGCCGGACGCGGACGTGTCTCGGGTACACGAATTTGCGCTGGATCTGGTCGAGCGACTGCCGAAGGTGGACGAGGTGGTGCTCAATGTGACCGGCGGCACCAAGCTCATGGCGCTTGGATTCCTGGAAATACTGCGCGACACGGTGGACCGGCGGATCTACACCGACACCGAGAATGGCCGGCTGGAGCATTTGCCAGTGGGTACCGAGCGTGCCGAACCCCCGGTTCCGCTGGATTCGGTGCTGGACGTTCCGCTGAGTCTGCGCACGCAAGGCTTCCGCTTCCGCAGCGCGGTCTCGTCGGAGGCGGGTTGGCTAGAACACGCTACAGAGCGCAAGCGGGTTGCCAAGGGCCTTGCGGATATCGCTCGAGACGACGGCGCCTTCCTCGGCGAACTCAACCGACTTGCCAGCATTGCGCGGGGCGAGGATGACGAGTTACTGGCCCCCGAGCAGGCTCTCAGAACCCCCCCGTACGGCCAACGGAAGACACACCTCGGCTGGCTGCGAGACACCGGGATGATCGGCTGGAGCGGTGGCCGGGAAATCCTGTTCCTGGACATCGAGCGCACACGTTTTCTGAATGGCGGATGGCTGGAGGAGTATGTGTACCACCGCCTGCACGATGAGGGTATTGATGATGTTGCCCTGGGTGTGGTCGGCACCTGGGACGGCACGGACGGCGCCCGCAATGAGCTGGACGTGGTGGCGGTCCATGCCAATCGGCCACTGGTGGTCGAGTGCAAGACAGCGCGCCACGGACGCGACCAGGGGATTGACGATCATCAGCTCTACAAGCTGCACAGCATCGGGGACCGTCTGCGCGGCGTATTCGGCACCACGTGGATGATCAGCGCCCGGACACCCACGGACGACATGGGCCGACGCGCGCGACAGCACGGCATCCGCCTGCTGGGCCCTCAGGACCTGCCGAACCTGCGGGATATCGTCCGCGAATGGAAAGCCGGCCTTGGGGCCGGCACCTGAGACTCATCTCCGGCCGGGCCAATACGGCCAACACTGTGCGGATAGCCGTTCAACGACCGCAGTGCGAGTTATGGTCAAGTCTGGTGTATGAGCAGTTGCTGGTTCAGGCGGCGCTCCGGTCGGTGATGGATGATGCCTCGTCGTTGGTCGGTTCGGTCTG
>NZ_AQXY01000013.1 GCF_000376845.1 Thioalkalivibrio sp. ALE14
AGGCCTGATGCCGACAGGCGTTGCACTGAAACATCTTGCGCGGGCTGCCGTGCAGGACGCAGTGGGCTTGGCACCCGCAACGCGGGCAGCGGAAGCCGTCCGGCCATCGGGCCCGTTCCAGCGCCGCCTCGCACTGGGCCTCGGTGCCGTACTGGGCGATGAATGCCGGCAACGACATCCCCGGCTGAAACTGAATCCGATTCTGCGCCATGGTGGCACCCTCCGCTCGCTGTGTAGCCTCAGCGTACGCCCGGGGGTGGCTCACCCAGTGAGCCTGGCTGACTCTCGTCGCTAATCAGGAGACCCTTTGTGATGCGTTCGTGTCCGCCGGTGTCGATGTGTGACCGGATGGCGGTGTAGCCGGCATCCTCGAACATCGCACGTACGGCATGGGCCTGGTCGAAGCCGTGTTCCAGCAGCAGTGGGGCGGATGGCGCCATGTGCTCGCCGGCGGTGTGGATGATGGTGCGCAGGTCCGCCATGCCGACATCGGCCGCGACCAAAGCAGAAAGAGGCTCGAAGCGCAGGTCGCCGCGGGTAAGGTGAGGGTCGTTCGGCGCGATGTAGGGCGGGTTGCTGACGATCACGTCGAACGTGCCCCCTGGCTTGAGTGGCTTAAGCCAAACCCCCTGCAGGAAGGCCACATCGAGTCCCAGTGTGGCCGCGTTGGCGCGGGCTTGGCGCAGAGCCTCCAGGCTGTGGTCGGAGGCGACGGCCTCGATGGCCGGACGTTCTGCTTTCAGTGCCAGAATGATCGCCCCGGTCCCGGTTCCAAGATCCAGCACCCTCGGGTGCCTGTGGCTGCTGTTGTCAATGGCCGCGAGGGCCTGTTCCACCAGCAGCTCGGTTTCGGGGCGCGGGATCAGGCAGGCGGGGGAGACCCCCAGTTCCAGTGTCCAGAAGCTGCGCCGGCCGAGGATGTGGGCCATGGGCTCGCCGGCGCAGCGGCGCTGGCAGAGTGTGTCGGCGCGGGCGGCCTGTTCGGCCGTGGCGGGGTCGGTGCCGTGGGCGATCAGTTGCGCGGTGTCCAGGCCGGTGGCTGCGCCCAGCAGCATGCGGGCCTCCAGTCCGGGCGCCTCGATCCCGGTGGCCTGCAGGCGGGCGCGCAGTTCCTGCAGCAACGCGTCCAGGGTCGAAGTCGCGGGCATCAGGCTTCGGCGAGGGTGGCGAGCTGCTCGGCCTGGTATTCGTGGATCAGCGGGTCGATGACCGGGTCCAGGTCGCCGGCCATGACCTGTTCCAGCTTGTACAGGGTCAGGTTGATGCGGTGGTCGGTTACCCGGCCCTGCGGGAAGTTGTAGGTGCGGATGCGTTCGGATCGGTCGCCGCTGCCGACCAGGCCCTTGCGTTCGGCGCTCTGCGCGGCGGCCTGGGCCTCGCGCTCGGCCTCGAACATCCGCGCGGCCAGGTAGGTCATGGCCTTGGCGCGGTTCTTGTGCTGCGAGCGCTCTTCCTGGCATTCGACCACGATGCCGGTGGGCAGGTGGGTCAGGCGCACCGCGGAGTCGGTCTTGTTGATGTGCTGGCCGCCGGCACCGGAGGCGCGAAAGGTGTCCACGCGCAGGTCGGCCGGGTTGATCTCCGGCATCTCGACCTCTTCCAGCTCCGGCAGGATGGCGACGGTCGCGGCGGAGGTGTGGATGCGGCCCTGGGACTCGGTTTCGGGCACGCGCTGCACGCGATGGGCGCCGGACTCGAACTTGAGCCGCGAGTAGGCGCCTTGCCCTGCCAAGCGCGCGATGACCTCGCGGTAGCCGCCGTGCTCGCCCTCGCTGGCGCTGAGGATCTCCAGCTTCCAGTTCTTCTGCTCGGCGTAGCGGGTGTACATTCGCAGCAGGTCGCCGGCGAAGATTGCGGCCTCGTCGCCGCCGGTCCCGGCGCGGATCTCCAGGAACACGTTGGCGTTGTCGTGCGGGTCCTTCGGGATCAGGTGGCGGTAGAGCTCGGCCTCCAGGGCCTCGGTCTGCTCGGTCAGGGTCTCGACCTCGGCCTCCGCCATCGCGCGCAGCTCGGGGTCGTCCTCCTCGAGCATCGCGCGCGCCTCCTCCAGTGCGGCGTGGTTGTCGTGCCAGGCCTTCCAGGCCTCGGCGACCGGCTCCAGCTGGCTGTATTCCTGGGACAGGCGGCGCAGCTGGTCCGGGTCCTCGGCGGCATCCGGGGTGGCGAGCAGGTGCGCGATCTCGGCGTGGCGCTCGGCCAGGCCCTCGAGCTTGGTGCGGAACGAGGCCTTCACGAACGGGCGCCGGATTCGGAATCGTCGCCGGGGTCGTCTTCCGGGGCGGGCAGCTGGAACAGGCGATGGGCCGCCTCCAGCAGGCGGGCATCGCCCTCGTGCGCCGCGGTATTCAGCGACTTGCAGGGGGCGTGCATCAGCTTGTTGGTCAGGCTGTGCGCCAGCAGCTGCATCGCCTCTTCCGGCGACTTGCCGGCGCGAAGCATCGCTTCGGCCTTGGCCAGGGCCTCGGCCTTCACGCTGTCGGCGCGCTGGCGCAGCTGGCGGATGCTGTCCACCGAGTCGCGGGCACGCAGCCAGCGCATGAATTCCCCGGCGCGCTGGGTGATGATCTCCTCGGCCTGCTCGGCGGCGGCCTGGCGCGAGGCCATGTTCTCGTCGATGACCTCCTGCAGGTCATCGACGGTGTAGAGGTAGACGTCCTCGAGCTGGCCGACCTCGGGCTCGATGTCGCGCGGCACGGCGATATCCACCATGAACATCGGCTTGTGGCGCCGCTTGCGCAGGGCGCGTTCCACCGCCCCCTTGCCGAGGATGGGCAGCGGCGCGGCGGTAGAGGAGATCACGATGTCGGCGTCGGCCATGCGGTCGGGGAGCTGGTCGAGGCTGATGGCCTCGGCGTCGAAGCGTCCGGCCACCGCGCGGGCGCGATCGACCGTACGGTTGGCGACGATCACGTTGCCGATGCCGCCCCCCGAGAGGTGCTGCAGGGCCAGTTCGATGGTCTCGCCGGCGCCAATGACCATGGCCGTCAGGGGCTTCAGGTCACCGAAGATCTGGCGCGCCAGCGAGACGGCCGCAAAGGCCACCGAGACGGCGCTCTGGCCGATGGCGGTCTGGGTGCGCACGTCCTTGGCCGTGGCGAAGGCGTGCTGGAAAAGTCGTTCCAGCGAGCGCCCCAGCGTGCCGGCGTCATGGGCGTGCTGGTAGGCCGTCTTCATCTGCCCGAGGATCTGCGGCTCGCCGAGGACCATGGAGTCCAGCCCGCTGGCCACGCGCAGGGTGTGGCGCACGGCGGAGCCGTCGTGGTGCAGGTAGAGGTAGGGCTTCAGTTCGTCGCGATCGATGCCGTGGTAGCCGCCGATCCAGTCGAGCACGCGTTGCTCGCTGTGCGGGTCGCCCTCGCGGAAGTACACCTCGGTACGGTTGCAGGTGGACAGGATCGCGGTTTCCGGCAACAGCACGCCGGAGCGCAGCGAGTGCAGGGCCTCGCCGAGCTCGTGCTCGTTGACGGAGAGCCGCTCGCGGATGGCGACCGGTGCCGTCTTGTGATTGATCCCGAGAGTGAACAGCATGCTGGCGCGTATTGTGCCGGAAAACGCGGGCGCGTGGCCGAATTTCCCGATAGTGTACTGTGCTGTAGGCTAGGGAAACACTGATCAATGTACACGCTCGCGCTCGATCGTTTTTGCGTGCGAACAAGGCGCGGTGACTGCCGTGCAGTCATTCTGCACAAGGGGACCGCAACGCCGTGCGCGCGCCCGTTTTTGATCAATAACGGGCGGCCGGGCCCCTTCGGGGTTGGCACCCCAGGTTCCCCGATCCTGCGTTGCGCCCCGAAGAAATCAGGAACGGGCGGGTAGAACCACTACCCACTGCACGACGCGCCTTGTCTCGGAAAACCTGGGGTGCCAACGCGAACGTGTACATTAATCAGTGTTTCCCTTGGCGGCTGCGCCTTCCGGCGGGGATGGAACCCCGCAGGTCCCTGGTCCGTCCCATCCGATATGCCCGTATTGATCTCGATTGGAAACAACATGATTCGAAGCCTGCTCGCGCTGACCGTCGTGCTCGCCCTGGGGGGCTGCGCGCATACCCAGCTGGACGCCTCCGAAGCCCCGGAGTTGGACCGCCCCGCGGTGGCTCCGTTGATGCAGGCGGAGGACCCGGAGGCGGTGCTGATGTTCAGTGTGCTGGCCGCCGAGATCGCGGTGCGCTCCGGGGAGCATGCCGAGGCCGCGCGCTATTACGGGGCCGCGGCCCTGCTGAGCGACGACCCCGCGATCGCCGAGCGGGCGACCCGGATTGCGCTCTTTGCGCGCGACCATGAGCAGGCCCAGCGCTCCGCTGATCGCTGGCTGCGTCTGGCCCCCGAGAGCATCGATGCCAGTCAGATCTCGACGGTGTTGCGGATCAATGCGGGCGATGCCGAGCAGGCCGCCGAGCAACTGGATTCGCTGATGAATCGTGTGGTGGTGGAGGGTGGAGATCCCTACGCCACGCTCGGTGCCGTGATTGGCCAGGCCCGGGATCATGACGCGGCGCTGGCGACCATGCGCCTGCTCGCCGAGCGCCGCCTCGACGATGTGGGGGTCCACCGCGTACAGGCCGAGGCCGCGCTGCGTTTTGGCGAGCCCGGAGAGGATGTACTGGCGGTCACCGGACAGGCCACCGAACGTTTCCCGGAATCGGTGCCACTGCGGATGCTGCATGCGCGGGCCCAGAGCGAGGCCGGGCAGGAGGAAGCCGCGGTCGAGACCCTGCGTGCGACCGTGGAGGCCCACCCCGACAGCCGCGAGGCGCGCCTGGGATATGCGCGGGTCCTGACCGAAATGGAAGACGATGCCTTCGCCCGCCGGGAGATGGACCGCCTGGTGGAGATGGCACCGGAAGACACCCAGCTCCTGCTGACGCTGGCGCTGATGAACCTGGAGGCGGAGCAGCTGGGGCCGGCTCGCGACTATCTTGAGCGCCTGGATGCGCTGGGCGAGCGCGAGAACGATGTTGCGTATTACCTCGGAAGGCTGCACGAGATGGCCGAGGCGCCGGACGACGCCCTGACGGCCTACGCCCGCGTCGAGGCGGGGGATCACGCCGAGGACGCGCGCCTGCGCAGTGCGCGCCTGACCCTTCGGCGTGACGGGGCCGAGGCCGCCCGGGATCTCTTCGAGCCCATGCAGCAGGGCGTGGACGACGATCTGGCCCGGCGCGCCTATCTGGCGGAGGCGAACGCACTGCGCGAGATCGGCGACTATGCCGAGGCACGCGCCCGGTTGAATCGCGGGCTGGTGCAGTTCCCCGGGGATACCCGGCTGCTGTACCTGCGGGGTCTGGTCCACGAGCGCGAAGACGACATCGCGGCCGCCGAGGCCGATTTCCGCACGATCCTCGAGTCCGATCCCGAGAACGTCGCGGCCCTGAACGCGCTGGGGTACACCCTCGCGGATCGCACCGAGCGGTATGAAGAGGCCTATGACCTGATCCTGCGTGCCTACGAGCAGGAGCCGGACGATGCCGCCATCATCGACAGCTACGGCTGGGTGCTGTATCGCCTGGGCCGGCTGGAGGAGGCCGAGACCCAGCTGCGCCGCGCCTATTCGCTTTCGGATGACGGCGAGATCGCCAGCAACCTCGCGGTGGTCCTGTGGGAGCGCGGCCAGCGCTCCGAGGCGCGGGAGATCCTCGAGGCCGCACTGGAGCGCGAGCCCGACCACGAGCGCCTGCAGCGGGTCCGCGACGACCTGATCGAATGAAGCGGCCGGGGATGATGTGGACGCCGGGGCGGGCCCCGGGCGGGGCCTGGCTGGCCGGCCTGCTGGTCGGCCTTGGCCTGCTGCTCGGGGGGTGTGCCGCGCCCCTGCCCGAGGCGGACACCACGCCGGCGGCCGAGGCGGCCTTCGAGGAGCGCAGTGACCGGCTTGCGGCGCTGGAGCGCTGGCGACTGGTGGCGCGCCTGGGGCTGGCCTCCGGGGAGGAGTACTGGTCCGCCCAGCTCAACTGGCGGGTGCAGGAAGGTCAGCATGTCCTCGACCTGTCCGGCCCGATGGGGCGTGGTGGTGGCCGACTGACGCTCTCCGAAAGCGGCCGGGCTTTGCTGGTGACCCGCTCTGGCGAGCGTTTCCAGGCGCGCGATCCGGATGCACTGGTAGCGCAGGTGCTGGGGGAGCCGATCCCGGTCAGCGGCATGATCTACTGGGTTCGCGGCCTGCTGCACCCGGAGGCCTCGTACCAGCTGGACATCGACGCGGACGGGCGCCCGCTGGAGATCCAGCAGTCCGGCTGGCACGTCAGGTACACCGAGTTCGAGGAGGTCGAAGGCGAGTCGATGCCGGTCGCCATGGTCCTCGAGCGTGAAGAAGTGGAACTGCGCGCCCGCATCGGCCGCTGGCAGCTCGGCGGTGAGGAGCCGTGACGGCCGCGCCCGCGGCCGACGCCTTCGACACGACCTTTCCCGCGCCGGCCAAGATCAACCGCTTCCTGCATATCACCGGCCGCCGGGCGGACGGCTATCACGAGCTGCAGACGGTGTTCCAGTTTCTCGGGCTGGAGGACGCGCTGCGCTTTGAACCGTTGCCCGCGGGGTGTTTCGAGATGGCCGGCCCGGCCATCGACGGGGGCGACAACCTCTGCCTGCGCGCGGCCCGGCGTCTGGCCGAGGTGGCGGAGTGGCCGTTTGGCGTACGCGTCCACCTCGACAAGCGAATCCCGGTGGGAGGCGGCTTGGGTGGCGGCAGCTCGGATGCCGCTACCACGCTGGTGGCGCTGAATTTTCTTTTTGGTCTGGGGTGCACCGTCGAGCAGTTGGCTTCGATCGGGCTGGAGCTGGGGGCCGATGTGCCGGTGTTTGTGAGCGGGCACGCCGCCTGGGCCGAAGGGGTTGGCGAACGCCTGACGCCCGTGGGCCCGGATACGGGCTGGGTCCTGCTGGTCGACCCCGGCGTTTCGGTGGCGACCGGCGCGATGTTCGGGGCTCCGGAATTGACACGCGACTGCCCCACCGAGACAATTTCGTCCGCAATCGACGCCGGGGGGTTCGTTAACGTGTTCGAACCGGTGGTTCGGGCGCGCTATCCGGAGGTTGATCGGGCGCTGGTCTGGCTGAAGGGGCAGACGCCACAGGCCCACCTGAGCGGTAGTGGCGGTTGCCTGTTCGGGGTGTTCCCCGACGAAAGTGCGGCCCGGGCGGCACAGTCCGTACAGCCGGCCCCCTGGCAGAGCTGGGTGACGACGCTGGTCAACGCGTCGCCCCTGCAAGCCTGGCTGCCGCCGAGCGGTGCCGGCATCGAAGCGCAATAGAGTCCAGCGAGATATTGGGCCGTAGCCAAGCGGTAAGGCAGCGGGTTTTGATCCCGCTAAGCGCCAGGTTCGACGCGAGCGGCGCAGCCGCGACCGACCGTCGCCGAAGGTGACGGCCCGAAGGGTGGCGCGTAGCGCCATCATCCTGCCGGCCCGGATCGGCAACGCCGATCCGCGGGATGGACCGGGCACGGTGCCGGTCAGGCAGTACAATAGAGTCCAGCGAGATATTGGGCCGTAGCCAAGCGGTAAGGCAGCGGGTTTTGATCCCGCCATGCGCAGGTTCGAATCCTGCCGGCCCAGCCATACAACCAGACTCGCGCCGCGTGCGCGGGTCACCCACTGCCGGGACGGCAGGATGAGAACCGGGTGCGACTCGAGCGGCACAGCCGCGAGAGCACGCCACCGCAGGTGGCGCCCGAAGGGTGGCGCGCAGCGCCATCATCCTGCCGGCCCAGCCAACACCGGCCCCGCGCCCGAGTATGGCGCGAGGCAAAACCATCAGGACCCCGGCCCCGCGCCGGGGGCTATACTGGAGCCCGGGCGAGATCGCAGCCCGCTCCACTCCATCCAGACCGGGACGAACCGTGGTCGACAAGAATCGCATGATGATCTTCGCGGGCAATGCGAACCCGCGTCTCGCCCAGGCCGTTGCCGAGCACCTGGGGTTGCCGATGGGCAAGGCTATCGTCGGGCGTTTCAGCGATGGCGAGGTGCAGGTCGAACTACTGGAGAACGTTCGCGGCCGCGACGTGTTCCTGATCCAGCCGACCGGGCAGCCGACCAACGAAAACATCATGGAACTGGTGATCATGGTGGATGCGCTGCGCCGCGCCTCGGCCGGTCGCATCACCACGGTGATCCCGTACTTCGGTTATGCCCGCCAGGATCGCCGCGTGCGCTCGGCGCGGGTGCCGATCTCGGCCAAGGTGGTCGCGAACATGATCGAGGCGGTCGGGGCGGACCGTGTGCTGACGATCGACGTGCATGCCGACCAGGTGCAGGGCTTCTTCAACGTCCCGGTGGACAATATCTACGCCTCGCCGGTGCTGCTGGGCGATGTCTGGCGGCATGTCTCGGGTGATCTGACCGTGGTGTCGCCGGACGTCGGCGGGGTGGTGCGCGCTCGCGCGATCGCCAAGCGTCTGGATGACGCCGACCTGGCGATCATCGACAAGCGCCGCCCGCGCGCGAACGAGTCCGAGGTGATGCACATCATCGGCGACGTGCGCGGCAAGTCCTGCATCATCATCGACGACCTGGTGGATACCGCCGGCACGCTGTGCCAGGCGGCCAAGGCCCTGAAGGAACACGGGGCCCATTCGGTGATGGCCTATGCCACGCACCCCGTGCTTTCCGGCGCGGCAATTGATAACATAAACGGTTCGGCGCTTGACGAGTTGGTAGTGACCGACACCCTGGCCCTGCAGCCCAACGCACAGGGTTGCGAAAAGATCCGCCAGTTGTCGGTGGCGGAGATGCTTGCGGAGACGATCCGCCGCATCAACCGCGAGGAATCCGTCAGTTCGCTGTTCATGGACTAGACGTCTTGAACTAGCCGGAAGATTTCGGGAGGCTCTGCCTCCCTTCAGCGCCCCGCCTGGTCGCGGGCGGGGTGTGTTCAGGGCGCTTCGGGTGAAGCGCCTTTCATTTTGGAGACTGTAGCAATGAGCATGAGCTTTACCATTGAAGCCGAGAAGCGTGACGAACAGGGTTCGAGTGCGAGCCGCCGCCTGCGTCGCGCCGGCAAGCTGCCCGCCATCCTGTACGGAGCGGACAAGGACGCCGTGGCGATCACGCTGGATCACAACGCGATGGTCCACAACCTCAAGGAAGACGCGTTCTACTCGCACATCCTGAGCGTCAAGCTGGACGGCAAGACCGAGAAGGCGATCCTGCGCGATGTGCAGCGCCATCCGTTCAAGCCGACCATCTACCACGTAGACCTGATGCGCGTGAGCGCCAATCAGCCGATCCGCGTCAGCGTGCCGCTGCACTTCCACAACGAGGAAGAGGCCAAGGGCGTCAAGCTGGGCGGCGGCATGGTCAGCCGCATGATCAACGAGCTCGAGGTCGAGTGTCTGCCGGGCAACCTGCCCGAGGCCATCGATATCGACGTGCTCGAGATGGATGTCGGTGACACCCTGCACATCTCCGAGCTCAAACTGCCGGAAGGCGTGCAGAGCGTGGCCCTGATGCATGGCGAGGACTACGACTATGCCGTGGTCAGCGTAGTGCTGCCGCGTGCGGCCAAGACCGATGAGGAAGAGGGCGAAGAAGCCGAAGCCGAGGCTGCGGAAGCCGAAGGTGGCGAGGAAGCCGCCGGTGGCGAAGAGGCCTCCGGCGACGAGGCGGAGTCCGAGGACAAGGAGTAAGCCCTGCGGCTTGCCGCCTGAACGATGGCGATCCAACCCGAACCGATCCGTCTGGTGGTCGGGCTGGGCAACCCGGGCCCGCGTTATGCCGAAACCCGGCATAACGCGGGTTTCTGGTTTGTGGACACCCTGGCCCGCCGGCATGGCGTGGATTTCCGCGCCGAGAGTCGCTTCGATGGCGAGGCGGCCCGGCTCAACCTGCCCGAGGGCGACTGCTGGCTGCTCAAGCCCATGAGCTTCATGAACAAGAGCGGTCTGCCGGTGCGCAAGTGCGCCGATTTCTACCGTATCCCCCCCGAGGCCATCCTGATCGTCCATGACGAACTGGATCTCGATCCGGGCGTGGTGCGGCTGAAGCTGGGCGGCGGGCATGGTGGTCACAACGGCCTGCGGGACCTGCACCGGCACCTGGGCGGCCCGAACTATGCCCGTCTCCGGGTCGGCATCGGCCACCCGGGGCACCGCGACGACGTGGTGCCCTTTGTGCTGGATCGTCCCGGCAAGGCCGATACGCAGGCCATCGAGGAGGGCATCGACACGGCCCTGGACCAGGTCCCGGCGCTGGTGGCCGGGCGCTGGGACGAGGCGGTGCGCAATCTGCATGGCGGCGGGTCGAAGGCGGCCGCCGGCCCCAAGAACCCCGAGGAAGCCCGATGAGTTTGAAATGCGGGATCGTGGGCCTGCCGAATGTCGGCAAGTCCACCCTGTTCAATGCCCTCACGCGCGCGGAGATCGCCGCGGAGAACTATCCCTTCTGCACCATCGACCCGAATGTGGGCGTGGTGGAGGTTCCGGATCCGCGCCTGACACGGCTGAGCGAGATCGTGAAGCCGCAGCGCACGCTGCCGACCACGGTCGAGTTCGTGGACATCGCCGGGCTGGTGGCCGGGGCCGCGCAGGGCGAGGGTCTGGGTAACCAGTTCCTGGCACATATCCGCGAGACCGACGCGATCGCCCAGGTCGTGCGTTGTTTCGAGGATGACGACATCGTGCATGTCGCCGGCAAGGTGGATCCGATCTCCGATATCGAGACCATCAGCACCGAGTTGATGCTGGCGGACCTGGAGACGACCAACAAGGCGCTCAATCGCCTGGCGCGCGCGGCCAAGTCGCAGGACAAGACCGCGATCGCGCAGCTGAAGGCCGCCGAGAAGGTGGCGGCCGGTCTGGATCAGGGCATCCCCGCGCGGGCCCAGGATCTCGACGAGGATGAGCGGCGGCTGCTGTACGACCTGCATCTGCTGACGATCAAGCCGATGATGTACATCGCCAACGTGGACGAAGCCTCGTTGGTCGATGGCAACGAGATGGTCGCGTCGGTGCGGGCGAAAGCCGCCGAAGAGGGTGCCGAAGTGGTCAGTGTCTGTGCCGCGATCGAAGCCGAGATCGCGGTGCTGGATCCCGAGGAGCGGGCGGAATTTATCGCCGATCTCGGGCTCGACGAGCCGGGGCTGGATCGCGTGATCCGTACGGCCTATCGCCTGCTGGAGCTTCAGACCTTCTTTACCGCCGGCGAGAAGGAGGTGCGGGCCTGGACTGTGCGCCAGGGCTCCACCGCGCCGCAGGGTGCCGGGGTGATTCACACCGATTTCGAACGCGGCTTTATCCGCGCCGAGGTGGTGGGGTACGAGGACTTCGTCGAGCACAATGGCGAACAGGGCGCAAAGGATGCGGGGAAATGGCGCCTCGAGGGCAAGGAATACTTGTTGAAAGAAGGTGACGTGGTACATTTCCGCTTTAATGTCTGAGCGTCACGCTAGGTAATTGGCCGCGAGCGCTTTCGGGTGATCGAAGCGCGATTCGTGGCAACAAATTTCGGGAGTACAGCAATGGATGTAATGGATCGGATTCGCCAGCAGGTGGAAGACAACCCGGTGGTGATCTTCATGAAGGGCACCCCGCAGTTCCCCATGTGCGGCTTCTCCAGCCGTGCGGTCGAGGCGCTGAAGCGCTGCGACCAGGAATTCGGCTACGTGAACGTGATCGCGGACCAGGAGGTCATGCAGAATCTGCCGCGCTTCGCCGACTGGCCGACCTTCCCGCAGGTCTACATCGACGGCGAGCTGATCGGCGGCTGCGATATCACCCTCGAGATGTTCGAGAGTGGCGAGCTGAAGAAGATGGTCGACGAGGCCCACGCCAAGCGCGCCGCGAGTTAAAGCATGGAGGTGGGCGGCAGCCCTAGGGGCTGCCGCCCAACCAAAACCGTCATCCGCGAGGCCCAGCAAGGGATCGTGGTGATCTCCTGATGTGCCCCCGGATTCCCGCCGTCGTGGCCGTGTCCGGGAGATTGCGTCACCCCTGCGGAGTTCGCAATGACTGGAGAGGGTTGGTCATCGCGAGCCCCGCAGGGGCGTGGCGATCTCCCGAAGCATCGACGCGCCCCGAGCGGTGCCGACGGTGGGAGATTGCTTCACCCCTGCGGGGTTCGCAATGACGGGGCTGAGGGTTGGGTCATCGCGAGGCGCGCAGCGCCGTGGCGATCTGTGAGGGTTCGCAGGGCGTGTGTTGTGTGTCAGCTCCCGGGCGGAAGTTCTTCCGGGTCGGGCAGGCGTAGTGCTGGCTGCGGCACGCCGATCCCGTCCTGCCAGCGGTTGGCGATCTGGCAGAAGATGTCCGCCGTCTTTTCCGCGTCGAACGCGGCGCTGTGGGCGGACTCGGTATCCCAGCCAATCCCCGCGGCGTCGGCCGCACGTGCCAGCACCGTCTGCCCAAAGGCCAGTGCCGAGAGCGACACCGTGTCCAGGCTGCTGAACGGGTGGAACGGGTTACGCTTGATCCCGCAGCGTTCGGCCGCGGTATGCACGAAGCCAAGGTCGAAGTGCGCATTGTGTCCGACCAGGATCGCGCGCTTGCAGTGGTTGACCTTCACTTCACGGCGGACCTCGCTGAACAGCTTCCCCATCGCCTGATCCTCCGGCCAGGCGGCCCGCAGCGGGTGGTACGGGTCGATGCCGTTCACTTCCAGGGACTTCGGGTCCATCTCCGAGCCTTCATAGGGACGCACATGCAGACTCACCGTGCGATCGCGCACGAGATGGTCCTGCTCGTCCCGGCGCAGAAACACCGCGGCCACTTGCAGGAGCGCATGGCGGCGGCAGTCGAAGCCCCCCGTCTCCACGTCCACCACCACCGGCAAAAAGCCGCGGAAACGGTTCGCCATTGGGCGGTGCTGCGGGTCCAGCTGGACGGGTTCGGCCATGGTTTTGCTCGATCTCGATGGGGGTGTTTCGCGGGTTTTGGAGTCGTTACGGGCGCATCGGAAGGCTTTCGCGGTGTTTGCGGATTTTTCCGCATATTTTGCCGACGTTCGGCGCCATAGAAGGCTTTCGCTTGACCTGTTGGCGGCACAGTCGGGATACTTGCGCCTTTTATGCCCGCCCGACACCGGCGCATGGTAGCAAATGCCCGACCGCCCGGTGGTCCGGCCCCGTCGTGGCAACCCGATTCCCAACCCGTTTTCAGGGGTAGAGCATGGACCCGAACGCGACCGAACACGATATCGACCCGCAAGAGACCCAGGAGTGGATCGACGCCCTGGCCTCCGTGCTGGAGACGGATGGCCCCGAGCGGGCGCATGCCCTCCTCGAGCGCCTGGTCGACAAGGCGCGCCGCAGCGGGGCCTACCTGCCGTACTCCGCCAATACCGCCTATGTGAACACCATCCCCACGCACCTGGAACCCGAGTATCCGGGGGATGGCGCGGTGGAGCATCGCATCCGTTCCTATATCCGCTGGAACGCGATGGCGATGGTGGTCAAGGCCAATCGTGCATCGTCCGAACTGGGTGGGCATATCGCGACCTTCGCCTCCGCCGCGACGCTGTACGACGTCGGCTTCAACCACTTCTGGCATGCCCCTTCGCACGATCACGGGGGCGATCTGCTGTTTGCCCAAGGGCATTCCTCGCCGGGCATCTACGCCCGTGCCTTCATGGAGGGCCGCCTGACCGAGGAGCAGCTGGACCACTTCCGTCGCGAGGTCGACGGCAGGGGGCTTTCGTCCTATCCGCACCCCTGGCTGATGCCGGACTTCTGGCAGTTCCCGACCGTGTCCATGGGCCTCGGTCCGATCATGAGCATCTACCAGGCGCGCTTCATGCGCTACCTGCAGGATCGCGGCCTGGCGCAGACCAAGAACCGCCGCGTCTGGAGCTTCGTCGGCGACGGCGAGGTGGACGAGCCGGAGACCCTGGGTGCGATCACCCTGGCCTCGCGCGAGAAGCTCGACAACCTGACCTGGGTGGTGAACTGCAACCTGCAGCGCCTGGACGGCCCGGTGCGCGGCAACGGCAAGATCGTGCAGGAGCTGGAGGCGATCTTCCGCGGCGCTGGCTGGAACGTGGTCAAGGTGCTGTGGGGCCGCTACTGGGACCCGCTGCTGGCCCGAGACACCGACGGGCTGCTGCAAAAACGCATGATGGAGGCGGTCGACGGCGACTTCCAGAATTACAAGGCGAATGACGGCGCCTACGTGCGCGAGCACTTCTTCGGCAAGTACCCCGAGCTCAAGCGCATGGTGGCCAACATGTCCGACGAGGACATCTGGCGCCTCAACCGCGGTGGCCATGACCCGGTCAAGGTCTATGCGGCTTACAAGGCGGCGGTCGAGCACCAGGGTCAGCCGACCGTGATCCTCGCGCACACCGTGAAGGGCTACGGCATGGGGGCTGCGGGCGAGGCCCAGAACCGCACCCACAGCCAGAAGAAGATGGACGCGGACGACATGAAGCAGTTCCGCGACCGCTTCAACATCCCGCTGTCCGACGAGCAGGTGGAGAAGGCCGAATACATCAAGCCGGACCCCGACTCCGAGGAGATGAAATACATGAACGCGCGGCGCAATGACCTGGGCGGTCATCTGCCCGTGCGTCGGCCGCTGGCTACCCCGCTCGAAGTGCCCGGCCTGGACGCCTTCAATGGTTTGCTGGAGGCCTCCGGCGAGCGCGAGATGTCCACCACCATGGCCTTCGTGCGCCTGCTGACGCTGCTCGCACGCGACAAGAAGATCGGCAAGAACATCGTCCCGATCGTGCCCGACGAGGCACGCACCTTCGGCATGGAAGGCCTGTTCCGCCAGTTGGGGATCTATTCCTCGGTTGGCCAGCTCTACGAGCCGCAGGACAAGGAACAGGTGATGTACTACAAGGAGGACAAGAAGGGCCAGATCCTGGAAGAGGGGATCAACGAGGCCGGCTCCATGTCCTCCTGGATCGCGGCCGCGACCTCCTACTCCACGCACGGCGTGGCAATGGTGCCGTTCTACATCTTCTATTCGATGTTCGGGTTCCAGCGCGTCGGCGACCTGATCTGGGCCGCCGGCGACATGCGTGCCCGCGGTTTCCTGATGGGCGCGACCGCCGGACGCACCACACTGGCCGGCGAGGGCCTGCAGCACGACGATGGCCACAGCCTGATGATGGCCGCCAACGTGCCCAACTGCATCGCCTACGATCCGACCTTCGCCTTTGAACTGGCGGTGATCGTTCAGGACGGCATGCGCCGTATGTACGCGGAGCAGCAAAGCGTCTTCTACTACATCACCGTGATGAACGAGAACTACCCGCAGCCGGCCATGCCGAAGGGTGCCGAGGAAGGCATCCGTCGAGGCCTGTATCGCCTGCAGGCTGGCGGGCGGAAGAAAAAGAAGGTGCGCCTGCTGGGGTCCGGCACCATCCTGCGCGAGGCCATTGCCGCCGCCGAGCTGCTGGACAAGGACTTCGGCGTGGCCGCCGAAGTCTGGAGCGCGACCAGCTTCAACGAACTGGCCCGCGACGGCCGCGATGCCGAGCGCCACGCCCGCCTGAACCCGGAGGCCAAGCCGCGCAAGTCCTGGGTCGAGGAATGCCTCGGGGGTTCCGACGCCCCGGTGGTGGCCGCGACCGACTATGTCCAGGCCTACCCCGACCAGATCCGCGCCTTCGTGCCGGCCGACTACCGCGTGCTGGGCACCGACGGCTTCGGCCGTTCGGATACCCGCGCCGCGCTGCGTCGCCACTTCGAGGTGGATCGCTACCATATCGCGGTCACGGCCCTGAAGGCCCTGGCCGACGCCGGGACCGTCGAGGTCAAGACCGTGAGTGATGCGATCAAGAAGTACGAGATCGACGTCAAACGGCCCAACCCCTTGCAGGCCTGAGGCCGCCGGTACCGAGGCAGGAGCAGACATGAGCAACACGACTACCGTGCACGTGCCGGACATCGGTGATTTCAAGGACGTCGAGATCATCGAGGTGATCGTCAGCCCCGGGGACACCATCGCCCCCGAGGACCCGCTGATCACGCTGGAATCGGACAAGGCCTCCATCGAGATTCCGGCCCCCCAGGGCGGGACGGTGAAGGCACTGAAGGTGAAGGCCGGCGATCGCGTCAACGAGGGCGACCCGATCCTGGAGCTGGAGCCCTCCGACGAGGGCGCCGCCGAGGACACCTCCGCCAGGGACGAGGAGCCGAAGCAGGAAGCGCCGTCTTCCGCGGAGGCCCCGGACGAGCCGGCCGCCGCGGCCGAGAAGCCGCAGCCGTCCGAGGCACCGAAGGCCGCCGACCGGGCCGACCCGCGCCCGTCGCCCACCGAACACATCCGCGACGAATCGGCCTTCCGCAAGGCCCACGCCTCGCCGGTGGTGCGCAAGTTCGCCCGCGAGCTGGGCGTGGACCTGAGCAAGGTCGAGGGTTCCGGGCGCAAGGGGCGCATCCTGCGCGAGGACGTGCAGGGCTTCGTCAAGCGCGCGCTGAGCCAGGGTGCGGGCGGCGGCCTGGGCGTGGAGCCGATGCCGGAGATCGACTTCTCCGAGTTCGGCCCGATCGAGACCCAGCCGCTTTCGAAGATCAACAAGCTCACCGGCAAGAACCTGCACCGCAACTGGGTCACCGTCCCGCACGTGACGCAGTTCGACGAGGCCGACATCACCGAGCTGGAAGACTTCCGCAAGTCGCTGAAGGCCGAGTACGAGAAGAAGGGCGTGAAGGTCACCTTCCTGCCGTTCCTGATGAAGGCGGTGGTCTCCGCCCTCAAGCAGTACCCGCGCTTCAATGCCTCGCTGGATGCGACCGGCGAGAACCTGATCCTGAAGCAGTACTACAACCTCGGCATTGCGGTGGACACGCCGGACGGCCTGGTCGTCCCGGTGGTGCGCGATGTCGACCGCAAGAGCCTGGTGGACATCGCCTCGGAGCTGATGGACCTGTCCCAGCGCGCCCGCGACAAGAAGCTCAAGCCGGCGGACATGCAGGGCGGCTGCCTGACCATCTCCAGCCTCGGCGGGATCGGCGGGACCCAGTTCACCCCGATCGTGAATGCCCCCGAGGTCGCGATCCTCGGCGTGTCGCGCTCCAGCATGAAGCCGGTGTGGAACGGCAAGGAGTTCGAGCCGCGCCTGATCCTGCCGCTGGCGCTGTCGTACGATCACCGGGTGATCGACGGCGCCCTGGGCGCCCGCTTCGCCACCACGCTGAGCGCATTGCTGTCCGACATGCGCCGCATGCTTCTGTAATCGCAACCGGAGTGACTGGATGAGCCAGACCAAGACCATCGAGGTCCCGGATATCGGGGATTTCAAGGACGTCGAGATCATCGAGGTCCTGGTGCAGCCGGGCAGCGAGATCGCGCCGGAGGATCCGCTGATCACGCTGGAGTCCGACAAGGCGACCATCGACGTGCCTGCCCCCGAGGCCGGCACCGTGAAGAAGCTGCATGTGAAGGTCGGCGACAAGGTCTCCCAGGGCAGCAAGCTCCTGGATCTTGAGGCCAGTGGCGAGGCCGCGAGCGGAAGCGATGACGCCCCCGCCTCCGGTGGCGACAAGACCGAGTCCGACAAAGCGGAATCCACGGCCGGGAGTGCGTCGCAGAAGGCCGCACCCAAGGCGGCCGCTGACCCGAACACCGACAGCCAGTGCCAGGTGCTGGTGCTGGGCTCCGGCCCCGGCGGTTACACCGCCGCCTTCCGCGCGGCGGATCTGGGGCTGGACGTGGTCATGGTCGAGCGCTACCCGCAGATCGGCGGGGTCTGCCTGAACGTTGGCTGCATCCCGTCCAAGGCGTTGCTGCATGCCGGCGAGGTGCTGCACGAGGCCGAGCGCTTTGCCGCGCTGGGTATCAAGTTCGGCGAGCCGGAGATCGATCTCGACGGCCTGCGCGGCTACAAGGGCAATGCGGTCAAGAAGCTGACCGGCGGCCTGAAGCAGCTGTGCAAGCAGCGCAAGGTGCGCGTGGTGCAGGGTGTGGGCGAATTCGTCGGCGCCAACAGCATCGCGGTGGAGGGTGACGAGGGCCGCGAGGTGATCGGTTTCGAGCACGCGATCATCGCGGTCGGCTCGCAGGCGATCAAGCTGCCGAGCTTCCCCTGGGATGACGAGCGGGTGATGGACTCCACCGATGCCCTGGATCTCGCGGAGATCCCCGAGCGCATGCTGGTGGTCGGCGGCGGCATCATTGGGCTGGAGATGGCCTGCGTGTACGAGGCCCTGGGCAGCAAGGTCACGGTGGTCGAGCTGTCCGATACCCTGATGCCGGGCGCGGACCGCGACATCGTCCGCCCGTTCGAGAAGCGCGCGAAGAAGCGCTTCGAGAACATCTTCCTCAAGAGCAAGGTGACCGAGGCCAAGGCCAGCAAGGCCGGGATCGTCTGCCAGTTCGAGGGCGAGGCCAAGGGCCTGCCGGAAGAGGACACCTTCGACCGGGTGCTGGTCGCCGTGGGTCGCAGCCCGAACGGGGCCAAGATCAAGGCCGAGGCGGCCGGCGTGCAGGTGACCGATCGCGGTTTCATCGAGGTCGACAGCCAGCAGCGCACCAACATCGAGCATATCTTCGCCATCGGCGACGTGGTCGGCCAGCCGATGCTGGCGCACAAGGCCACCCACGAGGGCAAGGTCGCGGCCGAGGTGATCGCCGGGCACAAGGTGCACTTCGACGCCCGTGCGATCCCGTCCGTTGCCTATACCCACCCCGAGGTCGCCTGGATGGGCGTGACCGAGGAGCAGGCCAAGGCCGACGGCATCGAATACACCAAGGGCGTGTTCCCCTGGGCTGCCTCCGGCCGCGCGATCGCGCTGGGTGCGGAGGATGGCATGACCAAGCTGCTGTTCGGCGCCGATGGCCGCGTGATCGGCGCGGGCCTCGTCGGTCCGTCCGCCGGCGACCTGATCGGCGAAGCGATGCTGGCGCTGGAGATGGGTGCCGAGGCCGAGGACATCGGCCTGACGGTGCACCCGCACCCGACGCTCAGCGAGACCGTCGCCTTTGCCGCCGAGGTCGCGCACGGCTCGATCACCGACATCCTGCCGCCGAAGAAGCGCTAGCCGGCCATGGCCGGCCTGCGCCAGTGGCTGCGTCGTGCGCTCCCGGGCCTCCTGGTACTGGGGGCCGGCATGGCCACGGCGGGCGCCGGGCCCTACAGCGAGCCGCTGGAGCACAGTGACTGGCAGTTGACCGAGGGCGATGCGAGCTGCCGCATGGAACAGACGGTCCGTCATGGCGGCGTCCTGCGCTTCGAGGCCCGGCCGGGCCTGATGACCGCGGCGTTCTGGGAGGCCCCCTATCCGATGCCGCCGGGTAGTGCACCGCGTCTGGGAACCGGTGCCCCGGAGTGGCTGCGTCCTGCGACCGAGGCCCCGCTGGACCTGCAACTGCAGGCGCGTGACGATCGCCTGTTCCGGGTGCCCCCGGCCTTCGCCCAGCCGCTGAAGGCGCGTCTGCTGGCGGGGCACGACGTGCGCATCGACTTCCCGGACGGGGATGATGCCGTGCATTTCCGGGGCATCCGCTTCGCCCGGCGGGCCCACGACTTCCGCGCCTGCTACGGCGAGCACGCTGCGCCCGCGGCGACGCCGGAGGCGGGCGCGCTGGACCGCTGGAGCACCTATTTCGAAACGGGCAGCCACCGCCTCGATGCCGAGGCACGCGAGGTCCTGAAACGGGCGGCGCGCGCGCTGGTGGGCGCCGATGCCCCCCGTATACGGGTGGTGGGCTGGACGGACGCCGCCGGCCCGCTGGAGATCAACCGCCCCTTGAGCCGCAACCGTGCCGAGGTGGTGCGCGATGCCCTGGTGGACGAGGGGGTGCCGGTCACAGGGATCGAGATCCAGGCCCCGGGCGTCGATCCGGCCGCGGAGGGTGCCCGTCAGGCCTCGCGCCGCAGCGATATCTGGTGGCTGGATACTGGCGGGCCGAGTGTGGATGGCCCAGCGGCCGCGCCGCGGCCCTCTGGCTCTTCGGAGGGCGCTGACGGGCGCGGTTCGGGCCCCGAAGAGGATCCATCCGCACCGTCCGCGACCCCGGCGTGGTAGTGACGCCGGTTACGAAAACGACTATATCTTCACGTTAAGACAAGGATTGGCATTCTTATGAGTTCCTCCATCAAGCGCGTCGTCCTCGCCTACTCCGGCGGGCTGGATACCTCGGTCATCCTCAAGTGGCTGGAGGAGCAGTATGGCTGCGAGGTCATTACCTTCACCGCCGATCTCGGTCAGGGCGAGGAGGTCGAGCCGGCCCGGGCCAAGGCCGAGGCCCTTGGCGTGAAGCAGATCTACATCGAGGATCTGCGCGAGGTCTTCGTGCGCGACTACGTGTTCCCGATGTTCCGCGCCAACACGATCTACGAGGGCGAGTACCTGCTGGGTACCTCCATCGCGCGCCCGCTGATCGCGCGGCGCCTGGTGGAGATCGCCGAGGAGACCGGGGCCGACGCCATCGCCCACGGTGCCACCGGCAAGGGCAACGACCAGGTGCGCTTCGAATTGGGCGCCTATGCGCTGAAGCCGGGCATCCAGGTGATCGCCCCCTGGCGGGAGTGGGACCTGAACTCGCGCGAGCGCCTGATGGCCTACGCCGAGCAGCACAACATCCCGGTGGACTACAAGAAACAGGGCACCAAGTCGCCCTACTCCATGGATGCCAACCTGCTGCATATCTCCTACGAGGGCGGCCCGCTGGAGGACCCGTGGACCGAGGCCGAGGAGGACATGTGGCGCTGGTCGGTCTCCCCCGAGGCCGCGCCGGACGAGTCCGAGACCCTGACCATCGGCTTCGAGAAGGGCGACCCGGTCTCGATCAACGGCGAGCGCCTGAGCGCGGCGGCGCTGCTTGCGAAGCTCAACGAGCGTGGCGGGGCCCACGGCGTGGGCCGGCTCGACATCGTCGAGAACCGCTACGTCGGCATGAAGTCGCGCGGCTGCTACGAGACCCCGGGTGGCACCATCCTTCTCAAGGCGCGCCGGGCGCTGGAGTCCATCACCCTGGACCGCGAGGCGGCGCACCTGAAGGACGAGTTGATGCCGCGCTACGCCAGCATCATCTACAACGGTTACTGGTGGAGCCCGGAGCGGCGCATGCTGCAGGCCGCGATCGACGACACCCAGGGTGTCGTCAACGGCGAGGTGCGCCTGCGCCTGTACAAGGGCAACGTGATCGTTGCCGGACGGCGTTCCGAGGACACCCTGTTCGACGATGCCATCGCCACCTTCGAGGACGACGCCGGGGCCTACGACCAGAAGGACGCCGAGGGCTTCATCCGCTTGAACGCGCTGCGCCTGCGCATCGCCGCCAGCCGTAACCGAAAGCCGACATGACATGACGGCCCCCGGTTGCCAGTACCCACAACCCAGGAGCGCCCCGCGCAGGTGCTTCGGGGCCGGGTGGCTGGGGCTGGCGGGCCTGTTGCTGGTGGTCCTCGGCGGTCTCGTCCCGTTCGCGGCCGGGGCCATGGACGAGGGCGACGCCGCAGCCGAAGGGCAGCGCATGGTCCTGGGTGTGCTGGCCCACCGCGGCGACGACGTCGCACGCAGTCGGTGGACGCCGTTTGTCGAATACCTCACAGAGCAGGTGGACGGCGCGACCTTCGAGCTGGAACCCGTGGACAACGACGCGTTGCAGGCGGCGGTGGCGGAGGCGCGGTTCGACCTGATCCTGACCAACAGCGGTTCTTACGTGATGCTGGAACAGCAGCACGGGATCTCGCGCATCGCCACCATGCAGCCGCGTCAGGTAGGCCGTGACGAGGATCGCTTCGGGGCGGTCGTGATCGCGCGGGCCGACCGCGAAGACCTGGTGGAGTTGGATGACCTGCGCGGGCAGCGCCTGTCTGCCGTGCACCCGGATGCCTTCGGGGGCTGGTGGATGACCTGGCGCGAGTTGCAGGCGGCCGGTCTGGACGTCGAGGCGGACCTGGCGTCGCTGGTGTTTACCGGCTTCCCGGTCGGCCGCGGCCTGGATTGGGTGCTGCAGGGCGAGGTCGATGCCGCGACCTTCCGTACCGGCATCCTGGAGGACCTCGAGGCCCGAGGGGATCCGCGGGTCGATCAGGTCCGGGTGGTCGGCGAGCGCGCCTTCCCGTCGTTCGGCTATCGTTCCAGCACCCGCCTGTACCCCGAGTGGCCGCTGGCGATGCGCGGCGATCTGGATGCCGGCCTGGCCCACGCGATCCTGTTGGCGACCCTTTCCCTGGACGAGAGCCACCCGGTGAGCCGGGCGGCCGGGATCGGCGGCTGGGCCGCGCCCCGTTCCTACGAGGACGTGCACGGGCTGATGTACGAGCTGGGGGTGGGGCTGTACGCCCCGCAGCCCTTCGACATCCTGGCCTGGCTGCGCGCCCATCTACTGTGGCTGGTCTCGGCGCTGGCGGCGGTTGCGCTGCTGGCGCTGCTGTATGTCTCGCGGGTACATGCCCGGGTGCGGCGCTCCGGGCACAATCTGGAGCGCAGCCTGGAGGCGATTCCGGACGCGGTCATCACCCTGGATGCCCATGGCGGAATCGCCTACATCAACTCGGCCGCCCGCGAGCTGGCGGGGCTGAACCGCGATCAGGTGCTGGGTTGCTCCCTTGACCAGCTCCTCGACCTGCGCGAGCTGGGCAGAAATCGCCCCCTGCTGCCGGACAATGCCCGGGGTGACCGGCTCGATCAGGCCCTGGGCGAGCGCTCGGATGCCCGCCTGGTCCGTCGCGACGGCCACGAACTGATCGTGCGCATCGCCCGCACGGCCCTGGACCCGGTGGCTGGCAGTTCGGTACGCACCCTGCTCGTGCTGACGGACGTCTCCGAGGAGCGTCGGCTGGTGGACCGCCTGGTGCACGAGGCCAGCCACGATGGTCTGACCGGCCTGCTGAACCGGCGCGCCTTCGAGCGCGAGCTGGAGATCGCCATGCACGCCGCCCGCGACAATCGTGCGGTGGCCAGTCTGTTGCTGGTGGACCTGGACTATTTCAAGGAGGTCAACGACCGCCATGGCCACCGGGTCGGCGACGAGCTGCTGCGCCAGGTGGCCCATGTCCTGCGTCAGCTGACCCGTGGCCACGATGCCGTCGCGCGGATCGGGGGTGACGAATTTGCGATCATCGCCCGTGACACCAATGCGGAGTATGGGCGTATCCTTGGCCAGCGGATCTGTTCGGCCCTCGCCGACCGGCCGTTGCAGGTGGAGGCGCGCGACGTCACCATTGGGGCATCGGTAGGGGTGGTCGAGCTGGGGCCGGATATCCCCGGTGTGGACGAGGCGTTCGTGGCGGCCGATCGTGCCTGCTACCAGGCCAAGGATCAGGGCCGTGGCCAGGTCGGGCTGGCCCGCAAGGCGGACATTCACCCGATCACCGGGTCCTGAGGGGGCGCGCCACTGGCGCGCGGAACACCCTCCGTCTGCGCGGTCCATGCGAAACCGGCCCGGCGCCGGATTGAAAAAAGGAATCACATGTCCGTTGTCTCCCGCTTGCGATACGGCCTGCTGGCCCTGATGCTCCTTGGCCTGACCGGCTGCGCGACCGTTCCCAGCGAGGACCGCCACCCGGATGATCCCTGGGAGTCCTACAACCGCGCCGTGTTCGAGTTCAACCAGGACTTCGACGAGTCGCTGCTGCGACCGGCGGCCGTACAGTACCGGCGTCTGCCGCAGCCAGTGCAGACCGGGGTAGGCAATTTCTTCTCCAATCTGAACGACTTCACGGTCCTGTTCAACAACCTGTTGCAGGGCAATCTGGAGAACGCCGCGTCGGATACCGGCCGCATCATGTTCAATTCGACCTTCGGGCTGTTCGGGCTCATCGACGTGGCTTCGCCCATGGGGCTGGACAAGAATAACGAGGACTTCGGCCAGACCCTGGGGGCCTGGGGCGTGGCGCGGGGCCCCTACCTCCAGCTGCCTTTCCTCGGCCCGAGCACGGCGCGGGACGCCCCGGCACGGCTGGTGGACGGGTACACCAACCCGCTCTATCACACCAATCTGCGCGACGATCACACCGGGTGGTGGATTGGCCTGGTCGCGCTGGAGGTGGTCGACATGCGCGCCGGGCTGATTGCCACGGAACGCATGCTCGAGCAGTTGTCCGATGATCCCTATATCGCGATGCGCCAGGGCTACCTGCAGCGCCGCGACTTCCTGGTGCGCGGCGGCATGCCGGACGAAGAGGCCGACGCGATGCTGGATGAGCTGGAAGAACTCGAGGCGCTGGAGGCCATGGAGGCCGAGGAGCCGGCGCGTTGAACGGTCTTGCCCCGATGCTGAACATCCTGCGCCTGCAGGCAGGGCCGCAGGATCTGCCGGCCGACAACAGCACGCTGGCCTTCTGGGTCGGTATCGCCCTGATCGCCGGGATGGTGATCGGTATCCCGCTGTACGGCTTCGGGCAGGCGCTGGCGCTGAACGTGATGGACCTGGTGGTCCTGTACGCCTTCGTCGTGATCGTGCTCAATCTGCGGGGGGTGCCGGACCGCTGGCGCCAGACCTTCACCGCGATGGCGGGTACGGGTGCGTTGCTCGGCCTGCTGATGGCGCTGCTGATGCTGCTCGCGGGCGGCCCGGATCCGGCGCGCGATCCCGAGGAAGTCCATACCGGTCTGCTCCTCGGGATGCTGGTGCTTTTTGCCTGGTTGCTGCTGGTGTTCGGTCATATCCTCCAGCAGGCTCTGGCACTCGGCATGCGTCTGATCGGGATGCTGATCGCCCTGGGCTATATTGTGGTCTCCAGCGTGGCCACCCAGACCACGATCGGGCTGTTCCAGTGAGTGCCGGGCACCTGCATATCCTCGGCATCGGGGGCACCTTCATGGGCGGGCTGGCCCAGCTGGCCCGCGCCCGGGGCTATACCGTCACCGGTTCCGACCAGAAGCTGTATCCGCCGATGAGCGACCAGCTGGAGCTGGCGGGAATCGAATATCACGAGGGCCACGACCCCGCGACCCTGCCCGAGGCCGGGCCGGTGGTGGTCGGCAATGTGATGCGCCGGGGTATGCCGGTCGTCGAGGCGCTGCTGGATCGCGGTCTGGACTACACCTCGGGGCCGCAGTGGCTGGCCGAGCATCTCCTGCGCGATCGCTGGGTGCTGGCGGTGGCCGGCACCCACGGCAAGACCACGACCGCCAGCCTGCTGGCCTGGATCCTGGAGTACGCCGGGATGAACCCCGGTTTCCTGATTGGCGGGGTGCCCGGCAATTTCGGGGTCAGCGCGCGCCTGGGGGATGCCCCGTTCTTCGTGATCGAGGCCGACGAATACGACAGCGCCTTCTTCGACAAGCGCGCCAAGTTCGTCCACTACCGCCCGCGCACCCTGGTGCTGAACAACCTGGAATACGACCATGCCGATATCTATCCGGATCTGGCCGCAATTGAACGCCAGTTCCATCATCTGGTGCGCACGGTGCCCGGCGAGGGGCGCATCCTCGTGCCGGCGGGGGATGCTGCGCTGGAGCGGGTGCTGGAGACGGGCTGCTGGACGCCGGTGGAGTATTTGAGCACCGATCCCGACTCGGCTACGGGCGTTGCACTGGCCGCCCGGGCGCTGAATGCCGATGCCTCCGAGTTCGAGGTGCTGGCGGATGGTGCCGTGGTGGGGCGGGTCGCCTGGTCGATGTCCGGGCGGCACAATCTGGCCAATGCCCTGGCCGCCCTCGGCGCGGCCCGCCATGCCGGGGTGCCGCTGGCTGCCGGTATCGAGGCGCTGCCGGGCTTTCGCGGCGTGCGTCGGCGCCAGGAGCTGCGCGCGGAGATCGACGGCATCCGGGTGATCGACGACTTTGCCCACCATCCCACCGCGATCCGCCTGACCCTGGAGGGACTGCGCGGGCAGGTGGCGACCGGCGGGCGGCTGGTGGCGATCCTCGAGCCACGCTCCAACACCATGCGCATGGGCGTGCATGCCGAGGCCCTGGGCGCGGCCCTGGCGCGGGCCGACGCGGTGCATCTGTACCACGCCCCGGAGATCGACTGGTCCACCGACGGCCTGCAACGGCAACTCGGCGAGCAGCTGTCCGTGGCGCGCGATATCGAGTCCCTGTTGCAGGGGATTCTTGCCACGGTGCGCGCCGGCGATACGCTGGTGATCATGAGCAACGGAGGCTTCGACGGGCTGCACCTGCGTCTGATCGATGCCCTGCAGGGAACCCCCGCATGAGGCAACAGCCGAACAGCATTTCGCTGGCCCTGACCGGCGCCTCCGGGGCCCCCTATGGCCTGCGCCTGTTGCAGTGTCTGGTGGAGTCCGGGATCCAGGTGCACCTGATGCTGTCGAAGCCGGCGCAGGTAGTCCTGGGGCTGGAGACCGACCTGGACCTGCCGGGGCGTCCGCAGGAGATCGCGCGCTATTTCAGCGAGCGTTACCAGGCGGTGCCCGGCCAGATCCACTGCTACGGGGCCGAGCAATGGACGGCGCCGGTGGCCAGTGGCTCGGCCGTGCCGGAGGCCATGGTGGTATGCCCGTGTACCACCGCGACCGTGTCGGCGATCGCCACGGGGGCCTCGCGCGGGCTGATCGAGCGCGCGGCCGACGTGGTGCTCAAGGAACGCCGCAAGCTGGTGCTGGTGGTGCGCGAGACCCCGTTTTCCGAGATCCATCTGGAGAATATGCTGCGCCTGGCCCGCATGGGCGCGGTGGTGATGCCGGCCAATCCGGCCTTCTACCACCGTCCGCAGTCCATCGACGACCTGATCGACTTCATGGTGGCCCGCGTGCTGGACCACCTCGACGTCGAGCACGCCTTGGTGCCGCGCTGGGGCGCCGGCGCCCCGCCGGGAGAGGATGCATGACCACGCTGCCGCTGTTTCCGCTGAACACGGTGCTGTTCCCCGATGGGTTGCTGCCGCTGCGGATCTTCGAGACCCGCTATCTCGACATGGTGCGCCGCTGCCTGCGCGACGACAGCCGCTTCGTGATCGTCGCGACGGAGCCGGAGCGTGAATCGGGGGCGCTCCCGGCCGAAACCGACGCGTCTGCGGGCTTTTACGGCGTGGGGACCGAGGCCGCCATCGTGGACTGGGACCAGCGTCCGGATGGCCTGCTGGGGATCCTGGTGAAGGGCGAGGCGCGACGCGTGATCCACAACGCCCGGCGTGCCGATGATGGCCTGTGGCTGGGCGAGGTGGAGCCGTTGCCGGAATATCCCGAGGTCAGCCTGCCGGTCGACTACGCCTCGCTGGCGGACCTGCTGGAGCGTCTGCTCGACCAGCTGGGTACGCCCTGGTCGCACCTGGAACGTCGCTTTGATGACTCGACCTGGGTGGCCGCGCGGCTGACCGAGCTGCTGCCGATCGACCTCGAGATCAAGCAGCAGCTGCTGGAGGCGGACGACCCCATCGAGCGCCTGGAGCGCCTGCGGGCAGCCATGCTCGCAGCGTCGAAATCCTGAAACCCGGCGGCGGGGCTGTTAAGGTTTCGGACCAAATTCTTAACCGGAGCCGCAAACATGGCCGTTCAGGAACTTACGCAGGACAACTTCGAATCCACCATCACCGGGAATGACATCGTCATCATGGACTTCTGGGCCCCCTGGTGCGGTCCGTGCCAGCAGTTCGCCCCGACCTTCGAGGAGGCCTCGGAGAAGCACTCCGACGTGGTCTTCGCCAAGGTGAACACCGACGAGGAACAGGGCATCGCCGGCGCCTTCCAGATCCGTTCCATCCCGACGCTGATGATCTTCCGCGAGCAGATCATCGTGTTCTCGCAGCCGGGCGTGCTCTCTGCCGGCCAGCTGGACGAGGTGCTGGGCAAGGTGCGCGAGCTGGATATGGAGCAGGTCCGCGCCGATGTCGCCCGCCAGCAGCAGGAACAGGAGCAGGCCGGCGGCGCCGCGTAAGCGTCCCCTGGCGTAAGCCGCCTGCGGGTCCGACCCGCGGAACAGAACCCGGCCGGGCACCTCGCCCCGCCGGGTTTTTTCGTGTGGGGCACTCGCCGGGGCCGTAGAATGGGCGCCGTCAGAACCCGGACCCCGCCGCCAGGCGCGAAAGGATGCCGTCACCATGTCCGAGCTTTCCGAGGCCGTGCGCCGGCCATGCTGAGCGTGATGACCCAGATGGGGGCGCTGATCGTCGCCGGCGTCGTGTGGCGCGCCCTGCAGCCTGGTGGTCTGGACGCGGACACCACGCGTCGGGTCCTGACCACGCTGGTCTACTACCTGCTGTTGCCGGCGCTGGTCCTGCAGGTCCTGTGGGTGGCCCCGCTGGGTCTGGACTCTCTGCGCATTGCGCTGGTGGCGGGGCTGACGGTCCTGGCGATGGTCGGGGTGACGTTGCTGGCGTGCCGGGTCTGCATGGCCGAGCGGGCGGCCATCGGGGCCATGCTGCTGGCGGCGGCCTGGCCCAACGCGACCTACCTGGGCCTGCCGGTACTCGACAGTCTGTTTGGCGAGGCCGGGCGTGCGGTGGCGATCCAGTACGACCTGTTCGCCTGCCTGCCGCTAGTCCTGACCCTGGGCGTGCTGCTGGCCCGGCGCTACGGGGACCCCGAGGCCGTGCGCCTGTACGGGGGCGGGAGCCCGCTCCGGGCCCTGGCGGTAGTACCGTCGATCTGGGCGGCAGTGGTTGGTGTGGCGCTGAATCTTGCCGGTGTGCCTCTGCTCGACTGGCTGGATGTCTTTCTCGGGTTCCTGGCCGACAGCGTGGCCCCGCTGATGCTGTTCTCGCTGGGGCTGGCGCTGGTGTTCAACCGCTTTCGCGGGCGCGATGCCCGGCCGCTGGTGGTAGTCGCCGTGGTCCAGTTGATCCTGGCCCCCATCTTTGCCCTCGGGCTGGTGCTGTGGACCGGTCTCGAGGGCGTGCCCGGGGTCGGGTCGGTGCTGGAGGCGGCGATGCCGGCGATGGTGCTGGGGCTGGTGTTCTGTGATCGCTTCCGCCTCGATACCGGCCTCTACGCGGCCGCGGTCACGCTGACCACGGCGCTGTCGTTGGTCACCTTGCCCCTGTGGTTTGCCCTCGCCACCCATCTCATCGCCTGACCTTTGGGGTTTCCCCCGCCGTCTGGTTGTGGCTGGTCCTGGTTCGGGATCCGGTGTTTACGTGCCTTCGGTCCACATACTGCCGTGCGCTGACTCGCCAGCGCGCCGCGCCCGTTTTTGATCAACAACGGGCTTTCTTGCTTGCCGAAGAAAGGACCCAAAGAAGGGCACCCGGATTTCGCCCGGGAACCTCGCTCCGGACGCGCTGGGCCGGCGGCGCTGAACTCGCTGCGCCTGCGGCTTCGCTCAGACATCCAGCGCCCCGAATTTGTAGAAAACGGGCCGGCCCATCACGCCCTCCACGAGGGGCTCCATACGGGAGGGGTAGGTCAAAACAGAAGGCATTCCGGCCCCGTGGCACAACGACAGGCACCGAGGCTCGAACACCCCCGGCGCCCGCAGCGCGGGCGCGGCACGCAACGGCCAAAGGCCGAGCGTGCCGAAGATGTCCGAAAGCCTCGCTATCATCCACTAGCAATTTCGTCGGAATCGCCGTTGTCTTGACCTACCTCCCCGTTGTCGTCGCGCCGAGTGGAGAGGGTTTTCGCGGGAGAAGAGGCGCTGGATGTCTGAGCGGAGCCGAAGGCGTAGCGAGTTCAGCGCCGCCCGCGAAAAGCCTCGGAGCGAGGGAA
>NZ_AQXY01000014.1 GCF_000376845.1 Thioalkalivibrio sp. ALE14
TCGGGCAACGTTTCGGAGTCTGCGGCGATTAGCTCTACCGGCCCGGTGATCGAGGCCATGGATATGGCGGAAGTCAACCAAGTGGTCGAGTCGATCAATTCCTATCTGCAATCGACCCGGCGTGCGCTGGAATTCAGCGTGGATGACAGTACGGGCCGTATGGTGATTACGGTGATGGACGGAGAGCGCGAGGAAGTGATTCGCCAGATCCCGCCGGAGGCGGTGCTGGCGCTGGTGGAGCAGTTCCAGAGCGAGCAGGAGCTGGGCGGAACGGGTCTGGTGGACAAGGCCTGAGGGCTGTCGTTACGCCTTGGAGCGTGATGTTTTGTTGAGCCGGACCCGGCAGCGGGTCCGGCTTTTTTCGTTTCGTGGATGACGGAAACAGCTACGGAACCCCGGACAGCCCTTGCTGTCACGCCGGCCGAAGCGCAGCGTAGAGCCGGGGTTTCCCACGGACGGGGTTTCCCCGACTGCCGTGCTACCGTCGAGCGGTGGAGATCCCGGACAACGGCTTCGCCGTTTCCGGGATGACGGGGCTGGGGCGCGGGGATGCTGGTGGCAGGTTCGAGTGGGGGATTGGTGCCAGATTGTGGAGATTGCTTCGGTTCGCTCGCAATGACCGGGTTTTGTGGGGCGGCCAGCTAGGGGGTGGCATGCCCTTTTTGAGGCGGTTTTCCTGCGGTGGGCTCAAGATTTGAGCTAGGCTGTCGTATAAGTAGTTATATGCGTATGTATGAGGTTCCTTGACCGGACCTCGAGGAGTGGAAAGGCCATGGCAATCAGTTCACTGGGGATCGGCTCGGGCCTGGATCTCAACCAGATCGTTGGCGACCTGGTCAACGCGGAACGAATTCCCAAGGAAACCCGTTTCAACCAGCGCGAACAGCGTATCGAGGCGCAGATCTCGGCCTACGGGAACCTGACCAGCGCGATTGATCAGGTCGGTGGCATGCTGTCGCAGCTGTCCGGGTTCGAACTGTCGCAGAATGCGTCGGTCTCCAATCGCGATGTGGCACGAGTGACCGCGGACGGCACGGCCGCAAACGGGACTTTCTCGCTGGAGGTTAACCAGCTTGCTCAGGCCCAGACCCTGGCCTCGGCCGCGGGCGACTTCGCGGACGCGGACGCTGAGGTGGGTGCCGGGCAGTTGGCTATTCAGGTGGGCGATGGCGATGCCTTCACGGTCAACGTGCAGGAAGGCGACACGCTGCGCGACGTTCGCAACGCAATCAACGAAGCAGAGGGCGGCGTCACGGCCTCGATTGTGAATGACGGAGATGGGGCACGCCTGGTGCTGACTGCGAATTCGACCGGCGCAGCCAATACCATCAGCGTTACGGCAACGGAGGATCCCGCAGGTAGCGGATTGGCACGTCTCGATGATGCGAACCTGGTACAGACTCGGGCGGCACAGGATGCCGAGGCAGTGATCAACGGCCTGACGGTAACCAGTACGACGAATACCCTCGAGGACACGGTCGAAGGGCTGTCGATCGAGCTTCGGGGCACCTCCGATTCACCGGTGACAGTCACGGTGAGTGAAGATCAGGGGGCGTTGCAGCGCACGCTCGAGGGCTTCATCGAGGCGTACAACGGCCTGATCGGGCAAACGCGCAATCTGACAGCCTACAACGCCGAGGAGCAGGAGGCTTCAGTGCTGACAGGCGACAGCACGGTACGCGGCATTCGTAGCCGGCTGGGGAATGCTCTGGTGGAGCCGGCGCAAATCACGGATGTGAATGCGCGTACGCTGGCATCGCTGGGGGTTGTCTCGAACCGGGACGGGACCCTCGGTTTCGACAGCGACCGCTTCAACCAGGCACTCGAGAACGATGGTTTCGACAATGTTGCGGCTGTGGTCCGGGAAATCGGCGAGCGCATGGAAAATGTAACCAGCAGTTTTACCGGTCCCGATGGTTTGATTGGTGTACGAACTGAAGGTCTGCAAAGTGATCTGGAGAGAATCAGTCAGCAGCGGATGGATCTGAATGTGCGCTTGGAGCAGTTGGAGGCTCGCCTGGTACGCCAGTTCTCGCGTATGGACAGCACCATCGCGCAGTTGCAAGGGACCAGTGAATTTCTGATGGGGCAACTGGCAAACATGCCATTGGCTCAGAATAACTCTCGATGATGGACGTTGCGTTCAAGCGTAAAGATAACGGAGACCATGGGATGTACGGACCGGGCACAAATCGAGCGGTGAACCAGTATCGGCAATCGGGTGCACTGGCTGAAGCGCAGGTGGCAGACCCGCACCGGCTGATCCAGATGCTTTTCGAAGGTGCCTTGGAACGGATCGCTGTGGCGAAGGGCGCCGTGCAGCAAGGTAATGTCGGTCTGAAGGGCGAGAAGATCGGCAAGGCAATCGATATTGTCGAGTCCCTGCGGGCGTTATTGGACCACGACAAAAATCCGGAGCTCGCAGGGCGCCTGGATGCGTTGTACGAGTACATGAGCCGCCGCCTGCTGGAGGCGAATGCCCAGAACGACCCGGCTGCACTGGACGAGGTGGCCAAGCTGCTGCGCGAGATCAAGGCGGGCTGGGACGACATCCCGGCCGACCAGCGCCGGGCAGGCTAGGGGAAGGCCTTGCATGGCACCTTGCGCGGTTTTTGAGTCCGGCCTTTGCCCATGACCGGTCCCGCCACTTCGAACAGCGAGGTCGGCTCGGAAGCCACGCTCGAGGATGCCGTCGAGGCGATCCGCGCCCATATGGCGCGCGCGGTGGCCGAAGAGGACTGGGAAGAGCTCCAGGAGCTGGATCGGCAGGCGCGCAGCCTGGTAGAGCGGGCCTTCGGCCCGGAGCCGGTGCCGCTCCGCGATGACTCCGGGGCGGCTCTGCGCGCCGCGCTCGAGGAGCTTGGCCGCTTCTACGAAAGTTCGGTACAGGAGCTGGCCCAGCGCCGTACCGAGGTCGCGCAACAAATCCGCGAACTGAAATCCGGTCGCAAGGGCACCAGCGCCTACGAGACCACCCGTCGCCATTCCATGCGCACCGGTCCGGGGCAGCCCGAGGGTTAGGCCCGCAGCCCGTGCCGCATCTCCTACACCCTCTGGTGGCCCTGGACCTGTAGGAGCCGAGCCCTCTCGGCGATGCGGCGCTGGACAGGCCCGCATCGCCGAGAGGGCTCGGCTCCTACAGGTCTACGTGGGGGCAGTGGGCGGGAGGCGGCGGACGGTCTGGACGCTGCTGAGGGACTGGAGGCGGTCGAAGAGGTTGCTGAGTTCGCCGAGGTCGCTGTATTCGGCCTCCAGTTCCATGCGCACGCTGCGGTCCTCGCGGTTGGTCTGGGTGTTCACGCGCAACAGGTTGATGCCGCATTCGGAGAAGGCATTGCCGACCTCGCCGAGCAGGCCGGGGCGGTCGTGGGCGTCCACCTCCAGGGTGATGGCCTCGCGCTCCGGTTCTTCGCCCCAGGAGACGGGGATCAGGCGGCCCCGTTTTTCCTCCGGCAGGTGCAGGATGTTCACGCAGTCGCTGCGGTGGACGGAGACGCCCGCGCCACGGGTGATGAAGCCGATGATCGGGTCGCCGGGCTGCGGGTCGCAGCAGCGTGCGCGCGTCGTCAGCAGGCCGCCGACGCCGCGGATCTTGATGTCGTCTTCTCTCGCTTCGCCGTCGTGGCGGCGCGGGCGCTGGGGCGCCGGCTGCGCGGCGGGTTGTTCCCGACCGCGTGTCTCGCGCATCTGCTGGGAGATGCGCCCGGCGATCTGCGCGGTGGTGATGTCCCCCGCGCCCAGCGCAACCAGCAGCTCGTCGAAGGTCTGGTACTTCATGGCCTCGGCCAGGGCGCTGCGGTTGAGGTCCTGGCCGCAGCCCAGGCGCTGGCACTCGCGGTCGAACAGGTGTTTGCCGGTAGCCTGGTGTTCCTCCTGGTGCTGCTGCCGGAACCAGGTGCGGACCTTGGAGCGCGCGCGGGCGGTGTTGAGATAGCCAAGATTGGGGTTGAGCCAGTCGCGGCTGGGGCCGCCTTCCCGGGTGGTCAGGACCTCGACGCGCTCGCCGGACTTCAGCTTGTAGGTGAGCGGGACGATGTGGCCGTCCACCTTGGCCCCGCGGCAGCGGTGGCCGACCTCGGTGTGGACGGCGTAGGCGAAATCCAGCGGGGTGGCGCCCAGGGACAGGTCCAGCACCTCGCCCTGGGGCGTGAGCACGAACACGCGCTGGTGCAGCGGCTCGCTCTGGATCTCGTCGAGCAGGTTCTGGTCGTTGTTGTCGGCGGCCTCCAGCAGTTGGCGCAGGTTGTTGATCGCACGGTTGAGGGCCTGGTCCTCGCGCCCCCCTTCCTTGTAGCGCCAGTGGGCGGCGACCCCGAGCTCGGCGAAGTCGTCCATCTCGCGGGTGCGGATCTGCACCTCCACGACCTTGCCCTCCGGTCCGACCACGGCGGTGTGCAGGGACTGGTAGCCGTTGTCCTTGGGGTTGGCGATGTAGTCGTCGAATTCGCTGGGCAGGTGGCGCCAGTCGTTGTGGACGATGCCGAGCACGGTGTAGCAGGTGGCCAGTTGATCCACGATCACCCGGGTGGCGCGCAGGTCGTACAGCTCGGAGATCGAGGTACGCTTGCGCTGCATCTTCTTCCAGATGCTGTAGATGTGTTTGGGACGGCCGAAGACCCGGGCCTCGATGCCGTCGGCCTGCAGACGTTTCTTCAGCGTCTCCGCGAAGGCCTCGACATAGGTTTCTCGTTCCGTGCGGTTTTCCTCAAGGCCTTTCGCGATCTCGCGGTAGGTCTCCGGTTCCAGGATGCGCAGCGCGAGGTCTTCCATCTCCCACTTGAGCTGGCCGACGCCCAGGCGGTTGGCCAGCGGCGCGATGACGTCCAGGGTCTCCTGGGCCAGGGCGCGTGCACTGTCATCCGGCTCACGCACCAGCAGGCGCAGGTGCTGCACACGGAACGCCAGCTTGATCAGCACGGCGCGCACGTCGTCGACCATGGCCATCAGCATGCGGCGCAGGCGTTCGGCCTGTTCCGGACGCCCGGCCGGGGCCTCGAAGCGGCGGCGGACCAGCGCCGCGACGTTGGTTGTGAGCCGGGCGATGGCCGCACCAAAACGCTGCTCGAGCTGGGCCGGTTTGAGCAGGTCCGCCAGATACACGGGCACGAGCAGGGTCGCGATCAGCGTCTGCCGATCGACGTTGAGGTGGCGCAGGATCTCCGCCACATCCATCGGGTGGGACTCGAGACCGGCGGCATCGACGGCTTCCAGGGCGCGATCCAGCGCCTCGGCCAGCTGCAGGCCGGTGGCGTCGTCCAGGGGCTGGTTGCCCGCGAAGTGGCGCAGCAGCGCGTCGCGGTCGAGACCCTGCAGGTCGGTGTTGGTGAGGAGCGAATGGCGCATGGGGCAGGGATGTTCCAGCGAAACCGTTCGGGGCATTGTACCGGTCCGCGCGGGCCGGCGAGAGGCTTGCGTGAGGCGAGATCGGGGGTCAGGATCGGGGTATGGTTAACCTGTTCAAGATCCTGGCACTCGCGGGGTTGGGTTATGTCCTGTTTACGGGGCTGATCTTCCTCACCCAGGACCGCTTGATCTACATGCCCTCCGGCAACGTGACCAGTACACCGGAGCGCATCGGGCTGGCCTACGAGGACATCGAGCTGGTAACGGAGGACGGGGTGCGGCTGCATGGCTGGTTTGTGCCAGGGCCAGACGGCGATACCCCCGTGCTGCTGTTTCTGCATGGCAATGCCGGCAATATCGGCCACCGGCTGCATTCGCTGCAGCAGTTCCATGAGCTGGGCCTGGCGGTCCTGATCATCGACTACCGCGGGTATGGGCGCAGCGCGGGGCGCCCGGACGAGGCGGGCACCTATGCGGACGCCCGCGCGGCCTGGCAGTACCTGACGGAGGATCGCGCGATTCCGCCGGAGGCGATCGTGGTGTTCGGGCGGTCGCTGGGCGCCGCGGTCGCAGCGGAGCTGGCCACCGGCGTGGAGCCAGCGGCGGTGATCCTGGAATCGGCTTTCACGTCGGCCGCCGACCTCGGGGCCCGGCACTATCCGTGGCTTCCGGTCCGGACCCTGCTGCGCCACGAGTATGACACGCTGGGCCGAATCGAGGCGATCACGGCGCCGATTCTCCTTGCCCACAGCCGGGACGACGAGATTGTGCCGTTCGAGCATACGGAACGTCTGTATGCGGCCGCCGGTGATGCGCGCTTGCTGGAAATGGAGGGCGGGCATAACGATGCCTTTCTCGCCACTGGACAGGCCTACCGCGACGGTCTCCAAGCCTTTCTGCGGGACGCGGGTGTCCGGGTCGGCGACAAGCCGTAAGAGGGCGTCCACGGAAATCCCGCGATTCCGGCTGTCTGGAAAGGCCGTGTCTCCTCCGCGGGACATTGGTAGACTGCGCCGCTGTCCCGGCCGGAATGGATGCCTTGGGAGACCTGTCTCCCGCTGCCACGGAATGATCGAACCCGCTGAAAAAACGCCGTTGACCGTCACGTACTGCCATGAAGGGGACCCGGCCTGTGCTGCGGCGCCCGTGGTGATCCGCTTTGGCGGATCCAGTGGCGTCGAACGCGGGGCCGGGCGCCTGGATATCCGCGTAGGCCTGGAACCGCTCGCCGGCGTTTCCGGGCGGGTGGAGTGCTGGTCCCTGCCGGATGGCGCCGCCGGGGAGACCGGCGTCGAAGGGGCGCTGACGTACCTGCGCAGCGATGAGTGCCTGGTGGGGTGCTGGAGCGCGCCGCTGGACGCCTCCGGAGACCCCGATCCGGTGACGGAACGCGCCTATCGGGAGATCCTGGCGGGCTGCCGGGCACTGGGCTTCGAGTACCTGGTGCGGGTCTGGAACTATCTCCCCGCCATCAATGATCCGGTCGCTGGACAGGAGCGCTATCGGGGCTTCTGCAGCGGGCGGGCGCGAGTCTTCGAGGCGTTACCGGCCTACGAGCGGATCCTGCCGGCAGCGACCGCGATTGGCACGCACTCCGACGGATTGCTGATCTACTTCATTGCCACGCGCGAGGCCGCGGCCCGGATCGAGAATCCGCGCCAGGTCAGCGCCTACCGCTACCCGCGCCAGTACGGTCCGCGCAGTCCCTCGTTCGCCCGTGCCAGCCTGTGGCAGTCGGGGCCGCGGGCCGCCGAACTGTTCATCTCGGGCACCGCGAGTATCGTGGGCCATGAAAGCCGGCATGTCGGGGACCTGGGGGCGCAGATCGACGAGAGCCTGCGTAACATCGGGGTGTTGCTGGAACAGGCCGCGACGCACCACCCGGTCCGCGCCGATGCCCCGCGGGAGCTGTCGGCGCTGAAGGTCTACCTGCGGCGTGCCGCCGACGCGCCGGCCGCCGAGGCGCATCTGCGAGAACGCCTGGGCCAGGATGTACCCTGGCTGTTGCTGCACGGCGATATCTGCCGTGAGGAATTGCTGGTGGAGATCGAGGGACTGTACTCGGAACGTCTGGCGGAGACGCTCGCGATACCATAACGGATTGATGCCGGGCCGGACGGGCTGCCGCGAGAGGGTGGTCACCGGTCCCTTGCCAGGGGAGAACACGCAATGCAGCCGACCACCAAGAAGCCGCACCCGGTCCTGAAGGACTACTACGGCGACGAGGCGAGCCGCCGCGCCTACGTCGACGACCTGTTTGACCGGACCGCTCCTTATTACGACCGTATCCTGCGGGTCGGCTTCTTTGGGACCGGCCAGTCGTATCGCCGCTTCGTTCTGAAGAAGTCGGGTCTTGCCGCCGGGATGAACGTGCTTGACGTCGCCACGGGGACCGGCCCGGTCGCGGAGGAGATCCGCAAGGTGGTGGGGGACGATCACCTGACCTGCGTCGATCCGAGCCGCGGGATGATGGATATCGCCCGGACCAAGATGGATGCCACCTTTATCCAGAGTCTGGGCGAGCAGATGCCGTTGCCGGACCAGGAGTTCGACCGGCTGTACATGGGGTACGGGCTGCGCCACGTGCGCGACCTGCACGAGTTGTTCAGCGAGTATTTCCGCGTGCTGAAGCCGGGCGGGCGCTGCACGATCCTGGAGGTCTCGCGGCCGCGGACCAAGCGGCAGTTCGCCCTGGCCCGGTTCTACTTCCGTGATTTCGTGCCGTTTGTCGGCAAGGTGCTGACCCGCGATCCGGACGGGCACCTGCTGATGCGGTATTTCTGGGACACGATCGACCAGTGCGTGCCCCCGGAGGAGATCCAGGAAACCCTGCGCGCGGTCGGCTTCGAGGACGTGCAGCGCGATGTGCAGCTGGGCGTGTTCAGTGCCTATATGGCGACGCGCCCGGCCGAGTAGATCGCCTCGTGGCCCGGCTGAAGGTGAAGGTGGCCCCGGGCAGCAAGCGCAACGCCATTGCCGGCTGGATGGGCGACACCCTCAAGCTGCAGGTTCAGGCCCCGCCCGAGAAGGGTCGTGCCAACGAGGCCGTGATCGCGCTGCTTGCCTCGGAGCTGGGTTGTCCGAAATCGGCGATCCGGGTGGTGGCGGGCGCCACCTCGCGTAGCAAGACCGTGTTGGTGGAGGGCTGGGACGAGCCTGACTTGCGCACCGCGCTATCCTGATGATTCATGCTTGTGATGGGCCCGTACCGCGCGTGGCCCCCTGTGAAGGGAACTACGGATGAACCGCCTGACCCTGACCCGACCGGATGACTGGCACCTGCACCTGCGCGACGGCGACGTCCTCGCGTCGGTGCTGCCGGATACCGCGCGCCGTTTCCATCGCGCGATCATCATGCCCAACCTGAAGCCGCCGGTGACCACGGTGGAGGCCGCGGCTGACTACCGCGACCGCATCCTGGCGGCGCTGCCGGAGGAGGCGGACTTCGAGCCGCTGATGACGCTGTATCTTACCGAGGGCACGACCCCGGGGATGATCGACGCGGCGAAGGCCTCCGGGTTCATCCACGGGGTCAAGCTGTACCCGGCCGGCGCCACGACCAATGCGGCCAGCGGGGTCACCGATATCCGCCGCTGCTATCCGGTGTTCGAGGCCATGCAGCGGGTGGACCTGCCCCTGTTGATCCACGGCGAGGTAACCGACCCCGACGTGGATATCTTCGACCGCGAGGCGGTGTTCATCGAACGCCATCTGGAACCGCTGATCCGCGATTTTCCCGAGCTGCGCGTGGTGCTAGAGCACATCACGACCGAATCGGCTGTGCAGTTCATCCAGGACGGTCCGGCGAATGTCGCCTCCACGATCACGCCCCAGCATTTGCTCTATAACCGTAATGCGCTGTTTGCCGGCGGCATGCGGCCACACCACTTCTGCCTGCCGATCCTGAAGCGGGAACGTCACCGCAAGGCCCTGGTGGAGGCCGCTACCAGCGGCAATCCGCGGTTCTTCCTGGGGACGGACAGTGCCCCGCATCCGCGTCACGCGAAGGAGTCGGCCTGCGGCTGTGCCGGGATCTATTCGGCACACGCGGCGATCGAGCTGTATGCGGAGGCCTTCGCGGCGGCGGATGCGCTGGAGCGGCTCGAGGGCTTTGCCAGTCACTTCGGGCCGGATTTCTACAAGCTGCCCCGCAATACGGATACGCTGACGCTGGAGCGCTCGCCGTGGACGGTGCCCGAAGCGGTGCTGTTCGGGCATGACCCGGGTGTACCCCTGCGTGCGGGCGAGACCATTGCCTGGCAGCTGGCTCAATAAACGCGCGCGCCGAACCCGGCACCACGGGTGCGGTCTGCAGGGTAGTAGACAATGGACAGGATGAGGACACCGGCATGACGGAACCCAACGTGCAACGCGGAACCCTGTGGTTCTGGATGGCCATCAGTCTCGGGGTGGCGTTGCTGATTATCGCGCTCGGTGTCAGGCTGGAGCCCGCCGGTGCCGCGATCCTGCGTGCCCCACTCAGTTCGCCGGCGGCCGGCGCGCTCGGGTTTGGCCTGCTGATGGTCTGGGCGGCCTACGCCTATGCGCTGTCCGCCGGGCGTGCCGCGGGCAGCCAGGAAATGGGGGTGGTGATCCTCAATCTCGGTCTGCCGGTGGCCCTGATCCTGCTGTGGGGGGCCGAGCTGAACGCGCTGGCGTTCTTTGTGGCGATCGGGTGGACGCTGACCCTGGGCGGAATGGCCATGCGCCTGTTTCGGCGCGAGGCCCTGGCCGGGGTGATGATGCTGCCGATCATTGGCGTGAGCCTTACGGGGATCCTGCTGTCGCTGACCCTCTGGGTCGTGCCGGCCGCCACGGGCGGGGCCTGACCGCGGCGGGCCCGCTGCCTACACGGCCCGATGCATCGGGTCGGGAATGGGCAACGATTCGGGCTCGCCCCGGGCGTGCGCGAAGAAGGCATCCGCGTCCATGGGGCGGGCGAACAGGTAGCCCTGAAAACGCAGGTCGCCATGGGTTGCCAGCCACTGGTACTGGGCGTCCGTCTCGACCCCCTCCGCGACCAGCTGTAGCCGAAACTGCCGGGCGATATCGCAGATGGTGCGTACCATGGCCTGGTCGTCGGCGTCGTGATCCACCTGACGGACAAAGCTCCGGTCGATCTTGAGCTCGTCGAAGGGCAGGCGCTTGAGATAGCTGAGAGAGGAAAAGCCCGTCCCGAAGTCGTCCATGGAGAAGCGCAGGCCCATCTGGCGCAGGGCCTGCATGATGTGGATGACGCGGTCGGTATCCTCGGCCACCACGTGTTCGGTGATCTCCAGGGTGATGCGGTGGGCGTGCTCGCGGCCCAGGTAGCGGCCGATCAGCTCCTGCATGCGATGCACGAAGTTCAGGTGGACCAGCTGGCGCGGACTGATGTTGATGGCCAGCTGTTCCAGGTGAAACCCGGCGCGATCCCACTCGCGCAAGGCCTGGAAGGCGCGCGCAATGACCGCATCCCCCAGCTCGCTGATGAACCCGGTCTGTTCGGCGATGGGGATGAACTCCGCCGGTGACACCGGCCCCAGTTCGGCGCTGTTCCAGCGGATCAGGCTCTCCGCGCTGCGGACGCGTCCGGTCGCGTCGATCTGCGGCTGGAACAGTACCTCGATCTCCCGGTGCTGCAGTGCGAAGTGCAGGCAGCGCTCGATCTGCAGGTGTCGCTCCACTGCGCGCGAGAGTTCGTCGCTGAAGACGACCACCCCGTCGCGTCCACGGTCCTTGACCTCGTACATGGCGATATCCGCCTCGCGCACCAGTTGATGCGAGTCGACGGGGTGATCCGGCTCGATCAGGCGGATGCCAATGCTGGCGCTTACGTGCAGGTGATGGCTGCGGATGAGGTAGGGCGTCTTGACCACCTGCAGCAGGGAGCGCGCTAGGCGGCGGGCGGCGCGTTCGCAGGTCGCGCGGTCTTCCTTGCCGGGGGCGACGATGACGAACTCGTCGCCGCCCAGCCGGGCGAGGTGGTGGCCCGGGGGAAGGGCATTGGCAAAGTCCCGGGTGACAGACTTGAGCAGTTCGTCCCCGATGTCATGCCCCAGCAGGTCGTTCACGGTCTTGAAGTGATCCAGGTCGATCAGCAGCAGGAACGAGTGCTGGCGGTGATGCTGCAGTACCTCCAGGCTCTCCTCGAGGTGTTCGATGAAGGCCGCGCGGTTGTTCAGCCCGGTCAGGGCGTCATGCGAGGCCTGGTGCAGGCTGTCGCGCAGCAGTCCGAAGCTGCTGCTGGCCGCGTAGTAGAGCACCAGGGCCAGGGTGGCCGAGAAGGCGGCCAGCACGTAGCCGTACCAGTCGCCGATCAGCAGAAAATAGATCGCCAGCGGTGCGATCATGGCCGGGATCAACGGACGGAACACCCAAGGGGCGGGATAGAGCAGGGCCGCCACCACGGTGGTGGCGCCGATCTGGGTGAAGATGGCGATGTAGTGGAGGTTCTGCGAATCCAGTCGGACGAAGACCAGGAAGATCACGGTCCACAACGCCAGGTAGAGATACAGAAAGAGGGTGAGCCGGATGCGCCAGCGGATGCGTTGCTCGGGAGCCAGCGGCGACCGGTGGTAGCGCCAGTACAGCTGCAGGCCCCACAGCGAGGCAGCGGCCATAATGGCGTACCAGGACACGGCCGTGGTGAAGGCGCCGTGCAGGGCCCCGAGCAGGATATAACCCAGGCCAGGGAGCAGGGACAATGCCACCAGGACCGGGATCTGCCGGGTCAGGTAATTGTCGAAACGGGGATCGGCGCGCAGCGCCTCGCGCGCGGGTGCGAGGGATCGCACTCCGGACACCGACGGGTTGTCTCGCGGGGTGAGGGCCATCGGGGTCCGTACGGCGGGTTTCGGGAAAGGCACGGACCTTACGGCAAAGGGGTCCGGCGCTCAACAGACGGATTCAGGCCCCGGATAACGGGCGTCATTGACGGGACACGGGATGCTGCTGACCGAGGCACAAATCGAGGCGCAACTGGCCGATGCGGTGCGGCGCGGGGAATTCGACAATCTCCCGGGAGCGGGTCAGCCACTGGAACTGGATGACGACAGCGCGGTGCCCGAGGAACTGCGCATGGCCTACCGGGTGATGAAGAACGCCGGTTACGTCCCCGAGGCGGTGCAGATCCGTGGCGAGATTGCTTCGGTTGAGGCGCTGCTGCAGGCGGCCGACGGCGAGGCCTCGCGCCAGCACGCCGCGCGGCGCCTGCGCCTGTTGCTGGATCGCCTGAACCGCAGTGGCGAGGGCCGGGGGATGGTCTCGGAGTCCGGGTATTTTCGCCAGCTGTGCGAACGCATGGACGGCCCGGCCCGATGAAGCCGGTGCAGGGCCCGATGAGGGGGCGTGGCGCGACCCTCGACCCGGGTGCGCGTTTCGAGCCGACCCGGAGCGAACCCTTCGACGACGGCTGGGAAGGGGATGGCGAGGCCCCGCCGCCGCTGCGCACGGAGGTGACGGTCGAGCGGCCCCGCCGGGTGCTGTCGTGGAACCAGTCGCCGGATGTGCCCTTCGAGCTCTCTTTGAACCCCTATCGCGGCTGCGAGCACGGCTGCTCCTACTGCTTTGCGCGGCCGGCGCATGCCTATGTGGGGCTGTCGCCTGGGCTCGATTTCGAGAGCCGCCTGTTCGCCAAGGTGGGCGCGGCGGAGTGCCTGCGGCGCGAGCTTGCGCGTCCGTCCCACAGGGTCACGCCCCTGGCCCTGGGCATCAATACGGATGCCTACCAGCCGGTCGAGCGGGAATGGCGGATTACGCGGGAGTTGCTGGAGGTGCTGTCCGAGACCGGGCACCCGGTGTCCATCGTGACCAAGTCGGCCCTGGTGGAACGGGATCTGGACCTGCTGGGGCCGATGGCCGAGCGCGGGCTGGTCCAGGTCGCCGTCTCGGTGACCACGCTGGATCGCACGCTGTCGCGCCATCTGGAGCCGCGTGCGGCGGCTCCGCAGCGGCGGCTGGAGACGATCGAACGGCTCACGGCGGCGGGTGTCCCGGTGAGCCTGCTGGTGGCGCCACTGATCCCCGTGCTGACGGATGGCGAACTGGAGTCCTTGCTGGACGCGGGCGCGGCGGCCGGGGCAGTGGCGGCCGGCTACGTCCTGCTCCGCCTCCCGCGCGAGGTGGCGCCGCTGTTCGAGGACTGGTTGCGCCATCACCACCCGCTCAAGGCGGAGCACATCCTGCAACGGCTGCGCGAGGCGCACGGCGGCAAGCTCTACGACTCGACCTTTGGCCATCGCATGCGCGGGGCCGGGGCCTATGCCGAACTGCTGCGCCAGCGCTTCCGGCTCGCCCGCCGGCGTGCGGGGCTGGCCGGGCGCCTGGTGGAGCTGGACTGCAGCCAGTTCGTGCCGCCGCAACGGCCGGGAAGCGCCCGGGACGCGGGGCAGCTCGACCTGTTCTGAGCGAAGGGGTAACAACCGGAGTGATTGCACGCCGTGCGGGAGACCGAGCCACGACTCCAGAGGCAGCGCGATCCGCACCCGAGGGATGGCGCGGCAAGGTGCCCGGGGACAGGCGATCTGGTTTACAGTGGGACGATGCCCGAGACCTCCGCAACCCAAGCCGATCCCGCCGCCTGGTGGCGGCGTCGAGCGCTCCCTGCCGGTCAGCATGGTCGCTGGTCCATTGGGCCGCTGGACCTGTGGCTGGCGCATGGCCATCAGGAGTGGCAACTGGTGCTGGAACGCCCGCGCGATTCCGCCGATGCCACGCTGACGATCGATGTACCCAGCCGCGACCCCTTTCCCGAGGGTGCGAAGGATCTGCTGCGTTTCGCCGGATCTCCGGCCGATACCGCGCCCGAACTGCGGGTGGCCCTGGCGGACCGGCCGATGGTGAGCCGTCCGCAGGACCCTTTCTACGTGCCGTCTCAGGGGGAGGTCACGCTGTATCTGAGTACGCCGGCCTGGGTGCAGCTGTATCTGGGTGCGGCACGGGTGCAGGAATTCCCAGTCTACACCCCGTCCGATACCTGGTTCGGCCCGAATACCGTGAACGGTGAACTGTGCTATGCCACGCGCACCCAGGCGCGGCTGGACCTGGCCGACGTGCCGGAACGGCCGCATCGCGTGGTCACCCCGCTGACCATTGCCAACAAGGCGGACGATGCGTTGTTCCTGGAGCGGGTGAACCTGCCGGTGCCGCGTTTGCCGGTCTACGCCGACGAGCACCACCGGCTGTGGACGCCGGCGGTGCGCCTGGAACGCGAGGAGGACCGGGACATGGCGGAAATGAAGATCGACTCCGGACCACCGGCCGTGGCGGGGGGCGCCACCCGGATCGCCGAGCCGCGCGAGGCCGGCGGACGGCACCTGATGGTGCGGGCATTCAGCGCGCTGTTTCAGTAGGGAGCCACGCACACCATGAATGAATGGCTACAAGCGGCCGAGGCCTTCGTGACCAGCGAGGCGTTCCTCGCGGCCATCCGTGCGGCGATCTACCTGCTGGTGGGCCTGCTGGTGGCACGGCTGGTCTCGCGCGGGCTGGCGCGGATGCTGGAGGACAAGCTCGACGCCCAGCAGGTGATGCTGACACGGCGCATCAGCTTCTATGTGATTGTGCTGCTGGTGCTGGCCTCGGCCCTGCGCGAGCTGGGTTTCGACCTGACCGTGTTGCTGGGGGCAGCCGGCATCCTGACAGTGGCCCTGGGCTTTGCCTCGCAGACCTCGGCCTCCAACCTGATCTCCGGGCTGTTCCTGATCGGGGAGCGGCCGTTTTCCGTCGGGGACGTGATCAAGGTCGGGGATGCCACCGGCGAGGTGCTCTCGATCGATCCGCTGTCGGTCAAGCTGCGGACCTTCGACAACCTGATGGTCCGGGTGCCCAACGAGAGCCTGGTGAAATCGCAGCTGACCAATCTCACTCGCTTCCCGATCCGCCGGCTCGACATGCAGATCGGGGTGGCCTATCACACCGATCTCAAGCAGCTGCGGGACGTGCTGATGGGCGTGGCGGAGGGCAATCCGGTATGCCTGGAAGAGCCCAAGCCGCTGTTCATCTTCCTCGAATACGGGGACTCCGCGCTGAAGATCCAGTTCTCCGTCTGGGCCCGGCGGGAGAAATTCCTGGATCTGCGCAATTCCATGCACGAGGGCGTGAAGGCGGCTCTGGACGAGGCCGGCATCGAGATCCCGTTTCCGCAACGGACCCTGGGCAGTCTGGGCGGGCCGTTACCGGTGCGGATCGTGGATAACGTGTCCGATGCCGAGGCAGAAGCGCCCGCGGAGACGGGGGCGGGCGCGCGCGACTGATCGGCAGGGAGCGGCCGGGTGGCAGCTGCGCGGGCCGCGGAGAACGGCTTCAGTCCAGACGCAGGTCGGCCCAGACCGGGTCGTGGTCCGAGGCGCGCCAGGGGCCGTCGGCGGGGGCGGGTCCGTCGAAGCCCAGGAAGCGAGGTTCGTCCGCGTTGACCGGCCAGGTCGCGCCGCCCTGGACCCGCGCACGGAGCGCCTCGGGGCCCAGCAGGTAGTCCAGTTGCCCGGCCTGGCCCCGAAAGACGTAGGTATAGGCGGTCGCGGGGTCGTCATGCACGAGGTCGCGCTTCCCCGCCGCGCGCAGGGTGCGCATGGGGTCTTCGGCGGCGTGGGCGTTCAGGTCCCCGAGGATCAGCACGGGGGTGTCGGCAAAGTCGCCGCGGCGCTGTTCGCGTAGCCACTCCACCAGACGCTCGGCCTGTGCGGTGCGTCGCTGGTTCCAGCAGCCCTGGCCGCGGTCGACATCGCCCGACTCGGGACACCCGCTCTTGGCCTTGAAGTGCACGACGACGGCGCCGAAACGCTGGTCGGAACCGGCGGTTTCGAACCAGCCCAGCAGCGGCGGCCGGTGGTGGACCGCGTCGCGATCCGCCGCCGCTGCGACCAGGCGCAGGCGATCGGGCCGGTAGAGGAGCCCGACCTTGATGGCATCGTCGCCCGGCGCCGGGTGGGCGACGGCCGCGTAGTCCCCGCGCTCGGTCTGCCGAGCATTCAGGCGGCTCACCAGCGCCGTGCGGGCCCGGGCCGCATTCTCCAGTTCCACCGCGCCGAGCAGGTCCGCATCCAGCGCATGGAGCAGGGCGTCCAGCTTGGCCGTCTGGCGTTCGCGCTCTGCCCGGTTCCGGGCACCGCGCTCGCCCAGTGTGACGAAATCGTTCTCCAGGTTGGCCGTGGCGATGCGCAGGTGGTGTGCATCGGGCTCCGGTACCTGGCTGGGACGCTCGCCACCGGACCATTCAACCGTCTCGGTGGGATGGATGCGATACCCACCAAAGGCCTGGGTCAGGATGCCGGTCAGGTCCTCGGTGCGGCTGCCCACACGGCGGGTTCCCTGCTCGTCGAGATAGGGGGGCGGGTCGGGGTTCGCGCGGTAGCTGCCGTCATCCAGTTCGATCTGGCGCGCCGCGTGCCGCGTGGCCCCCGGCGTTCCGGTCTGGTTGGGGTGAATCAGCCGGCCGCCGGCAGCCAGCGTCAGGCTGCCGTAGCGGCCCAGGTCGTGGTTGGCGGTGACGGTCAGTTCCTGTGCCAGACGCACGCGCTGGTCGAGATGCTCGCTCAGGCGGTCGGCATCGTCGGGCAAGCGCAGCGCGACCGGGTCCGGAAGCGCTTCGGGTCCGCAGGTCTCCAGGTGCGTCAGGCGCGAGACCTGCGGCCGTCCGCGGTGGCGGCTGAAGGCGCCCTGGACTTGCAGGCGCTGCCCGACCCCAATCGGGTCCTGGCGCGGGGCGTACACGAAGAGGCCGGTGGCTTCGGCCCCGGATCCCTGCTGCAGATAGAACCCGCCGAGCTGATCGGGCCCCATGAAACTCCCGGTCACGACGCCTTCCACGACCACGGATTCGCCCTCGGCGATAGCCCCGGCGCGGAGTTCGGACAGGGGTGTACGCTCGGTGCCGGGATCGGGGCAGACCGACCGGGCCTGGGCCGATTCGAAAGCCAGCAGGCCCACTACAGCCGCGACCAGCCAGCTGGCGGGTGTGGCGATCAGGCCAGGTTTGCGGGCGCGTGGTGCGGGGTTCAGCCAATCCATGGCCGAAGGATAATGCGGTTCAGGCGCTCTTGCTGGGGTTCAGCAGCTCGTAGAGGTAGTCCGGGGCCTGGGTCACGTCGGCGATGGTGTAGCGATCGAGTACGGCGAGGAAGGCATCGCGGGCATCGTTCAGCACGCCGCGCAACTGGCATCCGGGCAGGATCGGGCAGACCGGGTTCTCGCAGTCGACGACGTTGAGGTTCGGCTCCATGTCGCGGATGACGCTGCCCACGTTGATCTCGCCCGGTTCGCAGGCGAGCGAAATTCCGCCCCCCTTGCCGCGCCGGGTGATGATGTAGCCTTTCTGGCCGAGCTGATGGACGATCTTGACCAGGTGGTTGCGCGGGATCGTGAACTGCTCGGAGATGTCGCTGACGGTGACGCGCTGGCCGCTGGGCTGAACGGTGAGATACATCAGGACGCGCAGGGAGAAATCGGTATAACGGGTGAGTTGCATAGGAAGGTTCGTCGGTTCGCGGTGTCTGGAGGATATGCTTGAACGTATATTTCAAGGAACCTTAATCGGTCCGGACCTCCGTCACAAGCAGGCGCGTTGCGCTGACGTGAACGGCGCGTCCATGACGCTTTACAGGTTTGGGCCGGTCGGCCGTTAAAGTGAGCAGTACGTCACACCAGAATCGACATTATCCAGGGGGATGCAATGGAGCAGGGAAACGGGTGGCTGAGCGGCCTCTCGCTGGCGGGGCGCTTCTCGCTCGCGCTGAGCGGAATCGTCGGGGTGTTCTTCCTGATCGCGGCCGCGGCGGTGTTCTGGCACACGGCGACCCTGAAGGGCGGCATGGAGAGCACGCTGGCCGGGGTGATGGAACGTCACCCGACCACGCCGGCTCTCGAAAGCGATGTGGCTGCCGCGGTGGATCGCCTGCTGGATCTCGCCGCCTGGCAGGTCAACGCGATGATGCTGGGTGTGGCCGTCGGGGTGGTCGTGGTGGTGTATTTCCTGTTCGTCCTGATGATCCGGCGGCGCCTGGCGGCATTGTCCACGCAGTTCCGTGCGGTTTCGGAAGGCGAGGGTGATCTGCGCCAGCGCATCGAGGCGCCCCGCAACGACGGCATCGATCGCCTGGCGCGGCTGTTCAACGCCTTCATCGAGCGTCTGCAGAAGATGGTCTCAGAGATGGTGGAACATGCGCGCGAACTGGGCGATTCCGTGGACACCCTGCATCGCGTGGCCGAAGAGACCAACCAGGAGGTCCGGCAACAGCAGGCCCGACTGGGCCAGGTCGCCACGGCGATGAACCAGATGACCGCCTCGGCCGAGGAGATTGCCCGCAACGCGCGGACTGCCTCGGAGGCCGCCGATCAGGCAGAAAGCGAGACCCGAACCGGCTCCGAGGTGGTCGAGACGACCGTGCGCACGATGCGCGAGCTGGCGAGCGAGATCGGCAGTGCCAACGAACAGGTCGCACACCTGCAGGCCGAGTCGGATCAGATCGGCTCGGTCCTGGATGTAATCCGCGGGATCGCCGAACAAACGAATCTGCTGGCACTGAACGCGGCGATCGAGGCGGCGCGGGCGGGTGAACAGGGCCGCGGGTTCGCTGTGGTGGCCGACGAGGTCCGCACGCTCGCGACGCGGACCCAGGACTCCACGACCGAGATCCAGGCCATGATCGAGCGTCTGCAGGCCGGGGCGCGCTCGGCGGTCGGTGCCATGGAGCGCAGCCGCGAGAAGGGCGAGACCGGGGTGGACGAGGCCGCCGGGGCCGGCGAGGCCTTGCAGGCCATCCGTTCGGCCGTCGAGCGTATCCGGGACCTCAACAACGAGATCTCCGGGGCCGTGTCGCAGCAGGCGGAGGTCGCACGCGAGGTCGACGGGACCCTCACCGAGGTCAGTCAGGGCGCAGAGGTCACGGCGGGTAACGCCGAGGCTACCGCCAGCGAGACCGATGCCCTGGTCGGGCGAATCGAGCGGTTGCGAGGGCTGACGGTCCAGTTCCGCGTGTAATCGGCGTTTCCTTAACCTTGCGACGCCGGTTCCGGCGCCCCGCCGGCGATTTTCGTATACTGCGGCCCGCCCTGAGAAGACGGAGCCGCTCCTGCAATGACAGTCTGGGTCGCCACCCTGCTCGGGATCGTGCAGGGCATCTTTATGTTTCTGCCGGTCAGCTCGACTGCGCATCTGGTTCTGACCCAGCACTGGCTCATTCGGCAGGGCGAGCCGCTGCCACCACCGGAAAGCCCGGAGATGATCCTGTTCGACCTGGTGGTGCATGTGGGCACGCTGGTCTCGATCGTCTTTGTGTTCCGCAAGAGCCTGACCCGCCTGAGCGGGGGTATTGCCCGCGAGAGCTGGCAGTGGGCCTCCGCGCGTGGGTCAGCGGGGCGCGAGATGCTGTTCCTGCGCCTGGCGCTCTTGTGCGGGCTTTCGGTGTTCGCGACGGCGGTGGTGGGATTCACCCTGAAAGCGGGATTCGAACAGGTATTCGCCCACCCGACGCTGATCGCCGGCACGCTCAGCCTCACGGGTGTGCTGCTCTGGTGGACGGACCGACTGCAAAGGCGCCCGCTGGGGCTGCGCCAGTTGAGTCCGAAGATCGCCACCATCATCGGCGTTGCCCAGGGCTTTGCGCTGATCCCCGGGCTCTCGCGCAGTGGCATGACCATCGTGTTTGCCCTGTTTACCGGGCTCAAGCGGCGCTGGGCCGCGGAGTACAGCTTCTTCCTCGCAATCCCCACCATCCTCGCGGCGACCGCTGTGCAGTCCCTGGATGTCCTGAACGGCAACGGGCTCGGTGAGCTTAACTGGACGGCACTGGTGGTCGGGTTCGTGGTATCCGCCCTTGTGGGCATCGTGTCCCTGAAGATGGTCCTGTTCTTCCTGTACCGCGCCAATCTCAAGGTCTTCTCGTTCTACCTCTGGGCGCTCGCGCTGCTGGTCCTGTTCGGTTTCCTCGACGTGGACATCATGTACGGGAAATAAGGGGCCGGGTCACTCCGGCCCGCGCAGTACCGCCAGCGGCGCCTGGTCCAGCACCCGCCGGGTGCCCAGCCAGCCCGCCAGGGCAATCCCCAGTGTCCCGCCGCCGATGCCGTAGACGAAGGTCATCGGGTTCACGCTGTAGTCGAACCCGAACACCTGCCACGCGAGCAGGGCGCCCACCGCGGTTGCGATCACGGCCGCCAGCAGCCCCGCAAGCAGGCCCAGGGCCCCGAATTCGGCCAGCAGCCCGTTGCGGATGTGCTCGCGGCGCGCGCCGAGGGTGCGCAGCAGGGCGGCCTCGCGCCGGCGGACATCGCGGGTGGCCTGTACCGCCGCATACAGCACGGTCAGCCCGGCAATCAAAGTGAACAGGAAGACGTATTCCACCGCTCGCGTGGCCTGGTCCATCACGTCGCGGACCTGGGCCAGGATCGCGCTGACGTCGATGGCCGAGACCGCCGGGAACTCGCGCAGCCACTGGTTCTGGGCCGAGCGCTGTTCCTCGGGGACGTGCATCGCCGTGATGAAAGTTCGCGGCTGCTCGTCCAGCAGGGCGGGCGGCCCGATGACGAAGAAATTGACCTGGAAGCTGTCCCAGTTCACCTCGCGGACGCTGGTGATCGGACTTCGGACCGCCTGACCGCCCACGCGGAAGGTCAGGGAGTCGCCAAGCCCCAGGTCGAAGCGTTCCATCAGACCGGCCTCGACCGACCAGCCGGTATCGGGGTCCTGGCCTGCCTCGCCGAACCAGTGCCCGTCCACAATGCGGTTGTGCTCTGGCGGTGTCTGGGCATAGGAGAGGTTGAATTCCCGATCCACCAGCCGACGGTCGCGATCGTCGTCGAAATCCTCCGGATTCACGCGTTCGTCGTTGATCTCGATCAGGCGTCCCCGGATCATCGGGTCGAGCTGCGGGCGCTCGAGACCGCTGGCCTCGACGCGGTCGGCGAACGCCTCTTCCTGGCCTGGCTGGATGTTGATGAAGAACTGGTTCGGGGCGTCCTCCGGGATACTCGCGTCCCAGGCCTCCAGCAGGTCGACCCGCACGATGGCGAGCAACAGCAGCGCGAGGATGCCGACACTGAAGGCCACCAGCTGCACGGCGCTCAGGCCGCCGCGCCGGGACAGGTTGGCCAGGCCAAAGCGCAGGGCCATGCCGCCGCGGTTGCGCAGCGGTCGCAGGGCCAGCACCAGCGCCATGCCGAGGACGGCCAGCACGGCGATGGCCACGGCGGTGCCCAGCAGGACCCAGGCCGCCAGCTGTGGATCCGCCGCTTGCCAGTAGAGGAGGCCGCCAAACGCCAGCAGGGCCAGCGCCCCGGACAGCCAGACCGAGGTCGGGGGCAGGCCCAGGTCGCGGCGCAGCACGCGAAGCGGCGAAACCTGGCCAATCCGCAACAACGCGGGCAGGGCAAATCCCACGGCGGTGATCATCCCCACCCCGAGGCCCGCGATGACCGGACGCCACCCGGGCGGGGGCAGATCCCCGGCCAGCCAGTCTCCAAGCAGCGCCGCGAGCACGAACTGTGCGGCAAAACCGATCGCAAGGCCGATGCCGCTGGCCAGCAGGGCCACCAGCACGACGCGGCCGAAGTAGGTCAGCAGGACCTGCCGTCCGCTGGCGCCGAGGGCGCGCATCACCGCGGCCGGGTCGGCGCGGCGCTGCGCAAAGTGATGCGCGGCCACGGCGATCGCCGCACCGGCGAGCAGCACGGCCATCAGCGAGGCCAGTCCCAGGAAACGTTCAGCGCGTTCGATCGCCGTGCGCAGTTCCGGGTTGGCGTCTTCCAGTCCCAGCAGACGCTGGCCGGCTTCCAGCTGCCCTTCCAGCCAGGCCCGGAACGCCTCGACTTCCGCGCCGGGTCCGGCGGCAAAGAACTCGTAGCGGACCCGGCTGCCCGGACCGATCAGTCCGCTGGCCTCCAGATCGTCGAAGGCGAGCATCAGGCGGGGCGCAATATCGAGCAGGTTGCTGCCGCGGTCCGGCTCGTGGGTGATGATGCCGGTAATTTCGAGATCGAGATCGCCGACCTCGACCCGGTCGCCGACGTCCAGCCGCAGGGCCTCCAGCAGGGTAGGCTCCAGCCAAACGGTGCCGGGCTCTGGCCCCCGGTCGCGGGCCTGCTCCTCCGCTTCGCGCCCGGGCCGGATGCGGGCTTCGCCCTTCAGCGGCCAGCCGGCCTCCACCGCGCGCAGGGCCGCCAGCCGGGACTCGTCATCGAGGGAAAAGACCACGCTGGGCAGGGAGGCTGTGCGCGCCGTTTCGAGGCCCGATGCGGCGGCTTGCGCGGGCCAGTCCTCCGGCTGCGGGTTGTCGCTGACGACCGCCAGATCGCCACCAAGCAGCGCGGTGGCCTGCTGGGCCATGCCGCGGTCGACCCGGTCCGTGAAGAACCCGACGGCCGCCACGGCCGCGACCGCGACCACCAGTGCGGCGGCCAGCACCCGCAACTCGGCCGAGCGCCATTCGCGCCAGGTGCCTCGCAGCAGCGCCCGCAGGGGGCTGCGGCCCCGGTTGCCGGCGTTGCTCATGCCAGCACACCGTCCTGAATGGAGATGACGCGGTCGCATTGCTCCGCGAGTTCCGGGTCATGCGTGACCAGGACCAGGGCCGTAGCGGGTCCGTCGCCGGCGGGATGTCGCGCCAGCCCGAAGAGCAGCTCGATGATGCGGTGGCCGGTCTTGCCGTCCAGGTTCCCGGTGGGCTCATCGGCGAACAGGACCGACGGGTGGTCGACGATCGCGCGGGCGATGGCCACTCGTTGCTGCTCGCCGCCCGAGAGCTGGTGGGGATAGTGAGCGGCACGTTCGGACAGTCCGACTCGTTCCAGGGCCTGTGCGGCCCAGCGGTTCAGCGTGTCCTGGGTCTCCCCGGCATGCCCGGGGTTGAGCTCCAGCGGCAGCAGGGTGTTCTCCATGGCCGTCAGCGCCGACAGCAACTGGAACGACTGGAACACGAAGCCGACGCGTCCGGCGCGCAGGGCCGCCCGGCCATCCTCGTCCAGTTCGCTGATGGTCTGTCCGAGCAGGCGAACTTCTCCCGCACTCGGGGCGTCCAGACCTGCAAGCAAGCCGAGCAGAGTGGACTTGCCGGAGCCCGATGCCCCCAGGATGGCTACCGTCTCACCCGCCTGGACGGCCAGTGAGATGCCGCGCAGGATGTCCAGAGGGCCGCTCGGTCCGTTAATCCGCTGCTCGAGGTCCCGGGCTTCCAGTACAAATGACGAGGATGCATCCATGTTGCGTATTCCGTTGGTCGTGATGGGCTTGATCGCGTTGCTATGGAGTCCCGTTGCGCCTGCGAATTCCCCGGACGGCGAAAATCTCTCCGCCGACCCCCTGCGGATCCTGGTCTTCGGGGACTCGCTCAGCGCGGCCTACGGCATGCCGGAGTCGGCCGGCTGGCCGGCCCTCCTGGAAGAGCGTCTGGCTACACGCGAGCGGGAGTGGGCGGTGGAAAATGTCTCAATCAGCGGCGACACCACTGCCGGTGGCCGGTCGCGGCTGCCGGATGTGCTGGAACGGGTAGAGCCCGCACTCGTGATTCTGGCTCTGGGCGGGAACGACGGCCTGCGGGGGCTGCCGCCGGCCGCCATGCGCGAGAATCTGGAAGCGATGGTGGATGCCATCGAGACGGCGGGTGCCGAGACGTTGTTGCTGGGCATCCGCATCCCTCCCAACTACGGGCGGCGTTACACCGAACGGTTCGAGGCTGTGTACGCCGATCTGGCAGCGGCGCGCGAGCTCGCGTTCGAGCCCTTCTTTCTCGAGGACGTCCTGCTGGAAGAGGGCATGCTGATGGATGATGGCATCCATCCCAGCGAGGCCGCGCAGCCGCACCTGCTGGATGCGGTCTGGTCGCGCCTCGAACCCCTGGTGGAGGCCGCGGAGACCTGCAGGGCTTCCCGTAGCGGTCACGCGGCCGGATAGACGCCTCAGTCGGAAAGCAACGCCCGCAGGTCCGCCACGATCTCATCCGGAAGCAGCTTCCGCAGCACCGGGTGCAGGTCACGCTCCACTTCGGACAGCAGGGGAAGGGTGCGGACCTCCGAATGACGGCAGAGCGGGTTCCCGTACTGGTTGGCCTGGATGCTGCGCTGGGCCCCCATGGTCATCAGGGCGACCCCGGGCAACCCTCGGGGGCCTTCGTCCAGAACCTCGATCAGTTCCACCATGCAGCCATCTACCTCGCCCTGGATTCCGATCAGCGGGGCGAGGCGATCGATCATGCGGGTGGACTGTTCGGTCGTCAGCATGGCCATGTGCCTACCTTACGACCGATGGGGTCGCAGCGCCAGAGTGAAAACGCGGCATCATGCGAGAGAAATGGTGTCCCCGGCAGGATTCGAACCTGCGACCTGCCCCTTAGGAGGGGGCTGCTCTATCCAGCTGAGCTACGGAGACCTAGGGAAACACTGATTAATGTACACGCTCGCGCTCGAGTCGCTTTTGCGTGCGAACAAGGCGCGGTGACTGCCGTGCAGTCATTCTGCACAAGGGAACCGCAACGCTGTGCGCGCGCCCGTTTTCGTCAACAATGGGCGGCCGAGCTCCTGCTCTCAATAGGTTGTGGGGTTGGCAGCCCAGGTTTCCCGATCCTGCGTTGCGCCGCTTGCGGGTAGAACCACTACCCGCAAGCGGCGCGCCTTGTCTCGAAAAACCTGGCGTGCCAACGCGAGCGTATACATTGATCAGTGTTTCCCTAGCGCGAGAGTATAAGCGCTGGGCAGGGCCCGTCCCAAGCGGGTCATTCGTCCGGCCCGTATTCGGGCTCCAGCGCGTGGTGGGCCCAGGCGAGAAATTCCTCCAGCGTGGCGCGGCCTTCGCTGGGGGCTTCGGGGCCGGCGAGGTTGCGGTAGACCACATGATCATCATCACGGCTCAGGATGCGGCGAACCGCCCAGTCGGCGTCCTTCCCGCCGTTGCTGAAGCAGACATCGGGCTGCACGGCTTCCCGGATGATGGGGTCGGATTGCTGGTGATGGTGGCGCGCCAGCAAGTACAGCCGCGCCAGGTCATCTTCGGTCAGATCCAGGTAGAGATTCATTTCGCGCATTGCGTGCTCGAGGTCCTCGCGCCCCAGACCGGCTCGCTCCAGGGCCGCCAGCGGACGTTGCGCGGGGCTCTCGGGCGACGGGGTGAGACTTGCGGGATAGCGCCGCCAGGGGAACGGGTAGTTGATGATGATCGCGACCATCAGCATCACCCCAACACTGCTGAGAACCGGATGCAGCAGGAACCAGGGGCCCAGGACCTCCACTGAATCGCCGCCGAGGACGGCGTAGAGCGCGGTGGCGCCGCCGGGCGGGTGCAGGCAGCGCAGGTAATGCATGAGCCAGATGGCTAGCCCCACGGCGACGGCCGCGGCCAGCAGGGGATGGGGCAGGACATCGCGCACCAGTATGCCCACCACGGCGGCCACGCCGTGCCCGCCGAGCACGTTCCAGGGCTGCGAGAGGGCGGCATGGGGCGTCGCGAAGAGGAGTACGGCGGTGGCGCCAAGCGACGCGAGAATCAGGCCGTTGATGCCGTTGTCGGTGACCGAGGCGGCCACCTCGAGAGACAGGTAAAGGCCGATCATCCCCCCGATCAGGGCGATCAGCTTGTCCCAATGGTTGGTGGTGTCGAGAAAGTCGCCGAACAGGGATCCGCGTCCAGTGCGCAAACCAGCCTCCCGAAGATGGAAACGGAAGGCATATTCGATGCCGGGTGGTTCGCAGTCAAATCACCGTGCGCGGAAAGCGCTTGGACGTCGATGGGTTGCATGGGGCGATGCGCGGTGGATCTCTTGGCGATGGTGCTGCCTCAACGTGCGCGGGGTCGGCCGGCAAACGGCCGCTACGTGTCTGGATGACGGCCCAAACCCCATCGGCCGCGCACCATCCGTGCGACCAGCCAGGGCTTGAGGCGCACATTCGGGGGAGAGTTCGTGCGAAGGGTCAGGGCCGGGCGCGACCGGAAGGGCTGTGTAGGGCTGGGGGCAGCCGCTGCGAGAGAGGGACAGGGGGCCCAAGGTAGTAGCCCTGAGCGAAGTTGAAACCCAGGTTCCGGACACGCGTGAGCTGCTCCGCGGTCTCGATTCCTTCCGCCACGGTGGTGTAGCCCGCATCGCTGATCATCTGAACCAGACTCTCGACGATCTGGTGCTGGTCGGGGTTATCCAGGGTACGTATCAGGCTGATGTCGAACTTGACCGTGTCCACGGGCATGGAGGCGAGGTAGCGGAGGGATGAATAGCCACTGCCAAAATCATCGAGGGCGACCAGAAAGCCTTGGCGGCGAAGCTTCTGGAGATTTTCCGTGGCCTGCCCGATCTCGGTGATCAGGGCGGTCTCCGTGACCTCGAGGATGATCTGCCGATCCTGCAGGAAGGGGACAAAAGCCTCCATCCATTGGGTAATCCCGGCATTCACGACGGTGGGACCCGACAGATTGATCGAAATACCGAAGCCTGCCGGGATCTGGGAAGATCGCAGATCCCGGAGGAGGCGGTTCAGTATGGCCCGGTCCAGGTCGACTTCCAGGCGACGTGCCTCGACGATGGGAAAGATATCCGCAGGACCGATGACTTCATCCTGGTGTTCGATGCGCAGAAGGGTCTCGAAATACGAGGGATGCCCCTCGTCGAGTGCAATGACCGGCTGGTAGGACATCCGGATTCCGGTTCCCTGCGTGACGGCGTCGTACACGGCATTGTTGACCCAGTTCGAATAAAGCCCCTGAGCGTCCTTCGCCAGTTCCGGGGTGAAGATCACGACCTGCGGGGACCCTGGGCGCTTGGCCTTGTACATGGCGACGTCAGCCTGCCACTGCAAAGTCAGAAGAGATTGTTCGTCGTTGTCGGTTGCGACAGCCATGCCGATGCTGACCTTGATGGGTTCCCGTACCCCGAACTGGGTAAAATCGGTGTGCCGAATGCGTTCGAGGCAACGCTCACCCAGGCTCCGGGCCCCTGATCGGTCGCAGTCGAGGAGGATCGCCGCGAATTCGTCTCCGCCGATGCGGAACAGGTGCTCTCCGTCCCGCAGGACCTCGTCGATGTCGCGCGCCACAGCCTGCAGGACTGCGTCACCCACCTGATGACCATAGCTGTCGTTGATGGCCTTGAAGTGATTGATGTCGAACAGGGCGAAGCACACCGGGTAGGTGTGGCGCGTGGCCAGCCGCGGGAGCGTATCCCACGATTCCTCGAAGGCCCGCCGGTTGCGTACACCGGTGAGGGCATCATGGTGTGCGATACGCCAGAATTCGCGGTTCTTCTCCTCCAGGCTTGAATGGACGTCCATAAGCCGGGCCTGGTAGGAGTTCAGGGACTCGCGGATTTTCTCCGTTTCCGCGATGGGCAGTACGCCGCCGACGCGTTCCAGCACCAGGCCTCCGGAGCTTTGGCGAAGCCGGTCGATATGGCCGGAAATGTGGTGGAGCGGGCGCACGATCAGGTAAACGAGTGTGGCGAACAGGGCGAGCGTAATCACCCCCAGGATGGCCCCGAGGTTGATTACCGCCCCTGACAAAAGTTCCTCCACCTGATCCGCCATGGGGTTGGGGCGAAGATCGAACTGTGCGTACCGTATGAGCTCGGTCGCGGGGATCGCGTGCTGCTCGCCGAAATCGAAACGGATGGATTCGGGGTTGATATAGCGGAAGACGTGCCCCTCGCGCAGGGAATCGAGAAACTGACTCTTCAGGCCGACGTAGCCGGGCGGGGGATCGGTCGCAGTGAGCGCAGGGATGGCCTCGATGATCAGCAGGGACGGTTCCGAGTCGCCCCGCACCGCGCGTGGAGCGGGAGGTGGAGGTTCGATCGCCCCGGGCAAATGGATCGCGTCCGAGTCCGGCAAAGCGACCCCGTCGCGATCATAAATCCGGGCGTCCACGACCCGATCGGCCAGAATCGCGGCCTGGTGCATGCGGTGATTCTTCCAGTAGGCATAGTACTGCGGAGTGCCAAGCTGCTGGCGCACCTCTTCCCAGCGTGCGAATCGGGATGCCTGCTGTGTCGCTTGTGTGCGGACGTGATCCAGCGCGCTGGCAAGCTCCTGACGCGCGGCCTCGCGACCATTGTCACGGACCTCTTCGCGCAGCTGATCGACCTGGTACCAGGTGTAGAGTCCGAAGCCGGCGAGCGTGACGAGGGCGAGCGCCGCCAGCAGGAGGGCGTAGTGTGTAATGGACGGGATGCGCGTACGGGTCATTGCGCCTGATGCCTGTGGAGGGCCCACTCGATTTCGTCCAGCAGGTCAAACTCGTGCATTTGATCGAAAAAGTGGTTGGCGCCGTCGACAATGCGGACCTCGGCGCCATGCTGCCGGAGCGTCTCGATCCATTCCAGGTCGATCCGGTCATCGGCGCTGCCCGCGATGAGCGTGGATGGTGTGTTGATGGTCTGGAAGGCGCGATCGGTTCGCTGCTTGTCCCAGTCGTAGTAGGAAAGGTATGCCGTTGGCGTAGTGACGTACTGACGACAGAAACCCAGGGCGTATTCCGCCAGCCCGGAATCGTTGCGGGCAAGGTCCGCCCGTGCGCGCGCCGCATGTTCGGGGGATTCAAACGCGGCCTCGCCGTGGCCGAAAAACGTCACACTGATGAAGATGGCATGCCTCACGGGCGCTTCCGGGGAGTGAGCAAGGTAGTCCAGCAGATTGACGCTGCCGGCGCTGTGACCAATCAAGACCGGTTCCTGCCCGGTTCTGGTGTGCAGCCAGTCGATCCATGTCGCGATTTCTTCCCGTGTCTTCGGCATGGAGTGAGTATGCACGGCCTCGCAGGGCAGGCTGGCTGTGCGCTGGTTGATACCGAGCGTCAGGCTGTGCGTGAGGACGTTGAATCCCGAGTCTGCAAGCGCGCTCGCGAGACGGCGCACTGTCGGGAAATGATGGGTCTGCAGAAAACCATGCTGAATCAGGATGGCGGGCATGTCCGGTTCGCCGGCCCAGTACGCCGCTTCAGCCGAATGGCCGGACGGCATTTCCAGGGTCACAGATACCTCTTCGCCGCTTGCGGCTACCGGGCCGAGGCTCAACATGATTATGCTCGTGACTGCCACCGCGCTGCGCAAGAACCATCCGGACATGGTCATATCTCCCTGACCTGAAGAGGCGGCAAATCCTCCCTGAAAGCCGTTAAGGAAACACTGATTCATGTACACGCTCGCGCTCGAGTCGCTTTTGCGTGCGAACAAGGCGCGGTGTGTTCTGGTCAAGTGAGAACGGACACCCCTCTAAGCAACGGCCTTTTCCCACTCCCGGGGGGTAAGTTGGCCCAGGGCCGTGTGGGGTCGGACGCTGTTGTACTGCATTTCGATGTACTCCACGACATCCAGTCGGGCGGCCTCGCGGGTACGGTAGGTCCGGGCGTCGGTCCACTCGCTTTTCAGTGCGCCGAAGAAGCGCTCCATCACCGCGTTGTCCCAGCAGTTGCCCTTGCGGCTCATGGAGGGCACGAAGCCCAACGCATCCAGCCGTTC
>NZ_AQXY01000015.1 GCF_000376845.1 Thioalkalivibrio sp. ALE14
CAACACCCCCGGTGTGACCCGTTTCGCCTTTCCCCGTCTCGGTTATAGCGCGAAACGGGGGTGTTGCAACAGTCGCGAAGCCAATATCAGTAAATAAGTATCAAGTGATTGATTTATAGGTATATCACCATGCTGGCATATACGTTGCTTGTTGTTTGGCATGAGTTCATCTACATACTGGGTAATGGATACCCACCGCGGTTTTCAGTCGCCCGACCCGAGTCGCCAGGGCGGTAACTCCGCCAGTGTTCAGGGCGTCCGGTCAATTACGGTCTCTTCCCTGCCCACGGGCCGGTGCGCGCAGGTGCGCCGTGGCCGGGCACCTTCTTTCATCGCGACATTCGGCGCGAGGTAGGACGAACATGTTTGCTCGAGTTTCCCGACACCTCATCACGGGCACCTTGCTGGGCGCCGCGCTGGCCCTGCCGATGGTTGGGGCGACGGTGCACGCCTCCGGCCCGGTCCTGACGGTGGAGCCGGACCAGGCGGCCACCCAGACCGTCAGTGGCACGGTGATCCCCTTTCGCGAGGTCACCCTGACCGCGCAGTCGTCCGGACGCGTGGTGGATGTGGCGGGCGCCGAGGGCGACCGCTTCGAGCAGGGTGCGGTCCTGGTGGCGATCAGCGACGACCGGCTGCGCGCCCAGCGCCAGGCGGCCGAGGCCGAGATGCGTACCGCCGAGGCGGCAATCCGCGAGGCCCAGATGCAGTACGGCCGCGAGATGATCTCGCCGCAGTCGCGCAACCTCGGCCAGATGCCTGGCATGGGTGTGCCTTCGATGTTCGACCAGATGTTCACCCAGCCGATGGGGCAGATGATGGGCATGGGCGACCCTGCGCTGGATCGGCGCACCGATCTCTACTCCCGCTACATCGGCGTGGATCAGGCCCAGGCGCGCTGGGAGCAGGCCCGGGCCCGGGTGGCGGAGCTGGACGCGGCGATCCGCGACACCCGCTCCGAGGCCCCTTTTGACGGCCTGGTGATGAACAAGCACGTGGAAGAGGGCGACACCGTCCAGCCGGGGCAGCCGCTGGTGAGCTTCGGCCATGTCGAATTCCTTCGCGTCGAGGCTCAGGTTCCGGTGCGGCTGGTGAGCGGCTTGCAGGAAGACGACTACGTGCAGGTGCGCCTGGATACCGGGGATGAAGTGGAGGCCCGGGTCGCCCGAATCTTCCCCCTTGCCGATCCGCAGCGCCACACCGTCACGGTCAAGTTCGACCTGCCCCAGGGCGTGCGCGGAGGGCCGGGCATGCACGCGGCGGTGCATCTGCCGCAGGCCGGTGCCACGGGTAACCGGGTGGTGATCCCGCGTTCGGCCCTGATCCCGGGCGGCGCACTGCCGCGGGTCGCCGTGCTGGACGGCGAGGGTTACGTACGGGTGCGCATGGTGCGCCTGGGCGGTTCGCGCGGCGACCAGGTGGTGGTGACCTCCGGACTGGAGCCGGGCATGCAGATCCTGGCACGGCCGGGGGCCGGCGTGCGCTCCGGCGAGCCGGTCGGCAGCCGCTCGTCGGGTTCCGGGCAGGGCCACCGCGACGGCGCCGCCGACCCCTGGAGCCGCATGTAGGGATTCCACTCCGGCGAAAGGCCGGGGAAGAGTACAGCACCGGTGACCGCCCCTGGCAGGCGCACCGGACGCAAGGGCCCCGTTGACGCCGGTGCCGGGACGCCAGACTGACAACAGGATCGTTCAAGCTCGATGGCCGAAGACGAAAAACAATCCAACAGCGGCTTCCGTGAGAAGCACGGTGACCCCGGCATTGCCGGGCGCATGGCGGCGGCCTTTATCCATTCGCCGCTGTCGCCGCTGCTGCTGATCGCCAGTATCGCGATCGGCATCCTCGGCCTGATGGTGACCCCGCGCCAGGAGGACCCGCAGATTTCGGTGCCGATGGTGGACATCATGGTGTCCTACCCCGGTGTCCCCTCGGAGCAGGTGGCGAGCCTGGCGGCGCGGCCGCTGGAGCGGCTGATGAGCGAGTTGTCCGGCGTCGACAATGTCTACTCCGTGTCGCATCGCGGCGAGGCGATGGTGACCGTGCAGTTCGACGTTGGCGAGGAGATGGAGTCCTCCATCGTCAAGGTGCACGACAAGCTGATGGCCAATCGCGACCTGATGCCACCCGGTGTCAGCGAACCCATGGTCAAGGCCAAGGGCGCGGACGACGTGCCGGTGGTCAACCTGACCTTCTGGTCGCACGAGGTGGATGACGCCCTGCTGCGACAGATTGCGCTGGACGCACAGCAGCAGCTGAACGAGGTGCCCGATACCAGCCAGAGTTTCGTCGTCAGTGGGCGCGAGGAGCGCCTGCGCATCGACGTGCTGCCGGAACGCCTCGCGGGCTACGACGTCAGTCTGGACCAGATCGCCCAGGCGGTGCAGTCCGCGAATGTCGAGGGCGCCGCTGGGCGCATCGAGAGCGACGGCCTGAGTACCGCGGTGTACACCGGGCGTTTCTTCACCGGGGCGGCGGACCTGGAGCAGCTGCTGGTGGCCGTTAGTGACGGTCAGCCGGTCTACCTGCGCGACGTGGCCGAGGTGACGTACGGTCCGGGCGAGGTGGAGCAGTTCGTACGACATTATTCCGGGCTGGCGGCTGTTGACCCGGACGCCGCGCCGGAGGGTGCGGCAGCGGTGACCCTCGCGATTGCCAAGAAACCCGGCAGCAACGGCGTGACCGTGGCCAACAATGTCCTCGAACGTCTCGAACGCCTGAAGGGCAGCGTGATCCCGGACAACGTCGAGGTGGCGGTGTCGCGTGACTACGGCAAGACCGCCAACGAGAAGGTCAACGAACTGATCTTCAAGCTGTTCATCGCCACCTTCGCGGTGACCATCCTGGTGGGTTTGTTCCTGGGGATTCGCGCCGCCATCGTGGTGTTGATCGTGATCCCGGTGGTGATCCTGTTCACTGTCTTCAGTGCCTGGGTGCTCGGCTACACCATCGACCGCGTCAGCCTGTTCGCGCTGATCTTCTCCATCGGCATCCTGGTCGACGACGCCATCGTGGTCGTGGAGAACATCTACCGCCGCTGGCTGATGAAGCGCGGCATCGACACCGAGACCTCGGTGGATGCCGTGCGCGAGGTCGGCAACCCGACCATCCTGGCGACCTTCACGGTCATCGCGGCCCTGCTTCCGATGGGCTTTGTCTCCGGGATGATGGGCCCGTACATGCAGCCGATCCCGGTGCTGGGCTCGGTGGCCATGCTGTTCTCGCTGGTCGCGGCCTTCGTGTTCACCCCGTGGCTGACCCAGCGTCTGCGCCCGAGCATGGCGTATCTGGAAAAGGCCACCGAAAAGGAACACCGCCAGGCGGAGAAGCTGGGCCGGTTCTATCGCACGGCGATTCCGGGGCTGGCCGACAACCGTGTGCGCGGCTATGCCTTCCTGATCGGCGTGATCGTGATCTTCTTCCTGGTGGTCAGCCTGTTCATGACCACCGATGTCCGCGTGAAGATGCTGCCGCTGGACAACAAGCCCGAGTTCCAGGTGGTGGTGAACTTCCCGGAGGGCACCGCCCTGACCGAGACCGCCACGCTGAGCCACGACATGGCCTCGATCCTGCGCGACATGGACGAGGTGATTGGCCTGCAGTCCTATGTCGGCACGGCGTCGCCGTTCAATTTCAACGGCCTGGTGCGCCACTACTACCTGCGCGATAAACCCTGGCAGGGCGACATCCAGGTGCAGCTGGTGGACAAGGGCGACCGCAGCCGCACCTCGCACGAGATCGCGACCGAGGCGCGCGAACGCCTGACCCCGCTGGCCGAGGCCGCAGGCGCGCGCATCCAGGTGGTCGAGATGCCGCCGGGCCCGCCGGTCCTGCAGTCCGTGGTGGCCGAGGTGTATGGCCCCGACGCTGCTACCCGCCGCGCGGTGGCCCGCGACCTCGAGGGTATGTTCGCCAATGCCGAGCACGTCGCGGACGTGGACAGCTTCCTGCAGGCGCCGCACAACGTTTGGCATTTCGATGTGGACCGCGACAAGGCGTTGCGCCGCGGCGTGACCGTGGAGACCATCAATCGCACCCTGGAGACCGCGATCGGCGGACAGATCCTCGGTGATGTGAAGGCGCAGTCACTGGTGGAGCCGCACCTGATCGAGATGCGCCTGCCCATGGCCACGCGCAACGACATCCGGCAACTGGAGATGCTGCCGGTGTTCACCCGCCAGGGCGGATCGATCCCGCTGGCCGAACTGGGCGAATTCGTCCAGCGCCCGCAGGACGAGCCGATCTACCACAAGAACCTGCGGCCGGTGGAGTACGTGACCGGCGAGGTGGTCGGGCGCCTTGCGGCCCCGGTGTACGGAATGCTGGAGGTCCAGGAGCAGCTGGAGGACTACCGTCTGCCGGATGGCAGCCAGGTGCAGCCGCACTGGCTCGGCCCACCGCCCAATGACGACTCCACCGCGTTCGAGTGGGCCGGTGAGTGGACGGTGACCTACGAGACCTTCCGCGACATGGGCATCGCGTTCGCCATCGCGCTGATCCTGATCTACATGCTGGTGGTCTGGGAGTTCGGCAACTTCGTGCTGCCGGGCATCATCATGGCCCCGATCCCGCTGACCCTGATCGGGATCATCCCCGGCCACTGGCTGATGAACGCCGAGTTTACCGCGACCTCGATGATCGGCTTTATAGCGCTCGCGGGGATCATCGTCCGAAATTCGATCCTGCTGGTGGACTTCGGTCGCCAGGCCGTGGACGAGGGCCATGACGTGCGCGACGCGATGATCCTGGCCTGCCAGGCGCGCACTCGTCCGATCATCATCACCGCGCTGGCGCTGCTGGCCGGTTCCAGCGTGATCCTGTTCGACCCGATCTTCCAGGGCATGGCGATCTCGCTGATGTTCGGCACCGTGGTGGCCACCCTGCTGACCCTGCTGGTGATCCCGCTGGGCTGCATCTCGGGGCGCCGCGCGTTCTGTCCGACCAGCCTCGACGCGGATGGCGAGGCCGCCGCGGTTTGCGCGAACGGCAATGGCAATGGGCATGGCGGTATGGCCGGTGCGACGCGCGTCGCGGCCGGTAGCGGCGCTGGCGAGGGCAAAGACTTCTTTGGCCCGCGTGACGGCGGTCCGGTCACCCTGGCCGTTCAGTACGGCGGGCTTTATCTCAAGTGCCTGGCGCTCGCGTTCCTCGAGGGGCTGCGCGATCTGGCCCTGGCCCTGTGGCACCTCGTCCGCTCCTTCCTGGAGCGCCGGCGCGACGGTGGCGGCGGCTCGCCGCCGCCCGGCGGCGGGGCGGGTGGTCCCTCCGCCGGGTTCGGCGGACCCACAGGTGGGGCTGGCCCGGGATCGGCGTCGGGCCCGAGTGCGACGGCTACCGGTTCCGGCACCGCCGGGAGCGCCTCGCAGTCTCGCAACGATGGGCCATCCGCCGATTCGACCCGGGCCTCCGGGGCCCCGGATCCGGTCGTTCAGGCTCCCGATCCCGAGGGTCGCACCGACGCCTCCACGCAAACGGGCACCACGACCGACGGCGAGTATGCGGGGGCTACCCAGGACCAGCGTGCTGACCGCACACAGGCGGACTCGAGTACCGCGACGACGCCCCGAAAGGTGACCGGCACGAAGCGCCGGTCACGAGCCAGTGCCGGGGGCGCGTCCGCATCGGGAGGCGGCACCGGGTCGCGGACCGCCAGGAAGGACTCTGGCAGCGCGGCCGGGACGAAGACGACCAAAACGGCCTCGGGTACCACTTCGCCATCGTCGAAGGGCACGGGTACCGCAAAGAAGACCACCCGCAAGGCGGCTACGGGTTCGGCCGCGAGTCCGCAGCGCAAGACTGCCGCAACGGCGGGCAAGGCCGAGTCGTCCGCCGCCGGCAGTACCAACAAAGGGCGTGGTGGCAGCGCCGGAAAGAGCGGCGGCAGCACCGCGGCGAACAAGCGCGCGTCGACGACGTCCAACAAGAAGACCGGCGGGACCAAAACGTCCGCCGCCACGAGCAGCAAGACCGGCCGCAAGGACAGCGGCAGTGCCCCCAAGGGGGGTGGCAAGTCGGGTACGCCCGGCAAGGGCCGCGCCCGGCGCGGGATTCGTCTCAAATGAACATGCAAGCAAGACCTCGAGGAGGTTCGTAATGAAGAAGCGATTCAACACCCGAATGATCGGTACCACGCTGGCCAGTGCCGCCGTGGCATCCGTGCTGGCCCTGGGCGTCGCCCAGGCTCAGGAACAGGAACAGGGCTACGGCCAGGGTCCGGCAATGGGCCAGCAGGGCCCGGTGCCGGGTCCCTACGGCCATGCCCCGTACGGTTCCGGCATGGGCATGCATCCCGGTGGCGGGATGATGCAGCAGCGTGAAGGCTCCGGTGACTTCAGCTTCGGCATGTCCGGACGGGGCCACGGCCAGGGCTACGGCCGCGGTCATGGTGACGGGTACGGGCAGGGCTACGGTCGTGGCCACCAGGGTTACGGTCCCGGTTATGGCTACGGCCCCGGCTACGGCCAGGGGTATGGCCAGGGCTACGGCCCCGGTCCGCAGCAGGGCGGCTTTGGCCATCCGGGGATGATGCAGCCGGGCTACGGCATGCAGCAGCGCCCGGCCTACGGCCAGATGCCGGAGTTCGATCCGGAGAACCTGCCGGAGGATATGCCGGAAGAGATGCGCGAGCGCATCCAGGCTCAGCATGCCGAGCGCCAGGAGCGCATGGAAGAGATGCAGGCCATGCGCGAGGCACGCCAGAAGGCGATGGAAGCGGGCCGTGCGGCCTACGAGGAAGAGATGGAACGCCAGCGCGAGCGCCGCATGGAGATGATGCAGGAACGCCGTGAAGCCATGGAAGAAGGCGACGGCTACTGATCCGCGGGTCAGTCAGCGTTAGGCGACGGGCACGGGTGTCCGTCGCCGTGGAAGCCAGACGGAGGCGGTTCGCCATGCAGGGCAGGCAGTTCGGTCAATCGAAACGTACGCGGGCCAGGAGCACCCCGATTCTCGGGGTCATGCTGGCCGCGGGGTTCCTGTTGCCGGTCGCCGACTTGGCGGCGAGTGACCGCCACAACCCGTGGGCCTCCGGTTCGCCGGAGGTGCAGCGCTCGGCACCGGAACGCCCGCGCGGGCGTTTTCCGGACCGCGATTACGATCCCTCGCAACGGGGCGAATCGCGGGACGCGCAGGGTTCGCCGCCGCACGCTCCGGCGTACCGGGGCTACGCGCCGCACGGCCCCTACGGTGCACCGGGTGCTCCGTCGTTCCACACCCCCGGCGGGATGCCGGGAGGCTATCCATACGGGTATCCGGGTTCGCCCGGGTATCCCGGCATGGGCGGGCCGGCTTCGGCCTTCCCCTGGGGGATGGGCGGTTTTCCATTCCCCTGACCAGTAAGGCGTGCATTCGAGAAGCCCTCCCCGCGTGCACGCATTCAATTCGAGGGCACGACTCCTTCAGGAGGTAACACCATGAACAAGTTTGTCAAAGCAGCAGTTCTCGCCGTTTCCCTGGGTGGCCTGGCCGCCCCGATGATGGCCTCTGCCCAGTGGGGCGGTCCGGGCTACGGGTATGGCCCCGGTGCCTATGGTCCTGGCTACGGCTATGGCCCCAGCATGCCGTTCTTCGGTGGCCCCGGTTACGGCTCCGGCCGTAACTACGGCATGGGCGACATGATGGGCGACATGATGGGCGACGGTGCCTTTGACTTCTCCGCCAGCGGTCGCGGCCGTGGTCACGGGTATGGTCATGGCTACGGCGACGGCTACGGCCGTGGCTATGGTCAGGGTTACGGCCATCCGGGTTACGGCTATGGCCCGGGCTACGCTCCCGGCTATGGCTACGGCCCGGGGTACGGTCCGCAGGGCTATGGTCCGCAGGGCTATGGCCCGCAGGGTCAGATGCCGCAGCAACAGCAGGGTCAGGGCAACTAAGTCCATCCCCTGTTCGGGTCTGCCCGCTTTCGGGCAGGCCCTTTTTTCCGAGTATTGCGGATTGGCGGGCCGAGCACGGCCGCCAATCCGCAATATTCAAGGGAATATGCACTCGTGTTCCCTCTAAGGAGACGCCATGCAGACCGTCGTCGCCAATCTCAAGGGCGGTACCGGAAAGAGTACCGTGGTCTTTAACCTGGCCCTGTGGTTGCAGGAGGGGCGTCGGCGCGCCCTGACCGTGGATCTGGATCCGCAACGAACCCTCAGTGATGTCCTCGAGGTGCGCCAGGAGGAAGGTTACGAGCCCGCCGTGGATGCGGCGGAGGATCTCGAGGCGGCCGGTGCGCGGGCTGGCGAGTACGACGAGGTGCTGATCGACGTGGGTGCGTCGGACATGGCCTCGCTGATGGCGGCGGTGGAGGCCGCCGATCGTGTGCTGATCCCGGTGCCACCCAGCCAGGCGGACGTCTGGTCGACCTATCGTTTTGTGCAGCGGATCCAGGAGCAGCGGGGAACGCGCGCGCGTCCGGAGATCCTGGCGTTTATCAACCGGGCCGACACGCACCAGGCGGTGCGCGAAAGCGACGAGACCTTCGAGGCGCTGCAGCAGATCGAGGGCGTTCGCCTGCTCAAGCCGCGGTTGAAGCAGCGCATGGCCTTCCGCCGCTCGTTCAGCGAGGGGCTTTCGGTACGCGAGCTGGAGCCGCGAGGCAAGGCCTCTGCCGAGCTGGACGCCCTGGCGGCTGCTTTGTTCGGACGTAGCCGTCGCAAGAAAAAATAATATGGCGCGTCCGGGATGACCGTGACGCGGACACCGACGAGGAGACGTACATGCGCTTCATACGCAATGCACTGGTCGTGATCGGGCTTTTGGCACTGGTTGGCGTGGGGTATGCCATCTTTGCCTTCGAGCCCTATATGAGCCAGGCCCGTTCGCTGGACTCCCAAGCGCCCAAGGTCTATTCGCAGATGGCCCGCACGGTGCTGGAGACCGGCGATGCCGCCGAGGCGATGGTCTACAAGCGCAAGGTGGAAGAGGGCCTGGCGGTGGAGGACGTGGAAGATATCCTGCGCCTGGTAGCCAACGAGCTGAATATTCGCAACGTTGGTGAGCTGCCGATGGGCGAGGAAGTCCGCAGCGTCACCGGCGAGGATTTCCCGTTCCTGAAGATCTACATGTTCTGCGACGTGGCCATCGCCGCGCAGATGGTGCGGCACAGTCCGGCGATGGCTGCGTATCTGCCGTGCCGGATCGTCTTGCAGGAGGATGCCGAGGGCGACCTCTGGCTGATGACGCTGGACCTGGACCCGATGATCCACGGGGGACGCCCGTTGCCCGACGATCTGTACGAGCAGGCGGTGTTCGTGAAGGAATCACTTGAAGAGATCATTGATCGCGCTGCCGTTGGCGCCTTCTGACGGGGTAATGGACCCCATTTCCATGAATCAACAAAGGGCGTTCAATGAGTGAGGCAAGTAGCAGCGAGTTTGAAGAGGTTCGGGACGAGGCGGACAAGGCGGATGCCCGGTCCAAGCGTCTGGAATTAATTGTGTACACGGCCCTGGTGGCCTTCATCGTGCTGGCGATCTACGGCTTCTGGCTGATCACCAGCCTGACCCGTGATGTCAGTCAGTTGACCGAGGAGATCGCGGAAATGACCCGGGTGGTGGATCGCGACATGTCCACCATCGCCGGTCACATGGCCTCGATGGATCACCAGATGACCGATATCAACAACACGATGCGGGTGATGAACGAGGAAGTGGCCGTGATCGCGAACAATACCCGCTCGATGGACGCCAACATCGGCTCGATGACGCGCGATACCAGCGTCATGGCGGGCTCTGTCGTGGGCATGCAGCAGGACATGTGGAGCCTGAATCGCAATGTGGGGGCGCCCATGGGTATGATGAACATGTTCAACCCATTCACCGATCAGAGTGGTCCGGTCCGGGGTTCGCCAGGGCCGTATTACCCGCGCTGATCGCGCGTTTCGACTGACGGAGTCCGCATGTTCAATCGTCCTGGTCCAAGGGTTCGCAAGCAGCTCAAGCTGCTGAGCGACCGCCTTGCCGAAGAGAATCCGGTGCTGAAGGGCGTTGTGGATCCCTTCCGGGATCTGGACCGGGTCGGCTATGCGGCCGGTCTGCTCGATCCCACCGAGGATTCCTACGCCTTCGGTATCTCCTGGTGGCCGATGATCGCCACGCTGGGGACCTTCTCCGCCGGCAAGTCCACGTTCATCAACGAGTACGTGGGCACGACCGTGCAGCGCAGTGGTTCCCAGGCGGTGGACGACAAGTTCACCGTTATCAGCTATGGCGGCAGCGAACACGTGCAGGAGCTGCCGGGGCTCGCACTCGACGGTGATCCGCGCTTCCCGTTCTATCGGGTGTCCGACGAGATCGAACGCATCACCGATGGCGGCGGCCGCACGGTGGATCACTTCCTGGCCATGAAGACCGCGCGTTCGGAGCGCCTGCGGGGTCGCATCATTATCGACTCCCCCGGGTTCGATGCCGACGAGCAGCGCGCGACCATCCTGCAGCTGACCGATCACATCATCGACCTGTCCGATCTGGTGCTGGTGTTCTTCGACGCCCGCCATCCGGAACCCGGCGCGATGCGCGACACCCTGGAGCATCTGGTCAATCGCGTGGCCGAACGCAACGACTTCACCAAGCTGGTGTTCATCCTCAACCAGATCGACACCACCTGGCGCGAGGACAACCTGGAGGAGGTCGTCTCCGCCTGGCAGCGTGCGGTCGTGCGCCAGGGGAACGCCACCGGGCGTTTCTACTGCCTGTACAACGAGAGTGCGGCGGTGGAGATCGGCGACCCACAGGTGCGCGAGCGCTACGAGGAAAAGTCCCGGCGCGACCGCGAGGAGATCCATGCCAAGATTCAGGAGATCAGTTCTTCGCGTTCCTACCGCATCCTGGGTTCGCTGCAGGCCATCGCCGAATCGATCGAGATGGATGCCCTCCCGGCCCTGAAGAAGGCGCTGGAGCAGTGGCGTCGCCGCGTGGTGCAGTTCGATGCCGGGATGTTCGCGGTGGTCGCGGTGATCCTGGGCCTGGTGGGCTACCAGTCGGCGGGCGGCATCGCTCCCTGGACCGACGGCAGTGTCTGGCAGTCCATGGGTGAGCGCCCGCTGCTGACGGCCTTTGGCCTGGTGGTGCTGGCGATCGTGCTGGGCGGGATTCACTTTTTCAATCGCCGCTGGATCGCGCGGCGCATCGCGCGGACGCTGCCGACCGAGAGCGCCGCCGGCAACTGGCAGGCGGCATTCGAAAAGAACACGCGTCCCTGGCGCCCGATGGTCGGGCGTGCACCGCTGGGGCTGGGGCGGCGCATGATCAGCCGCCTGCACCAGCTGCGCGACCGCGCCGAGGCCTACATCCAGCGTCTGAACAACCAGTTCGTGGACGCCAGCCCGGTCTCGCGCCAGGGCGGACGGGCCTCCGCCACCGATGTTTACCATCCCAGAGAGCCGGAAGCCCCGGCCCCGGAACCCACGCCGGGCACGGATGCGCCCCGCGATTACGCCGAGCCGGAGGCGCCGGAGAAGCGCTAGTCGGCTCGCGCCACACCCCGAAGCCGCACAGCTTGGGGGCGGCTATATTAGCCGTAGATGTTGTGCAGGAGGAGCACGATGACCATACTGGCATGGCTCATGTTTGCGTTGGCGATGATCCTGGTCCCAATCTCCGTATGGGCCAGCATGGCGGCGCTGGGGATATGTGCGGGCTGTGCACTGATCCGCGACTGGCGCAGGGGGCGCCAGGCGTCGGGGCAGTAGGCCCGCCCGCGGGCTTTAATGATTAACCAATCGGGACGGATCCCGCGCAGGGGGCTGCGGCGGATCCGGTCCCTTTACCACTGGAGGAGAACGTACCAATGAGTGATCAGAAGAAAATGGCCATCATCGCCACCAAGGGCAGCCTGGACTGGGGTTACCCCCCGTTCATCCTGGCCTCGACGGCGGCCGCCCTGGGCTATGACTGCGAGGTGTTCTTCACCTTCTACGGCCTGCAGCTGCTGCGCAAGAAGCTGGACCTGCAGGTGACCTCGCTGGGTAACCCGGGCATGCCGATGCCCATGCCCATGCCGGTGATGCTCCAGGCCCTGCCGGGCATGCAGAAAATGATGACCGTCATGATGAAGAAGAAGATGGCGGCGAAGGGTGTCTCCGATCTGGGCGACCTGCGCGAGCTGTGCCTGGAGGCCGAGGTGCGCATGATCGCCTGCCAGATGACGGTGGACCTGTTCGACATGGATACCAGCGAATTCATCGACGGCGTGGAATACGCCGGGGCGGCCGCGTTCTTCGAGTTCGCCGGCGAGTCCGATATCTGCCTGTTCATCTGAACCGGCGGCGCGCCTGACGCGCCCTCAAGGCCCCGCGGCCCCGGCTGCGGGGCCTTTTTCATTTTCGGGCGCTTGGTAGGTCAAGAGCGATTTACAGGAAGGTTGGAAGATCGGAATGGTTCAAGGATCAAGGGCGATAGCGGATGCTCGCGCGTTACCCCATCGCCACACCACGGCACGGCGCGTCCTCAATCCCAATAAACCTTCCAACCTTCCTATCTTCCTGTAAATCGCCCTTGACCTGCTCCGTAAGGCGGGCGAGGGATCAGTCGTGGCCGGCGTACATGGCCTCGATGGCGTTGGCGTAGTGCTTGGCGATGACCGGGCGCTTGAGCTTCATGGTCGGGGTCAGCATGCCGTTGTCGACCGACCAGGGTTCGTGCACCACGTGCACGTGGCGGATCTTGGCGTAGCCGGGGAAGTCGCGCAGCTGGTATTGAATCCGCTGCAGCAGGGCGCGTTCGGCGGAGCGCGGCAGCCGCCCGGAGGCGCCGGGGTCAAGCCCCTGGTCCTCGGCGAAGGTGGCCCAGGCCTCGGGTTCGGGGACGACCAGAGCGCTCAGAAACGCGTGCCCGTCGCCCACGACCATCACCTGGTCGAACAGGGCATCGAGCGCAATGGCCATCTCCATGTCCGCCGGCGGGACCTTCTCGCCGTTGGTCAGTACGAGGATGTCCTTGAGCCGTCCGGTTATAAAGATGTGTCCATCATCGTCGATGGTGGCCTGGTCCCCGCTATGCAGCCAGTGATCCTCGTCGATCGTGCTGGTGGTGGCCTCCTCGTTCTTCCAGTAGCCGAGCATCACGCAGCTGGAACGGGTCAGGAGCTCGTCCATCTCGCCGATCTTGACCTCGATCCCCGGCAGCGGCTTGCCGATGGAGGCGGGCAGGTTGTCGTCCGGGGTGTTCACGCTGACCACCGGGCTCGACTCGGTCATGCCGTAGCCGTGCAGGACCGGCAGCCCCAGGCCGATGAAGAAGCGCGCGATGGGTGGCGGCAACGGGGCACCCCCGCAGACGGCGAAGCGCAGCTTGCCGCCCAGGCGGTCCAGCACCTTGTGCGCGACGATGCGCTCCAGCAGTGGCCACAGCAGGAAGCCGGGGGACCAGGAGGCGCGGCCCTGCTGGTACTCGAAGCGGCGCCAGCCGATCGTGACGGTAGCCTTGAACAGGCCGCGGCCAATCGCGGATTTCTGTTTCAGGCCGGCCTGGATGCGGCCGTGCACCCGTTCGTAGATGCGCGGGACCGAGATCAGCACGGTGGGCTGGACCGACATCAGGTCCTCGCCGAGCCCCTGGATGGAGCGCGCGAACGCCACCTCGGCGCCGATCAGCATGGGCATGTAGTAGCCGCCGGTGCGCTCCAGCATGTGCGACAGCGGCAGGAAGGAGAGGAAGCGGTCGGCATCCGACAGCGGCCCGGCGGTGGACGAGGCCTGGGCGTTGTCGAGGATGTTGCGGTGCGACAGCATCACGCCCTTGGGCCGGCCGGTGGTGCCGGAGGTGAACACGATGGTCGCCAGGGCCAGCGGGTCGAGGTCCGGATGGTGTACACGCTCGGGGTCGCCACGCTCCAGCCAGGTGTCGAGATCCATGACCCGCTCGTCGTCCGGTTCGCCGTCGGTGTGGCCCAGGCAGACGATGCGCTTCAGAGAGGGCATGTTCTCGAAGTGTTCCGACAGGCGCCGGTTGTGCACGCTCTCGCCTAGCAGGAGCAGGCGCGCCTGGGTCTGGCCGATGATGTAGGCGACGTTGTCCGGGCGGTCATCGGTGTACAGCGGGACGGTGATCAGCCCGAGTTCGGTGGCGGCCTGGTCGAAGGCGACCCACTCGCGCGAGTTGCCGAGCATCAGCGCGACCCGTTCGCCGGGCTTGAAGCCTTCGCGCGCCAGTGCCGCCTGCCAGCGATCGACCATCGCGGCCATCTCGCCCCAGGTGGTCTGCTTCCAGGTCTCGTCGGCGGCGCTGAAGTGGCGGTAGGCCGGGGCATCCGGGCTCATGGACACGCGGGTGCGGAACAGCGCCGGCAGGGTCGGGGCCTGTTCCGGGGTGATGGTGGTCGACGACATGAGAGGCCTCGCGCACTGGGTTCGATTGTCCCGGACGTTAGAGGACCCATGCGAACGGGGCAAGCCCGTCATGGACCGGCGTTTTCCTGTGCGAGTTAGCGGATCCCCAGTGGATGGGCCACGGGCTGGTAGGCGATTGCACCCAGGACCAGGCTGAGGCCGATCAGGGCGATTACGCCGCCGCCGGCCAGGCCCAGGGCCGGGCCGATGTAGGTGAGCCGGCCCATGCGGGTCGGGCCCAGCCAGCGCCGGGTCCAGTCGCGCGCGGAGACGGCGAGCGTAGCCAGCACCGAGACGGTCGCGGCTGTGCCCAGCGACATCGCCAGCACGGCGGCGACACCGGCCCAGGCGAGCCCCAGGGCGGCGGAGACGGCCATGATCAGCACGGCCCCGGAACAGGGACGGATGCCGACGGCCAGTACGGTGCCCCACCAGGTCCCGCGGTGGTCGGGATCCACGTGGTGCGGGGTGCCGCAGCCGCAGTCGGGGTCGTGTTCATGTCCATGTGTGTCGCCATGGTCGTGGTCGTGTCCATGGACGGACGCGGCCCGATGCGCGCGATGCAGCCGCCAGGCGTGGCGCAGGGCGCGGGCCATCAGCCACAGCCCGAGCATCGCCACCAGGGCAAAGCTGGCGATCTCCAGGGTGCGCACCTGCCCCAGGGTGTCCCGCGCCAGCCAGCCGAACAGGCCGATCAGTACACCGACCAGGACAATGGCGGTCACACCCTGCGCCAGTGCCGAGACGGTGGACAGCAGGATGCCGCGGCGGAGGTTCTGCGGCTGGGTCAGCAGGTAGGCACTGATGACCGCCTTGCCGTGGCCAGGGCCGGCGGCATGGAAGATCCCGTAGAGCAGGCTGACCAGGATCAGGGCGCCGGCGGTGTGTGCGGTGGGGCCGTCGCGCAGGGCGTGCAGGCCCTCGGTCAGGCTGCGGTGGAGCTGGCGCTGGGTCTGGAGCATCCAGCCGGTCAGGCGTTCCAGGGGGCCGGGCGAGTCGGCCAGTGGGGCCAGGGTATCGAGGTGGTCCGGGGCAGCGGGGCTCCCGCGCTCGGCGGGCGCCTCGGTGGGGGCGCCAAGCGGATGACCGGTCTCGGCCTGCGCAAGGCCCGGACCGCCCCACAGCATCAGCAACGCGAGCAGCACCAGCAGCCCCGGAGGGGCGAGGTGCAGCGGCGGTCGGACTTGGTGAATCACGTGGTGCATGGCGTTACTGTATAACACGCGGCGGGTCGGGTGGTGTGTGCGACGTCCGGTTGCGAAGCGGCGCCGGGCTCAGTCGCATTCCAGCGCGGCGGTCTCCGCGAAGTGGCGCCCGAGATTGTCGACCGGGCTGCGGTCCTGGCGTTCCAGGGTCGCGGCGTAGCGGATCAGCTGCGGGTCCGGCCGGGGCTTGGCGATGGCCACTTCGCAGCCGGACTGGTTCTGGACGAAGACGATGTCGTCCGGGTCGTGCAGGATCTCGATCCAGTACTCGGGATCGAACACGCGGTAGGTGAAGGCGTCTCCGGCCACGATGTCGAGATCGGCCAGCGGCAGCTCGAAGCGCAGGTGCAGGCGGCGGTCTTCCAGGGTCAGGCGGGCCTCCCGAGCGGGCGGGACGTCCAGGCGCTGGTCGCCCAGGCTCAGCTCGGTGAAGTAGTCGTGCCCGGCCAGGTTCTCGCGCATGCGCTCGGCGGCGTGTTCCAGTGCGGCGTCGATGTCGGTGCCGCCGTCCAGTTCGCCGGTCAGGTCCTGCAGCAGCATGTGGCTGTAGGTCGGGTCGATCCGCCAGGACTGTTCCATGCGCACCAGCTCGCCGGCGTCGTTGAAGACGAGGCCCACGCGCAGGTCGATCCAGGCGTGCGGATGGGCGAGTGCCGTGGCCGGCAGGAGCAGGCCCAGGGTCAGCATGAGCCAGGTGCGGATGCGCATCGGCTTCAGGTCGCGCGCTGCCAGCGCGTGCCGTCCGGAGTGTCCTCGAGTTCGATGCCGTTGGACGTCAGTTCGTCGCGGATGGCATCGGCGGTCGCGAAGTCGCGGTTCTTGCGCGCGGCCTGGCGTGCGGCGATACGTTCCTCCACCCAGGCGCCCAGGTCGTCATCGCCGGCAGCGCCCTGGAACCAGACGCCCGGGTCCTGCTGCAGCAGGCCCAGCAGGCCGGCACCGGCCAGCAGCTCGCCCTTGCGCCGGGCGCGTTCGGCGTCGTCGCCGGCCGCGGCGAGGGCATCGCTCATGCGGTGCAGCGCGGTGATCGCGGCGGGGGTGTTCAGGTCGTCCAGCAGCGCCGCGAACACCGGGGTGTCGGCGGCGGCGACCGGGGCGGGTTCGATGCCGGCGGCGTCGCGCAGCACGCGGTACAGGCCGTTCAGGCTGTTGCGCGACTGGGTCAGGGTCTCTTCCGAGAAGTTCAGCGGGGCGCGGTAGTGGCGCGACAGCAGCGCCAGGCGCAGGACCTCGCCGGGGTAGTGCTGCAGCAGGTCATGCAGCAGCTGGAAGTTGCCCAGCGACTTCGACATCTTCTCGCCGTCGATGGTCAGGTGGCCGTTGTGCACCCAGTAGCGGGCGTAGTGCGTGCCGTGTTCGTGACAGCCCTCGGCCGCGCAGCCCTGGGCGATCTCGTTCTCGTGGTGCGGGAACACCAGGTCGTGGCCGCCGCCGTGGATGTCGATCATCGGTCCCAGGTGGCTGCGGATCATCGCCGTGCACTCCAGGTGCCAGCCGGGGCGGCCGTTGCCCCAGGGGCTTTCCCAGCCGGGCTCGCCCGCGGCGGCCGGCTTCCACAACACGAAGTCGCCGGGGTGGCGCTTGTAGTCGGCCACCTCGACCCGGGCGCCGGCCTGCATGTCGTCCAGCGAGCGTCCGGACAGCGCCCCGTACTCCGGGTAGGAGGTCACGTCGAACAGTACGTGATCATCGGCGACATAGGCATGGCCGCGGTCGATCAGGCGCTCGATCAGCTCGATCATCGGCTGGATGTGCTCGGTCGCGCGCGGCTCCAGGGTGGGCTCCAGCGTGCCCAGTTCGGCGATGTCCTCGTGGAAGGCGCGGGTGAAGCGCTCGGTCAGCGCCGCAATGGGTTCGCCATTGTCGGCGGCGGCCTTGTTGATCTTGTCGTCGACGTCGGTGATGTTGCGGGCGTAGATCACGTGGTCCGGGCCGTAGAGCTCGCGCAGCACGCGGAACAGCACGTCGAAGACCACCACGGGCCGGCCGTTGCCGATGTGCACGCGGTTGTACACGGTGGGGCCGCAGACGTAGAGGGTCACCCGTTCCGGGTCCTGCGGCACGAAGGGTTCGTCGCGCCCGCCCAGGGTGTTGTGCAGGGTGAGGGTCCGGGGCTCGCTCATTGGCCGCGATCCTTGCCGTACAGCGTTTCGGGAGCGATCTCGGGGTCGCTGGTGACGACGACGCTGTCGTTCTTGACCTGCAGGTAGAAGCAGCTGCGCCGCCCGGTATGGCAGGCCGGCCCGGTCTGGTCGACCTTCAGCAGGAGCGTGTCGCCGTCGCAGTCCAGGTGCAGGGAGTGCAGTTGCTGGACCTGGCCCGACTGCTCGCCCTTGCGCCACAGCGCCTGGCGCGAGCGCGAGTAGTAGCACACGCGCCCCGTGGCCAGGGTCTCGTCCAGCGCCTCGCGGTTCATCCACGCCAGCATCAGGACCTCGCCGGTGTCGTGCTGCTGGGCAATCGCGGGGATCAGGCCGTCGGCGTTCAGCTTAAGGCGTTCCAGGACTTCGGGGGTCGGGTGGCGCTCGCCACGGGGCTCGCTTTCGAGTTGCTTGAACATCGCTGCGTCCGCTTGCGGGAGCGGCGAAGAATAGCATTTTCGGAGGGTACCCCGAAGCCCTCGCCGGACCCCGGGCAGCATGGCGCGGCCGTATGTATGCGGGCGGGCGTCCGTTGCCCCCTTGCGCCCTGATGCCGGGTGGTCGATGCTCGAGTCAGGACGGGTGCTCGCAGGGAAGGCCGGGCGCGTCTCCACGGCAGCCTGGAGGGTTGATGGAGAAAGACGGGAAGAGGGTCGGGAAGCCCAGCGCCGGACGCACCGCGGCGATCATCGCCGTGGTGTATCTGGTCTTCGGACTGGCATGGATCGCCCTGTCCGACCGTGCCCTTCTGCTGATGGTCGACGATGTGACCTTGCTGGGTCAGTTGCAGACCCTCAAAGGCTGGGGCTACGTGATTCTCACCGCCATCGTCCTGTTCCTGCTGATCTACTACCCCCTGCGGGCGCGGGATCGCGCCTCGCGCGAGGCGTGCCGGCTCACCGGGATCGTCGAGCGCTCGCCGGTGGTCGCGATCGAATGGGCGACCACGCCCGGCTGGCCCGTCACCTTTGTCTCCCCGAATATCGCGCGCTGGGGGATCGACCGCCATGCCCTCCTGAGTGGCGAGACCAACTACGCCGACCTGATCCATCCCGAGGACATCGACCGGATCGTGACCGATGTCGCCGCGCATATCGACCGCGGCCCGGATCGATACACGCAGCTTTATCGGCTGCGAAGCCGCGAGGGCAGCTGGATCTGGCTGGAGGACCGGACCTGGCTTACCCGTAACGAGGCCGGTCGGGTGACCCGCATCCACGGCCTGCTGCTGGACGTGACCGAACGCCTGCGGGCCGAGCAGGACCTGCGCGACTCGGAAACGCGTTTCCGCGCGATCTTCGACAACGTGCAGGAGGCGATCCTGCTGCAGGACCTGGATACCGAGGCCCTGATTGGGGCCAATGCCGCCGCCGAGCAGATGTACGGGTACAGCCGGGCTGAACTGCTGGCCTGTAGCGTGGACGAGCTGAGCGCGGACGAGAGCGGCTTTGATGTGCAGCGTCAGAAGGCGCTGATGGAACGGGCGCGACGCGGCGAACAGCTGGTCTTCGAGTGGCGGGCGCGCCACCGCGACGGGCATGGGTTCTGGGTCGAGGCCAATCTGCAGGCCACCGAGATCGCCGGCGAGCGGCTGCTGCTGGTGACCCTGCGCAACATCGAGGCGCGCAAGCAGGCCGAGGCCGCACTGGCGCGCCAGGTGGACCGTCTGAGCCAGGCGGAACGCCACGCGGGGCTGGGCAGCTGGGAGTACCTGCTGGAGACTCGCGAGATGTGGTGGTCGGACCGGCTGTATGGCCTGCTGGGCTGTGATGCCCGGTCTGGCACGCCGACACTGGAATCCTTCGCCCGGGACTTCTTCGACCTCGACTCCGAGGACGGGGCGAGTTTCGCCGATGCGATGGAGGCCCTGCTTAAGGGCGGACGGCCCGGGCCGCGCCGGCTGTTGCTGAAGGCGCGTCCGGAGGTCCGTGGCGAGGCCTGGTTCAGCATCACCATGGAGGCGCCGATCGAACGCCCCGATGGCATGCATTACGTACAGGGCACGGTGCTCGAGGTGACCGAGCTCAAGCGCAACGAGCTGGAGCTGCGCGACCTGAACGCCACACTGGAGCAGCGGGTCGCCGAGCGTACGGCGGCGCTGCAGGCGCTGAACCAGGAACTGGAATCGTTTTCCTACGCCGTGTCCCACGATCTGAAGGCACCGCTGCGCGGAATCGAGGGCTACAGCCAGCTGCTGGAGGCGGACTACGGCGAGCAGCTGGAGGGCGAGGGGCGCACCTTTGTGCGCAATATTCGTCAGGGTGTGGCGCAGATGAACGAGCTGATCTCCGATCTGCTCGCCTACTCGCGCATGGAGCGCCGGCCGCTGGAGGAGCGGGAGGTCCGGGTGCGGGCGCTGGTGGAGGAGGTGCTGGAGTCGGTGGACCCGGCCCTGCGCGAACGTGCCGAGGTCACGCTGGAGGTCGATCCCGGCCTGGTGTTCCAGAGCGACCCCGACGGGGTCGCCCTGATCCTGCGCAATCTGCTGGAGAATGCCTTCAAGTTCAGTGCCGAACGCGAGACACCGCAGGTGACGGTGCAGGCACAATCCCGCAGTGCTACGCTCGGGATCTCGATACGGGACAATGGAATCGGCTTCGACATGGCGTTTCAGGATCGCATCTTCGATATCTTCCAGCGCCTGAATCGCGCCGAGGCCTACCCGGGGACCGGCGTCGGCCTGGCCCTGGTGCGGCGTGCGGTCAATCGCCTGGGCGGCGAGATCCGCGCCGAGGGCACGCCGGGCGAGGGTGCCAGCTTCCACGTGGAATTCCCCCGATGAGCAACGCCGCGCGCCAGCCTTCCATCCTGGTGGTCGAGGACAACCCGGTGGATATCGACCTGATGCGCCGCGCCTTCGAACGGCGCAATCTCACCAACCCGCTGGAGGTCGCGCGTGACGGGGTGGAGGCCCTGGATTTTCTCGAACGCTGGGAGCGGGGCGAACTGGCGCCGCCTGCGGTGATCCTGCTGGACATCAAGCTGCCCAAGGTGGACGGGCTGGAGGTGCTGCGGCGTATCCGCGAGCATGAGCGCTTCCGGCGCATCCCGGTGGTGATGCTGACCTCTTCCAGCGAGGATCGAGACATCACGACCGCCTATGACTGCGGGGCCAACTCCTACATCGTCAAGCCAGTGGACTTTGCCAAGTTTGTCGAAGTCGCCGAACAGGTGGAATTGTACTGGTGCCTGCTCAACCACCCGCCGACCTGAATATGCGGCGCCCCCTGCAAGCGACCTGATGCGAATCCTGCTCGTAGAAGACAACCCGGCGGATGCCGACCTGCAGCGCCGAATACTCGAGCGCGAGGTGCCCGGTGCCGAGGTCTATCTGGCGGCATCGCTGGCCGAGGCGCGGACTGCACTGGCCGAGGGCGAGGCCTTTGACTGCGTGGTAGAGGATCTGCGCCTGCCGGATGGCAGCGGTCTCGACTTGATCGGAGAGCTGCACGCCGCCGGGCGCGGCGAGGCGGTGCTGGTGCTGACCGGTCACGGCGAACAGGAGACGGTGGTCGCGGCCTTCCGGGCGGGGGCTGACGACTACCTGACCAAGGCGGATGATTACCTCGAGCGGCTGCCGGCGCGGGTGGTGGATGCCCGCGCCCGCCGCGAACTGCGCGCGGCCGGCACCCATGGACCGTTGCGGGTGCTGTATGCCGAGCACAACGAATTCGATGTCGGCCTGACCCGCCGCGAACTGGCGCATACCGCGCCGCATATCCGGCTGGAGACCGTTCACACCGCCGAGGAGGCCCTGGCGGCACTGCCGCAGCAGGCCTCCGCCGAGCCCGGCTTTGACCTGCTGCTGGTGGATTACCGGCTGCCCGGTATCGACGGCCTCGAGCTGGCGCGGCTGGTGCGCGAGGAGCGGGGTCTGGACCTGCCCACCATCCTGGTGACCGGGCAGGGCACGGAAGACCTGGCCGCACGCGCCCTGCGCATGGGTGTGGAGGATTACGCGGTCAAGCGCGACGGCTACCTGAAGACGCTCCCGGTGCTGCTGGATCAGGTCCATGCCCGGGCCCGGTTGCGCCACGAGCGGGCGGCGCTGGCGGCCTCCGAGCGGCGCTACCGCGAGGTGATCGAGCGCGCTGGCGATATCGTGTTCGAGACCGACGCCGCCGGTTGCTGGCGCTTTCTCAATCCCGCCTGGACGGCCATTACCGGACATGCGGTCGAAGCCGCGATCGGCGAGGAGATGATCGCCTTTATGTCGCTGGAGGATCGGGGTGCGGCGGCGAAACTGCTGGCCCGGGCCGCGGACGCCGACGACGGGCGACTGGAGACCGAGATCCGCCTGCGCGCGGCGGATGGTTCACTTTGCTGGCTGGAACTGCGTGGCCAGGTGAAGCTGGATGACGCAGGGGAGCCGGCGGGGCTGTCCGGCAGCCTCGTGGACGTGACCCGGCGCGTGCTGGACCAGCGGGTCCAGGAGGTGCGCGCGAACGTGCTCGCCCGCCTGGCGACCGGCGAGCGCGATCCGCGTCTGCTGGAGGACGTCGTCAAGGGGCTGGAATCGCTGGCCCCCGACCTGCACGCCTACATCATGCTGCTGGATGCCGACAGTCAGGAGCTGCAGGCGGCGACCGCGCCTCGCGTGCCGGACCCGTTGCGCAGCGCCATGCGTCGCACGCGTGCGGATCAGGGCATGGGCTCCTGCGGCGAGGCTGCCTGGAGCGGCGAGCCCGTGATTGTCGAGGATTGTGGAACGCACCCCAACTGGAGCGGGTTCTGCGACCTTGCGCGCGGGGCGGGTTTCCGAGCCTGCTGGTCGTTCCCTTTCCGCGATGCCGACGGCGGGGTTCTGGGAACCCTGGGCATTTATCTGGGGGAGCCGCGCGGGCCGCTCCCCGGCGAGCGTGTGCTCATCGACGAGTTCACCCAGATCGCGGGGCTGGCGGCGCAGAAGCTGCGCGTGTCGCAGGCCCTGGGAGCACGCGAGCGCGCGTTGCGTACCGCGGCGGAGCTGACCGTGGAGCTGTTGCGCGAGGACAACCCCGCGAGCGTGATCCACCGCCTGCTGGCCGAGCTGGGACAGGAGGCGCATGCGGATCGCGCCTATGTACTGGTGGCCGAGCTCGATCACGCGGTACGCGAAGCCCTGGATGTGCACCGCTACTACTGGGTGCGCACGGACACGGATCAAGCGATTCGCCCGCCCCCGCTGAGCAACCTGAGCCTGGAATCGGTCCTGCCACGCTGGCACGCCATCCTGGAGGGCGGCGGCGCGGTGGAGGTGCTGACCCGCGAGCTGCCGGACGATGAACGCGAGGTGATGGAGGCTGGACAAAGTCAGGCGGTTCTTGTGGTACCCCTGTATGTGGAAGGCGAGTACCGCGGCTTCCTGGCCCTGGACCGGGTGCAGCGTGCGCAGCGCTGGACCGAGGCGGACCAGAGCCTGGCGCGTATTGTCGCCTCCAGTCTGGGGGCAGCCCTGGAGCGGCGCCAGGCGCTGCTGGGCCTGCGGCGCATGGCGGCGGTGTTCGAGAGCACCCGCGACGGGATCATGATTACCGACCTGACGCCCCGGATCGTCGCGGTCAATCCGGCCTTCGTCGACATTACCGGCTTTTCCGAGGGCGAGGCGATGGGGCGCAACCCGAGTTTTCTGCAGTCGGGGCGCCACGATGCGGAGTTCTTCAGACGCATGTGGGACAGCCTGCAGCACGAGGGACACTGGCAGGGCGAGATCTGGAACCGTCGTCGCAACGGCGAGATCGCTCCGCAGTGGCTGAGCCTCAATACCGTCTACGACGAGCAGGGCCAGGCCCTGCACTACGCCGCCGTTCTGACCGACATGTCGGAGTTGCGGCGTTCGGAGGACGAGCTGCGGTATCTGGCCCAGCATGATGCGCTGACCGATCTGCCCAACCGCAGTCAGCTGCAGGTGATGCTGGGACAGGCGCTGGAACGCGCCCGGACGAACGGCTACCGCATCGCGGTGCTGAATCTGGACCTCGACCGGTTCAAGAACGTGAATGACTCCATGGGCCATCCGGTGGGGGATCAGGTGCTGGTGGAGGTGGCCCGGCGCTTGCGCGGGGCGGTCGGCCCGGCCCACACGCTCGGGCGGCTGGGCGGGGACGAGTTCCTGGTGGTGGCGGAGAACCCGGCCAGTGACGAGGCCGTGGTGCACTGCGCCAGTGACCTTCTGGCGAGCCTGGAGCACCCGCTGATCCTGGGCGACGGACGCTCGGTGTACCTGAACGGCAGTATCGGCATCAGCCTGTATCCGGAGCATGGCGATTCGGTCACCGAGCTGATTCAGCACGCGGACGCGGCGATGTATCAGGCGAAGGCCTCCGGGCGCCAGACCTGGAGTGTCTATACCCAGGCCCTGACGCGCGCGGCCGACGAGCGCCTGGAACTCGAGAACCGCCTGCGCCATGCGGTGGAGACGGAGAGTGGCGAACTGCGCCTGCACTTCCAGCCGCAGGTGCGACTGGAGGACGGACAACCCTTCGGCATGGAGGCGTTGCTGCGCTGGCAGACCGAAGACGGCGAGATGATTCCTCCGGATCGCTTTATCCCGATTGCCGAGGATACCGGGCTGATCGTCGCTCTGGGCGAGTGGGTCCTGCGCGAGGCCTGTGACGCCGGCCGGCGGTTGCTGGATCGTGGTGCCGAGGACTTCAGCATGGCGGTGAATCTGTCGCCGGTGCAGCTACAGCGCGGCGACTTCGTGAATCGGGTGGCGGAGATCCTGGCGCTGACCGGCTTCCCCGCTGCACAGCTCGAACTGGAGATCACCGAGACGGCGATCATGCAGCAGGGCGAACAGGCCATCGCGCGCCTGGCCGCCCTGAAAGAACTGGGTGTGCAATTGGCGATCGACGACTTCGGCACCGGGTATTCCTCGCTGGCGGCCCTGCGGACCTATCCGCTGGACGTGCTGAAGATCGACCGCAGCTTTGTCGATGGAGTGGCCAGTGAAAGCGCCGATCGCGAGATCGCCGCGACCATCATCGCCATGGGGCGCAACCTGAACATGCAGGTCATCGCCGAGGGCGTGGAGACCGCCGAGCAGGCCGCCTTCCTGCGCGAACGCGGTTGCGCCCTGGGGCAGGGATACCTCTACAGCCAGCCGCTGGAACTCGACGTGCTGCAGGGCTGGATGACCGAGCATGGTGCGCTGCCGGTGGACTGACGGCCTTCCCGTGGCGCCGGACGGATGGCTCCGGTAGCCTTTGCGCCGCAGGATATCCGTTACCCCTTGCCCGGAGTTTCCCCGATGGCCGATCCCTCCCGTCCCACTGCATTGCGTACGATCACCTTTCACGGCCTGGAGCCGGGCCCGCGGCTGATCGTGCTGGGGGCCGTGCATGGCAACGAGACCTGCGGGACCCAGGCCGCCGAGCGGGTCCATGCCGAACTCGAGGCCCGCGAGCGCGACCTGCTGCGGGGCAGCCTGACCCTGGTGCCGCGGACCAACCCGCTGGCCTATGACCTCGGGCAGCGCATGGGCGAGCGCAACCTGAACCGCAATCTGCGCGTGACCGAAGACCCGCAGGATTTCGAGGACCGCATTGCCAACGTGCTGTGCCCGCTGCTGGCGGCGCACGACGTGCTGCTGGACCTGCACTCGTTCCACACCGGGGGCCAGCCGTTCATCATGCTCGGCCCGCGCAACAATGACGGCGAGCTGGAAGGCTTCGCGCAGGCGCGCGAGGAAGAGGCGCTGGCGGCCTGCCTGGGCCCGCGGCGCATGGTCGAGGGCTGGCTGGATACCTATGCCCGGGGTGTTGCGGCGCGGATGAAGAACCCGAACGCCAGCCACCGCGCGCAGATCCTCAGCACCGACCCCAGCTACGGGATCGGAACCACCGAGTACATGCGCAGCCAGGGCGGCTATGGCGTGACCCTGGAATGCGGGCAGCACGATGACCCGCAGGCCCCGGTGGTGGCCTACAACGCCATCATCAACACGCTGGCTCACCTCGGCATGCTGCCGGAGCCAGCCGCTGCGGGACAGGACGACCCGGAGGTGCTGCGTCTGGTGGAGGTGATCGACCGGGATCATCCCGACGACCGTTTCGCGCAGGAATGGAAGAGTTTCGACCCGCTGCAGGCGGGCGACCTGATCGGCATCCGCGCGGACGGGACCGAGGTGCGCGCGCCGGAGCCCGGGTTCATCGTCTTCCCCAACCCCAATTCGCTGCCCGGCAACGAGTGGTTCTACCGGGCCGAGTTCAGCGACCGGAAGGTCACCTGAGCGGCGCTCCCCGGTCGGCTGACCGGTGATGGACTTCGATTTTTCCGGGGTCGCCATCCTGTTGGTGGTGGCCGGCTTTCTGGCCGGGCTGCTGAATGCGGTGGCCGGGGGCGGCAGCTTCCTGACCCTGCCGGCCCTGATGAGTGTGGGCGTCCCCCCGGTGGCCGCAAATGCCACCGGGACCGCGGCGCTGTTGCCCGGATACCTCGCCAGCGTCCTCGCGGACGGGAGGCGGCTGCGCGGGGCCTGGCAGGAGCTGGGGCCGCGGCTGGCCTGGGGGCTCCTGCTGGCGGGCGTGCTTGGCGGGGCCGTTGGCGCGGTCGCCTTGCTGCTGACCGGAGACGCCGCTTTCCGTGTCCTGATCCCCTGGCTGCTGCTGGTCGCCACGGTGCTGTTCGCGCTGGGGCCCTGGCTGCAGCGCCAGGCGGCGCGGCCGCATCCGGGGCCGTTGCGCGCCCTGGGCGCGGGGCTGGGCTGCGCCTACGGCGGCTATTTCAACGGCGGCGTCGGGATCCTGCTGATGGCGATCCTGCGCGGCCAGGGTGTGACGGACCTGCCCCGGGCCAACGCGCTCAAGAACCTGCTGTCCTCGGTGCTGACACTAATGGCCGTCGTGGTCTATATCGCGGGTGGCCAGGTGGTGGCCACCGGCCTGCTGGCGGTCGGGGCCGGGGCGATCCTCGGGGCGCGTGTCGGGCTGGCGATCGTGCGCCGCCTGCCAGAGGCGGGGTATCGCCACGTCGTCACCGGGATCGGTGTGGCGATCACCGCTCTGTTTTTCCTCGACCCCGCCTGGCTTGCATCGCCCACTTCGTAGGGTGCGTTGAGCGCCGCGAAACGCATCACCATCGAATACCCGGAAGGTTGCCGCCTTTCGACCGATGTGATTCGCTTCGCTCATCACATCCTACGAGTCTTTCCCGCGAGTCTTTCGAGGTGGCGAGGTGTGGGTGCCTAACGACGACCGATCAGCGGTTCGGCGCGTGGGCGGCCTCGAGGGTGCGGGCGAGATCATCCAGGGTGGCGGTTTCGGATTCCGGCAGGATGGCTTCGATGCGCGGGCGCAGCGGGGTGTCCGGGGCATCCATCGGCTCCAGCCCGCCGTGTCCGTCCACCCGGTTGAGGCGGTGCCAGCCCTGTTCGGTTTCGACCAGGCCCTTCAGGCGGTCACCAGCAAAGCCGTCGACCAGACGCGCGAGGACGCCATGGTCGATGACCTGACCCTCGGGTAATAGCCAGCTGCGGCCGATGTAGCCGTCACCGCGGGTGTCGATGGTGACCCACTCGTCGGCTGCATGAGTCGCGTCATCATGCTGGTGGTCGTGGTCGTGGTCGTGGTCGTGGTCGTGGTCGTGGTCGGCGTGCGCATCCGCGCTCGTGGACGCGAGAAAGTCGCGGGCCTCCGGGAACAGGGCGCCGCCCCGATCCAGTCGCGGGCGGTCCAGCCAGTCGCGTTCGATGCGGCCCTGCGTGGTCTCCACGACCAGCGGGCGTGGTGGCGGCATCGCCGCGACGAAGGCCTGCAACGCCTCGCGGTCCGCCTCGCTGTAGAGGTCGGCCTTGTTGGCCAGCAGCACGTCGGCCAGGGCGATCTGGTCGCGCCAGTTCGCGTGCTTCCGGTGGCGCGGCGAGGCCAGGTGGCGGGCGTCCATCAGGGTGACGGTGGCGCGCAGGTCCAGTACCCCGGCGTAGGGCGGCTCGGTCAGGGTGCGGATAATCTGCGCCGGGTGGCCGAGGCCCGTGGGTTCGATCAGGATGCGGTCGGGGCGCTGGCTGCGGATCAGCCGGTTGAGCCCGACGGTGAACATCTGCGCGGAGACGCAGCACAGGCAGCCGCCGGGGACCTCCTCCAGCGCCACGCCGGTATCGGCCAGCAGGCCGCCATCCACCCCGATCTCGCCGAACTCGTTGACCAGCACGGCCCAGTGTTCGCCCTCCGGGCGCTGCGCGAGCAGGTGGCGGATGGCGGTGGTCTTGCCGACGCCGAGAAACCCGGTGATCAGGTTGAGCGGGATGTCCTGGTGCCGCTGCATGCTATCCGGCCCCGTTTCCGGAGGGTTCCGGGCTGTCGCGGAGCGTTTCCGGGGCGGTCCCTTCGCTTTCCAGGCTGCGGTACATCGCCTCTTCCGCTTCCTGATTCAGCACAATCAGGGTGATCCGCCGGTTGATCGCGGCCTCCGGATCGTCGCGGTTGAAGGGCACGCTGGCGGCCAGCCCCACCACGCGGGCGATCTGGTCGGGCTCGGTGCCGCCGGCGATCAGGGCGCGGCGGGCGGCGTTGGCGCGATCGGCCGAGAGCTCCCAGTTGGTGTAGTCCGGGCGTAGCAGCGGGCGGGCGTCGGTGTGGCCGGTGATCGAGACGCGGTTGGGGACCTGATTGATCAGGCCGGCCAGCTCGCGCAGGATCGCGTCGGCGTGCTCCAGCGGACGCGCGCTGGCGCTGGCGAACATCGGCCGGTTCTCGCGATCGATGATCTGGATGCGCAGGCCTTCGGGTGTGATATCCAGCAGCAGCTGGTCCTTGAAGGGCTCCAGCGCCTGGCTCTGATCCAGGGCCTCCTCCAGTGCCTCCTGCAGGGTCTCCAGGGCCTCGCGGTCACGGGCCTCGGCCAGCTCGTCGAGGGTTTCTTCATCGATCCCCGTCGGGGCCTCCATGGCCTCCGGGTCCTGGATGAGTTCCGGCATGCCCTCGAAGTCGATGATCGATGGGTCCACGCCGGTTCCGTCGCCGGGCGCCTGGCCCGGCGCGGCGGCTTCGCCCACGAAGGCGGAGGGGTTCTGGAAGTACTCGGATATGCCGGCGCGCTGCTCGTCATCCAGCGCAACGAGCAGCCACATCACCAGGAAGAAGCCCATCATCGCGAGCGTGAAGTCGGCGAAAGCGATCTTCCACGCGCCGCCGTGGTGGCCGCCCTGGACCACCTTCTTCTTGACGATGATCGGCTGGGTCTTGTCCTCGACTCCCATGGTAGTGATCCGGAGGCCGTCAGGCCCCCTTCACGTACTCTTCCAGTTCGGTAAAGCTCGGGCGCATCGCGCTTTCCATGGTCTTGCGGCCGAACTCCACCGCGACCTGGGGGCTGTAGCCCTGGACATTGGCGAGGATGCAGGCCTTGATGCACTGCAGGAACTTGGCTTCCTCCTGGGCACGAGACTCGAGGGCGGTCGAGGTCGGCCCGGCAAAGCCGTAGGCCAGCAGAATCCCGAGGAACGAGCCGACCAGGGCAGCCGCCACGCTTGAGCCGATCTCCGCGATGGAGCCGTCGAGTTTGCCCATTGTCATTACGATGCCCAGGACCGCCGCCACGATACCGAAGCCGGGGAGGGCCTCGGCCACGCGGTGAACCGCATGGGCGGGCTTGTGCGATTCCTCATGGTGGGTCTCGAGGTCCAGGTCCATCAGGGCATCGAGCTCATGCGGGTTCATGCTGCCGGAGATGATCAGGCGCATGTAGTCGGTGATGAACTCCATCGCGTGGTGATCCTGCAGGATCCGCGGGTGGGCCTTGAAGACCTCGCTTTCTTCCGGCTCCTCGATGTCGGCTTCCACCGCCATCAGGCCCTCTTTGCGGGCCTTGGTGAACAGCTTGTACATCATGGCCAGCAGGTCGAGATAGTCGTCCGACTTGTACTTGCTGCCCTTCATCAGGCTGGGGATGGACTTGAAGACGGTGATGACGACTCGGGGCGGGTTGGCGATCAGGAATGCCCCGAGCGCCGCACCCCCGATGATCCAGTACTCGTAGGGCTGCCACATGACCCGGAGGTCGCCACCATGAAAGTAGTATCCACCGAAGACTGACGAGAAAACGATGACGATACCCAGGAAATACTTCACGGACCGCGACCCCACATTGCTTAAGCACCATGCCGGACAGGCCATCCGCCCGCATGCGTTGCTATAGTTGACGGGCTTTACGATAACGACTCCCCTGCGCGAGGTACAGCATGTCCCTGGACAAGGACGCGCCCTACATGGAAGAGGCCGCGCGCCTGGCGGCGCTGGAATGGCCGATTCTCGAAGCCAGCGATGCGGTGTTTGCGGACCCGGATGCCCTGGTGAATCGTTCCCTGCGCGAACTGGCGCGCTACGCCGAGCGCGATCCCGGCCTGAGCCTGCGCCTGGTGCGGCGGGCCAACGCCTCGCGTCGCGGTCTGCGCCAGGAGGTGCACGCGGTGGGCGACGCGATTTCCATGCTGGGCCTGGAGAACGTGCACCGGGAGGCGGCCGAGGCCCCGCGCGTCGCGGATGTGGTCACAAGACCCCAGGCCTATCGCGAGCTGGCGGCGCAGTCGCGGCTGGCGGCAATGATCGCAGGCGAGATTGCGCACAAGCGCCACGACACCGAGCCCGGCGAGGTGGCGCTGGCGGCCCTGCTGAACCAGCTGGGCCTTCTGGCGTTGCTGGCCGAGGGCGAGCCGCGCCTGGATCGGCTGCTGGAGATGCTGGAGCTCAGCGCCCTGCCGGACGAGGCCAGCTACGCCGCGCTGGGGTATGCGACGGACGACCTGTCACGTGCCATGGCGGAGCAGATGGCCCTGCCGGAACTGGTGCAGGGCACGCTGCGTGCGGTCAACGCGGCCCACCACCGGGCCTATGAGGTCATGGTTGCGAGCGCCGTGGCCTGGCAGGTCTTCCGCGGCATGGACACCGCGCGCGGCGATCGCGACCTCGGGCTGCTGGCCGGCCTGATGGGGCTGACGGACAAGGAGGCCGCGGACCGCGTGGGCGCGGTCATCGAGCGTTTCAACGAGGATGTCGCCGTGTATCAGCGGGCGCCGCTGGACCCGCAGATCCCCGGTCGTGTCTGGCTGGGCGAGCGCTATCGTCCGCGCCTGGCCCTGATGCCGCGGGCCGACCTCCTGGAGACCGGGCTCCACGCCCTCGAACAGGAAACGAATCGCGAGGCCCGGATACGCCGGATGCTGCGAGTGATGCAGTTCGGCGTGGGGTTGAACCGGGTGGTGTTCGCCCGTCTGTCCCGCGATGGGGAGAGCCTGCGCGCCGAGCACCTGGTCGGGACCCTGCACGAACCGGAGTTCAGCCACTTCGTGATCAACCGGTCCGCGCTCGGACCGCTGGGTCGGGTCCTGGAGGAGGACGCCGCCCAGTGGTGGGATCGCCGACGCATCCATGACGAGATGCCGGCGGCTGTCCGCCGCCTGACCGGCGGGGTGGACTGTCTGGTCGCCCGGTTGTGCGATGGCGACCGCGTACTGGGCATGGTCTATGCCGACCGGCGTGCGCACGATCTGGACCTGACCCCGGTGGCCTTCGAGGGGTTTCGCCGCGTGCTGGCGGCGGCCGAGCGTCCTTTCGGCTCCTCAGGGGAACACTGAGCGCTTCCCCGGGCCGGGTCGGTGGCTCAAGTCTTTCGCGGGGTGGTCGATACATGTACAGGGTCGTATATAGGCGATCATAATCCGCAGCATTCGCGAGGGGTTGGCCACGGCGTATGGCTGATCCCACGGGCCCCGAGCCCGTGGAACAATCAAAAGGACGTACGACATGCGCAAGAACCTGCCCGTCACCCAGACGGAGTACTCGATTGATCAGCACGGCGACCTGATCTCGGCCACCGACGAGAAGGGGCGTATTCGCTACGCCAACAGTGATTTCGTCGAGGTCAGCGGGTTCGTCTGCGAGGAACTGGAGGGTGCCGCCCATAACATCGTCCGCCACCCGGATATGCCCGAGGCCGCCTACGCGAACATGTGGGAGACCCTGAAGGCCGACCGGGCCTGGATGGGCATCGTCAAGAACCGCCGCAAGAACGGGGACCACTACTGGGTGGACGCCTTTGTGACCCCCGCCTACGAGCACGGCCGCAAGACCGGCTACGAGTCGGTGCGCGCGATCCCCGAGCGCGAGCATGTCGCCCGTGCGGAGAAGGTGTATGCCGCGATCAACCGGGGCCGGAGCTTCGCTCGGCGCTGGTACCACGGCCTCACCTGCCGCCTCGCCGGGACCTGGATCGTCGGCTTCCTGTTGGCGCTGGCGGTGGTGTTTCTGGCGTCCTCGCCAGCGGTGCAGGCGGGCCTGCTGGTATTGATCTTTGCCGCCGGCAGCATCGCGTCGCTGGCGTTCACGTCCGGTATCCGCCAGGCGGTCAATCGGGCCCGGGAGCAGTTCGACAACCCGGTAATGGAGGCGATCTACACTGGGCGCCGCGACGACAGCGCTTCGCTGGAGCTGGTGCAGCAGTTCGGGGAGGCGAAGCTGCGCACCGTGCTGGGCCGGATCGAGGACAAGGCCGACGCGGTGAACGACGATGCCCATGCCATGGCCAGCAGCGTGGAGCAGACCGCCTCCGGCGTGGAGCGCCAGCAAAACGAGATCGACCAGGTCGCCACCGCGATGAACGAGATGACCTCGACCATCCAGGAGATGGCGAGCAATTCCGCGCGCGCGGCCGAGGCCGCCAACAACGCCGAGAAGGAGACGGGCGCCGGACAGGACGTCGTGAACGACACGGTGTCCGTGATCAACCGCATGGCGGCGGAGGTGGAGTCCACCGCCGAGAAGCTGGGCAAGCTGGAGGCCAGCACCGAGGAGATCGACAAGATCCTGAGCGTGATCCGCGAGATCGCGGAACAGACCAACCTGCTGGCGCTGAACGCGGCCATCGAGGCCGCCCGCGCCGGCGAGCACGGGCGCGGCTTTGCGGTAGTGGCGGACGAGGTGCGCTCGCTGTCGCAGCGCACGGACGAGTCCACCGTGACCATCCGCAACATGATCGAGACCCTGCAGTCCGGTGCGCGCGAGGCGATGTCCGCGATGCGCGCCAGTCAGGAACAGGCCGCCGACGGGGTCGAAAAGGCACAGGCGGCGGGCGACTCGCTGACCACCATCCGCGAGGCCGTCGCCCAGATCACCGAGATGAACACCCAGATCGCCACGGCCGTCGAGGAACAAAGCGCGGTCTCCGAGGAGATCAACCGCAACGTCACCTCCATCCGTGATGTGGCCAGCGAGACCGGATCGGTCTCGGTGCACGCGCGCGACGCCAGTGCCCGCATGCAGGCCGAGGCGGCCGAACTCAAGGCCCTGATCCAGCGCTTCGAAGGGAAGTAGCGCGCTACGAGCGCCCTTGTGAGGGGACACGAACCGCCCGCCTAGGTCCGGGCGCGGGTAGGGTTTTCACCACGAAGCCACGAAGAAAGGCGATCGCACCACAGAGAGCACGGAGCACACAGAGAAAACCACAGAAGGTTTCGATGCGGCTCATGCCGCCGAGCAAGGCGAAACGGATTGAAGTGGTCCAATGACAGCGGACACCCCAGTTAAGCCACACTAGATGGGTAACTGGAGGTGAATGTGAGCAAGCAGAGACGAGCGCGATACAGCCGGGAGTTCAAGGCCAACGCGATTGCGATGGTCGAGAGCCAGGGCTATGGCTGCACGGAGGCGGCCCGGCGGCTCGGGATCAACCGGAGCATGTTGTCCCGCTGGCAGCGTGAGGCGCGGCGCAAGGCGGCCGGCGAAGCCGTTACTGAGCCGGCCTCGAACGGTCAGGAACAGGAGTTGCGGCGGCTGCGCGAGG
>NZ_AQXY01000016.1 GCF_000376845.1 Thioalkalivibrio sp. ALE14
CAGGAACGGCTGGATGCGTTGGGCTTCGTGCCCTCCATGAGCCGCAAGGGCAACTGCTGGGACAACGCGGTGATGGAGCGCTTCTTCGGCGCACTGAAAAGCGAGTGGACCGACGCCCGGACCTACCGTACCCGCGAGGCCGCCCGACTGGATGTCGTGGAGTACATCGAAATGCAGTACAACAGCGTCCGACCCCACACGGCCCTGGGCCAACTTACCCCCCGGGAGTGGGAAAAGGCCGTTGCTTAGAGGGGTGTCCGTTCTCACTTGACCAGAACACCTGGCCACGCTGGAGCGAAGGCCGGCTCGATCGCCACGTCGCTTCGCTCCTCGCGATGACGGTCTGTTGCGCCGGTGCCGTCGCCCGGGGCGATCCCTCAGGGTGGCGTCATTCGGCCATCGATCATCCCCGACTCGAGGTCCGTACACCTCCGGAAGCCCCATTGGCTGCGTGTTGCAACCGGACATCAGCTTTCTTCGTGCCTTCGTGCCTTCGTGCCTTCGTGCGCTTCGTGGTGACAAGAAACCGGGTTTACAGGCCGCAGCGCACTAGCGCTCGATGCGGTAGATCAGGTCCACCGCTTGCTCGGTGGTCCCCGAGGAGGTCTCGACGCTCAGGTTGCGCGTCAGTTCGTAGCGCAGCAGGACCTTCGAAGTGTTGTCGAACAGCCCGATGGAGTAGCGCAGCAGGAGTCTTGGCGAGAGGTACAGGCCCAGCGTCAGCGCGCTCTCGTCCAGTCCGCCCTCGGTATCCAGTTCCACCTCGTCCAGTCCCAGTTCGCGGCCGATGCGTTCCGTGATCACTGCGCCCTGTTCCAGGCCGTAGGCCGCTGCCGCGGCGGCGATCATGTTGCCGTCCGACTGTGACGCGCCGGACAGCGGGCGCCCGGTCAGCAGGAACGACATCGCCTCGGTCTCGTCCATTGGCGGGTCGGAGATCACCCGCGAGCGCAGGTTGTCCGGCGTACCCCGGATCTCCAGCCCGACCGTCACGTTGTACTCGCGCACGGTGCGCACCGCGCGCAGGTCTAGTTCCGGATTTTCCGCCGGCCCCTGGAAGACGAGGCTGCCGCGCTCTACCCGCAGGTCCTGGCCATAGTCGCTGTACTGTCCCTCGGGAATGGTGATCTCCCCGAACAGCTGGGTCGGCTGCCCGGTGATCTCCTCGACATCGACCTCGCCGGCGAAGCGTGCGGTCAGGCCGTAGCCGTCGAAGCGCACGTCGTCGCCCAGCCGGATCCGGATGCGGATATCGGTCTTCAGCCCCTGGGCCTCCTGGATCTCTTCGCCGAGGATGACTTCGTCGCCGGAGACCCGGATCGCGCCGGGCGGCAGGTCCGGTGGCCGGATGCGCGCCCAGGGCAGGAAGACCTCGCCGCGCACGCGAATGCCATCGGCGGGGGTGAAGACCAGCTGCAGATCCGGCGTGATGCGGGCCTCGGCGTCCAAACGATTGACCACCAGGAAGTCCTTGCCGGCCAGGTTCAGCTCCGCGCGCGGGCCATCCCCGCCGAGATCCACCCGGCCGTCGAGGTCGATGCCGCCGCCTCCCGACTCCAGTCGCCCGGAAAGCGTCAGCTCCTCGGCCGAGACCACCCGGGCGGTGATCTCCGGAATGACGACATCGATGCCGGCCTCCGGGATCAGCACGCCTCCGTTGCGGAACGCCACTTCGCCTTCCACTAGCGGCGCGTCGAGGCGGCCGCCGAAGTCCAGGCGGGCATCCAGTGAGCCCCGCAGGCGCTGGATCTCGGGGCTCAGGGCGGCGAGCCAGCTCAGGTCCTCGAGCCGGGCGACGAAGTCGCCGTCCAGACGCAGGTCGTCGCCGTCCGGGCGCAGGCGGATGTCACTGCGGGCGGTTCCGCCCTCGAGGAAGTCGAGACGCAGGGCGGCGTCCACGTCGCGATCCCGTATCCGGGCGGTCAGGCGCACGTCGCGGTAGGGGATTTCTTCGAGATCGCCTTCTTCGTCGCGTACGATCAGATGACCATTGCTCGGGGTGACGTCCAGATCGGCCGTCAGGGTGCCGTCCCCGTCCACCTGCCCGCTGGCCTCGCCGTTCAGCTGGCCCGCGATCCCCAGTTCCGGCGGCAGGAAGGGTTCCAGCCAGGCCAGCTCGAGGGCCCGTATCCCGGCATCGAACTCCGCACCTGTGGCGGCGCTCCAACGCGCCTCGGCACACAGGCGCGCGTCCTCCCGTGCCAGGCACAGGCGTTCCAGCCGCGCCTGCTCGGGCCCGCCCTCCAGCGCGACCGGCTCGGCCAGGTGCCAGATCCCGGCGGCGGGCTGGTCCAGTTCCAGCCGCGCGAGCTGTCCGCGCCAGTGCAGGCTCTCGGGGTCCAGGCCGCCGAGCAGCGCCAGGTCCATTGAACCCAGGTCCGTCGCCTCCGCGGTAAGGGTGACGCGGTGGTCATCCATACGGCCGGAGGCGTCCAGCCGCAGTGACTCTACCCTTGTGCCGTCGCCCGGATCGAGCCCGGTCAGGCGCAGCTCGATCTCGGCGGGCGCGGCCACTTCGAGGCCCGCGTCGGCCGTCAGTTCCAGCCGTTCCAGGGTGATGTCCGCCAGCCGCAGGCCGGCGCCGCTGCCGCGCGCCACCACGCGTGGGCGTTCGGGGTCACCCGTGATACGGGCCTCCAGTTCCAGCCGGCCCCCAAGGTCGGGCCAGGCCCTGTCCAGTTCCGCGGCATCCAGTTGGAACTCGAAATCGAGGGCGTCGGTCCACTCGCCGCGGGCGGTCAGGGTATTGCGGCCCAGCGCCAGGTCCAAGTGGTCCACGCGCAGCTGCTCGCCCTCCAGCGCCAGTTCCCCCTGACCCGACACGGGCTGGTCGCGCAGGGTGCCCTCCAGGCGTTGCAGCCGGGCCTGGAGGCGGGGTGTACCGTCGGCGTCCAGGCGTCCCTCGCTCGTCAGCGCCAGCGCGAGCTGGCCGGGGGCCTCGGCGATCATGGGCGACGGGTCCAGCCCCTCGCCATCCAGCGCCAGGTCCCATGCGAGCCCTTCGGACCAGTCGAAATCCCCGCTCAGGGTCAGCCGGGCACCTGCGTCGGTCGCGAGCTGGAGTCGTTCGATCTGTCCGGTGGTCTCGGTCAGCACGACCCGGGCATCACCTGTGATGTCGATCCCGCGCAGGCGGGCCCGCAATGGCGCGAGTTCGAGGTGCGCGGCCAGGCGACCGCTGGCGGGCGCGTAGTCACCGTCCAGTGCCAGGCGCAGTTGTTCGATACGGCCGTCGAGGTCCGGGTGCAGGCCCGCCAGTTCCGGGGCCGCGAGATCCAGCCCGAGGTCAAAGACGATGCGATGATCCGGATCGGTCAGATCGCCGGCCAGGCCCGCGGCCGAGCCCGCCAGGTCCAGCTGCGCGGTATCCCGGATGGCCAGGCGGGTGTCCTCGACCCCGGCCTGGCCATCGGCCACCCAGGCATTCAGGCCGCCGCTGATCGGGTGGCCTTCGTAATGCCCGCTCAGCTCGGTGATTGTAGAGCGCGCCTCGAGGGCGGCCAGGAGCGGGGTGTCGGTCCCCAGTGGCAGGTGGCCCTGCAGCTGCGCCTTTAGATGCTCGATCCCGGCATCCACCTCCAGGCCCAGCGGCGCCGTTGCCAGCTGATGGGCCTCCAGGGTCAGGTCCCAGTCCAGGCGGTCGCGGAAACGGACCGGTCCGGACAGGGCGAGCTGTCCGGCCTCGGACTCGATTTGCAGGGCCTCGAGTTGCAACGACTCCAGATTCCCCCGTGCCCGCCCATTCAGGGCGAGGCGCGGCCAGGGCGCGAGGGTGGCGGCGGTGTCGAGGCCCAGCGCCCAGGCCTCCGGCGTGCCGTGCAGGTCGACGCGCCCGGCGTCCAGCGCGACGCTTCGTTCCGAGTCGAGATGGTAGTCGAACGGCTGCCACTGGGCCGTCAGTTCCAGCTCCGGCGTGGCGAACAGCTCGCGAGCGCTGGCTTGCAGGTTCAGCTGGATCCCGGCGTTCAGGTCATGCTCCACCTGCACGCGTTCCCGCAGGGCCCCGGTGATCGACAGCTCGCCGCGTGCCTCGTCCGTTCCCAGGCCCGCGGCGGCCGCCGCGGGCAGTGGGGCGTGCCACTGGCCGTGCAGATCGAGCGGATAGTCCCCGCTGGTCTCGATTGTGCCGGCCAGCCGGGCCCGGATCTCCGGCATGTCCAGTTCCAGCGCCTGCAGTTCCATCCGCGAACCGCGCGCCCGGGCGCCACCCGTCAGGCGGGTGATGGTGGCCAGCGTCTCGCCGGCCTGACGGATCTCCAGGTCCTCGACGAGCAGTTGGCCCAGGCGCACCGCCAACGGCAGCCGGATGGTTTCCGGCAGCGCAAAGGGTTCGTCCGCGGGTGGCGCATCCGGGGCGGGTGGCGGGAGGGCGACGCGCATGCCCGAGGCAGCCAGCACGCGGATGTTCAGCTCCCCGCGCAGCAGGCTGCGGGCGCTGACCCCGACGCGGCCGGCCGGCAGGTCGATGACCGGACCGTCGGGCAGCGCCAGATGCAGCCCGTGCAGTCGCAACTCGGTGAACAGCGTCCCCTCGACCCGGTCGATCTGCAGCTCGACCGGGGCCAGGCGCTCGGCCTGCCCGGCCAGCCAGCGAGTACCGGATTCGGTGGCCAGCAGCCCCGCCAGGGTGCCCAGCAGGATGATCACCAGGGTGAGGACGGTGGACAGTCCCCACAGTGTCGCGCGCACCAGTGGCTTCAAAGGTCCGGCCCCATGGAGAAGTGGATGCGGAAGTCGTCGTCAGAATCCGGGCCGTGGGCCAGGTCCACCCGGATCGGGCCGACCGGGGAGCGCCAGCGCACGCCGAACCCGACTCCGTAGACCGGATCGAATTCGTCCCACTCGTTGACCACGTTGCCGGCGTCGACGAAGGCCGCGGCGCTCCAGTTCCCGACGACCGGATAGTCATACTCCAGGCTGCCGACCACCTTGTGACGACCGCCGATCACGTCGCCGTCCTCGTTGCGCGGGCCGACTCGCTGGTAGCCATAGCCGCGGATGCTGGCATCCCCCCCGGCGTAGAAACGCAGGGAGCTGGGCAGGTCCTGGACCGCGTCCACCTCGGTGAAGCCGGCATCCACGCGCGCCAGTACCCGTCCGGGGCCGAAGCCGCGCACGACCTTGCCACTGGCCAGGACCTGGGCGAAGGAGGTGCTGGACAGGATCTCTTCGCGTGCCCCCTGCACAGTGGTCTCGAAGCGGTAGCCACGGCGCGGGGTCATCGGGTCGTCCGCGTCCATGCGGCTGATGCGGTAGGACGGGATCAGCAACCGGCTGCGCCCGCTGTCGTCATCGCCGGCAGTGTAGTCCTCGTACTCGTAGCGCAGCCCCTCGGTGGTCTGCCAGCCGCTGCGGCGCTGGAGGATCCTGTTCGCCCCGATCTGGAAGCGGTCGGATTCCTGGGTGTCGGTCTTTTCCGTGCGGTAGGTGGTGAACAGGTTCAGGCGTTCGCGCAGTGGGTCGCGCAGCGGGATTTCGTAGTTGTAGCCGATGCCGGAGCGCACCGGTGATGCCTCGATCTCGGCCTGGTAGCGGTGGCCCCGTGTATTGGCGTAGCGGTGTTCGTAACGCAGGCGGATGCGCGGCCCGATATCGGTGGAGTAGCCGATGCCGGCCTCGTAGCTGTGGCGCTTGCGCGGTTCCAGTTCCGCGAGGATCGGGACTTCCAGGCCGTCTGCGGCATCGCGTTGCGGTCGCACGCGGACGCCGCCGAAGTAGCCGCTGTCGTTCAGGTTGCGCTGCAGCGCGATGATCTGCGCCGAGCTGTACGGGTCGCCGGCCTCGAAGGGCACCATGCGCTGGACGAAGTCGTCGGCGAGGATGTCCTGGTCGATGCGGACCTGGCCCATGCGGTAGCGATCCCCGGTCTCCATGTGCAGGCGGATGGTGGCGGCGCGCGCGTCGCGGTCTACCTCCAGGCGTCGGGTGTGGAGATCGGCGTCGAAGTAGCCGCGATCGGCGGCGATCCGCGTCATGCGGTTGCGCAGGGCCTCGTAGCGGTCGTGGCGCAGGGTGTCGCCCACGCGGATCTCGGTCTGGCTGCGCACCGCCTCGAAGCCCAGGTCGTCGGCCCCCTCGCCGGTGATCTGGATATCGATCCGCTCGACCGTGGTGGGTGGCCCGGGGTCCAGGGTGATACGGATGTCCCAGCAGTCCTCGCCGCGCTCGAAGTCCAGCTCCAGCTCGGCGTCGTAGAAGCCGATGGCGCGCAGGGCGTTGCGGGCGCGTTCCTCGGTGTCGCGCAGCACCCGGCGTTCGCGAAACCCCGGCAGGTCGCAGGGGTGCCGCGCCAGGTTGATGCTGTTGCGGATGTTCTCGCGCTGGGCGTCGCTTCCGCCCTCGATCTGCAGGCCCGGGGTCGCGCCGTTCTCCGCGCCGGCCAGGCCCGGAAGACCCGCAAGTACCAGCAGGACCAGCGCAACCACGCCGACGCGGGAACGGGTCAGCCGGCGGGTAAGCAGGTCGCGGAGAGGGGTCATGGAACGATGATAGCGGTTGCGAAGCGGGGCGCGTGTGGGCATCGGAACGCGCGGACTCACGCGAGTTCCCGGTTGGCCGGACGTTGCGTTATGCCGGCGGCGGATCAGGAGGCGGGGCAGTCGACCCCGCTGCCGCGCGAGAACACCACCAGGTGGGTGAAGTCGAGGCGCAGGCGCACGTGCTCGCCGATCACGAAGTTGTCGTGAGACGGGGCCATGCACAGCACGCTGAGCCCGTCGGGCAGGCGCAGGGTGTAGAGGAAGTCCGCCCCGCGGAAGGCCTTGTCCAGGATCTCGGTGCGGATCGTGCCGGCCTCGTTGTCGATGGCGATGTCGTCCGGACGGACCAGCACGTCCACCGCCGTGCCGGGCGGCAGCTGTTCCGACAGCGTGCCTTCGATCTCGCCGAAGGCGGTATCCACCACGTGCTCGGCGCAGACCATGCCGGGGATCAGCGTGCCCTCGCCGACGAAGTCCGCGACAAAGCGATCGGCCGGGCGGTGATAGAGGTTGTAGGCGGTATCCCACTGGGCAACGCGACCCTGGTGGATCACCGCAATGCGATCGGCGAAGGCGAAGGCCTCGTGCTGGTCATGGGTGACCAGGATGGCGGTGGTGTTCTCCGCGCGCAGGATGCGCCGCACTTCGCGGGCGAGTTCGCCGCGCAGTTCCACGTCCATGCTCGAGAAGGGCTCGTCCAGCAGCAGCAACTTGGGTCGTGGCGCCAGTGCGCGGGCCAGCGCGATGCGCTGCTGCTGGCCGCCGGAAAGGGCATGCGGAAAGGACTCGCCGTAGCCGGACAGGCCCACCAGCTTGAGCAGCGAGCGGATGCGCTCGTCACGATCCTTGCGGCTCCAGTGGCGGATGCCGAAGCCAATGTTGTCGGCCACACTGAGATGCGGGAACAGGGCGAAATCCTGGAACACCATGCCGACCCCGCGCTTCTCCGGCGGTACCGTTCCGCGGGCATCGCTGACGCTGCGCCCGTCGAGCTGGATACTCCCGGCCATCAGTGGTTCGAAGCCGGCGATCGCGCGCAACAAGGTGGTCTTGCCACACCCGGAGGGTCCCAGCAGGCAGCCGATCTGACCCTTGGACAGGGCCAGTGATACCTGATGGACCACGGCGGTGCCGTCATAGCCGATATCCACGCGGTCGAGGGCGACGAGCGGCGTGTGGGGCACCTGCAGGGTGGTGTCGATGGGCTGGGTCATGGCGTATTCGTCGTGCCTGCGGGCATGGCGAGGGGTTTCTGCGGCGGTTCTGCGTCCGCCGCGCGGGTCGGGCCCTGCTGGCCGGGGCGTGAGCGGCCGATGGTCACGGACAGCAGGATAACGGGAACCAGGCCGACCAGCACGATCGCCAGGGCGGCGCTGGAGGATTCGGCCAGGCGTTCGTCGCTGGCCAGCTCGAAGGCGCGCACCGCGAGGGTGTTGAAGTCGAACGGGCGCAGGATCAGCGTGGCCGGCAGCTCCTTGAGTACGTCGACGAACACCAGCAGCAGAGCGGTCAGCAGGGTGCCGCGCATGATCGGCAGGTGCACCCGCGTGAGGGTCTGCAGTGGGCGCATGCCGAGCGAACGGGCGGCGTCGTCCATGCTCGGCTGGATCTTGCCCAGCCCCGCCTCGACCGTCTGCAGCGAGACCGCGAGGAAGCGCACGGTATAGGCGAACAGCAGGGCGAACACCGTGCCGGACAGCAGCAAGCCGGTGGACAGCCCGAAGGTGTCGCGCATGAAGCCGTCCAGGGCGTTGTCGAAGGCGGCAAACGGGATCATCACGCCGATCGCGATCACGATACCCGGCACCGCGTAGCCCATGCCGGCCACGCGCACCGCCACCCCAGTAAAACGCCCGCCCTCCATGCGCCGGGCATAGGCAAGGACCAGCGCCAGGGCGACCGCGATCACGGCCGCAGCGATGGCCAGCCAGAAGCTGTTGAAGACCAGCCGTCCAAAGGCCGGATTCATCCACTGCTCGGTGGTCTGCATGGTCCACAGGCCGAGCTGGAAGGCCGGCAGCAGGAAGCCGAGCAGCACCGGCAGCAGGCAGCCGACAAAGGCCGCGGTGCCCTTCCAGCCGCGCAGCTGATAGCGCGGCAGGGTGGAGTAGCGCCGACTGGTGTGATGAAACCGCGCCTTGGCCCGCGACCAGCGTTCCAGCACGATCAGCACGAACACAAAGGTCAGCAGCACCGCCGAGAGCTGGGCGGCGGCCGCAGGGTCGCCCAGGGCGTACCAGGTGCGGAAGATGCCAGTGGTGAACGTGCTCACGCCGAAGTAGGCGACTGTGCCGTAGTCCGCCAGTACCTCCATTAGCGCAAGGGTCAGCCCGGCGATGATGGCCGGGCGGGCGAGGGGCAGGGCGACCCGGCGAAAGCCGCCGAACGGCCCGGCCCCCAGGGTGCGGGAGACCTCCAGCACGCAGACCGACTGCTCCAGGAAGGCCGCCCGGCTGAGCAGGTAGACATACGGGTACAGCACCAGTGTCAGCATGACCATGGCCCCGCCAAGGGAGCGGATCTCGGGAAACCAGTACTCGCCGTAGCCCAGGCCGGTGAGGTCGCGGATCAGGCCCTGCACCGGGCCGCTGAAATCCAGCATGCCGGTGTAGGTGTAGGCGATGATGTAGGCCGGCATGGCCAGTGGCAGCATCAGCGCCCACTGGAAGATCCCGCGGCCGGGGAAGTCGCAGACACTCACTAGCCAGGCCACCGGCACCCCGATCAACAGTACGCCGATCCCGACACCGATCAGCAGTGCCAGGGAGTTCAGCACGTAGTCGGCGAGGACCGTCTCGCGCAGATGGGTCCAGACCTCGCCGGCGGGGATAAAGACGTGTCCGAAGATGACCAGGATCGGCAGGGCGAGGGTCAGTGCCACGACGATCGCGACCGCCGACCACGGGCTGAACGGTGGGCGCCGACGCGCCGAGAGGCTCGCGGTCATGGCGGGGTTTGTCGTCTGCGCGGTCATGGAGTGCGAATAGTAAAGGTTCTTGTTTCGAATACCACTATGGCCGCCTTGCGACTGGCGGATTGTCGTGGTGCTGCGTGACGTTGCTGTGGCCGGGTTGTTTCGGTTAACTAGGGAGGGCACGGATGCAGGATGTGCTGAGCGCAGCGAAACGCATCGGGCCTAACCCGTCGACGCGATGATGCGTTTCGCTGCGCTCAACCCATCCTACGTAGTCCCTGAATTTGCGGTTTTCTCTGTGCCCTCTGTGGTGCAAAACAGAACGCCCCCGGAAAACCGGGGGCGCGTGAGTGAGGCAGCTTGCGTGAGGCTCAGCGCCAGCGGACACGGTCCATGATGCGCACGGCCTCGGCGTTGTTGTTGCCGAGCCGGTAGAGCTCGATGTCGTCCGCCTGGAAGTCACCGAAGCCCTGGAGGATCTCGCTGGCCGGTACGTCGTCGCGGATCGGGTATTCCTGGTTAACTTCGGCGTACCACTGTTGTGCCTCGGTCGAGGACAGGAACTCCAGCAGGCGAACCGCATTGTCCCGGTTCGGGGCATGCGCGGTGACGCCGGCGCCGCTGATGTTCACGTGGGTACCGCGGCCGTCCTGGTTGGGCCAGAAGACGCCGATCTGTTCGGCGACCTCGCGGTCACGGCCCTCGCCATCCAGCATCAGCCCCAGGTAGTAGGTGTTGGCGATCGCGACGTCGCAGACCCCGTCGGCCACGGCGCGGATCTGGTCACGGTCCCCGCCCTGTGGCTGGCGCGCCATGTTGGCGACGATCCCGGCGGCCCAGTCCTGGGCGGCTTCGGCGCCCTCGGTGGCGATCATTGCGGCGACCAGCGACTGGTTGTACACGTTGCTGGAAGAACGGATGCAGATGCGGCCTTGCCATTGCGCGTCGGTCAGGGCCTCGTAGGTCGACAGGTCGGCCGGGTCGACCCGGTCCTTGTGATAAAGGATCGGGCGGGCCCGTGACGAAAGGCCGAACCACAGGCCCTCGGGGTCGCGGTAGCGCTCGGGGATGTTCTCGCGCAGCACGTCGGATTCCACCGCCTGCAGGACGCCGGTCTCGCGGGCCTGGTGCAGGCGCGCCGCGTCCACGGTGATGAAGACGTCGGCCGGCGAATTGCGCCCTTCGTGGCGCAGGCGTTGCAGCAGGCTGTCCGCCCCGCCGGTCACCAGGTTGACCTGGATGCCGGTCTGGTCGGTGAAGTCCTCCAGCAGCGGCTTGATCAGGTTCTCCTGGCGCGCGGAGTAGAGGTTGACCTCGTCCTGGTCGGCGGGGCTGCAGCCGACCAGGGGTATGCTGACGGCGATGGCGGCCATCGTGCCGACCGCCCAGGCAAGTGGGCGAAGCGTCATGATATGGAGTCCTCTTCCGGAGTGGGTTGCGTCGTTGATAATTGGGTAGTCGCGAACGATTGTCATTTGTGTTCTCATCCAAGTCAATACCTGATGCGCCGACACCGGGATCGGGCGGGTCTCATCCGGGCGCAACGCTGATACGCTTGGCGCATGGACAAGCCGCTGCCCGAATCCCCCGCCCCCCTGCCGTCTTCCCTGCAGCAGGAGGTCCGCGACCTGCTGGCCGAGCTGGACGAGAAGCTCGCCTGGCCGGATACCTTTCTGGCGTCGACGCCCGCGCCGTTCGCCTTCAGCCACTATCTGGCGCAAACGGTGCGCCAGCACCCGGAATATCTGCTGGAGGCCCTGGACCCGGAGGGCCGGGTGGCGGCCTGTGACGATGGGGCTTTCCAGCGCGCGCTGGAGGCGCGTCTGGAGCGCGTCAATGACGATGCCGGGCTGCGGCACGCGCTGCGCGAGACGCGGCACCGCGAGATGATCCGTATTGCCTGGCGCGATCTGTCGGGCCAGGCGGACCTCGACGAGGTGATGCACGACCTGAGCCGGCTGGCCCGGTCCCTGATCGAGGGCGGGCTCCAGTGGCTGGATCGGCATCTGCAGGAACGTTACGGCCAGCCGCGCGGGCCTGAGGGCGAGGCCCAGTCCATGGTGGTCCTGGGCCTGGGCAAGCTGGGGGGTGGCGAGCTCAACTTCTCCTCCGACATCGACCTGATCTTTGCCTTCGAGGAGGCCGGGGAGACCGACGGCCAGCGCGTGATCGAGAACCAGGCGTTCTTCCAGCGCCTGGGGCGGCAGCTCATTGCGGCGCTGTCGGACGTGACCGCGGACGGCTTCTGCTATCGCGTGGACATGCGCCTGCGCCCCTTTGGCGATTCCGGCCCGCTGGTGATGCATTTCGACGCGATGGAGGACTACTACCAGGCGCACGGGCGCGAGTGGGAGCGCTACGCCCTGATCAAGGCGAGCCCGCTGGCGGGCGACCCGGATGCCGGCGCACGCCTGATGCGCCGGCTGCGCCCGTTCATCTACCGGCGCTACCTGGACTACGGCACCCTCGCCAACCTGCGCGATTTGAAGCAGATGATCAACGACGAGTCGGCCCGGCGCGGCCGGTTCGAGGACGTGAAGCATGGCGAGGGCGGGATCCGCGAGATCGAGTTCATCGCCCAGTCGTTCCAGCTGATCCGGGGCGGTCGCGACCAGGCCCTGCAGCGCCGCGACCTGCTGGGCGTGATGGGGGTGCTGCAGGAGCGCGAGCTCTTGCCTGCCTACGCCGTCGAGCAACTGGAGCGTTCCTACCGCTTCCTGCGTCGGGTGGAGAACCGCCTGCAGATGTTCAATGATCAGCAGACGCACCGGCTGCCTTCCAGCGGCGGCGACCGCCATCGCCTGGCCCTGTCGCTGGGCTTCGACGACGAGGCCTCGTTCGAGATGGCGCTGCTGCGCGAGCAGCGGCGGGTGCACGCCCACTTCGAGCAGGTGTTCAGCGCGCCGCAACGGGCGGACGACGCAGCCATGGAGGCCTCGTCGGAGACCGACCGCGAGCAGCAGCTCAACCGCCTGTGGCAGGGCTCACTGCCGGAGGCGGACGCACGCGCCGTACTCGAGGCAATGGAATTCCAGGACGCGGACGAAGCCCTGCGCGGCATTGCCGATCTGCGAGAGAGTCCGGGCGTGCGCGCGATGAGCGTCACCGGGCGTCAGCGGCTGGATCGCCTCATGCCCCTGCTGATCGGGGCCATCGCGGAGATGGAGGCCCCGGACGCGGTTTTGCCGCGCGCGCTGCAGATGGTGCGCACCATCGCCCGGCGTTCGGTGTATCTGTCGCTTCTGGTGGAGAATCCGCTGGCGCTGTCGCAGCTGGTGAAGCTGGTGGCTGCAAGCCCGTGGATCAACGAGCAGCTGACCCGGCATCCGGTGCTGCTGGACGAGCTGCTGGACCCGCGCGCGCTGTATGCACCGCCGGATCGCGACGGGCTGCGCGAGGAGCTGGAGGCCGAACTGGCCCAGTTCCCCGAGCAGGACCACGAACAGATGCTGGACCGCCTGCGCCAGTTCAAGCAGGTGCAGACGCTGCGCGTGGCGGCCGCCGACATCATGGGCTTCCTGCCCCTGATGAAGGTCTCCGATCACCTGACCTGGCTGGCCGAGGTATTGCTCGATCAGGTGTTGCAGCTGGCCTGGGCAAAGATGGTCGAGCGCCACGGCGAGCCGCAGTGCGGGGCGGCGGATGCGCGGCGCGTGGCGCGTTTCGCGGTGATCGGTTACGGCAAGCTGGGCGGCTTCGAGCTGGGCTATGGCTCGGATCTGGACGTGGTCTTCCTGCATGACAGCGAGGGCGACGAGGCCCAGACCGCGGGCCCGAAGGTGATCGACAACACCGAGTTCTTCGCGCGCGTGGCCCAGCGGGTGGTGCACCTGCTGGGGGCCTTCACCCCGGCGGGCCGCCTGTACGAGGTGGATACGCGGCTGCGGCCCAGTGGTGCGGCAGGGCTGCTGGTCAGCGGCCTGCAGGCGTTTCGCCGCTACCAGGACGAGTCCGCCTGGACCTGGGAGCACCAGGCGCTGGTGCGGGCCCGCTTCGTCACCGGGGATGCCGAGCTGGGCGAGCGGTTTGACACCCTGCGCCGCGAGGTGCTGACCCGCGAGCGTGATGCCGGGGCCCTGCGCGACGAGGTCGTCGAGATGCGCAATCGCATGCTGGCGGAACACGCCTCGAAGAAGGGCCAGGGCTTCCATCTCAAGCGCGACCGTGGCGGTATCACTGATATCGAATTCATGGTTCAATACTGGGTTTTGGTGTCCGCGCACGATCACCCCGCCGTCTGCGACTGGCCGGACAAGATCCGCACGCTGGAGGCGCTCGGGCGCGAGGGTGTGATCGACGCGGGCCTGAGCGAGGGGCTGGCGGATGCCTACCGTGACCTGCGCAACCGCATCCACCGCCTGACGCTGGCGGGCCTGGATGCCCGGGTCGAGAGGCCCGACGAGGCCCTTTGCTCCGTGCGCGATCGCGTGATCGAAGCTTGGAATGACCTGTTCGGCGAGCCGCAATCGGCCGCGAACCAGAACGCATAGAGGAACAAGACGATGTCGATGGCCGACCGCGACGGGGTGATCTGGCTGGATGGGCAGATGGTGCCCTGGCGCGAGGCGAAGACCCACGTGCTCACCCACACCCTGCACTACGGGATGGGCGTGTTCGAGGGCGTGCGCGCCTACAAGACCGAGCGCGGACCGGCGATCTTCCGCCTGCAGGACCACACCCGGCGGCTGTTCAATTCGGCCAAGATCCTCGGCATGACGATCCCCTACACCGCCGAGACGCTGAACGACGCCCAGGTCGCCTCTGTTCGTGACAACGGACTCGAAAGCGCCTATCTGCGCCCGATGTGTTTCCTCGGCTCCGAGGGCATGGGACTGCGCGCCGACAACCTGCTGGTGCACGCAATGGTCGCGGCCTGGCACTGGGGCAGCTATCTGGGCGACGAGGGGATCGAGAAGGGGATTCGGATTCGCACTTCGTCCTTCAGCCGGCACCATGTGAACGTGACCATGTGCAAGGCCAAGGCGAACGGCAATTACATGAACTCCATGATGGCCCTGCAGGAGGCCACCCGCTGCGGCTATGACGAGGCCATGCTGCTGGATACCGAGGGCTATGTGGCCGAGGGCAGCGGCGAAAACATCTTCATCGTGCACGATGGTGTGCTGTTCACCCCCGACCTGACCTCCGCACTCGACGGCATCACCCGCCGTACGGTGATCGAACTGGCGCACGAGGAAGGGCTGGAGGTCATCGAGAAGCGCATTACCCGCGACGAGGTGTACATTGCCGACGAGGCCTTCTTCACCGGCACCGCCGCCGAGGTGACCCCGATCCGCGAGGTCGACGATCGCCCGATCGGCACCGGCACCCGCGGCCCGATCACCGAGCGCCTGCAGTCACGCTACTTCGACGTGGTGCAGGGCCGCGACAGCCGCCACGAGGGCTGGCTGACCTTCGTCTGAGGCGCCCGAATTTTCCGTCAACCGGATGCGAGAAGAATCATGGTGAATCCCGATACCGCCCACCATCAGGACCAGTACCAGACGCCGAACGCCCAGACCGAGATTACGGTCACGCGCAAGGACCTGCCGCTGCACTGCCCCACGCCGAAGATGGCCCTCTGGGCCTCGCACCCGCGCGTCTTCCTCCCGATCGACGAGACCGCGGACGGCCGCTACCTGTGCCCCTACTGCGGCACCCAGTTCATCCTGAAAGACGACGACTGATTCGTCCGGTCTCCTGAGACCGATGTCCCAAGCCCACGGCTCCGGCTGCCCTGGGCATGCAGTTGGGAGTGGGGCGAGCGCCTTATGGCCAAGATCCTAGTAATCAAGCATGGCGCCTTCGGCGATGTTGTCCAGGTGGATGGGGTGCTGCGCGACATCCGTCAGCAGCACCCGAGTGACGAACTCGTGGTATTGACGACTCCGCCATACCGGTCGATCTTCGAACGTTGTCCTCACGTGGATCGCGTTCTCACGGAGACGCGACCGAAGGCACGCGAGCCCTTGCTGTGGTGGCGCCTGGCACGGATGTTACGAAGCGAACACTTTGATCGTGTCTACGATCTGCAGAATTCCGGCCGGACGTCGATCTATCGCCGCTATGTCCTAAAACACGCCGACTGGGTCTTCGGCGAGCGCAAGCGTGGCGAAGAGTCGGCGCTCTCCGCCTTTCAGCGACAGCTCGCGGAGGCCGGGCTGGATACGCCCCACACCCTTGAGCCTGATCTTGGCTGGATGGCGGATGATGTCACGTCCATCCTTCAGGCCCGTGGCGTGTCCGGCAAGTACATCGTTCTGATCCCGGGATCCTCTGCCAGCCACCCCGAGAAGCGCTGGCCCCACTACGCGATCCTTGCTTCGGCGCTCGCTGACCATACGGAGTATCAGGTGGTCACCGTGCCGGGGCCCGACGAGATTGAGCTCTGCCAAGCCATCCCCGCGACGCCCCTGTTTGGCGCCCATGACGAGGTGCTCGACTGGTTCGGGTTGGCGGGGGCGATCCGGGACGCCTCATATGTGGTCGGAAACGACACCGGGCCGACGCATGTCGCGGCGTGCCTCGGCAAGCCAGGGCTGGCCTTGTTCGGGCCGCATGCCTCGCCCGTCCGCACGGGGCTGTCCCGTGCCAACTTCCGGGCTATCGAGGCGGACGACCTGAAAGAGCTCCCGATGGAAACCGTGTTGCGGGAGGTGATTGCGGATCTGCGATCCGGCTAGCCCTTGTAGTCCGAATACGACTTTTCCTCGACAATCGCCGAGTTGCACAGCGTGTTAACGGCCTTCTTGATGCGGGCACGCTCGTCGTTGGTGATGTACACCGACCGCGCCAGCTCTACGAATCGTTCCCCGAAATCTTTCTTCGCCTCGCACTCGCGGATCTCGTCCTCGATCTCCCATAGCTTCGAGTTCACTTCGCGCAGGTCCTGCTCGAGACCTTCAACTTCGGGGCTGTCCAGCCCGGCCTGTACCCACGTTTCCTGAAGTACATCCAGCTCATGGCGAATGTTCCGGAGCTTCTCGGCATCGTCGATGCGCTCGTTCTTGATCTTCAGGATCGTGATCTTGTCCAGCAGTTCGCCGGCACCGACCTCGACAGTGATGGTGCCGGGGATCTTGGTTTCCATGAATCGGACTCCTCGCCCTTGGCTTGTTTGCCGCAGGGTGTGGTTGTTGGGGGGTGGGTTCTGGATGCTGTGGTGCGACTATTACAAGTCCATAAGTCGCATCGGGCGATACACTCGAGCATGCTTGTGAGCATGAACGAGGTACCCGGCTGGTGGTTCTCACCAGTTCAACGTTCGATTAGGGCCCACTTCCGGGGCGGCGCCAAGGTTTAACGAGGGAGTAACCCTCCAGATAGTCTTTCGTACACATCAATTGTGCGCTGGCACATTGTCTCCAGAGTCCACGCATGAGGCCAATACGGAGCTGGAGCATTCCCTGCCGCCCATTGTGCGAGTCTTTCAGCAGCATGTTGGATTCCTCCTGCCGGTATTCTTCCTTCTGGGAACAGCTCGCCTAGCTGCTCGCCTACGCCGCCATGATTGTATCCGAGCACGGGGCGCCCGAGGCTCAGGGCCTCAAGGGTGGTGCGGCCAAAGGACTCCGGTTGTGTGGAGATGGATAAAACGGCATCTGAGACGGCCAGGATTTCGCGGAGGTCGCTTCGTGGCCCCGTGAAGGTCACATGGGGGGTTAGCCTGTTCGCCGAAATTCTGGTTTGCAGTTCTCTGCGGTAGCCTTCTTTGCGCGGGTCGGTACCACCGACGAACAGTAGGTGCGCAGGGATGTCCCGATCTTGCAGGCCCTGCAGAATGTCCAGCGCGTCGAAGTGTCCTTTTAGTCGAGTGATACGTCCCGGCAGTACGATCGTGTAGCGTCCCTGAAGCTGGGGGAACGTTTTCTCCCACAGGGCCATCCAGTCCGATGAGGGCCGAAACCCGGGGTAGTATTCGCCGGTATCAATTCCGCGATGGATTACCTCGATGCGCCGGGGGTCAAGATTCGCGTATTGGTTCAGTAGAAACGAGCGGAGGCTTTCGGATACCGAGACCACCCGCTCACCACGCGTGAGGATCGCACTGTAACGGTTGACCGAGTTGAAACCGTGTACCGACGTGACCAGTCGCGGTCGTTCGCTGGGGGGCAGGCCTGACCAAGCCTTCCAGGCTATCCAGGCCGGCATACGCGATCGAACGTCGATTACGTCTACCCGCTGTTCGCGGAGGAACTGGCGTAGTGGTCGAACCAGGCGAAACGTCCAGGGCGACTTCTTCCCGATGGACCAGGAAAAGTGTTCGCTCCCTTGCGCCACGAGATCTGGCACCATCCGTCCGCCCGCAGACATCACCAGGGAGCGATGGCCGGCGGCAACCAAGGATTGCCCGATCTCCAGGGTTCCGCGCTCCACACCGCCTGATTCCAGCGCGGGGACCATTTGCAGTACGCGCATCATCTATGCTTTGGGCCTGAGTTGATCGTGGGTACGTGTTGCCTCTTCCTCGCGTATCGGGTCGTGCAGCAAACGCACCATGCTGCCCACAAGTATGATCATGAAGATCAGTCGGCCAGCCTCCATCGTCGATTCGAACAGGGAGCCGATGGCGAATGCGCTGAGCAATACGATCGCAGGCTCTCGGGCAGACGGAGAAGTCTTGAAGACCAATGCGGCTAGCAAGGCCAGCCATGCGATCAGGCCAGGTAAGCCGAATGTCACGAAATTCTCGATGTACTGGTTGTGAAAGTGGGTAAACTCGGTGATAACTCGGGGTTCGTAGCCATGCGTGCCGAGTGTTTCCTTTGCGGCGTTATGGATTTCGGTTCGGTCCGCTCCAAGGCCTGTTAGCGGATTGCGCATCCCCAGCTCGGCCCCGATATGCCACTGCTGTATCCGCGTTCCAAGGCTGGACTGGAGTTCTCCGGATTGAATTAGCCGGATTTCCTCCAGCGAGCGGTCGATACGGTCATGTCCTGCAGACCAGGTCAGCCCAGCGACACCGAGAAGTACGGTCGCAAGTAGGAGCCACTTCTGCGAAGTGAGCATGGCCGAGCGGCGCAGCCGAAACAGGGCGATCAGCGTTGTGCCCACAATCCAGATCAGCCAAGCCCCTCGAGTACCGGAGGCTATGGTCCCGGCAAAGGCAAGGCCGGAGAACATGAAAAAGACCATGACACCCGGCAGTCGAGGGTGCGTGGAGGCGCGATACAGTGCAAGGGTGCCAAGTGTGCTGAGAAGGATGCCGAACGGTACTGGATTGAATCCGAGTGTGGCTCGTCTTGCGCCTTCGATGGCGACCTCGTGAATAGCTAGGGCGCCCGCGACTGCTGCACCTAGCCCGACCCCCCACCAGAACGCGGCGGCACTAAACCCGGTGCGGGCCAGGTGGAGGAATACGAGAACCCCCAAAATAAAGCGCAGAGGCTTGCCGAGTTCGTCAATGGGTGTGCCGTGCGATAGCCCGAGGGCGATACTGGAACCCCCATATGCCACCAGTCCGAGTATCCAGGGCCAGTGTAGCTTGAAGGCTTCGGGGAAATCTTTGGCGAGGGGATATAGGGTCGCCAGTGCCAAGAGCAGGAGCGATGCCGTATAAGGACCATGCTCGTGGGCGATGATCCCGGTCAGTGCAGCGAACACGAGCAACGAGTTCGCGAAGTAAAGAGGGCGTTTTCTCAGCGTACCCGTTACGGGGCGGAGCGTTTCAGAAAATCGGGAAAGGGGCACAAAGCGGCCTCGGCATTTGAAGCTCGTGTATTCTAGACGATTCGCTAGACCGATTAGAGTCTGAGTCCGCAGGGGCAGGATGACGTGAGGGTTTTCGTAATCAGCCTGGATCGCGCCGTTGAGCGTCGCGCGGCGGTCAAGCGAAGGCTGGGGCGCTGCGGTGTTGTACCGGAGTTTGTTCCTGCGGTCGACGGGCGCCGTTTGTCCGAACCCGAGGCTCGCCAGCGGGGTTACCGGGCGAGTCGATTCCATCAGCCGCTTCAGGCATCCGAAATCGGCTGCGCCCTCAGCCATTTTCAGGCTCTGAGGTTGTTTCTGGAGACGGGCGAAGCGTCGTGCGTGATTCTGGAAGATGATGCCGAGGTATCGCCGAATCTTATCGAACAGGTTCAAAGGCTGGAAAGCAGCATCAGTGGCTGGGATCTGATCAAGCTGGAGAACCGCCCTGGTACCGTGAAGGGGCCGGTGGTCGCGCGCGTTGAGGGTATGGATGTTTTCGTGTCCCTGCGCCCGGGCTTTGGTGCGACGGGCTTCGTCTACTCGCGGCTTGGCGCCAGAAAGGTTCTGGACTCCTGGGGGGCTGCCTTTTCGAGGCCATACGATACCTTGTTGTCGCAGGCTTGGAGAAAGCGTATGTGCATCCTTCAGGTTTTTCCCGCGCTGGTATGGGAGGACGGTGGTGAGTCGATGATGGCCGGTCGTGTACCTCGCTCTTCGGGGCCGCCGGGGCTTGCCGGGTTGATGCGTGGAATGGATCGCTTGACTGATTCCCTGGGCAAGCGAGTCCACGCCTGGTTAATAAGTCGATGGAAAGTTCACGTGCTTCCGGCCTACCGACCTTGAGGCCTTGTTCGCGATGGACTGTTTGGTAGGTGACCGATTGGTTTTCAGTGCGATGGGGCTGTTATGGTTTCTCGTTTAGAGATTGTCGATAAAGAAGGCTTTCGTTGATGGGTGCAGCCGCTGAAGTGGCAGAACAGGTCGAGGCGTCGTTGCGCGGGGCGCCGTCCGAGGGGTATCCGTATCGGCGGTGGTATCCGCAGGCGGTGCTGCCCGAGGCGGCGGCGCGTGCAGTTGAGGCACTGCCGTTCAAGGCGCCGGCGATCGGCGATACCGAGGGCAAGCGCGAGACGCACAACAGCTCCCGCCGCTTCTTCGATGCCGAGAATCGGAAGGCCTTCGAGGTCTGCGAGAGCGTTGTGGCGGCCTTCGAGAGTCCGCAGGTGCTGGATGCGATCTTTGAGGTGTGCGGCGTGGACGTGAGCGGCAATTACCTGCGCATCGAGCACTGCCTGGATACCGAGGGTTTCTGGTTGGCACCGCACACGGACCTGGGTGTAAAGAAATTCACCATGCTGCTGTACCTGTCCACCGATCCGGGCTACGAGAACTGGGGCACGGATGTGTACGTGGATGCCGAGACGCACTACGAGACCGCCCCGGGGACTTACAACAGCGCCCTGGTATTTGTGCCGGCCGACAACACTTGGCACGGCTATCATCGGCGCCCGCTTGAAGGTGTACGCCGGTCCCTGATCATCAACTACGTCACTGAAGAGTGGCGCAATCGCCACGAACTGGCCTCGCCGGATACCCCTGTGCAGCGGGGTGTGCCCGCTTGAGCGAAAGCCGGACGCGGGCCGCTTGGCTGTGAACGAGATCTCGTGCTGGACCCTGACCACCGGCGAGGCCGGGATGACCAGTCAGGTCCGTGGCCTGGCCGAGGCCGTCGGACTGCCCTACGAGCACAAGACGGTGGGTCTGCGACGCCCCTGGCGCTGGATGCCCGGTTCCTTTGCTCCGGGCGTGCTGCGGGGGCTGACCGCTGAGAGTGATGCCCTGGAGCCACCCTGGCCTCGCCTGCTGATCTCTTGCGGTCGGCGGAGCGCCACGGTCGCGGTCGCTCTCAAGCGCGCCAGTGGTGGCGCGATCATGACTGTGCATGTGCAGGACCCGCAGATCTCTCCGCGCCATTTCGACTGGGTGGTGCCGCCGCGCCACGATGGGCTTACCGGTCCCAATGTCATCGCGACGCGCGGCGCCCTGCACCGGGTGACGGCTGAGCGGCTGGAGGCGGCGCGCGTGGATCTGGGGGACGCCTGGGCGGCGTTTCCCCGGCCCTGGATCGCGGTGCTGATCGGGGGCGCGACTCAGCGCGGTGATCTGGGGCAGGAGCGACTGGATGCCCTGATCCGTGACCTGCGTTCGGCCGCAGAAGCCTCCGGGGGGAGTGTGCTGGTCACGCCCTCGCGGCGGACGGGCGCGGCCAGTACGCGACGACTGGTCGAGGGGCTGGCGGATGTTCCCGGGTTTGTCTGGGACGGGCAGGGCGAGAACCCCTTTATGGCAATGCTGGCAACAGCCGACCATATCGTGGTCAGTGCCGATTCCGTGTCCATGGTCTCGGAGGCGGCCGCGACCGGTGTCCCCGTGTACACGGTGGCCCTGGGGCCGCTCGGCCGTCGCCTGCAGGCCTTTCACTCTGCCCTGGAGGCGGAAGGCGTGACCCGACCGTTTACCGGGGCGCTCGATCAGTGGTCCTACACGCCGGTCAACGACACGCCGAAAGTGGCTGCGCATATCCTCAGAGAATTGCGTCTGGACGGGGAATTCAGCCCCTGATCCAGCAGGCGGTCAGGCTTGCCTGTGTTGCCAAGTGGCATGGGACTGAAGATTACGGTTGGTTCTGCCTCGCCCCCTTGAATGGGCTGAACCCGGACGGGATCCCAAGACTAAGAGTCTTCAGGGTAGAACAGATAATCCTCCTCGCCCTCGACCAGCCCTCCCACTGGGCATTTTCCTCCTGATTGACCCAGCACGGCTGCCGAATAGCCGAATCGAGAAAAGAAATCGAAGACATTGTCGGGCTCGTATCCCATGCGTGCACAGGTTTCCGGGCCAATCTCGCAGTAGACGAGAGGACGAAATTCCCTCAAAGTCTTCTCTCCGCCCCGAAGAATCTGCAACTCGGCACCTTCCACGTCCATCTTGATGAAGTCGAGCCGAGACAGTTCTCGTTCGGCGACGTACGTGTCCAAGGTGACTGTTTCTACGGTTTCCACGATGTACCGGTCCCGTTTTGTCTCGTCACCAAAATGCGCTAGCCCGATACCCAGCCGACCAGATTCCTTGATCGGGATGCTGATCCTCTCGCTTCCCGCCTGGTTCGATAAAGCGCGTGAATCAATGCGAACGTTGTCGAAACCACCCACCACTCGTTCGAGGATAGATCGTGTGTACGGGACTGGTTCAAAACAATGGACCTCGCAGTTGCCGTCATGAATCAGTGCGAATTCCTTGGCCAGGTAGCCAAAATGTGCGCCAACGTCGAAGACTGTTCCGCCTTTGGGGATGAAACGTGCGAGGCGTTGTACACGCGGGCGTTCCTTGGGATTGTGGCGGGCCTTCAGGTAATGGAGCCACCAGGCAAAGCGCTGGCGCCAGTGTGAATAGACAGGCTCTTTTGGTAATTCCATCGGTTTCTTATCCAGCTGGGTTCGGACGGGGGAAGTGGACAAGCCGTCTCGCGGTTGCAAGTCCAGTCGAGAACTTTCAGTAAGGGGCTGTAATAGGCCACCAGTATAGCTGCTGTATTGGAATGACCCGCTAGCGCTGGGTTTGCTTTCCGCCCGACGATGGCCCCTTGAGAGTTCCGCTTAGTTCGCATAAGGATCGGGCAGGCCCGCGCGCTTCTTGAAGCGTTTGTGGGTCCAGAAGTACTGCCCCGGGGCATCCATCACGGCTTCTTCGATGATGTGGTTGATGCGCAGGGTGTCGGCGTAGGCGTCCTCGGTGGGGAAGTCTGCCACTGGAGGGTGGATGGTCACGACGTAGTGGCCGTCTTCTCGCCGGTAGCCGAAGAAGGGGAGGACTGGGGCGCCGCTGACCCGGGCGATGCGATGGGTGGCGGTCTGCGTGTTCGCGGGTTCGCCGAAGAACGGGACCAGTTCGGTCTGGCGCCCGCTGGTGGCCTGGTCGGGCGCGTACCATACGGGCATGTTGTTGCGCAGGGTGCGCAGCAGCCCCTTCACGTCGTCGCGCGCGATCACGCCGGCTGTGTGCCGGTTGCGATTGACCTTGAACAGGTAGTTGATCAGCGGGCGTTCGCTGGGACGGTACATCGCGGCAAACTCCCGGTGCAGCGCCAGCAGGCGCCCGCAGAGCTCGAGTGTGGTGAAATGGGCGCTGACCAGCAGGGCCCCCTTGCCCTGCTCCAGCGCCCTGTCCAGATGTTCCAGCCCGTGGATTGTGTAATGCCCCTTGAGTTGCGTGTCGCGTCCCCACCAGGCCATGGCCATCTCGAGGATTCCCATGCCGGCGGCCTCGAAGTGCTCGCGCAGCCACTGTTCGCGCTGGTCGGGTGGTTGGTCCGGGAAACACAGTGCGAGATTGGTGCGGGCGATCGCACGGCGTTCGCGGCCGAAGCGGTAGAACAGCCGCCCCATGCCGCGGCCAAGCGCCTGTTGCCAGCGAATGGGCAGCTGGATGACCAGTCGCGCCAGGCCGATCACCGCCCACATGGGCCAGCTGGCGGGCCCGCGGGGCGGGCGTTCGGTCGTGCTCGGATGTTCGGGCCGGGCCGTCACGGATCGGAGTCTCCCTGCGAATGACCCGCGTAGTCTACACGGCGCTCCTTGCGTTGCTGACCCCCTTGTTGCTGATCCGCCACGGACTGCGCAGTCCTCGGGCGTCGGTGCGGGTGCGGCCGGGCGAGGTGATGGGCTGGGCCCCACCGCCGGAGTCGGCCGAGATCTGGATTCATGCAGTATCGGTGGGCGAGGTGCTGGCGGCGGAACCCCTGATTCGCCGGCTGCTGGCGTGTGGCCCGCGGCGCATCCTGGTGACCACCACGACGCCGACCGGGGCCGCCATGCTGACCGAGCGGCTTGGCGACCGGGTCGTGCATCGATTCATGCCGTTGGACTTGCCCTGGCTGCAGAGGCGCTTCCTGCGGACGGTACGACCGCAGTGCATCGTGGTGATGGAGACCGAGATCTGGCCGAACATGCTTGCGGCGGCGCGGCGTGCCGGGGTGCCGGTCGTGCTGGCGAATGCTCGGATGTCCGGACGTTCGGCCCGGCGTTATGCGCGGCTCCCGCGGCTGATCGCTCCGGCAATGAGCGCATTTGACTGGATTGCCTGTCGCAATCCGCTGGATCGGGAGCGTTTCGTCGGCCTTGGGGCTGTGCCCGAGCGCGTGACGGTCAACGGTGATATCAAGTTCGACATCCGCATCGAGGAAGCCGATCGTCAGGAGGTTGAGTCCCTGCGTCCGGTGGTTGAGGGCCGCCCGGTGGTTATTCTTGCCAGCACCCATGCCGACGAAGAGGCTCAATTGCTGCCGGGGCTGCGCGCACTGCGCGCCGAGTATCCACGCCTGCTGGTGATCGTCGCGCCACGCCATCCGCAGCGGTTTCCCGAAGTCGCGGACCTTCTGGAGCGTTCCGGCCAAACCTTCGTTCGCCGCAGCAATGGTTTCCCGGATGCCGCGACCCATTTCTGGTTGCTGGACACGCTGGGCGAATTGAAACGTTTCTTTGGTCTGGCTGATGTCGCCTTTGTTGGTGGTTCACTGGTGTCCGTTGGCGGGCACAACCCCTTGGAGGCCGCGTTGTGGAACTGTCCGGTCGTCATGGGGCCGCACGTCGACAATTTTGAGCTTCTGGTGGGGCGTATGGAGGCCGCGAACCTGCTATGGCGCTCAAGGAATGCCGAAGAGGCTGTCACAAGGATGGGTGCATTGCTTGGTGAGGATGAACCTCTACGCGAGGTTTTGCGGCAGCGCGCCACCGCTTTTATTGCAGAAAACCAGGGCGCAACCGCGCGATTGACGGACTATGTAAATCACCATGCCGCCCCGGACGAAGCGGGCCGGTCCGGAAGGTCCTGACTCCTTTTGGCTCGGTGTGCACCAGTGTGCGCCTCTGGTCGTTGTTCCTTCCGGTATCAGCAAATGCCACCGGCGCGCCGCAGCCACTGACCGCATTGGCGGCATCGGTACCGATAGCCGCGCTTGTTGATAAGAAAGTGCCGGCGGGCGCTCAGGGGTTGGGAGCCGCATCCGCATGCGTAGTCGTACTGGCGCATTTTGCGGGTGGTGAGCCCCGTTGTATGCGTGATCCGGGGATTCGGAAAACCCATGGTCCGCATCAGCCCCTTCCATTCGGGGCCGTGAGGTCGAACCCTGCGCGTACCATGGGTGCGGTAGACCAGCGAGTGTGCCACCTCGTGCGCCACGGTCTCGGGAAAGTGCTGATCCCATTCAAGGCCGAAGGCTTCCGGATTGAAGCGCAGGGTTTCCGTGTTCTTTCTCAGGCGCCACTGCCCGGCTGCCCGGCCTTTCAGGTCAAATCGAATATCGGGAAGGCCTTTCTCCGGTGTGCCCGCGACCAAATGATAGAACCGTGCCACTTCGTCACATATCTGTTTTCTCTTTTCGGGAGAAAGAGTGCGCGCGGAGTCTTGTATTTCCCGCGTATTCTTATAATCTTTCTGGCATCGTTCCATGGGTTCGTATTATTCTGCCGTGGCAAAGTTTTAGAAATTGGGGCGGCGTCACGATGCCCTTTCGTCCAAACCTGTCATTGAATCGATTTTCAGCATCCGGGAGTTCTGCATGAGCATGGATAACAAGAAGGCCTCCGATCTGTCGGCCGAAGAACTGTACGCCCTCGCGCGCCAGCGGGAAAAGGAAGAAGCCGAGCGCAAGGAGGCCGAACGTCGCCAGAAGCGCGAAAAGCTGATGGAAAAGCGCAAGGAGATGCTGGCGCGCCACCGCAAGGAGCTCAATGAACTGGAGCGTCAGATCCGCGAACTGGGCGGTCGTGTAGGCCGAGCCGCCAGCACCGGTGGTGCTCGTCGCGGGCGCCGGGCCGGTGGCGAATCCATCAGCCAGAAGCTGTGCGAGATCGTGGCCACCCGGCCGGAGATGGGGATCAAGGAGATCAAGGCCGAGGCCGAGAAGGCGGGCCTGGATACCAAGAATATCAGTCAGACCCTGGCCTATCTGAAGCGTCAGGGCCGTCTGACCTCGCCGCGTCGCGGGATCTACAAGGCGGTCTGACCGCCCCGTGGGTCCGCCCGTGCACTGTCACGGGCGGATCTGCAGACCTTCCTCCGTACGTGTCAGTTCACCATCGCCCGCAAACCAGCGGGCGATGGTCTTTCCGGCGATCTCGTGGCGCCAGCCGCTGCCGAGGCGGCCGGTGGTGCCGTCCCCCTTCAGCAGCTCGATCACATCCTTGCGCTGTGCGATCGCGGCGGCGGTGATCTGGTTGCGCCGGGCGCATTCGCGCAGCAGGGCCATGCCAATGTCGGCCAGGACCTCTTCGGCCTCGGTGAGCCTGGCCTTCTCCGGGAGTTGCGGCCATTGTTCGCGGGGCAGGGCCTGGCCTTCGCGAATCGCCTCCAGCAGTTCTTCCTGACGCGGTGGCTTCATGCCTTCGGGGAAGCCCCGTAGCTGGTGCAGGGCATCGGTGTCCTGTGGCGTGCGCCGGGCGATGTCGATCAGGATGTCGTCGGCCAGGATCCAGCGTCGCGGGCGATCGCTCGCCTGTGCCGCGCGTTCGCGCCAGGCGGCCACGGCCTTCAGCACGCCCCGCTCGCGCGGCTTGAGCCGCTTGACGCCGGAGACCCGCTGCCAGGCCCCTTCGGGGTCCGGCTCGTAGAGGTCGGGGTTGCTCAGCGCCTCCATCTCCGGGCGCAGCCAGTGCATGCGGTCGTGGCTCTCCAGTTCGTGCAGCAGGCGCATGAACACGGTGGCCAGGAAGCGCACGTCGTCCGCGGCGTAGCGGATCTGCTGCTCGCTCAGGGGGCGACGCGACCAGTCGGTGCGGGTCTGGCTCTTGTCGAGGTCGCGGTCGAGGATCGCCTTGACCAGGTTGGCGTAGCCGACCTGCTCCCCGTAACCGAGCATGCTGGCGGCGATCTGGGTGTCGAACACCGGGGTGGGCACCCGACCCAGTTCGCGATACAGGACTTCGAGGTCCTGCGACGCCGAGTGGAAGACCTTGGTCACGCCGACATCGAACAGCAGGGGTTCGAGCAGGCGGATGTCCAGCTTCAGCGGGTCGACGCAGGCGATCTGGTCAAGGGTGGCCAGCTGGATCAGGCACAGGCGCGGGTAGTAGGTCTTCTCGCGCATGAACTCGGTGTCCAGCGCGATCCAGTCGGTCCCGGCGATGGTGTCGAGGAAGCCCTGCAGGGCCTCCGGGGTCTCGATCAGGCCGTGATCATGCATCGTGCGACTTCTGGCTGGCCTCGAAGGCCGCCTTCTGCTCGGGGGTGGCCTCCTTCTGGTAGCGCTCCTTCCACTCGCTGTAGGGCATGCCGTAGACGATCTCGCGGGCCCCTTCGTAGTCGACGGATTCGCCGCGTTCTTCGGCGGCGGCGACATACCATTTGGACAGGCAGTTGCGGCAGAAGCCGCCCAGGTTCATCAGGTCGATGTTCTGCACGTCCTTGCGTTCGTCCAGATGCTGCAGCAGGCGGCGAAAGACGGCCGCTTCGATCTCGGTTTGCTTGTTCTTGTCCATTGACGACTCCTTGTTGCCAGTAGTGCGGGCACAGTATGCGGGACAGTCTCCGACGCTTCGAGCGGGGCGCGGGCTCGCTTCCACCTCAGGTCAGGTGCAGCAGCCAGCGCCGGCGCACGTCGCGCAGGAGGAAGAAGATCAGCGGCCAGAGCAGGGCGCTGGTGATCACGGGAGACCAGTACCGGATGCTGTCGGGCGGGAATCCGGTGATCCCCTGGGGCCACAGCGCCAGCAGCTTGAACAGGGCGATCAGGGTCGCGACCACGATCATTTGCTGCCAGACGGGATACACCCGCAGGCGCGGATGGACCTGCAGCACGATGTAGGTGATGACGGCCAGGGCAATGGCATTCTGCCCCAGCAGCTGGCCCATCAGCGTGTCCAGCAGTAACCCGGCGACAAAGGCGGTCAGGATGCCGATGCGGGTCGGAAAGGCCATGGCCCAGTAGATCAGGACCAGCGCCAGCCATTCCGGACGCGCGGGGCGCAGGGTCTCCGGGATCGGCACGATGGCCAGCGCCAGGGCCGCCAGCAGGGTCAGTGCCACCGGCCAGGGGATGCCGATGGCTCGGGTCATGGTGTGCCGGTTGCCTCGTCGTCCGGTTCCTGTTCCGCTGCCGGGGCGTCTGGTGTTGTCTCCATTTCTTCGTCCACATCAAGGGGGGCGATGCCCGACATGATGTCCTCGGTCCATAGCAGCAGGACCTCGCGGGAGCGGTCCAGCGCCGCCAGCGGCTCGGCCTCGATGCTCAGAAACGGCTGACCCTGCGGCCGCTCGACCGAGGTGACCCGTGCCACCGGGTAGTCGGCCGGGAAGCGCCCGCCCAGACCGGAGGTCAGCAGCAGGTCGCCGGGTTCCACGTCTTCCTGCAGCGGGACGTGGCGCATCTCCAGGCGTTGCGGATTGCCGGTACCGACGACCAGCCCGCGCAGTCCGGTGCGCGCACTCAGCACGGGCAGTGCATGGCTGGGGTCCGAGATCAGCAGCGCAACCGAGCTGGTCAGGCGGGTGGACAGGACCTGGCCGATCACGCCGTCCGCATTGATGACCGGCTGGCCGGCATAGACGTCGTCGGTGCGCCCCTTGTTGAGCACGATCTGCTGGCGGAAAGGGTCCAGGTCCACGGCCAGGAGCTTGGTGATCTCGACGCGCTCTTCGGCCTGCTGGGCGGTGTTCAGCAGCGCGCGCAGGCGGTCGTTTTCCAGTTGCAGTGCCTCGAAGCGCAGCTGGCGGGCGCGCAGCTCGGCGTTCTCGCTGCGCAGGATGCGGTTCTCGGTGATCAGATCCTCGCGGCTGGTGAACGACTCGAATACCCGGGTGACGGCCCGGACCGGCGCGTCCACCGCGACCTGCAACGGGTAGGTGACCGTGGCCAGCGCACCGCGGACAAACTGCAGTTCGTTGACACGGTGGTCCAGCGCCATCAGCGCCAGGCCCAGCAGGATGACCGCGAGCAGGCGCAGAGTGGGCGAGACACCCAGTCTGAACAGCGGCTTGCTGATGGCATGACCTCCGGTTGCGGATCGCGTCTACGGGTCGAACCGCGTCGAGGCATCTTCCCCGCGCGGTCTTGCTGACCGGTTGGGCCCGGAGTGTAACCCGAACCCCTGCCGTGCGGGGGAGGCGCGGCGGGGCTGAGTCGGGCCTTATTCCATCGCCAGGAAGTCGACCCGTTTCTCGTCCAGCATCTCCAGGACCCGGCCGCCGCCGCGGGCGACGCAGGTCAGGGGGTCGTCGGCGATGACCACCGGGATGCCGGTCTCTTCCATCAGCAGGCGGTCCAGCTGTTGCAGCAGGGCCGATCCGCCGGTCAGCACGATGCCGCGCTCGGCGACGTCCGCGCCCAGTTCCGGCGGGGTCTGCTCCAGCGCGGTGCGCACCGCCGAGACGATGCCGTACAGCGGGTCCTGCAGGGCCTCGAGGATCTCGTTGGAGTTCAGGGTGAACGAACGTGGTACGCCCTCGGCCAGGTTGCGGCCCTTGACCTCGATCTCCAGCAATTCCTTGCCGGGGTAGGCGGAGCCCACCGCGTGCTTGATGCGCTCGGCGGTGGCTTCGCCAATCAGGACGCCGTAGTTGCGGCGTACATAGGCCATGATGGCCTCGTCGAAGGTGTCGCCGCCGATGCGCACGGACTCCGAATAGACGATGCCGTTCATCGACAGCACCGCGACCTCGGAGGTCCCGCCGCCGATATCCAGCACCATCGAGCCGACCGCCTCGTCCAGCGGGATGCCGGCGCCGATGGCCGCCGCGACCGGTTCCTGCAGGAGGTAGACCTTGCGCGCCCCGGCGCCGAAGGCGGATTCGCGAATCGCACGGCGCTCCACCTGGGTGGCACCGCAGGGCACGCAGACCAGCACCCGCGGGCTGGGCCGGAAGATCCGGCGTTCGTGCACCTTCTTGATGAAGTACTGCAGCATCTTCTCGGTGGTGGTGAAGTCGGCGATCACGCCGTCCTTCATCGGACGCACCGTCACCACGTGCTCCGGGGTGCGCCCGAGCATCTTCTTCGCCTCGATCCCGACGGCCTCGATGGAGCGCGGGCCGCCCGGGCCGCGATCCTGACGAATGGCGACCACGGAAGGTTCGTTCAGGACGATGCCCTGGCCGCGCATATAGATGAGGGTGTTGGCGGTGCCGAGATCGATGGAGATGTCGTTGGAGAACAACCCCAGGACGCGTTTGAACATGAAGTGGCAACCTGCTTGAGTGGGCGGGCGGGAAAGCCGTCGACTCTAGCAAGCGCCCGGGGTTTGGGCAACAACGGCTTTGTGGTAAGTTTGCGCTCCGTTTTGCCCGTTGAACTGAACGCAACAGGACCCTTCCCGCCATGTCCGTCGATACCTCCGAAGTCCGGCGCATCGCCCATCTCTCCCGTCTTGCCATGAACGATGACCAGGCCCGGGATTTTGCGGGAGGGCTGAGCGATATCTTTGCCTTTGTCGAACAACTGGATGGTGCGGCCATCGAGGGTGTCGAGCCGATGGCCCACCCGCTGGATGCCGAGCAACGCCTGCGTCCGGATGCGGTCACCGAGCCGGACCGGCGCGAGACCTACCAGGCGATCGCCCCGGCCGTCGAGGGTGGTCTGTACCTGGTCCCGCGCGTCATCGAGTGATCCCCGCGCGGACCGCATTGTTGCCGTTCTGTTGAATCCGTCACGCTTCTAGCCAGCAAGAGTCCCCGAAACCATGGCCCAGGAAACCCTGTCCGGCTGGGTGCGCAAGCTCCAGGCCCGCGAGATCAGTTCGCGCGAACTGACCCAGCTGTATCTGGACCGGATCGAACGCCTCGATCCGCAACTGAACAGCTTCATTACCGTGACCGCCGATCAGGCGCTGGCCCAGGCCGATGCCGCCGATGCGCGTCTGGCGAAGGGGGAAGAGTCCCCGCTGCTGGGGGTGCCCGTCGCGCAGAAGGACATCTTCTGCACCGAGGGGGTGCGCACCTCCTGCGGCTCGCGCATGCTCGATCCGTTCGTCTCGCCCTACAGTGCCACCGTGGTCGAGCGCATGAATGCGGCCGGCGCGGTGATGCTGGGCAAGACCAACATGGACGAGTTCGCGATGGGCTCCTCCAACGAGACCAGTTTCTATGGCCCGGTGCGCAACCCCTGGGATACCGAGCGTGTCCCGGGTGGATCCTCCGGCGGCTCGGCCGCCGCGGTGGGCGCGCGTCTGGTGCCCGGCGCGACCGGGACCGATACCGGCGGCTCGATCCGCCAGCCGGCCGCGTTCTGCGGCATCACCGGGCTCAAGCCGACCTACGGCCGTGTGTCGCGCTACGGCATGATCGCCTTCGCCTCCAGCCTCGACCAGGGCGGCCCGATGGCCGCCACCGCCGAGGATTGCGGGCGGATGCTGAACGCGATGGCGGGCTTCGACGAGCGCGACTCCACCAGCGTCGAGCGCCCGGCCGAGGACTTCACCGCCGCCCTCGATCAGGATCTGAAGGGCCTGCGCATTGGTCTGCCGACCGAGTTCTTTGGCGAGGCCGGGCTGGACGAGCGGGTGCGCGGCGTGATTGATGCCGCCATCGAGGTGCTCAAGGGCCGTGGCGCCGAGGTGCGCGAGGTGGGCCTGCCCAACAGCCACCTGTCGGTGCCGGCCTATTACGTGGTCGCCCCGGCCGAGTGCTCCTCCAACCTCGCGCGTTTCGACGGCGTGCGCTACGGCTATCGCTGCGAGAACCCCGAGGACCTGATGGACCTCTACACCCGCTCGCGCGGGGAGGGCTTCGGCGACGAGGTGAAGCGTCGCATTATGGTCGGCACCTACGTGCTGTCCGCCGGCTACTACGATGCCTACTACCTGAAGGCGCAGAAGGTCCGGCGCATCATTGCTGACGACTTCCGCCGCGCCTTCGAGGACGTCGACGTGCTGCTGGCGCCGACCACACCGGAGCTGCCGTTCGCGCTGGGTGCCAAGGCCGACCCGGTCAGCATGTACCTGTCGGATATCTACACCATCGCCGCGAACCTCGCGGGGCTGCCGGCGATGTCGCTGCCGGCCGGCGAGATCGACGGCCTGCCGGTCGGCTTGCAGCTGATCGGCAACTATTTCGACGAGGCGCGCCTGCTGGGCGTCGCCCACCAGTATCAGCAAGAGACCGACTGGCACGCCCGCGTGCCGGCGGCCTTCGCCTGAGGGCCCTGAACATGGAATGGGAAACCGTCATCGGGCTGGAGATTCACGCCCAGCTCAATACCGTCTCCAAGATCTTTTCCGGGGCGCCCACCGCCTACGGCGCCGAGCCCAACCGCCAGGCCTGCCCGGTGGACCTGGGCATGCCCGGCGTGCTGCCGGTGCTGAACCAGGGCGCGGTGGAGCGGGCCGTGATGCTGGGCCTGGCGATCAATGCCGAGATCACCCCGCGCTCGGTATTCGCGCGCAAGAACTACTTCTATCCGGACCTCCCCAAGGGCTACCAGATCTCGCAGTTCGAACTGCCGATCGTGGGCCTGGGCCATCTGGATATCGAGCTGGAAGACGGCACGACCAAGCGTATCGGCGTGACCCGCGCGCACCTTGAGGAGGACGCCGGCAAGAGCCTGCACGAGGGCTTCGAGGCGATGACCGGTATCGACCTCAACCGCGCCGGCACCCCGCTGATCGAGATCGTCTCCGAACCGGAACTGCGTTCGGCGAAAGAGGCCGTGGCCTACATGAAGAAGCTGCACTCGCTGGTGCGCTATCTCGATATCTGCGACGGCAACATGCAGGAAGGCAGCTTCCGCTGTGATGCGAACGTCTCGATCCGGCCGAAGGGTCAGGCCGAGTTCGGCACCCGAGCGGAGCTGAAGAACCTGAACTCCTTCCGCTTCGTCGAGCGCGCGATCAACTTCGAGGTCGAACGCCAGATCGACGTGATCGAGGGTGGCGGCACGGTGGTCCAGGAGACCCGCCTGTACGACCCGGACCGCGACGAGACGCGCTCCATGCGCAGCAAGGAAGAGGCCAACGACTACCGCTACTTCCCCGATCCGGACCTGCTGCCGCTGGTCGTGGACAGCGCCTTCATCGAGACCGTGCGCGAAAAGCTCCCGGAGCTGCCGGACGCCAAGCGCGCCCGCTTTGTCGAGCAGTACGGCCTGTCCGACTACGACGCCGGTGTGCTGACCGCGACCCGCGAGATGGGCGACTTCTACGAGGCCGTGGCCGCCGGCTGCGATGCGCCCAAGCTGGCCGCCAACTGGGTGATGGGCGAGTTCTCCGCCGCGCTCAACCGCTCCGAGGTCGAACTGGCCGAGGCCCCGGTGAATGCCGAGGGCCTGGCCGGCCTGCTCGCGCGCATCCAGGACGAGACCATCTCCGGCAAGATCGCCAAGGAGGTCTTCGAGGCGATGTGGAACGGCGAGGGCGACGCCGACGCGGTGATCGAGGCCAAGGGCCTCAAGCAGATCACCGACACCGGCGCGATCGACGCCATCATCGACGAGGTCATGGCCAACAACCCGCAGCAGCTCGAGCAGTATCGTGGCGGCAAGGACAAGCTGTTCGGCTTCTTCGTCGGCCAGGTGATGAAGGCCACCCAGGGCAAGGCCAACCCCGCCCAGGTGAACGAGCGCCTGAAGGCGAAACTCGACGCTTGATCATGTCCGAGGTCAGCCGCGATGCGTGAGGCCGATACCTTGCACCGGTTCATGCTGGAGGAGGCCGGGGTGCGCGGCGAATGGGTGCACCTGGATGCCGCCTGGCAGGCCCTGCTGGAACGCCACGAGTACCCGCCCGTGGTGCGCGACCTGCTGGGCCAGGCCTATGCGGCGGTCGCCCTGACCGCGGCCACCCTCAAGTTCGACGGCTCGTTGATCCTGCAGGTCACCGGCCCCGGCCCGGTGCACATGATCGTGGCCCAGGCCGACGGCCAGGGGCGGCTGCGCGGGCTGGCCCGCTTTCGCGAGACGCCGCCCGAGGGCGCGACACTGGCCGAGTGCGCCGGCGAGGACGCACGGCTGATGCTGACCCTGGACCCGGGGGATGGCGGCGAGCGCTATCAGGGCGTGGTCGAGCTGGAGGGCGAGACCCTCGCGGACGCGATGAACGTCTACTTCGAGCGTTCCGAGCAGCTGCCGACCCGGCTGTGGCTGGCCAGTGGGGCGCAGTCCGCGGCCGGCATGCTCCTGCAGGCGCTCCCGGGCGAGGGTGGCGATGCGGTGACCCGGGACTCGGAGGAATGGAACCGCGCGACGATCCTGGCCGAGACCACCACCGCCGACGAGCTGCTGGAGCTGGATGCCGGGACCCTGCTGGGCCGGCTGTTCGCCGAGGAGCGCGTGCGCCTGTTCGACGGCACCGGTGTCAGCTTCCACTGCCCCTGCTCCCGCGAGCGCATCGGCGAAACCCTGCGTAGCCTGGGCCGTGACGAGATCCGCAGCATCATCGAGGAGCAGGGCTCGGTGGACGTAACCTGTGAGTTCTGCAACGCCCACTACCACTTCGACCCGGTCGATGCCGAGGCGCTGTGTGCCGCCGAGAGTGCCCAGCCGCCGACCCCGGATACCCGTCAGTAGTCCGCCCCGTACGATCCTTCGGACGTACCCTCTCGTTAGCCGGCCGTGACCCCCGGGGGCCAGTCGGATGTGGGCTGTGCCCCCGAGCGTCCGCGGTCTTGCTATAGATGCAGGACTGACCTTGCAGCGTTCGCAGACGGGGGCGCAATGTATTCCCGGCACACCGAGATCCCCACCCTGGATGTCCGCCCCGGCTGGCTGGTGGAGGCACGCTACTTCAACCATGTCCGCCGTGCCCTGACCCGCCTGGGGCCCGAGATTCGCCTGTCGCCGCCGGGGCTCAAGCACCTGGACCTGATCCTGCAGCGCGATGCCTGGATCGTCGTCGATCGCGTGCTGAACGACATGCCGGTGGTCGCCTGGACCGCCTTCCACTCGCGCGGGCGGCGCAGCCTGCACCGGCCGGTCGCCTGCGAACTGCTGCTGTTCCACGCGATGGCCAGCATGGTGATGAACCGCACCCTGTCCGCGATGGAGCCCGAGCTGGCGGTGGCGCTGGCCGAGGCCGCACCCCCTCCGTCAACGGGCAAGATCCTGCCCTTCCATCCGCGCTCCTGCGCCTGAGTCAGTGTCTCCCCGGGTTCAGGCCGGGGCGTGGCGGTGGCCGCACGCCGGGCAGGCAGGGTCACGGCGCAGGCGGATCTCGCGGAACTGCATCGCCAGCCCGTCGAGGATCAGCAGCCGGCCGCTGAGGGTGGGCAGTCCCATCAGCAGCTTCAGTGCCTCGGTCGCCTGCAGGCTGCCGACCACGCCGGGCAGGCTCGCCAGTACACCGTTGGCGGCGCAGGTGTCCTCGTCACCACCCCCCTCGCCGTACAGGCAGTGGTAGCAGGCCGCCTCTGGGTCGCGGTAGTCAAAGGTGGTCAGTTGTCCCTCGAAGCGGATCACGGCCCCGGAGACCAGTGGCGCTCCAGCCGACAGCGCGGCGCGGCTGATGGCCCCGCGCGCGGCGAAGTTGTCCGTGCCGTCCAGGACCACATCGGCATCGGCGAACAGCCGGTGCATCGCCGCGTCATCGAGGTATTCGGCGCGCGTCTCCACCCGGCAGCCGGGATTCATCGCAGCGATGCGATCGGCCGCCGAGGCCACCTTGTCGCGGCCGATGTCGGCATCGGTGTGCAGGATCTGGCGCTGCAGGTTGGTCACCTCGACGTGGTCCGGGTCCACCAGGGTCAGGCGGCCCACGCCGGCCGCGGCCAGGTAGGCGGCGACCGGAGAACCCAGTCCGCCCAGTCCCATGATCACCGCATGCGCCTGCTGCAGGGCCTCCTGACCCTCCACCCCCACGCCGGGGAGCATGATCTGGCGGCTGTACCGCAGGAGCTGGTCGTCATCCATGGAGCAGGTCTCCGGAGAAAGGCCGAAATTGTAACCGGCGTCACGCTCGCCGGCGGCCCCAGTTAGCTAACGTTCAGGAACGCGGAATAGGCTGAATCCTGGCAATCCTGCCACAACCACGGGTCGGTCGACGCTCCTGACGAGCGCGCGGACGACCCGAATGGAAGGAGGGATCACTCATGAAGCGACTCACGATTCTGGTACCTGCGGCATTGATGGCGCTTGCCCTGGCCGCCCCCACCCATGCGGCCCACCCGATCACCGGCCCGCTGCAGGCGGCGGGTGCCGCCAGCTTCGATGCCGCTGCGCTGCAACCGGTGCGGCATGGCCATTCGCGCGGACACAAGCACTACCGTGGGCATCCGGGGGCGCATGGCCACAAGCAGGCGAAGCGCGCGAAACACCGCGGCCGCGGCCATCACAAGGGCTCGCGCAGCTACGAGCATCATCACTATCACTACTACGACAACCGCTCGAGCCGCTACCGCCACCGCTCTTCGCCCAGCGGCTCGGTCAACCTGCACCTGCGCCTGCCGCTCTGATCCGGCAGCGGTCCTGACGAACCGCGAGCCCCGGCCCCTGGCCGGGGCTTTTTCGTGGTGAAGATCGAGGGGGCGTGAGACGCGGTGCTTCGCGTTTCCCTTATCTTCCAAATCGATCACATTTATGTAAATATTCGGATATAAGACCCCGCCGGTGTAGCGGGGTTTTTTTTGGGGTGGCTCCCCATGGTGGCGCCGGTATCTCGGGGCCGTTTGTCCGTGCGGAATGACGAGAGCGTTTGGCTTGGCGTCGTGGTTCTGCGCGTCTAGCAGGGTTTTATTGACCAGGGAGAAATAACACATGAAGAAAGGACTAGGTGTCCTTGCGGTATCGGTATTGCTTGCAGGTTGTCTGGCCGCACCAGAGCCCCGTCCTGTGCAGCAGGCGGAACCGGAAAAGTCGTCTGGGGGCGATGATTACGAACGAGCCATAGCACTTCTCGAGGCGATGGGGGCGGCGCAGCAGCGGCATCCGCAGCAGTCATCGGGCGTTGCTCCATCCGGATTCGGGCAGATGGGTCCCGAAGACGTTGCTGAACAGTTGGCACCTATGTGGGCGTCCGACAACCAGGGCGCCCGGTTTGAACGTCGCCGAGACGGTTTCCTGATCGATGGTGTCGCATATGTGGAACCGCAGGGAGAGATTTCCTCTTACGGGTTCGATACGACGACCGGTGCGGTCACCTACCTGATGGCTCTCACGGACCGCCAGTACCAGGTGAGAACTGCGAATCCATCCAATGGTCTTGCGCCGGTCACGATTGCGTACGCCGAACGTGGCCGCACAAACTGGAGTATCCGGACGGTGACAGGGGAGACGCTGAGGGGGGCGCACTTGATGCCGACATCGCGAGGCTTCGCTGTCGCGCGAGACGCGAAGGCCTTTGTCTATGCTCCGGGCGAGGGTGTGAGTACGGTTGGCGTCCCGGACGGGTTTCACCTCGCGGCTCACCAGAATGGCGATATTGCCTCCACTGGATACATTCTGGTCGAGCGGAATCCGGCGCGAAGCAGTGGAGAGTCGATGATGCGCACGATGCGTGCTCTCGGGGATGCGCTGGGAGGTAGCTCGGCCGAAGATTACGCGTTGATCAACTACCGTAACCAATCAGTGGTTCCGATCAATATTTCGGCCGAAGGTGGGAAGGTGAATGTGTACTCCGAGTGCCGGCAGCGCAATTCGATCGTGAACGAATGCGCCAATATGCACTCGTTCGAATCTTTGTATGACCCTCGAACCGGGCGTCGCAATGAGGGCCACTATTTTTGGCGACTGCACTGGTTTGCGACCGAGCAAGGTCCGATTGCCGTGACTCATGAAGCCGGATTGCGACGCATTGCGGTAACGCGTCTTGATACCGGCGAGAAGGGCGTGGCCTTCAGTCGTGGTATGGGAATTCCGTCCATGGACGCCGAGCAGTATCCGTCGGGACGGGTTAAGGTCACAGGAGGCTGGGCTTTCAGAACCCATGAACTCACAGATGCATTCGAGGCTTTCGACAAAAGCGATGGCTGATGAGGCCAGGGGTCGTAGCGATTGCTGTATTGGGCCTGGCTGTCTAACCCGAGTTGGGTAAATACCCCGTCACCCGTCACTGAGGCCTGGTGACCAGTGACTTGATGGCTTGCGCCCTGTCGTTTGTGCGCGATTGGCCCCGGTACTTTGTGCCGGGGCCTTTCTGTTGGGTGTGCCTCGAATGAAGAGAGCCTCCATGCTGTTATCCATCATGTGTACCCCAAAAATCACCGGAAGGGGAGCAGCGTGTGGTACACGACAAGGGTACCTGGGGTTGCCTGTGCCTCGGCTATTCAGGCTCGTCTTTGTGGTGCAAGACCCTTCCTGATTAGCAACGAGAGTCAGCTAGTCGCAGAACCCGCTCGGGCACGGGCCGGCAGTGCACGGCGGCGACCAGCAGTCGCGCCGGCAACGTCGCCAGATCAAAGCGTCGGTTGAAGCGGTAGGCGAATGCCGCGAGGTAACGGGCCGCGTACTTGGCGAACGCAAATGCATGGTAGCTCCCGCTGAGGCTGGTCTTGAGGTTGCCGAGCACGGTGTTGATCCATTGGAATTCGGGAAGATCCTGGGGTTTGCGCCCGGCC
>NZ_AQXY01000017.1 GCF_000376845.1 Thioalkalivibrio sp. ALE14
CCGCGCCGTCGCAAGGGCCGACTGCCGGCACCAGCCGACGGTCGTGGCCGGGCGCAAACCCCAGGATCTTCCCGAATTCCAATGGATCAACACCGTGCTCGGCAACCTCAAGACCAGCCTCAGCGGGAGCTACCATGCATTTGCGTTCGCCAAGTACGCGGCCCGTTACCTCGCGGCATTCGCCTACCGCTTCAACCGACGCTTTGATCTGGCGACGTTGCCGGCGCGACTGCTGGTCGCCGCCGTGCACTGCCGGCCCGTGCCCGAGCGGGTTCTGCGACTGGCTGACTCTCGTTGCTAATCAGGAAATGTCATGCGGGGCCTTCCGGATCAGCTTTAATTCCTCAAATACACCGGCGAATCGTCTGCCAAGGTGCGGTGCCCTCTGTTCCTTGCGTACGCATCTTCCATGATTTCCGGTTTTCGGGCGCGCTGGTCATGGTTTGCCGTGGCTGTACCACCCCCTCCGAGGTCATTTGGCCTCGTCCTCTAATAACAAGGATGTATCTATGCGCGATTTTCTGTTCTTTGACACGATGCTTACCCCGAAGATCATCACCATCGTCTACTGGCTATTGCTGCTTGTGGTGGTGGTGAGTGGTCTGGGCGCGATGTTCTCCGGGAGCGGGCTTATGGGCCTCCTCATTGGGCTCGCGATTCTCGTGTTCGGAGCGATTGGTGCCCGGGTCTGGTCCGAGCTTCTGATCGTGATTTTCAAGATCAACGAGAACACAAAGAAGATGGCTGACAAGGCCTGATCAGGCTTCTTGCGACGGTAGTCCCGGACCCCTCGACCCGCATCGAAATCGTTGCGCTGGCCGAGGGATCCGGGAACCTTTGACCGGCGTCATCTGCTTAAAGCCGCTGGGCAGACTTGCCTATCCCGATCCTCGGTCACGCAGCTCTAACCTCTATGGACCGTCCGCGGTACATGCCCTCTCGCTAGAGATCCGTGCGTGTCTGGCGTCATCTACTCTGTCGGGTTGGCACTCGCATGGCCGGTCGGTGAGTGGTGACCTGCTTTGCGATCGGTTTCTCTACCGCATTCATCGGCCTATCGAGTGAAATTGGTGCGCGCCAGTACGCGGATGTGCGCAAGGCTTCCCAAGCCCAGCTCCAGCCCCAGACCAGGCGCAGTACGATCGAGACCGGACGAAATAGGGGTGTCTTCTCGTGCGGAATGGAATGATTCGTTACCCAACACCTGGGCATGCCAGTAGGAACGCCCCGATTGATTTCAAAAACGTGTATGTAATAAGCCGGTACCTGGCAGTTAGCATGGGAAAATGGAGTTTAAGGATGGAAGGATTTCTCTATTTGGGCTTTATGTTGGGATGTGTCGCTCTGGCGGTTTTTATGGCTATAGCTTCACCTGTCCCCGATCTTGCGGTTAAAAGCGGTGGAGAGGCGTTTTTATTTCTAGGTATGATAGGGTTTTTGGTTTCGGTCGGCGCGTATATCCCTGTTTTGATTTACGAGATGCACCACGATGTCGGCCATTGGGCCACGAGTGAAATGGGGTGGCTGGGCCGAATGTCTCAAGTGGTCTCGAGCATTGCGCTCGTGTACGCGTTCTTTCGTGGTTTGCCGCTGATCGGTGTATTCCTGATTTATGGAGTCATCATCGCGATTGTTGTGGCTATTGTGAGATATGTTTTCTCACTTTGATAAATGCAAGCAGAGGGTGTCTTTTGGATAATGGATGACTCTATACCGCATTCATCGGCCCATAGAGTGAAATTGACGCGCACCAGCACCAAGAGTGCGCACGGTTGCCCAGGCCCACCCGGAGGTGGCGCAATATGTTCGGGATCGAACGAACTGGGGCTGCGTATTCATGAAAAAACGGGGGGTGAGTTCAATTGATCGATGCAACAGGATCATGAAAATGGCAGCGGGCCTGGAGATGGACTCAGGGGCTGGGCCCCAATAGAACAAGCCGAAAGAACGGTTTGAAAATGGTGCATAGAGCACCAATTGACAAGGAGAGATGAGATGAACAAGAGCATGCTGAAGGTTGGTGGCGTATCCGCAATCGCGGTCGCCGTGTCGTTGGCGTTGTCCGCATGCGGAGGGGGCGGCGAGCGGTTCAGTAAGGTGGCGCACGACGGTTCGATTCTGAGCGCGGACGCTGAGGAATGGAGCTGCGTTCGGGACAGCGAAACGGGTCTTCTGTGGATGGTTCACAACGAGGAGGAAGGGAGCCTCTACTACAAGGGGAACACCCTGACTTGGTACGATCCGGATGCCGAGGGGTATGCAGGCGTTGAGGACGGAGGCCAGTGCTCGGGCAGCCGATGTGACACGGCTGGCTTCGTGGAAGCCGTTAACGAGGATGGTCTGTGCGGCAAACAGAACTGGCGCCTTCCGCATCGAGATGATCACTTCACGCTCAACGGGGCGATTTTCGGGGAAAGCCTGAGCAGCATGTCTGGAGAGTATCGTGATGCGTTGGAACTGTTCGGCCCCACGGAGTGGGGATGGAGTTCTGCGATGTCTGGGGGTGCGGGTAACTTTATGAGGATCCGCCTGCGACATCGGGTTTCTTCTCAGGCGCGACACGCTACTGATGAGTGGACGGGGGCGAGGCTCGTAGCCGACAATTAACGGACAAAGAGGGGTGGAGCCTACGCGTGGCGCCACCCCTTTTTTCTTCTGGGTCGATAAATACAGACCGTTGACCATTAGTATCCCTCGAGCTCCTCAAAAAGCTCGTCAATTGCGCCAGAGATCGCTGCGCCCATTTCGTTGAGGAACTCGTTTCGGGTTATTCCATCTGTGCCTTACCCCGCATCCAACCCGTCATCGCCCACAGAAACCCGAGAATCTCCACACCTGGACCTTCGGTTAGAGCGGCGGGCCGCTTCCCTGTGCTGAAAAAGAAACTCTCGCATTGTCGCGTTGACCAAGAATAAGCGATCGTTTAGCGTGTCCCTTTCAGAGGAAGCGATCGCTTATTTTTGAGGACCCATGAAACGCGTAACCGGCACCTTTGAGCGCAGCACCGTGGCTGGGGAGTCAGTCGAGGCCTTCATTCCCCATCCGCTGCCGCCCAAGGATCCCCCTCTTGACCTCGGCGGCGAGCTCAGTTCGCTGCTCGGCCTGGCGAACGAGAGTCTGCGGTTGCTCGAATTGGCGGGCGACCTGATCCCGTCGGTCGAGTGGTTCGTATACGCGTTCGTTCGTAAGGAAGCGGTGCTCTCGGCGCAGATCGAAGGGACGCAGGCAACGCTGATGGATCTGCTCGAGATCGAGGCCTCCGGGGAGGCGCCGGCCGACGCAGACGTTGAGGAGGTCTGCGGTTACGTCGATGCGCTCAACTTCACCTGGGACGAGGTCGGGCGAGCAGACGGCCTGCCCCTCTCGATGCGCCTCCTGTCGCAGGCGCACGCACGGCTGCTTAGTGGTGCGCGCGGCGCGCAAAAACAGTCGGGCGAAGTACGGCGCTCGCAGAACTGGATCGGCGGGACACGCCCGGGCAACGCTGCGTTCGTGCCTCCACCCCCGCATCGACTCGGCGCGCTGCTCAGCGAGTTCGAGCGGGCAATCCACGACGAGAGTGAGCTTCCGCCACTCATCCGGGTAGGACTCCTCCATGCGCAGCTCGAGACGCTGCATCCCTATCTCGACGGCAACGGCCGCATCGGACGCCTGCTCATCATGCTACTACTGCGGCACTGGGATCTACTCACCCGGCCTCTTCTCTATCTGAGCCTGTTCCTCAAAAGGCAGCGTCAGGAATATTACCGGCGGCTCAGAGCGATACGTGACGAGGGCGACTGGGAGGGGTGGCTGTCGTTCTTCCTGGAAGGCGTGGCGGAGGTCGCTGACGAGGCCGTCGCCACCGCGCGCCGGCTTCACGTCATCATTGGCGAGAACCGAAATCGCCTCCTCGCCCGCGACGACGCGACTGTGTTGAGCCTCCGTTTGTTCGAACTACTTCCAGACCACCCAATTCTCACGGTGAACCGGGCCATGGAGCTCCTCGACTGCTCGCGGCCTGCGGCGGCCAAGGCCATGCGCGTCCTTGAGGCGGCGGAAATCGTACACGCGCTCGACGAGCGCAAGAAAAATAGGGCCGTCCTGTTCGAGGACTACCTTGCGCACCTGCGGCAAGGAACCGATATCTAGCGACCATTACTCTGGCCGGCTGTGTTGCCTCATTAGGAAACGTTACCGACTTGTCCACTTCCCCCGATTAGGTCCACGCATCACTGGAGGTTTCCGGGTGTAGCGCCCAATCTTGGACCGGCATTCGAATCCTCGCAGTGATCTGTGTGCTTCCCGAATTCGGTGGGCGACTACATTGACCGAATGGACGGGAAAGAAGGCTTGCGTGTGGTCTTCCTGTCCGCAGATACGGCACTGTGTCGGGGTGACGATACGGATGGCTGACGGGTGGCTTCATGGCTCAGGACGATCCCTTCGCAGATACGGCGCGCACTGGTGATCTCTTCAGCGACTTCCCGGATCCGTCGCGAGAGGTGGAGGGCGTTTGGCCAACGCCGGATCGTTTCCCGCTCAATGTCGACGGGCGGACGGTGCGCGAGCGGGTGATTACGGACCTGGTGTCTGCGGACTCGCCGTTGGTGGTGACAGGCTACGGGGCGCTGGAAGAGCTCGTTCGTCTGGAGAGTGATCTGGGGGAGGTTCGTCCGCTTCGCATTCTCTTCGGTAACGAGCCGAGTGCGGGGGAGGGCGGTCACCGCAGTCTGAAAGCGTCGAGTTTTCCCGAAGAGGTCGAGCAGTACTGGCTGGATCGAGGGATCTCCCTGCGCCTGTCGGCCCGGCTGATTCATTTTCGGGAGCGACTCCGGGAGGGCGCCGTCGAGGCGCGGTACTGGCCCGACACGCAGCGGCCACTGCACGCCAAGATCTATCTCGGGGAGGGGGCTGTAACGCTCGGTTCGAGCAATTTCAGCAAGAATGGGCTGGAGCGTCAGCATGAGGCGAATGCGCGGTTCACTGCAACGGGTGAACCGAGGCGTTACCGCGAGGCGGCGGCGCTGGCCGAGCAGTTCTGGTCGCTTGGGCATGACTACACCGATGCGTTGCTCGCGCTGCTCGAGCGTCTGCTGCATGTCGTCGGGTGGCGCGATGCGCTGGCCCGCGCCTGCGGGGAGCTGCTGGAGGGTGACTGGGCGAAGGGTTTTCTGCAGCAGGTCGACCGCGAGGCTTTCCGTGCGCTGTGGCCGGCCCAGCGTCAGGGGATCGCACAGGCGCTGTATCTGCTGGATCGTCAGGGGGCGGTGCTGATTGCAGATGCGACGGGTTCCGGCAAGACGCGCATGGGTGCGCATCTCCTGCGGGCGCAGCAGGCGCGTATCCAGGGGGCAGGCGGGATGCCCCGCTCGGTCATGGTTGCACCCTCGACGGTCGTGGAGGAGTGGGAGCGGGAGGCCTCCCGGGCCGACACCGCGCTGGATGTCTTTTCGGTTGGCCTGCTCAGTCACGGCAGCCGCAAGGCATGGCAGCTGGATGATGCCCTGAGGCGGGCGCGCCTGCTCGCCGTGGACGAGTGCCACAACTTCCACAATCGCCGCTCGCGCCGGACACGCCGACTGTTTACCAACCATCTTGCCGATGACGTGCTGCTGTTTACCGCTACGCCGATCAACCGGAATGTCGATGACCTAGTCCGGATCGCGGATCTCCTCGGCGCCGACAACCTGCAGCCGAGCACGCTGAAGGCCCTGGAGCGGGTCAATCGTCCCGGTCGCTGGCACAACCTCGGCGAGGACGAGGCCGCCCGGCTGCGGGACGAGATCCGCACATTCACCATTCGCCGTACCAAGCGCATGTTCAATGCCCTGATTGATCGCGAGCCCGAAGCCTATCGGGATCACTCGGGACGGCCCTGCCGGTATCCGGAGCACCGCTCGTACAGCTATTCCCTGGGGGAACCGGCTGCCGACCGTGAACGCGCCAGCCGAATCCGGGGGCTCCTGGACGAACTCTACGGTGTGGTCCAGATTCCGGTGGTCCTGGAACTGAGCGCCGTACAAAGGCAGCAGGGGCTCACCGAGGACCAGTATCGCGACAACCTGCTGCTCGGGGCGCACAAGCTGGTCCGCTACCGGGTCATGGCGGCCCTGCGGTCTTCGCGTGCGGCATTGGTTGAGCACCTGTGCGGAACGGCGGTGGCTCGGGCCGTGTTCGGGTTGGAGCATTACGCCAAGTCCGCCGACACAGGAGATGTCTTGGGCAAGCTCAAGCAACCCGGGCGTGTGCCCGAGAACCGGCTGGGCGTGCCCTTGCCTGCGTGGCTTACCGATGCGGACGCCTGGGCATCAGCCCACACGCACGATCACCGGATCCTCTCGCAGGTCCTGGACGAGGTGCGCGCCATGAGTCCGGCGCGGGAGCACGCCAAGGTCGCCCATCTGGCTAGACTGGCGGCGCGCCACGAACGGGTGCTGGCTTTCGACAGCCGTCTGATTACCATCGCGGCCCTGAGCGCGCAGCTCGAAGAGCGGCTGCCGGGCGTCGAGATCTGGCAGGCCACGGGCAGCGACGAGCGAAGCCGCCAGGCGGTACTCCGCGCATTTCGGCCGGGCGACGGCGAGCAGGCCGGCGTGGCGCTGTGTTCGGACAGTCTGTCCGAGGGGGTGAACCTGCAGGCGGCCTCGGCGCTGGTCCATCTCGACATGCCCTCGGTGATACGCGTGGCCGAACAGCGAACCGGACGCGTCGATCGTCTCGACAGCCCCCATGCCGAGGTCGAGGTCTGGTGGCCTCGGGATGCCGAGGAGTTCGCTCTCAGCGCCGATGCTCGCTTCCTGGACCGGGCCGATGCGGTGACGGAGCTTCTCGGGACCAATCTCCCGTTGCCGGAAGACCTGCAGCAGCGGTCACGGGATAGCGTTGACGCTGACACCCTGATCCGCGAATACGAGCGTACCGCTCGCTCCATCGAGGAAGCCGAACCGCATGATGCCTTTGCCGCAGTGCGCGGACTGGTGGAAGGCGCGGGTGCGCTGGTCGAGCCCGACATTTATGAGTATTACCGTCAGCGCTCCGTGCGAGTGCTCTCAAGAGTCAGCGTGGTGGCCAGCGACACCGTCTGGGCCTTCTTCTGCCTGGCCGGCAGTGCGGACCGCGCGCCGCGCTGGTTTTTCTTCTCCGGCCCGGATGCCGAAGTCACGACTTCACTGGACAAGGTGGCCGCCGCCCTTCGCGAGCGACTGGCTTCGGATCCGCCCAACGGTGAAATCGACGAGCCGGCCGCGAGATGGCTGTCGCACTTTTCCGAGCGCCTCCCGGAGGCCGAGCGGGCGCAGTTGCCGCTGCGCAAGCAACGTGCCCTGCAGGAGATGGCCGAGGTCCTCAAGGGTTTTTCCGAGGAGGCGGCTCGCCAGAGGGAGCAGACACGACTCGACGCCTATCTCGATCTGCGCAATCTGCTGGCGCGAAAGTCGGAGGCGTTGACGGCCGGCGAGCCGGATTGGGAGGCAATCGCCAATCGCTGGCTGGAGCTTATCCGTCCCTACTGGTATCGCCGCCTGACCCAGCAGCGCAGGGGTTTTCTGCGCCTGCGGGACCTGCGCAAGGAGCTCATTGAGGCGGAGGCCGAACTGGGACCCGAGGTGCTGGAAGCGTTTGCCACCCTCCCGCTTCACAGCTCGGCGGAGGAGCGAGTAGTCGCGGCCATTCTCGGCATGCCCGTTCGTTGATCCGGCGCCGGCCAGGTCAGCCTGCTTCGTCGGAGAGATGGCTCATCGGCTCCATGCACGATCCACAGATAACCTCGGTTTCCGGTCGGGCCCAGACCCGCGCCTCGCAGGTCGGGCAGTTCATGCGCACACGGGGATCCGGGCGTGGCGCGGGCGGCGCGAACACCGCCGGTTTTTCGGTATCGTCGGGTATCGCGATCGTCTCGGCCGGTGCGGGGGCGCTGGCGACGGCCAGACCCTGTTCGGCCAGGGCCTCCTGCACCTGGGCAACCGATTCGGGATCGGTGGGGGCATGCCGGTCGAACCAGGGCAGTTCGAACCCGGTGGCCAGCAGGTCCGAGCAGGCCCGGGCGAACGGACCGTCGGGCTGGATGTAGTGCGTGACCCGGCGTCCGGTCTGTTTGCCCTCCGGCAGGCCGGTATCGCTCGGCACCAGACCGATTGCTTCCATCTTGCCGACCCACTCCCGGTTATGGTGGTTTGATCGGCTCGGCCGGCCGAAGCACTCCTGCCAGTGATGCACCATCTCGTGTACCAGCGTGGACAGCGCGACCTCCAGCGGATTCAGGGTGAAGTACCCCGGATGAACACCCAGCTCATGGACGATCGTGCCATCCGAGGAGATGAAGCGTTCGGCGTGGTGGTAACCTCGCTGCCGGCGGGAGCTGCGCAGCGTGATCAGACAGGGAGGCAATTCGTTGTCGAACAGCCGTTCGTTGAAATGATCGAAGGCCCGCTGCAGGGCGGAGTACATCGACAGGGTGGGGGAGTCGGTCATGGTGCGTTTCCGGCATCGAGTCTTGAGTCCCGAGATTGTATCGCCCCGTTTTTGTCACAAATCCGGTCACAAACCTGGCGAGCCGAGACCTGTCCCGTCCAGGATCGAGGTCGTCCATAGGATCGTTTCACTAAATGCTTGGAGAGAAATTGAAGGGTTATATATCAAACCCTTAATGAGGTAGTATCTTCTCAATAATCATTTCAATAGGCAGGTTCGGATGAGGAGCAAGCGAGAGGCAGCGCATCAGCGGCTCGGCCAGGCGCTTGCCAGGCTCGCCCCGGCGCGCGCAGCCGATCTTGCCCGCGAACTGGGGCTGTCGGTCCCCACCCTTCACCGACTTCTGCAGGAGACAACCGAGCCTGTCCTTGCGGCCGGGCGGGCTCGGCGCACTCGCTACGCTCTGCGCAGAGCGCTGCGAGGCGACTTCGCGCCCACTCCCATCCGTGTGATTGATGAAGCCGGCCAGCCGCACGAGTTCACGGAGCTCTCGCCCATCCAGCCGCAGGGCTGCCATGCCGACTTCGGTGGCTCGGATTGGCCTTTGGAGGATGACGACGAGAACCCCGAAGGATGGTGGGCCGGTCTGCCATACCCTTTGTACGATATGCGCCCCCAGGGCTACCTCGGGCGCCAGCTGGCGCATCGCTTGCAAGACACGCTCCAGGTGTCACCTAATCCAGAGGCCTGGAGTGACGACGATATTCTGTGGGTTCTGAGTCGTGTGGGCTTCGATCTCCCGGGCAACCTGGTCGTTGGTGATGCCGCATTCAAGGGCTGGCAGAAGGCCCGCCTGGATCCCCCTCCGATTCTCGGGGCGGATGAAATCGAAGGGATGTATGTGAAGGCGGCGGAGGAGGCCATCTCGCTGGGTCTTGCGGGCTCCAGTGCTGCGGGTGAGTTCCCGAAGTTCACCGCCCTTCGGGACCTGCAGGGCAGTCATAGTCCGCACGTCATCGTGAAGTTTTCGGGTGCGGACGAGTCCGCGACCGTGCAGCGCTGGTCCGATCTGCTGGTGGCGGAGCATCTGGCTCTGGAGGCGGTCGCGGCGCTGCCCGGCGTGCAGAGCCCGCCCAGCCGAATCCTCCAGCAACAGGGCCGCACGTTCCTGGAGGTCGAGCGCTTCGATCGCCACGGACTGTTCGGCCGCAGCGCGGTGGTGACGCTGGAGACCGTGAACGCGGCCTTGCTCGGTCATGCCCCTTCGGCATGGGACACCCTCGCCCAAGGACTGGCGGGCAAGCGTCTGCTGGCGCCGGAGGCGGTTGCAGCCATCCGCCACATCACCTGGTTCGGAAGACTGATTGCCAACAGCGACATGCACCCGGGCAACCTCGCCTTTCGACCGGAGGGCGGCCGGCTTGTCCTGTGCCCGGTCTACGACATGCTCCCGATGGCCTACGCGCCGCTCCCGGGTGGCGAGTTGCCGCGCGTGACGTTCGAGCCCGCCCTGCCATTGCCCCGTGAACATGGCGTGTGGGTCACTACTTGTCACACCGCAATTGGGTACTGGCAAACCGTGTCGGATGACACCCGCATCAGTGCCGCGTTTCGCAGGATTGCATCCGAAAACGCCGTCGAGCTTCAAAGGTGCATGGCACTCGTTGCGCCCTGACGGGGCGTTGCGCAGTGCCCATTGGATGCCCGGCGTCTGCCGGGAGGCACGCTGTTTGCGCGCGCAAACAGCGTGCCTCCTTGCGTACACTGTCCTTGAACATGCCGCATGACCTGCGGGCATCGCCGTGGAACATGAAAAGCGCCAAGGTGACGGTTCGCCTGCCCAAAGGGGATGCGAACGCGCATGTCATGACCGTGACCGAGATGCTCGGTCGTCTGTCGATGAGCGGCAGGGTCAGCCCGCGCCGAGACTGGTGCCGAACGCCACCACCGTCCGGGCCATGCGTGTGCTGGAATCCGGCCAGGGCAAGCGGGCCGACACCGTTGCAGGGTTGTTCCGGGCCTTGGGAATCTGATGCGCCTCCCGTTGCCCCGACCTGCAACAGGCAGCGGTTTGTGTGAACGGCGCTGGAGTTCATGGCCATGACCACACGAACCGGAGATACCCGTCAAACGACCGTGCGCCTGCCGAGCGAGACGTATCGACGCCTGATGGTGCCGGCCGACAAGATGGGCCGCACGATGACCGACTGCATCCGCGAGGCTGTTGAAGAACACTTGACCGACCTTGAGGGCATCGACCAGGCCGATCAGACGCTGGCGCGGATCCGGTGCGGCGAGGAGTCGGTGATCGGTTCCGAGGCGTTGTGGCGTGACCTGCACGGTTGAGTTCGCCCGCCCCGCTCAGTCGATATCCCCGCTGCACCAGGCGTGTGACAGGAGATGGCCGAATGCTCGGAGCTATTATTGGTGACATGGTGGGAGCTCCCTGGGAGTTTCGGCGCATCACCACGAAGGACTTCCCGCTGTTCAATGACCGCAACGGGATTACCGACGACAGCATCATGACGGTCGCGGTAGCCGACGCCCTGTTGCACGACAAGGATCCGGCCGAAACGATGCGGGAGTGGGCCCGGAAGGTTCGGCCGGCCCCTCACCTGGGTGGATATGGCAAGAAGTTCTTTAGCTGGCTCGCGGCGCCGACCGTCCAGGCCCCCTACGGAAGTTTCGGCAACGGAGGCGCGATGCGGGTGTCGCCTGTCGCATGGCTGACACATTCGCTTGATGAGTGCCTTGAGTCGGCCCGAAAGGTCACCGAGGTCAGTCACGATCATCCCGAAGGGCTCAAGGGTGCGCTGGCGACGGCGCATGCCGTGTGGCTTGCTCGGCAAGGCGTGGATGCGGCCGAGATTCGGGCGGCACTGGAATCTGCGTACGGCTACGATCTCAGCCCGAGCGTGGATGGGTTCCGTTCGGTTCACGAGCACAACGAGACCGCGCCCGGGACGGTTCCACCGGCCATCGTTTGCGCATTGGAATCCGAGGATTTTGAGGATGCCTTGCGCAATGCCGTGTCCATGGGCGGGGATGCAGACACGCTGGCAGCCATTGCGGGCAGCGTGGCGGAATCCCTGCACGGGATCCCCGATGTGATGATCGAGTCCGCCCTGCCGCACATTCCCGCAGTGATGCGGGAGGTGATCAGTGTTTTCGACTCGGGGCGCTAGGGCGCTAGGGCTAGCGTAAAGGCCCCCCTGCGAGTGGCGCGGAGGGGCCGATAGTGCTATCGAGCAGGGTCCAGGGTTATCCAGCCGGACGGCTCTTCGGGCATGCCGGTCTCGATCCAAAGGCCGTGGGCCGTGGCTTTTTTCTGGATGGCCTCGGATAGGCCTTTCCGGGCTCTATTGTGTCCATGCTGGATAAAGACCTTCTTGCTGGCCATCGTTTGGCGGCTTCCGCTGCCTTGGGGAAACTCGTGTACTACCCAATCGACCAATTCCGCCTGGTCCGCATGGGCAGAATATCCCGATAGAGTCGATATCGATGCCTTGATGTCGCGACGCGGCAGCGAAGGTCCGCCGGGTTGCTTCCAGGACAGATTGTCTCGGAGTTTGCGTCGTTCAGAGTTTGGGACGGGGGCGAGTTCCTGAAGCTTGTTGCCGATGGATCCGGGGGCACAATATCCCGTCAAGGCGACTTCATTGTCGGCCGATTTTAGGAGATCTGGAAGCCAGCGGATTGCCGGGCCAGCGTCGCACATCCCCGAGCTCATCACGGCGACCCGTGGGCCTGCTTGAGCAAGCTCGACGTCGTTTGCGCCTTTCTTGTCTACCCTAAAGAGTGAGCGCCACTGGGCCGAGATCGCATTGCCCGGCGGTTCATTGGGGATTGGCGTCGCAGGTGCAGCACAAAGTGCTTGTTTGCAAAGATTGTGGGCGTGATCAAAATGGTCAGGATCGTCCTTGTCGAGCCCAAGATCTCGGAACACCTGCTTGCCAAGCCAAAGAGGGCGGACCTTGCCCCTATTGCCTTGGGGCCCCACCTTGCTGAGAGCTTTCACAGTGATCTCGTTGATTTTTTCTGCGAGAGGTGAAGCTAGGATGAAGTCCATCCCTGCGTAACGCTCTGGATTGCTGGCGACCACAAAATGGATGTCGAAAAGGACATCTTGCGTGCGTGCGGTACTGAAAGCAGGGATTGCCAGTGTCCCGCCCGTCTTCATCGCTCGGTCCATTGCTTCCGCGAGGCGGCTTCTTCTATTGACGGGGTCCGTTTCCTCGGGAGGCCGGGCCCGGTCTCCGTAGGTAGATTCAACCACCGCAAAATCAGCGGGCGCTGGATGCATCAGGTGCCGTGAGAAGGGCGCAACTTCCTGGTCTTCCCTGCCCGGGCCGATGTCTCCTGAGAAGACGATGCTCGTTTGCTCTGATTTGGGATCACCCCAGAGTATTGTCGCGCTGACAGATCCCAGGATGTGCCCGCTTCGGAAGAATCGGATAAACAGGTCGTCTGCAACCGGGTGGTAATCGCCAAACTTGGTCGTGCCGCCGGGGGTGTGGAAGTGGATTCGTTCCACGTCTTTCAGCTCGAACGACGTGTCTTGTTGTTTCGCTGCGTCGCCCAATAGAAGTTCCGCAAGCTCCTTGGTTTCCTCCGTGCAGTAGACGGTTCCTTCGAAACCACGTTTGTAGAGCTCAGGGATCAATCCGCAATGGTCCACATGGGCATGGGTCAGTATTACGAATCGGATGGTTTTGGGGTCAAAGGGCCACTCGTCACCGGCATTCCACTGATCAGCGGTGGGTTCGCCCTGCTGCATGCCGCAGTCCACGAGGAAACTCCATCCGCGGGTTTCGTCCCGCATCCAGGTGCATGATCCGGTGACTTTTCCCAGAGGGCCGACGAATCGAATTTGCATGGTCATTGCGATCTCCTTGGTTTTTTCGTTTATCGCCCATGCAGATTGAAGTGTGGCTCGCCCGCGCAGCAATCAAAGTGCACCGGTATGCACCGATGCACTTTGGCGAGATCAACGTGGGCGCTTTATGCTGGCCCATTCCAAACGGCGAGTAGCGATCCATGACGAGCCTTGATGAGATGCGGCGGAAGGCCAACTACAGGTCAATGAAGCGCTTGGCCGAAGCGCTCTGCGAGGCTGTGCCCGAGGAGCCCAGGCAGTCCCGATCGGTCGGCGCAAAGCTGAGTGACCTGAACCACGGAAAGACGGGATGGTGGGAGCGGAACAGCCGGTTTGCAGAAAGGCTTGCGGCTCTGCTCGGGTGTAGCAAGAGCGATCTCGGGATCCATGCTGCAGCCGACCCACTGGCCACTTATCGCTTCGAAGGATTTCCGGAGATACGACCTCTGGATCTGCGTCGTGAGGAGGCCTGCCGTGTGGGGTATTTCAGCCACAAAGATCGTGACTGCAGCAGTGAGCTGGATCCCTGGTTGGGCGTGCGGCCGGGTGTCGCCGCCGGTCATGGTCTGCTCCGCGGCGTGTACTGGGTTTTTTTCCCACCGGGTACCGGTCTCGACCTTTTCTGGAAGCAACTTAACGTTTCAGGGCCGTTCGAATGCATCGCTGCGACATCCGTCCACGACGTGAACGAACGTCTCCTGGATCCGGCGCCGCTCTGTCTGAGGGTTTCAGACTCCAAAGGGTGGAAGGATAAGAAGGCATTGGAGCGGCGTGCTCCGCTTGGGTCCGTCCTGATTGCGGCTCCATTTCCCCTGCCAGAGGAATTTGTCAGTAGGTCGAGTTTGGGGCGGCTTCTGGAAGACCTCAGCGATAGCGGTTTGAAGGGGTACGAATTTATATTGATGCGCGACTGGCATCAACGGTTGATCGATTGGCTGGCTTCCCGGCTTCGCGCTCAAGGCGGACGGAAATGGGACAGTGATCGATTGCGGCAATGGGTAAGTGATCTGCCCGAGTCTGGGTTGGTACCAACTCCGCGAGCCCTGGTCGAGGTCGCTGGCCTGTCGTATCGCATCGGTTCGGGAAGACTGCCCAGCCCAGTTGGGGACGATGCCGCCGAGCAATGGCTTTCATTGGTGATTAGTGGGGATCCAAAGACTCAGCGGCTGTTCCGAGATTGCGTGAGGGCCTGGCTCTTTTCGGCTGACGTGCTATGGGGATCATGGATCGGGGCAGAAGATTGGAAGCGAGTGGTTGAGACTGCCGTTGAAGCCATTCAGCCGCACGATAGTCGGGAAGTGGCTCTCTCGTTGCTGCCTGAGCCGATTCCCCAAGACCCATCTTCTGCATCGATGCTCGATGAGGCAGTAGGAGCTGCAGATCGTCTCACCGAGGCGGGCTTGCTGGAAGAAGATGCGATGGGTGCGAGGAGAATGACCCCCCACGTGGCCGTCCACGCGATCGCCGTGGGAGATCTGCAGCAGGTTATCGCGAATGGGGACCTTGGTGATTGGGGTGCTTTGTCCTTTGATCCGGAGCGGTCTGCCCTCGTGGAGGATGCGCTGGCGGATCTTGGCGTAGATCAGATTCAGGTGTGCGCTGAGCGCAGCGTTCGCAATGCGGTGTTCGATGCAGCGAACATCGGCGCAGCCGAGGCGGTATTCCTGGCCGGTGGGCAAACCCTGAAGGAATCAGGGGGTGCCCCGCAGTCCATGATCCATCTTAGGGACCTTGTCCTGGATCGGCTGTTCCGGAATGAAGTTGCGGCCGGGCAATCCTTGTCGGCCACATCTACCAGGGCTTATGGGTGGCTAGCAGCGTGCTGGTCCTGGAGTCTTTACACGGAACGTCCGACATTCCAGCTCCCGGTCGGATGGCAACAATTATTCCCAGGGTGGGTGGATACGCCCAGTCTGGAGTTGCATGGGGATATCCAAATCCCTGATGCGAGCGTTGGCCTTTCAGGGCTTCCCCCGGCGCAGCAACGACTGATCGATCTTGCGGGCGAGATTGCGGACCGGATTCCGACGCCCCTAATTGATGCCCAGGCAGTCTTTCACCCTAGTTTGTTGTCGCGGGCCGTGCGGGATGGCTCCTTGGTGCTCTGGGCATGGTGGGAAACCGTTATGTCCGTGGAGTGGTCTCGGGATGTCTTGTCTAGGAAGTTGCATGGGTCGAAGGATTACACGCAGGCTTTGATCCGCGTTTTTCGGGCCCTTCCGCGAGGTGGCGCTGAACTTAAGCAGCTCCAGCTTTGGCTCTTGGGCGCTTCGGGCGTTAAAAAAGATCTGCTTGAGAAGGCCGAAGCTGGTGCATTCGTGGCCGGCCTGGATGGTGAACAGTTGGCAATCGTGGCTTCGGTGTTCCCCTTGATGCCCGTTACCATTCAAAGAGGCATTTTGGACCATTGTCGGGACCGGACGGATGCCTGGGATTGGTGGCAGCGTATTGAAGACGGGCTCACCCCCGAATTGAAGAACGAGGTGGTCGGTTGGGTAGAGAACTCCGGGCCGGAAAGTCGTGCAGCTGCGACATGGCTCTGGAGGGAACAACCCCAAGAAGCAATCAGGATGCTGGAGAAGCATTTGGGCAGGGAGACTGGTGGCAAGCTATTGGAGAGCTATGCCGGGCACCAAAAATCATTGGAGAGGGTTGTCTCGCTTTTGGAGTGCCGTAGCGGACCTTGTCCACGTGAGATTCGCTCCTTCGCAATGGCGCAGCTCGCGGAGTCAGGGCATCTCGCTCCGCGGCTGCTGGCATTGATGGCGTGATCTTCGGCCCTTTCTCTGTGTTAGAAAGGCGCTTGGGTTCTGTCTTCTACGGCTTCATGCGGCCATACCGCGTGCTCCAGCCGACAGGGCCAGGTGAGACAGTTGGGTGGCAAGGGCATGTGCGGAACGGTTGATTCGCTCTGCCGATAACACCTTGGGCTCTACGCACGGGTCGTTGTTGTGTCGCCCACCAACACCAGACAATCAGAAGCACTGATCACCCGTCGCACTCCGTCTACGCTTGGAAATGCGGAGAATGATCCGCATAATCTCCGCATAATATGCGGAGATTGGTGTGCGATATATCTGGGAACTGACCGGTTGGCCCCACTGGCAGTGGGACGCGGAACATATCGCGCCGATGCTGGCCGCGGCCGCGCGCGAGCAGGGCCGGCTGCTCGGGCGGATGCAGGGGTTGGGTTTCGCGCTACGTGAGGAAGCGTCGCTGCGGGTGCTGTCGGAGGATATCGTGGACTCCGGCGCCATCGAGGGCGAACGGCTACCCCTGGATCAGGTGCGCTCTTCCCTGGCACGTCGCCTCGGCCTGGAGGCCGGGGGACTGGTCGCTTCAGGGCGGGATGTCGACGGCATGGTCGACCTGATGCTGGATGCCACGAAGGCCTTTGACCGTGAGCTGACGGTGGATCGGCTGTTCGACTGGCATGCGGCCCTGTTTCTGACGGGGCGTAGCGGAATAACGCGGATTCCGGTCGCGCGCTGGCGGGATGACGAAGAAGGGCCGATGGAGGTGGTGTCGGGGCCCGTGGGCCGGAAGACGGTGCACTTCTCCGCGCCACCGGCCGAACGAATCCCGGGGGAGGTCGACGCTTTCTTCGCCTGGTTTAAGACACCCGGACCGCTGGATCCGCTATTGGTGGCGGGGCTGGCTCATCTCTGGTTCGTGACGATTCACCCGTTCGCGGATGGAAACGGGCGTATCGCGCGGGCGATCGCCGATATGGCGCTGGCACGAGCGGATGGGTCGGCGGAACGTTTCTACAGCATGTCCGGGCAGATCCTTCGGGAACGCAGTGACTATTACGCGATCCTGGAGCGGACCCAGAAACAGGAGGACCTGGACATCACCCTGTGGCTGGAATGGTTCCTCGGCTGCCTGCGGCGTTCGCTGGACAGCGCCCAAGATGCGCTCGAGCACGTGCTGTACAAGGCGCGATTCTGGGAGCGGTTCGCCACGGAGCCGCTCAATGCCCGACAGATCAAGGTGCTCAATCGTCTGCTGGATGGGTTCGAAGGCGGGATGACCTCTTCGCGCTGGGCCCGGATGGCCAAGTGTTCGCAGGACACGGCACAGCGTGACATTGCGGACCTGGTGGGCCGGGACGCGTTGAAGAAGAACCCGGGCGGTGGACGCAGCACGAGTTATTCCTTGCCGGACACGTTCCGATGACCCGGCGCTTGGCACCGGGTCGACAAGGAATGCTGCAGGGATCCAGCACTGTTCATGCGGGGTGCGCCCAGGAATCTGCGGGAACCTGGCTGTTACCTTCAGCGCATCTGAACCGCTTGGACCTGTACTGATGCAGCATCATTGCGCAGATGAGGTCGAAGTCTTCCCAGGTTGTATGACCAGTTCCCACTCACCCGGTCGCAACCCCGCTTGCAGCAGATTTCGTACATCGTCCGCATGCGCCTGGAAGTTCTCGATCAACGCGGACACATCAAGGGTCTCGCCCGTAGTGGAGACGAGCCAAAGTCGCCAGGGATACTTCTGATCCCGGTAGGCAAGGGCGCGGCGGCGCTCGCTTTCGGAAAGGAAGAAAGCCACGTCCGCATTGAGCGTTGGCACTCGCTTTGCCTCGACTAGCAAAGCGGTCTTGGCGTCCTCATCGGGTACCAGTACGTCAAAGCCGACATCGCCGAGGTACTCGCTTACGTGCAGAAAGGCGCGAAGACCCCCTTCCTCGTCGAGCCGCGCATACCGTTCGGCTCCGGGCTCACCCAGTAATGGAAGAGAGGCTTCGATCGCCTGGTGGAAGCCCCCCGGATCTCGCTCCTTCCACTCGTTGGCTTGTCGTATCGCGAGGTTGAGGATCGCATCTTCGGCCCGGCGCCCACCCGACATCTGGCGGTGGGCCTTTTCCATCCAGGCTTGATCTGAGATCGCGGCGCGAGGGGCGCCCATTCCGGGGGTTCCCCCGAATGGACGCAGCAGCGGCGGTGCGCCATCGGCCTTGGGCAACGAGGTGATCGGGATCTGTCCATGGGCAAAGTCCATGGCCGCTCGGGAGGGAGCGAGATCACCCTCAAGCGGCAGCCCGAACCGTAGGCGGAGTGCCTGATCGGCATCGAAACCCAGGCGCTGGAAGGCCGGTTCTTCCAGATCCGTGATGCCTTGTCCGAGGTGGTTCAACTCCTCCAGTAGTGCTTCCGTCCACGAGTTCCGGCCCCGCCGCTCGGCGGCTGCGGCGATGTACGGCGTGCGGTTAGTCGTCAGAAAGCGATCGCGATGGGTCGTATGGAAATCGACCAGTGGCACTAGGCGTTGAAACTCGGAGTCATCGTTGAGTGCATTTTCAAGGCGGCGCCGCAGCGTGTCCTCGTCGACATCACGGACACCCGGCTGGCCATCTGGTGAAGATCTCTCCCACAGGGCGGGCGTTACGGTCATGCCCGGTTGAACGACACCGTTCTTCACTTCTCCGTAGTCCCGGAGAACACCCAGAACTCGTTCCTCCCACAACGCCCTGCGTGGGCCGTCGAGGCGCGCCTCCTGCAACCGTCCTCGCCATTGCTGGATTTCCGCTTCACTGAGGTTGTAGTCGCGGCGAAAGCGTGCGAGCGAACTGCCGGGGTGCTGCTTCAGGCGGGTCTGGCTCCAGGCGTACAGGCCGTCCCGAAAGAAGGTGACGAAGGCCCGGCTCCCACACAGCAGCTCGCTGAGCGGGCCGGCGCATTCCATCAAGGGTGGTTCGTGACCGTCGAAGCAGATCGCCCTGCGTCCGTCGGGCAGGGGGAGGAGAAACACGTCGCCAAGATCATCCCGGCCCCGCTCGGCCGACTTTCCTGCAAACGTCCAGCGGACCCAAACACGTTCGTAGTGCTGGACTTCAAGGGCGGACTGGTTGCGGATCGCATCTTGTTCATCGAATTCTTCGCGGGCCGTCGATGCGGCGGCGAGTGCATCGGGAAGCGCTTCCCAGATGTGTTCCCGAAGGCGGGCTGCCAGCGTGCTGTTGGTCTCCCCTTCCCATTTGACCTCCGGGGGTCCCGGAGCGAAGTGCACCAGGCCCAGGGCCTCGGCCTTTGCCTTGGTGGCGCCGCGGAACGTCCAGATCCTTACATCGCGAAACGCCGACAACGCGGAGGAATCAGCGCCACCGGGGTCGTGCCAGATATTGTCTCCGGGTTGGCCCCATTCCAGGCTGCGGGTGGCTCCATCGCGGTCGACATAGCGGTACAGCAAGGGAATCTCTGGCGACGGCTCGACCCGGAAGGCGCCCTCCACAAGCCGTCGGTACAGGTCGCCTAGGCCGCGTTCGTCTTCCTTTGCACGTGAGGATGCCCGCAGGCGTCCCAGCGCACGGAGGATCCGTTCCTCGGATTGGGTTTGCGTCGGGTTTTCGATCCCCAGGTCGTTCAGCCAGTCCGGTATTCCATGGTCGCGCGCGACGGTCAGACGCGGGAGGAGCTGAGTGCGAAAGCCAGACTGTGTCTGCACCCAGAGATCGAGTGGTGCATACGGCGCACCTTCACCGACTCCGGCCTCCAGCTGGATCCGCGACCCCTCTGTCGTGCCGTCGTGGATCCAGCGTGTACCCCGGAGCTGCTCGCGTGCCGTGGACCCAAGGCTGGCCGCGAACACCGGATGCAGGTCTCGTGACCAATGCTGAATGATGGAACGCCCGAGCATTTCGGATGGCGCATCGGGCCAGTTCGGTATCCCTCCATTTCCGTCAATGGGCAGCACGCCGACACCGAATAATCGACAGGCGCGGTCCACGTCGAGCGAGGGTGGATTTTCGACGTGCGTGTCACTGGTGAGGTCGACAATGACCGACGCCAGTTCGGCTTCGTCGAGGCGAGGCCAGGGGCCTCCATCACTGCGGGTTACATGCGCAGCCGGTTCCCATCCGCCTCGCGTCGGGAGACACAGTGATCGAAGGTTCTGTGCGGCGCGGCGCAGCGTGGTTCCCGGCTCGAGCGAGAGCCGCCAGGCGGGACCGCCGGGTGTTGTAAGCGCCCTGGTGAGTACCGACTCGACACCACCCTGCGAGGGTTCTTCGGATGCCAGCTTCAATGCCGCGCGCAGAAGTTGCCGGTGTTCCCGTGCGTTCTCGCCAGGCTGCAGCTGCGCCAGTAGCTCGGGGCGACTGAATTCCATCAGCCCGAACTTGGTGTCATCACGTTGCATGCCGGGCGGCACGAATACGGTGACGTATGTCCCCTGGTTCTGCACCACGGGCGGCAAGGATTCCAGCGCTTGAGGGTCACCCCGTTCCCGACGCAAATAGATTCGGTCCGCCGTGCCGCGCCTCTGACCCGGCTTGCTGCGCACCATCGGTCGCGCCACCGGCACGGGAGCATCGACCGCCGACTCGCCAGTCTCCTGCACGATGGGCAGCACGGGTGCAGCTGATCGCTCGACGATCTCCAGCAAGGCCTCGTGCCAGCGATAAAGCGCCTGCTGACCTGCGCATGAAGGGTTCCGGTAGGCGTAGGAAGCCCAGCCCTCAAGGGCCGAGAAGAGGTCGGTGTATCGCTGCAGGCTCCAGTACTGATTCTCGGGGAAGCTTCGCCGGATCAAATCCCGAAGCGCTTCGTCGTCATTCAGCAGCAGGCGTCCGACCTCGAACGTCAGGTGCTCGCAGCGACAGCTTTCCGGAGGAAAAAACGCCCAGAAGTCCTCGCGCAGTACAAGCTCCGGGCGTTTCCATAAATCATGGACGATCAAGTTGGCGGCGCGCCGTACCAGATGACGGTTCCAGCCAGCCGGGTCCGATGCGGATTCCTCTTCGTCGGCGGTGAGCGGGCGCAGGGCGAGCGCGCGCCGGGAATTACTCAGGTAAAAGTCCGCCTGGACGTCCACACCGAATCCGGCTTCCTGTTCGGTCGGTAGATAGGACCAGTACAGACCCGAGTGGCGCTGGGCGTATCCATCCGGCCCGGATACGGTGCAGGCCATCACCCGGACACGGGCTTCATCGAGCTCCAGACCGGTGTCGCGCTGAACGGCTTCGCTCACCGCAATCTTCTCCGATTCGGATATCGCGATCTCTCGCTGGCGGTCCGTCAGCCGGTATTCCGTCATCTGGTCGCCCGACTCCAGCCGGATCGACAGGTCAGCCGGATGCGGTGCGCGGGCCTCCAGGAAGCGGAGCGGAACGCGCATTAGTTCGTGAACGGTCTCTTCCAGGACGGAGGCGCGTTCGGGGCGGACATCAACCAGTCGGATGACTGTTTGATAGTCGGAGAAGCGCCCGTTCGTGTCCGTCTCCAGCAGTTCCGGCGTGTAGAAGCTGGCGACCTCGGGGCTCGCCCATGTGACCACGGGTGCGGGTTGCAGCCGGCTGGGATGGCGCATGCGCAGGCCCCACCAACTACCGTCATCTAGCCGACTCCAAACCTCTGCTTCGGGCGCGGCCGCGAACACCGAGCGGAACCCCACCCCCTTATTACCGACGCTTTCCTTGGCGCTCTTGGTCGAGGAGTGCAGGCTCAGCAGTGCGTGAAAGTCGCTACGGCGCGGCGTCTGTCCGGCATGGGCGCTTACCGGATCGCCATCGTTGGCCACCTCCAGGCATCGGGTTTCCGGGTTCCACAGAACAAGGATGCGCTCCCTCGAACGGTCGAGGGCGTTTTGCAGCAATTCGAAGACCACGCGCCCGGAATAGTCCTGGACGAGGGAACGCTCTGCGCCCAGGTCACGCGAGCGCGCTGATTCAGGAAGGCGGCGGTGCTCCTCAAGATGCTGCTGGAGCAGATCGTGGATTGCTGCGCGGCTGGGGTACTTCGAAACCATGGCAGTGGGCAGTCCTTTGCAAGTTGGAAGATCGTCCAGGTTGATCGTTACTGGTGGGCGCGACAGGCAGGTGCCAAGTGTGGCCAGTGGGATTTTTGTGCGAACCCGGTCTTTAGGGTTTTCGGTCAGGTCGTAGTGCGGCTACCACAGAGAACAACAAACGAAATGCCTCCGCAACTGGAGGCCGCACGGGAGACGCATCCGTTCGTGCGGTCTGCTTTGAAAAGTGATTCTCAAAAAGTTGGCTGCTCTTGGATTGAGTGCGGTTTCGCGCCCGCGAAACGACGGCTGGGGCCCGGCTTGGAGAGTTCATCGAGCTCAACGTGGAAGATCATCTGAGGGTCAGGCTGGCACACATTCTGTGCCATCGCGGTACAGTTTCATGCGCGCTTGGAGGGCACAATCGGCGCGAATTGGTTTTTTGGCGGATGCGGTTGAGGCCCTTTGGAATCGCTTCATAGAGCCGTTTAAGGCCGATCCGGGGTGTTGGGAAACCATCTGAGGGTGCGCACTCATAATGATGGGGTCCCCTGTTCGAATCAGGGCGTAGCCACCACCGAATCCCGACAGGGGCTGCCATCGTCATGGCAGCCCCTGTTTCGTTTGGGCTGCCGTCGCTGGCAGCCGTATTGCCGGTGTGCAGGGGCTCGGATAGACTGCGCGCCGGGTCGCGTGCGTGCGCGCGGGCGGCCTCTCAAGGGAGCAACCTCGGACGAATCCATGAAACGCTACGGAATCCGCATCCGCATGCCGGAAGGCAGCACCATGGCCATGCCGCACCTGCTGGGGCCGGACTGGGAATCCTATCGCTGGTACGACAGCGAGCCAGCACGCGAGAAGGCGCTGGCGGACATGCAGCGCGACCTCCCCAACTACCGCAAGGGCGATCACCCCGCCCAGGTCCTCGAGCGCGTCGAACGCGACGCCTGATTCCGCGCCGGGTTCCCTCCCGGGCGCCTCGGGGGTCAGCCGAGGTTCAGTGGTTCCATCAGGTAGCACAGGCAGTCCTGGGCGATGACCCGGGTGTCCAGCGTGAGCATGGAGGGCATGGCCTGGCGTTTCAGTCGGATCTCCTGGCTGGCACGTTCCAGATAGTCTCCGGTGACCTCCGAGCCGTCCTCGGCGATGGCGACCAGCGGGTCATCGGCATCCCTGTGTACGTTCACCAGGCGCGACCCGGCGGGCAATAGCTGGAAGTTCAGGCCGTCGAGGTCGGGCTCCAGGCGGATGTCGTGCTGTGCCTCCAGCCCGACCTGCAGCCCCGGCCGCACCCGGACCTGGGCCACTGTATGGAAGATCTCGATGGCGCCCTCGCGCGGTGGTGCAGATGGAAAGTGGTCCAGGTGCAGCACCGCGTCGATCATTTCGCGGGCGTGGTCGATCCCGGCCGCGTCCCCCGGGTGGCCGCACTCCAGAGTGACGGCGGGTGCGATGTGTGCCAGTGCCATCGAGGCCACCCCGCGCGGCCGCGTGAAGTAGACCACCGTGCGCCCAAAAAGCGCGGCCAGGTTCAGGAACGGCGTGTCCAGGCGGTTGATGCAGGCGTAATGGGGGTTGCGCCCGGTGTTGTTGTGCAGGTCGATCGCCGCGAACAGGCCGCGCCCCTCCAGCCGCCGGCATAACTCGGCAAAGATATCCGCCTCGCGCGAGCCGCCCTGTTCGGTGCCCGGCCAGATGCGGTTGAAGTCCGGCTGGTCGTCGAGGTGACGCTGGTTCAGGGCGGCCGCCTGCGGGTTGCCCACGATCAGGGTCAGCGCGCGCGGCAGCGGGCGCCCGGTGTAGTGACGCAGGAGCTGCTGCACCGCGTGCAGGCCCACCGGCTCGTTGCCGTGCAGTAGCAGAACCACGGCCACCGCAGGTTCGCGCTGGCCCTCGAGATGGATCAGCGCCGGGCCGGGCACGTACTGGTGCAGGGTCTCCGGCGTGGCTTCGAGGAAGCCGTCGGGTAGTTCGAAGTACTCGTGGATCATCTGAGTCACGGGTGAGCGTCTCCTTAGAGGCCCCAGGTGTGGACCGGCGCGCCGGTGTTCTGCCAGCCGCGGTAGGCCCGGACCAGCCCGGGCCAGTCGCGGCCGTGTTGCGCGCCCCAGTCGCGCTGCCAGCGCGTGCCGGTCTGGCGGCTGGCCACGCGTGCGGCGACGATCCCCAGCAGGGCATCACGTTCGGCGGGCTCGATGCCCAGGCGCTCCAGGCCCTCGGCCGCTCGGGGCAGCAGTTCGCGCGTGAGCAGGCGTGGCGCCGGGACGGGGTCGCGGTGGCCCCAGCGCAGGCGGGCGTCCAGACCGTGCCGAGCCGCATTGTAGAAGTTGTCGCGCGCCTCGGAAAACGGGGTGTCCAGCGTGCCATCCGGTGATTCGCTCACCAGGTGCTCGATCAGGCCCAGCGCGAAGGCGGTATTCGCCAGCATATCGATCAGCGACGGGCCCGCCGGCAGGCAGCGAAACTCGAGGCGCAGGCTGCGCCGGCCATCGGCGTCGCAGCCGACGATCGGGCGATTCCAGCGCCAGATGGTGCCGTTGTGGAAGGCGAGATGCGCCAGCTGGTCGGGCGGTTCGTCGAGCGCGACTGGCAACAGGACCGGGAAGTGCTCGAGGTTTTCGGTGAACAATTCGCCGATCGAGGCGTGCAGGTAGCCGGTGCCGAAGGTCACGCGCCGGATCGGTCCGCGCGCCGAGTCGGCGAACCCGCCGACCTCCACCGATTGCTCGAACAGCGGGATGCGGCTCTCGGCCCACAGGTCGTGACCGAAGATGTAGGGCGTATTACCGGCGGCGGCGAGGACCGGGGCGGCGGCCACCAGCGAGGCATTGTAGGCCCGGTGGGCGACGTCGGGCCGGGTCTCGATATGCACCTGGAAGGAGGTCGCTGCCGCCTCCAGCATCACGTCCGAATGGCGGTGCTGCAGGTGCTCGTGGCCGACAATGTCCACCTCCAGCGGGCGCTGGGCGCGCTGTTCCAGGATGGCGCTGTTCAGCGCCCGGTAGCGTGCCTGATGGGACATGTGGTGGAGCCCGAGATCGGCCGGATCCAGGGTCGGGAGGCTGCCGGCCATCAGCAGTTCGGCGCCGGAATGGCGGGCGGCCCGGCGTGCCTGGCGCAGGGTCTCGCGCAGCTCCTCGAGGATCGCGCCGAAGCAGCCGGGCCCGGTGCGAAAGACGCTGCTGTTCAGCTCGACATTGAATTGCGCCAGCTCGGGGGTGGCCAGCGGGCTGTCCATCGCCACGAGGAAGGCATCGTTGACCGGCAGCGGGCGCCCCTGGGCATCGCACAGCCAGGCCTCGATCTCGAAGCCGAGGCGCGGGGGCGGCGCGGGGTCCTCCACCGGCTGCGTGCGCAGCCACTCCAGCAGGCGGGCCGTTTCGTCCGCGAGGGCCTCGTGGAAGCGCGAGAAATCCGCCGCGCCGAAGTGCTCCTCACGGATCTCGCGGCCCACTAGTCCTCGTCCCGGTCGTCGGCGTCCGCTGCTTCGTCGTACAGGCTCTCCAGGAGATCGCCCCAGATTTGCTCGTGGTGCTCGATGAAGGCGAGCAGTACCTTGCGGAAGGCGAGGTAGTCGGCTTCAAAGGCCTCGAAGTCGGCGCCGCCATTCAGCAGCTTCGCGGCGCGGTCGGTTTGCTGCAGGCTGTCGCGCAGGTTGAGGCTGGCGGCCATCGCGCCCTTTACGCGTTCGCGCTCGTGCGGAATCCAGGCGCGATCGGACAGCATGGAGCGCAGGTTCTCGCCCAGCTCCAGCAGGCGCTTGCGCAGGCGCGGGACCGCCCCGATCGTGCCGGTCTTGAGCTCGCCCCAGACGGCATCGGTGATCAGCCGCGACCAGCGCTCGCGCAGATCCCGCACGGTGTCGGGGTCGAACGCGAACGACTGCTCCAGTTGTTGCGGATCAAATGCCATTGGGTATCCTGATCGGCGGAGTCGGGGATGCGCGGCTTGTGCGGTCGAAAGGCCGGAGACCGGAATAGCCCCGCGCCCGGTAGCGTCCTACAGGGTACAAGAACAAGCAAGGCCGCACGTACGGCCTGCGGATGGAGGAAATGCAACATGGCGACCTGGTTCGCGCAGCGCAGGCTGCGCCAGAAGGTATGCGACCTGAGGCCCCAGATGTACCGCATGGCCTTCGCGTGGTGTCACGACGCCGCGCTGGCGGATGATCTGGTCCAGGAGGCAATGATGAAGGCCCTGACGCGGCTGAAGTCGTTGCAGGACGAGAGCGCCCTGAAGGCCTGGGTGTTCCGCATCATGACCAACTGCTACCGCGACTGGGGCCGGCGGCAGAAGGACACGGTGGATGTGGACAGCATGGAGCTGCCCTGCGAGGACTGCCCCGAGCAGCAGACCGAACGCAACCGCATGGTGGCGGACGTTCACCGGGCGATGGCCGAACTGAGCACCGATCACCGGCAGGTGGTCGCGCTGGTGGACCTGGAGGGCTTTGCCTACTCCGAGGTCTCGGAGGTGCTGGACGTACCGATCGGCACCGTGATGAGTCGCCTGAGCCGGGCTCGGGCGCAGCTGAAGAAGGTGCTGCTGGAGCAGCAGGCCGACACGGGGAAAGCGGCCGATACACCCTATCTCAAGGTAGTGAGGAATCGGCATGTCGAATGAACGACTGAGTGCGAAGAACCGGCCCAGCGAGGAGATCCTCAATGCCTTCGTGGATGGCGAATTCTCGCCGGAGGATCGTCTCTACACCCTGAAGACGATTGCCTCCAGCGAGCACCTGAGCCGCGAGGTCTGCGACATGCACCAGCTCAAGGAGCTGGTGAACATGGCGTACGAGGACGTGCCGGCCGGTCGTGCGGGCGCCCCGGGCGGGCGCTGCCGGTTGTCGCGCGGCGGGCGTTCGGCCTGGTTCCCGTCAGTGGCCGCCGGGGTGCTCGCGCTGGTCGTGGGTTCGCTGGGCGGCTACGAGATCACCCGCGACGCCGGTTTCTTCGGCGGCGGCTCGTCGGCCGCGATCGAGCGCGACTCCGGGGCCCTGTCCCGGGTGGCAAGCAGCGATCGGGCTGGCGGTGCGGCGGCCACGCAGCCCGTGTTTTCGGCCACCGAGACCGACCAGATCCTGCTGCACATCAACGAGGCCGATACGCGTGCGATGGCCGAGCTGCTGGACGACATCGAGAGTATGTACCGCGAGGCGGCCAGCGTCGGGCGCGACCTGAATGTGCAGGTGGTGGTGCACAATAACGCGATGGATCTGCTGCGCGCCGACAGCGCCCCGTATCCGGAGCGTGTCGCCAGCATGGCGCAGGACTACCCCACGCTGCGCTTTACCGCCTGTGCGCAGACCCTCAACCGCCTGGCGCGCGAGGAGGGAAAGGCGGTCGATATCCTGCCCCAGGCCGAGCTGATTGATTCCGGCGTCGCCGAGGCGGCTCGCCGTCAGGCCGAGGGCTGGATCTACATCAAGGTCTGATCCGGTGTCTCCGGAGTCTCGATGAACGCCGATCGACGAGCAATACGCCCCGGCTGGTTTCTGGCCGGGGCGTTGTTGTTGATGCTGATGGCGGGCGGTGCGACGGCCCTGTTGTTTGGCACCATCGCCAAGGCACCGGCGGCCGATGAGCCGCTACGGGTCGTCTATCACATCAATACCGATGACCCGGAACTCCACCTGAACGCCCTGCGCAACCTGCAGAATCACATCGATGGCACCCCGGCCGATATGCCGCTGGAGATCAAGGTATTGACGCATGGCAGCGGCATCAGTCTGCTCCAGAATGCGCGCACGGATCCGGACCTGCGCAGCACCGTCAATACCCTCAAGCTGCAGGACGTGCGCTTCCTGGTGTGTGGCAACACGATGGAGACGCGCGGCATCGAGCGCGAGGCGTTGCACGAGGTTGCGGAGAAGGATGTCGTGCCCAGCGGGATCGTTGAACTGACCCGCCTGCAGCGGGCCGGGTATACCTACATCAAGCCTTGACCGGCGTCGCCCCGCTTTCATGCGGGCCGGCGCGAGCGCTCAGCGCTTTTGAAGTTCGGCGTCCAGCGCCGCCAGGCGCTCCGGGGTGCCGATGTCGCGCCACTCGCCGGTGTGGCGCTCGCCGGTGACCCGGCCGGCCGCAATGGCCTCGCGCAGCAGGGGGCCAAGAGCGCGCCGACCCGGCGGCAGGTCCCGGAACAGGGCCGGGTCGTACCAGCCGATGCCGCTGAAGGTCAGCATCTCGCCACCTTCCAGCCCGACCCGGTCGCCGTCCAGGGCAAAATCGCCCTGCGCGTGATGTTCCGGGTTGGGGACCAGCACGAGATGCGCGAGGGGGCGGTCAGCGCCCGCCTTCATCGTCTCCGGCGGCGTCAGCGGATGGTCGCACCAGACATCGCCGTTGACGACCAGAAACGGTTCGTCGCCCAGTCGGTCGAGGGCCTGGCGGATGCCGCCGGCAGTCTCCAGTGCGCCTTCGGGCTCCGGCGAATAATGAATGAGCAGGCCGGCGTGATGGTCGCCCAGGGCCGCGCGAATCTGATCACCCCGATGCGCCAGGTTGATCACAGCCTCTTCGTAGCCCGCGGCCTTCAGGCGGTCCAGTGTGTAGCGGATCAGAGGCTTCCCTCTGGCCGGCAGCAACGGTTTCGGGCAGTGGTCGGTGAGCGGTCGCATGCGTTCGCCGCGTCCGGCGGCCAGGATCATCGCGCGCATCGCCTAGTCCTCCCGCAGTCGCTCGGGCATGTGCTGGTCGAACCATGCGGCGACCGGTGCCAGGTCCGGATGGGTCAGCCCCTGCGCCAGCAGGCGGTGCAGGCGGGGCAGGTGTTCCAGGTAGCGGGGCTTGGCATCGCGCCGGGCCAGGCGCACGAAGATCCCGAGGATCTTGGTGGTGCGCTGGACGCCGAGGACGCGATAGTGGCGCATGAAGGCCTCGCGGTCGCCGGCGGTCCCGGCGAAGTAGCGTTGCAGTCCGCGTTCCACTGTGTCCGGCGATACCTCGCGACGGGCATCCTCCAGCAGCGAGACGACATCGTAGGCCGGGCTGCCGATCACCGCGTCCTGGAAGTCCAGCACGGCGCAGCCGCGGTCCTCGCCGGGCGGCAGCATCAGGTTGTCGACGTGGAAGTCGCGCAGAACCAGTGTGTCGTCGAGGGCGGGGAGACCTTCGAGGGTCTCGCGCCAGGCTTCCAGGAACGTGTCGCGCTGCGTCGGTTCCATCGCGGTACCGTGACGTTCCGGCCAGTACCAGTCGGCAAACAGGACAGCCTCGTCGAGCAGGCGCGGCGTGTCGTAGGCGGGGAGGGCCGGGGCGTTCGCGGCCGTGACCGGCCGGGCACGGTGGAGCTGGATCAGGGTGTCGATCGCCCGGTCGTACAGCGGGCCCTCCGCGGCGCCTTCGGTCAGGGCCCGGGTAAAGGTCCGGTCGCCGAGGTCCTCGAGCAGGACAAAGCCGGCCGCCGGGTCGTGCGTCAGCACGTGCGGCGGGCGCAGCCCCAGCGACTCCAGCAGCCCGGCGATCTGCACGAACGGTTCGGTGGCCTCGCGCTCCGGCGGGGCGTCCATCAGTACCACCGACTCGCCGTCGCGCCGCAGGCGGAAATAGCGCCGGAAGCTGGCGTCCGCGCGCAACAGCGCCAGGTCGGTGAACGTCCCCGGCTGATGTTCCAGCCAGTCCTTGAGCAACTGGCTGCGGGCGTCGTCCGGGATCATGCGCCGGCCTCCGCCGGGTGTTGGCCGGGTACGCGCTGGATGCGGGTATCGAGCTGGCCGTCCGGTTGTAATTCCAGCACCCGATAGCCGGGGTGCTCGGTATCCAGCGCAAACCGCTCGGCGCCAGGGGCGAACTGGACGCAGGTGGAGGGGCAGCCGAGCAGCTCGACGCCCCGGCGCTCGCCGCGGAAGTCCTGGTGAATGTGGCCGAACAGGCAGGCGCGCACGCGCGGATGACGATCCAGTACTGCGAACAGGTCGTCCGGGTTGGTCAGGCCGATACGATCCATCCAGACGCTTTCGATCGACACGACGGGATGGTGGACGGCGATCACCGCCCAGTGCGCCGGGTGGGCGGTCAGGACCTGATCCAGACGTTCCAGTTCGGCGGGCACGATGCGTCCCGCTGCCTGGCCGGAGACCGCCGAGTTGATGCCGACCAGGATCCACTCGCCGAGTACGCGGTGCCCGTCCAGGGCGTGCCCGGCAGCCGTAAAGGCGCGATTGAGGGCGGACCAGTCGTCGTGGTTCCCGGCCAGGCCCGCCACCGCCCAGTCGGGCATGTGCCGGTCCAGCAGGCCCAGCAGGCGCGTGTAGGCGTCCGGCGCGGGGTCCTCGGCCAGGTCGCCGGTCAGCCACAGCAGGTCCGGGCGGGGCTCGTCCCGCGCAAGCGCCTCGAGGACCCGCGCGAGCTGATGGTCACTGTCCGGATAGCCGGGCCGGATCGGGCCCGGTTCCCGGCCCAGGTGGGTGTCGCTGATCTGGAGAATGCGTTGCATGCGGGGCGTGTCGATTTCTCTGGGGCCTGGGTTGTGCATAGGAACGCGTTTTCGTATTTGCCGCCCGGCGGGGTTATTGCCCTATACTCGGTCGGGTGTACCGCGTATCGCGCCGGGGCCTTTCCGCATGGGGCGGGAAAGGGGCCTGGCGAGGGGCCCGAGATGAGCCAGGAAACCAAGACCCGCCCGGATGCCGGGTACCGTCCGTCCGAGGACGAACCCTACATGAATCCGCGTCAGCTGGACTACTTTCGCGCCAAGCTCGAGGCCTGGCGTGCGGAGCTGATCAATGAATCGGAGCAGACCCTGGAACACCTGCGCAGCGAGAGCTGGCAGGAGCCCGATCCCAATGACCGCGCCAGCCACGAGACGGACGCCGGCCTGGAGCTGCGCACGCGGGATCGCTACCGCAAGCTGCTGAACAAGATCGACGAGGCGCTGGCGCGCATTGATCGCGGCGAATACGGCTACTGCGAGGAGACCGGCGAGCCGATCGGCATTGCCCGGCTGGAGGCACGGCCTATCGCCACGCTGAGCGTGGCCGCCCAGGAGGCCCATGAACGTGACGAGGCCCGCTACGCGCAGTAGGGTCCGCCGCGCGCGTTGCGCGGCTACGCGGGGTCCAGTGTGCGGGTGAACACGCGCGAGTTGCGCGCCTGGTTGTAGCGGGTCTGACGGCTCGCGGGCAGGTCCTCCACCTGGCCCGGCGTGTAGCCGCGCTCCTGGAACCACTGGGCGGTGCGGGTGGTGAGCACGAACACGCGCCGGATGCCCTGTTCCCGCGCCAGCTGTTCCATGGCGTGCAGCAGGCGGTCGCCGCGGCCGCTCCCGCGGTAGTCCGTGTGCAGGGCCAGACAGGCGATCTCGGCCGCATCCGCCTCGAAGGGGTAGAGCGCGGCGGTGCCAATGATCAGGCCGTCGGCCTCCAGCACCTGGAAACGGTCGATCTCCAGTTCCAGGTGCTCCCGCGCGCGGTGCACCAGGATGCCTTCGGCCTCCAGTGGTTCCAGCAGGGCATGGATGCCACCGACGTCGTCCAGCGTGGCCGGGCGCAGGCGTTCCAGTGGCTCGCGCGAGACCAGTGTCCCGATCCCCTGGCGGGTGAACAGCTCGGTCAGCAGCCCGCCGTCGTCGTGCCGGTCCACCAGGTGCACGCGCATCTCGCGCCGGTGGCAGGCGTCGATCGCGCTCCTCAGGTGGTTGGCCAGTTCCTCCGGCATGCCGCCGGCGGTCTCCAGCAGTTCCCGTGCGGCCGGCACCGTGAGCTGGTCGAGCACGCCGTGCTCGGGGTCGCGCAGCACCCCGGCCTCGGTCAGAAAGATCAGCTTGTTGGCGTTCAGCGCGATCGCCACCTGGGTCGCGACATCCTCGCCGGACAGATTGAACACCTCGCCGGTGGGCGAGTAGCCAAGTGGCGAGACCAGGGCGACCTGCTCGCGGTCCAGCAAGGCCGTCAGTGCGTCGGTGTCCACTCCGCGCACTTCGCCGGTGTAGTGGAAGTCCACGCCGTCGCGCACGCCCAGCGGGCGGGCGGTGACGAAGTTGCCGCTGGCCACGCGCAGCCGGGCGTTGCCGGTACCCGGCTGCCCCAGACTGCGCGACAGCAGGCCCTCGATCTGCAGGCGTAGCCGGCCGACCGCATCCAGCACTGCTTCCAGTGCCGGGGCATCGGTCACGCGCAGGCCGTTCGCGTAGGCCGGGGTCAGTCCACGTTCGGCCATCCGCGCCTCGATCTGCGGGCGGGCGCCGTAGACCAGCACGACCTGGATGCCGAGGGCATTGAGCTTGGCGATGTCGCGCATCAGCGCCGGGAATTCCGGCGCCTGGGCGGCCTCGCCCGCCAGCGCGATCACCATGGTGCGCCCGCGATGGGCCGCGATGTACGGCACGGCATCGCGGAACCACGCTAGCTCCCCGGGCTGCGGGGTCCGGCGCAAGGGTGTTGCCGCGCGAGCGGATGGGCTGGGTGTGGCGGTCACGTGGCTGTCCGTTTCCTGTGGATGTCCCCTGACCCGACAGTCTAGGGAAACACGGATCAATTTGCGCGTGCGGAGCCCAGGGCCGCGTTGCCCCGAAAAGGCGTCAGTCGTTCCCGCCGACAAGCCGCCCGAGGTCCGGTACGCGATCGCCCGCCTCGACGCCGTGCATTGCAAACCACCCGGCGTTGACCTCCAGGGCGTAGGGCACGGGACGTTTCGCCTCGTGGATGCGGGTGGAGTGGGGCGTCATGGATGCGATGTTGGTGATCGTGAAATCCGCATCGATGAAGGCCACATCCAGCGGGATGCGGGTGTTCTGCATCCACATGCCGTACTGCGCCGCGCGAGGCCAGATGAACAGCATTCCGTGATCCTCGGGCAGGTGGTCGCGGTGCATCAGGCCGATGCGGCGACTGCGCTCGGTGGCGGCGATTTCGATGCTGAGCGTCTGCTCACCGACGTTGACCTCGGAGGTCGGTAGTCCTTGCTCCCCGTGCGCGAGGCTCGCGCCGAGGACAAGAAGCAGCAGCCCGGCAAGGCCGGGGAGTGCCCGGCCCCAGGCCCAGGGCGAGGCCGTCACAGGTTATTCGCCGCTCATGCGCCCCACGGCGCAGCTGGCGAAGGACTTGGCCTTGGCGCTGGCGGAACCCCAGCCGGAGACCGAGCCGACCTCGGGGTAGCCCATGCTGGCCAGCTTGGCCGCCACCGCCTCGCGGGCGTTGTCCGGGGCCTCGACCTCGACTGCACCGCCTTCCACGTCCACCTCGGCGCCGGTGACGCCCTCGACCTGCAGCAGGCCCTTGCGGATGGAGCTGGCGCAGCCGCCGCATTTGATGTTTTCGACTTCGATTTTCATTGCTGACACCTCGGAATACTGGGGTTTGTATCGCTCATTATGTACGATTCCGCCTCTGCATAAACGTTCACGAGATCATCCATGCCTGCCTATCGCTCTCGCACCACCACCCATGGCCGTAATATGGCCGGCGCCCGCGCCCTGTGGCGTGCCACCGGCATGAAGGACGGCGACTTCGGCAAGCCGATTATCGCCATTGCCAACTCCTTCACCCAGTTCGTGCCCGGGCATGTGCACCTGAAGGACCTGGGTCAGCTGGTGGCCGGCGAGGTGGAAAAGGCCGGTGGCGTGGCCAAGGAATTCAACACCATCGCGGTGGACGACGGCATCGCGATGGGCCACAGCGGGATGCTCTACTCCTTGCCCTCGCGCGAGATTATCGCGGATTCCGTGGAGTACATGGTCAACGCGCACTGCGCCGATGCCCTGGTCTGCATCTCCAACTGCGACAAGATCACCCCCGGCATGCTGATGGCCGCGATGCGCCTGAACATCCCGGTGGTGTTCGTCTCCGGCGGGCCGATGGAGGCCGGCAAGGTGCAGGCCCCGGGCAGCGACAAGGTTATCCACCTGGACCTGGTGGACGCGATGGTCAAGGCCGCGGACTCGAATGCCTCGGACGAGGAGGTGGAGTCCATCGAGCGCTCCGCCTGCCCGACCTGCGGCTCCTGCTCCGGCATGTTTACCGCCAACTCGATGAACTGCCTGACCGAGGCCCTGGGCCTGTCGCTGCCGGGCAACGGCTCGCTGCTGGCCACTCATGCCGGGCGCAAGTCGCTGTTCGAGCAGGCCGGCAAGCGCGTGGTCGAGCTGGCCAAGCGTTACTACGAGCAGGATGATGCCTCGGTGCTGCCGCGTTCCATCGCGACCTTCGAGGCCTTCGAGAACGCGATGAGTCTGGATATCGCGATGGGCGGCTCCACCAACACCGTGCTGCACCTGCTGGCCGCGGCGCGCGAGGGCGAGGTGGATTTCACCATGGCCGACATCGACCGCCTGTCGCGCAAGGTGCCGAACCTGTGCAAGGTCGCCCCGGCCACCCAGCTCTACCACATGGAGGACGTGCACCGCGCCGGGGGCGTGGTCGGCATCCTGGCCGAGCTGGATCGCGGTGGCCTGATCCATCGCGATATCCCCACCGTGCATGCCGACACCATGGGCCAGGCGCTGGAGCAGTGGGACGTGATGCGCCACGCCGCCGCCTCCGAGACGCTGTACAAGGCCGCGCCGGGTGGCGTGCCCACCCAGGTTGCGTTCAGCCAGGACAAGAGCTGGGACAGCCTGGACATCGACCGCGAGAACGGCTGCATCCGCGACATCGAGCACGCCTACTCGCAGGACGGTGGTCTGGCCGTGCTGTACGGCAACATGGCCCCGGACGGCTGCATCGTGAAGACCGCCGGCGTGGACGAGAGCATCCTGAAGTTCTCCGGTCCCGCGCGGGTATTCGAGAGCCAGGACGCGGCCGTCGAGGCCATCCTCGGTGACCAGGTGCAGGCCGGCGACGTGGTGATCATCCGCTACGAGGGCCCGAAGGGCGGCCCGGGGATGCAGGAGATGCTTTACCCGACCTCGTATCTGAAGTCGAAGGGTCTGGGCAAGGAATGCGCGCTGATTACCGACGGGCGCTTCTCCGGCGGCACCTCCGGGCTGTCCATCGGCCACGTCTCGCCGGAGGCGGCACAGGGCGGCGCGATCGGCCTGATCGAGGAGGGTGACACCATCGTGATCGACATCCCCGGGCGCGAGATCCGCATCGACGTCGATGACGCCACGCTGGCGGCCCGGCGCGAGGCCATGGAGGCCCGCGGCCCGAAGGCCTGGAAGCCGGAGTCGCGGAACCGCCAGGTGTCCCAGGCCCTGCGCGCCTACGCCCTGATGACGACCTCGGCTGCGTTCGGCGCGGTGCGCGACATCTCCCGCTTCGACGAAGCGTAGCCGTTCGACGCGTGGGGCGATCCCGGCCACCGCTTAAAGGTGCTCCGGGGTTGCCCCCTCGGTGCAACCCTCCTTTTGGTGAACCGCGTGCCAGGGGCGACCATGCCGATCTGCTAGCCCCGTTGTGAGACGGTGAACGAGCTGGTCTGGACCTGAAGCTCCGTGGCCAGGCGCGCCAGTTCGTCGCTGGCCGAGGTGGTCTGTTCGGAACCGCTGGCCGTCTGCTCTGCGATCTCGCGGATGCTGACGATGCTGCGGTTCATTTCCTCGGTGGTGGCGCTTTGCTGTTCGGCAGCCGAAGCGATCTGGGTGTTCATCTCGCTGATGTTGCTCACCGCTTGCGTGATCGCTTGCAGTGCCTTTGCGGCCTGGTCGGCCTGTTCGACGCCGGTCTGGGCCTGCTCGCGGCTGTGATCCATCACCTTGACCGCCTCGCGGGCACCGCTTTGCAGGCGTTCGATCATCTCCTCGATCTCCTGGGTGGAGTCCTGGGTGCGCGAGGCGAGGGTGCGAACCTCGTCCGCCACCACCGCGAAGCCGCGCCCGCTCTCTCCGGCTCGAGCGGCTTCAATCGCGGCATTGAGTGCCAGCAGGTTGGTCTGTTCCGCGATGCCCTTGATCACGTCGAGCACAGTGCCGATCGTCTCGCTGTCCGATGACACCCTCTTGATGACCCCGGCCGCGTTTTCGATCTCGCTGGCCAGTTGGCCGATGGACTTGGAGTTTGAAGTCACCACATCCAGTCCGCTGTTCGCCTCGCGGTCGGTATTGCGGGTGGTGTCAGCAGCACTGGCGGCATTGCCGGCGACATCCTGCACGGTAGCCGTCATCTCGTTCATCGCGGTGGCAACCTGATCGGTCTCCTGGCGTTGACGCTCGACGTTGGAGGCGCTTTCGCGCGAGACGGTGGCCAGTTCTTCGGAGGCTGAGGCGAGCTGTTCGGTGGCTCCGATGATTTGCTGGATCAGGGCTTCGAACTGTGTGGCCATGCTGTTGAAACGTTCCCCGACCTCGTGCATCTCGTCCTGGGTGGGGATGGCGACCCGGGTCGTGAGGTCGCCGCTCGCCATGCGCTCGGTTGCCTCATTGAACTGTTCGACGCTGTCCTTGATCGAGCGATACAGCCCGACGAACAGATAGGCGAGCAGCAGAAGAACGCCCACGACCACGGCGATTGCCAGGTTGCGAACGAGCGTGTCGCTGCGGATCCGGTCTGCGAAAAGCGTGTCCAGCTCGGGTGCGGTTGCGTCGTACAGCGTAAAAGTGGCATCGATTGAGCGGGTGGCGGCGTCGAACACCTCGCGGGCGTTGATGTCGATCATGTCGGCGTCCAGCAGCTCTCTCTGCAGGATGTTGGCGAATTCGCCTACGGCGGTTTCGTTGCGCTCGACCAGTCCGCCCAGGCGTTCTCTGAGCACAGGATTGGTGGAGAACGCGGCTTCGAGGCCGGCCGCGAGGTCGCCTGCGATCGCTTCCATGTTGGCGGAGAGCACCGCCAGGCGAATGTGGTTATCCCCGGTGAATTCGCCCGCCGCTGCGGTACCGGAGCCCACCGCCCGGGCCTGTCCCATGGTTTCGGTCAGGTTCAGAAGACCATTGGTCAGGGCGTCGCCGAGATAGTAGCTGTCGAGATGGGGGTCAAGGGTGATCTCGGATGCGTCGGCAACATGGCCGATCAGATCGAGCAGGTCGGCTATCAGAGCGGTATGGCGCTGCAGGCTCTCCGCCGGTGCCATCGTGTCCCCGTCCGTGCGGATGCCCTCCCAGGCCTCTCGAATTCGGTCCAGTTGGCGGCTTGTTCCCAGGGCCTCGCCGAGCTCACGGTCCACCGCTGCCAGGGCTCCCAGCGCCCGGTCAACGTCGTGCGCGATTTCGCGCAATCGGTCGCGTGCGCCTTCGTCACCGCCCAGCAGGGCGGCCATCATGCCGCGGTGCTGCTGGATATATTCCACTGGCTCGCGCGCGGCGTCGATATAGGTCAACCCCTGGCGTTCGTTGGCCACGAAGCGGATGCTTTCATTCAGATTGACCAGGGTGATACCGCTGAGCAGCAGCAGTGGCAACAGGACCACGATGAAAATTAGCCCGAATTTCACCGGATACCGGAAGCGATTCATCAGCCAGGTGGCAGGATGGAAGAAGCCGTCCATGGATGTCCCCTTTTCGTGTTTTTTGCGTCTTTCTTGCGGGTGTCTCGAAGTTCAAGCGGCCAAGCAGCTCGGAATATAGCGGCCGGATGGCCCGGTTCTTGAGACCAAGCTCTTCAAAGCGGGCTCGTGGGGCCGGCGTCAGAGCGCTGCTGGACGTTCGACCCCGGATCCCGAGAGCGGTCACGGTGACATCGGTTGGTGTCCGGCCCGGTTGTTTGTCGTTCCCTGTGTCAGACTGGGCGCTCGACCGGTTGATGTTCTGTGGCTTCTCTCGCGGAATGCCGGTGTGGACGATACCGTTTCCCTGCGAGCGTATCGGGGGGCGGCCTTGAAAAGCATGTTGGCCACACGGAGGTGGCAATGGCGATTACCGACTGGCCCGCGGCCGAGCGTCCGCGGGAAAAGCTGATCGAGCGTGGCGCGGCCGCGCTGTCGGATGCGGAGCTTCTGGCGATCTTTCTGCGCACCGGTGTCGCCGGCAAGAGTGCGGTGGATGTGGCGCGGGATCTGCTCAGCCGTTTTGGCGGGTTGCGGCCGCTGTTGCAGGCGGATCAGGCCGGATTTTGCGCCGCCCCGGGGCTGGGGGATGCCAAGTACGCCCAGCTGCAGGCGGTGCTGGAAATGGGGCGTCGGCACCTGGCCGCCGACCTGGCACGGGGCGACGCGCTGACCTCGCCGGGGGCGACCCGGCAGTTCCTCGCCGCGCGCCTGCGCGACTACCCCTTCGAGGTCTTCGGCGTGCTGTTCCTGGACAACCGCCACCGGGTCATCGCCTTCGAGGAGCTCTTTCGCGGCACCATCGACGGGGCGTCCGTGCACCCGCGCGAGGTCGTGCGCCGCGCGCTGCATCACAACGCGGCGGCGGTCATCCTGGCGCACAACCATCCCTCGGGGGTGGCCGAACCATCGCGCTCGGATGTCGCGATTACCCGCCGCCTGGCCGATGCCCTGGGGCTGGTGGATATCCGTGTCCTCGACCATGTGATCGTCGCCGACGAGAGCGTCTCCCTGGCCGAGCGCGGCGAGCTCTAAGGAAACACTGATTGATTCGCACGTCCGCGTTGCAGCATGGTGAGCTGCCGGCCGCGGGTCCGACATCAAGTGGTCATTGCGAGGAGCCGCAGGCGACGAAGCCATCTTCCGGGGCAGGCAATCGGCCGAAAATCTGCCCGGGGCATCCGGATGGCGATTACTTCGTCGCTTTACTCCTCGCAATGACGGTTGGTGGGTGGTCTGCAAATGAGTCTACCGGCGGATTTCCCAGTGCCCCGGTTCCGACGGGCAGGCGGTGCCGGTGTGGCGCTGGCCGTCGATGGTCATCTCGAAGTCGCGGCAGCCACTGTCGCGGTTGCGGCGTGGGGTCAGCTGAACCGGCTGGTTCTGGGCATTGCGCCAGTGCACGGTCTGTCCGGTCCCGGCCAGTTCCAGGGCATGCCCCATGCAGGCCTGGTCGTTGCGGTCCATCTGGCGACCGATCATGCCACCCAGCACCGCGCCACCGGCCGCGCCGATCAGGATGGCGACCGGATCGCCGTCACCAACCCGATGACCAATTACGGCCCCGGCGCCACCCCCGATGGCCGCGCCGATCGCGTCGCGGTTGCAGCGCCCGTCCATCACACCGTAGTCGTGCTCCCAGCGGTCGTGACTGTGGCCGTGGTAGCCGTGATACCCGGGGTCGTTCTGTGCGCGCCAGCCGTGGGCCGGTGCCCAGGGCGGGGGTGAGGCGAGGGTATCCGCCGCAAATCCGAACAGCAGCGCGGCCGCCAGCACCTTCAGGTGCACGGGCAGGCCGCGGCGGGATTGAGTGCGTTTCCGTGCCATGGTCCGTCTCCTTTTGATCGGATGCGGGCCCAGCTTCGCGCCGTTTTGCTGAACGGCTCTTTAACGTGGCGGGGTGTTTTCCGGAAGCGTAAACGGCTTCATGCCGGGAGTGTGCGCGGTTTCACACAGCGGTCGAGTCGAGCGCGCGGTCCAGTGCCCGGAGCAGGGCATCGACCTGGTCCTCGGTGTGGGCGGCGGACAGCGTGATGCGCAGGCGGGCCTCGCCCTCCGGTACGGTCGGCGGGCGGATCGCGGGGACCAGGAAGCCGGCCTTGAGCAGCCGTTCGGCGACGGCGCTGGCGCGCTCCGCGGTCCCCAGGGTCACCGGCTGGATGGGCGTGACCGGTGGCGGGTGCGGCAATCCCAGGCGGTCCAGACCTTCGCCCAGGCGCCCGAGCAGGTGCTGCAGGTGCTCGCGGCGGTCGTGGGCGGCCTCGGCGATGCGGACCGAGGCCAGCGTGGCGGCGGCCAGGGCGGCCGGCATCGCGGTGGTGTAGATGTAGGGGCGGGCGGTCTGGATCAGCGTCTCGATCAGGCGTTCGGAGCCGGCCACGAAGGCCCCGGCGGTGCCGAAGCCCTTGCCCAGGGTGCCCATCAGGATCGGGACGTCGTCGCCGCCCAGACCAAAGTGCTGGCAGCTGCCGCCTCCGGTGTCGCCCAGCACCGACAGGCCGTGGGCGTCATCCACCATCAGCCATGCGTCGAACTCGCGGGCGAGGGCGGCGAGTTCCGGCAGCGGGGCGATGTCGCCATCCATGGAGAACACCCCGTCGGTGACGATCAGGCGGTGCCCGGTCGCGGGTGCCCTTTCCAGGCGTTCGCGCAGGTGTTCGGGGTCAGCGTGGCGATAGCGCTGGCTGTGTGCGCCGGACAGGCGCACGGCGTCGATCAGCGAGGCGTGGTTCCAGCGGTCCTCGAATACGGTGTCGTGTCGACCGACCAGGGTCTGCACCAGGGCGAGGTTGGCCATGTAGCCGGTGGAGAAGACCAGCGCGCGCTCGCGGCCGGTGAAGCGTGCCAGCGCCTGTTCCAGCTCCTCATGCGCGCGGGTATGGCCGTTGATCAGGTGGGCGGCGCCGGCGCCGACGCCGCAGTGGTCCAGCGCCTCGCGGGCGGTGGCCGCCACTGCCGGATCGGCGGCCATGCCCAGGTAGTCGTTGGAGCAGAATGCCACCACGCGCTGCCCGTCGATGACCTGTTCCGGGCGCTGCGGGCCGTCGAGCACGCGGGTGCGGCGCCAGCGCCCGGCCTCGCGCGCGGCGTTCAGGCGCTGTTCCAGGGCGCGCTCCAGCGAGTCGCTCATGGGCGCAGGCCCGCGCGCAGGAAGATCGGCCAGTGCACGCGGGCCGGTGTGGCGCCGTTCGGCCACAGCGCCCGCAGGGCCGGCTCCAGCGCGACCAGCGGGTCCTGCCCGGCGGCTCGGGCGCGGCGGATGGCCGACCAGGTGCCGAGATAGCCGAGCAGGGTGTCGCGGTCCCACTGGCGCTCGATATGAAACGTCCGGGTGTCGATTTCGGGCCAGGGGAATGGCAGGTCGCGGTAGTGGCTGCGGATGTGGCTGCGCTCCTCGGGCCACCAGGGAGCGAGGGTGGTGTCGTGGAAGTCGGTCAGCAAACGGTCCAGCGCCGGGTCCTCGGCGCGCAGCACGCCGTAGCCCCAGATCGCCAGCAACCCACCCGGGCGCAGGATGCGGGCAACCTCGTCATGGAATTCGGTGTGGCGGAACCAGTGTGCGGCCTGGGCCACGCAGGCCAGGTCCACGGAGGCATCCGCCAGCGCACAGGCCTCGGCGGCGCAGGCAACGCGCTCGACCCGGGGCGTTGTCGGCAGCGCGGCCAACAGGGCGGGGGCGGCGTCGGTGGCGATGACCTGCGGGAAGTGCGGCGCCAGGCCGCGCGCGGCCTGGCCGTTGCCGCTGGCGCAGTCCCACGCACGTGTGTGCCGCGGCGTGCGTGCGGCCAGCCAGTCAAACAGCTCGGCGGGATAGTCCGGTCGGTGGCGGGCGTAGTCGGCCGCCACCGCCGAGAAGTGATCGGGAAACGCGCCCGCCACCGGCCGGTCGGCTCAGGCCGACGCGGAGGCCGGCTGACCCGATTGTGCAGGGGCTTCCGGACCGGTCTCCGGATGCAGGCCCAGGCGTTCGAACAGCGCGAGGTCGTGGTTCTCGCCCGGGTTCGGGGTGGTCAGCAGGGTGTCGCCGTAGAACAGCGAGTTGGCCCCGCCCAGGAAGCACAGGGCCTGCATCTCGTCGGACATCTCGGTGCGCCCGGCGGACAGGCGCACGTAGGAGGCCGGCATCAGGATGCGCGCCGTGGCGATGGTGCGCACAAACTCCAGCGGGTCCAGGTGTTCGATGCCGTGCAGCGGGGTGCCCTCGACCTGGATCAGCTGATTGATCGGCACCGATTCCGGGTGCTTCGGCAGGTTGGCCATCTGCTGCAGCAGCCGCGCGCGGTCGCGGCGCGATTCGCCCATGCCGAGGATGCCGCCGCAGCAGACGTTCATCCCGGCGTCGCGCACGTGCTCCAGGGTCTCCAGCCGGTCCTGGTAGGTGCGGGTGGAGATGATATGGCCGTAGAACTCCGGCGAGGTGTCGAGGTTGTGGTTGTAGTAGTCCAGCCCCGCCTCGGACAGGCGCTTCGCCTGCTCGGCCTTCAGCATGCCGAGGGTCATGCAGGTCTCCAGGCCCTCGTCCTTGACCGCGCGGACCATCTCGATCACGCGTTCCAGGTTCTTGTCGGTGGGGTTGCGCCAGGCCGCGCCCATGCAGAAGCGGGTCGCGCCCTGGGCGCGGGCGTTGCGTGCGGCCTCAAGGACCTCCTCCAGGGGAAGCAGACGCTCGCGCTCGATTTCCACCTCGTGGTGGGCGCTTTGCGGGCAGTAGGCGCAATCCTCGGGGCAGGCCCCGGTCTTGATCGACAGCAGCGTGCTGACCTGGACCGCATTCGGGTCGAAGTGCTCGCGGTGGACCGTCTGCGCGCGGAAGATCAGGTCATTCAGCGGCAGGTCGAGCAGGGCCTCGACCTCGTCGGTGTTCCAGTCGTGGCGGGGCGTGCTCATAGGTGGCGTTCCTCGTCGGCTTCGGCGGGGATCTCGACGTCCGCCCAGGGCTCGCGGTAGATCGTGAACAGCGCGTAGACCGTCCACGGCAGCAGGATGGCCGCGGCGATGGCCCAGTAGGCGCGGTAGTAGTCGAGATCCGGCGGGAAAAAGGTGGCAACCACGATCAGCGCACCCATCAGGGCGTAATAGCGGTAGGCGGCCCACTGGGTGTGGTGGCCGACGCGCGGATCGGGGTGGTGCTTGTTCAGGGCGTAGACCAGCATCGAGCCGCCGAACCACAGCACCAGCGGCACGATCCCCATGATGGCGGCGATAATGAAACCGACCCCGACGCCCTCGCTGCTGACCACGAACAGCGGAATGCCGGCAATCGACACGCTGATCAGGTTGCCGATGTCGAACATCGAGGCGGCGCGCCGAGAGCTGCGCCCGGAGACGGTTCTGGTAGCCATGGTCTACCCTGCATGCAAAACGCAGAGCATACCATCATGCCCCTGATCCCTTCATCGCAACCGGGTCCCGCGCGGGTGTGGGCCGCGCGCGTGCAAGCCCGCGCTGCCACCTGCGCCGGGTGGCTGGGGGAGGCCCTGTACCCGTCGCATTGCGGCCTGTGCCTGGAGCCCGGCCCGGCGATCTGCGCCGGCTGCCAGACCGATCTCCCGCCGCTGGAGCGCCCGTGCCCCACCTGCGCGCTGCCCCTGCCAGTGGCCGGGGTCTGCCCGGCCTGTGTCCGCCGGCCACCCGTGCTGGATGCGCTGCATGCTGGCTGGGCCTATGCCTGGCCGCTGGACCAGTTGATCCTGGCCTACAAGCACGGCGCCAGCGTGCGGGCGGAGCGCATCCTCGCGGCGCTGGCGCAGGAGGTCGCCGAACGGCGGCTGCACCAGGGCCCGGACCGGCCCGATCTGGTGATCCCGGTGCCGCTGCACGGCCGACGCCTGCGCGAGCGCGGATTCAATCAGTCGGATGAACTGGCGCGGCGGGTGGCGCGTGTGATGGGCACGTCGCTGGAGGTCCACGGACTGCGGCGTGTCCGCGCCACCGAGTCGCAGCAGGCGCTGGGGCGCAAGGCGCGGCGGCGCAACGTGAGCGGGGCCTTCGCCTGGGACGGCCCCGACCTGGACGGCTGGCATGTGCTGGTGGTGGATGATGTGGCCACCACCGGGGCGACCCTGGAGGCCCTGGCCGGGGTGCTGCGGCGGGCGGGCGCCGCTCGGGTGGAGGGCCTGGTGCTGGCGCGCGCCTGAGGCAACACGGCAATGGCCCGCCGCGCCCGCTCGCTCGTGCTCGCCGGGGTCAGGCGCCCAGGTGGTGGTCGGCGATCATGGCCAGCAGGACCACGGCGCCCAGATAGTGGTTGTTCTTGAAGGCACGCAGGCAGTCGGCGGGCTCGCGCTCGAAGATCAGGAACTGCTGGTAGAACATCAGTAGCGCGACGATCACCAGCCCGGCGGTGTAGTACCCCCCGAACCCGGCGTGCTGGCCGACCAGATAGAGGCCGAACCAGACCAGCACCTGCAGGCCCCCGGTGATCAGGCGGTCCAGTTCGCCGAAGGCGATGGCGGTGGATTTCACGCCGATTTTCAGGTCGTCCTCGCGATCCACCATGCCGTAGAAGGTGTCGTAGACCACCGTCCAGGCCAGGACCGTCACGAACAGCAGCCAGGCCACTTCGGGCGGGTGCTCGCCGGTGACCGCAGTGAACGCCATGGGTACGGCCCAGGCAAAGGCGGCCCCCAGGTGCACCTGCGGAAAGTGGTGGAAGCGCTTGGAGAACGGATAGGTGCCGGCCAGTGCCACGGCCACCAGGGAATACAGGATGGTCAGGACATTGGTGAACAGCACCAGCACGAAGGCGACCACGCTGAGCGCCACGAAGGTGCCCAGCGCCTCGCGCGGGGTGATGGTGCCCAGCGCCAGGGGGCGGTCGCGGGTGCGTGCCACGTGGCCGTCGAAGTCGCGGTCGGCGTAGTCATTGATCGCGCAGCCGGCCGAGCGCATCAGCACGACGCCGGCGGCGAAGATGAAGATCAGGTAGGCCGGCGGCCAGCCGTCGGCCGCCACCCACAGGGCCCAGAAGGTGGGCCACAGCAGCAGGTAGATGCCCACCGGGCGATCCAGCCGGATCAGGCGGGCGAGTTCCCAAAGGCGTTCGCGCTCGGTCATGGCGGCCAAGCTTACCAGCCCGGCCGGGTTCCTTCCCTGCGGGGTTACAGGTGGGCCTTCAGCCAGGCATCCAGGTCTTCCGGTTCGACCTCGCCGCGATGGGTATCGACGATGGTGCCGTCGCGGTCGATCAGGACGGTATAGGGCAGGGCGCCGATGCGGTTGCCGTACTCGCGGCCCACGGCCATGGCTTCGTCCTGGCCGATCAGGACCGGGAATTCGATGCCGAAGTCGTCGACGAAGTGCTGGGTCGCCGTCTGTTCGTCCACGGCGACCGCGACGATGGTGAACCCGTCGTCCCGGTTTGCCTCGTACGTGTCCTGGAACAGCGGCATCTCCTTCTTGCAGGGCGGGCACCAGGTAGCCCAGAAGTTCAGCACGATCAGGTTGCCGTCCCACTCGCTGAGCTGGCGTTCGTCCCCCGCGAGATCGGGCAGCGCGAAGTCGATGCGCCGGTTGCCCGAGGCCGCCTCGGCCACGACCTCGGGGGCCGCGTCGGCGGATCCGCCACCCGCATCCATCTCCGGTTCCGGGTCGCCGCAGGCGGCCAGCAGGAAGGCACCGGTCGTGGCCAGTGCCACGCCCGCGAGAGCTTGTGTAGGGTGCTTCATGGCGTTACCCCGATGGCGCTTTCCACGTGCGCCAGGAAGCGGTCGGCATTCAGGTAGCCGACGTTACGGTAGTTGCGCAGCTCGTTGCCGGCGGCGTCGTAGAAGATCATCGCTGGCGGGCCGAAGAGGTTGAACGCGCGCATCAGGTCGCGGTGCTCGGAGGTGTTGTCGGTGACGTCGGCCTTCAGCAGGTGCACGTCACTCATGGCCCGAATCACGCGCGGGTCCTGGAAGGTGGTGCGGTCGAGACGCACGCAGTCCACGCACCAGTCGGCGAAGAAATCGAGGAACACGGGCTGCCCGTTCTCGCGGGCCCGAGCGACCTCGCGCTCCACGTCCTCGAGGCTGTCCACGTAGGTGAACTGCATCTCCGTCGGCCCGGCCTGTTCGCCGGTGGCCGTCACCGCGGGCTGATTGAGCGTGGCCAGCGGGCGGAAGATGTCCTTGCCACCGGTGGCCGCGCCCAGCATCAGCAGGACACCGTAGATCAGGAGTACGACGCCCAGGCCCTTCCACAGGGTATGCCAGCCGGAGGTACCCTCCGGCAGGGTCTTGAGTGCACCCATGTAGACCGCGGTCACGATCAGCAGGATGGCCCACAGGAACATCGCGATCTCGCCCGGGATGACCCGTTCGAGCAGCCAGATGCCGATGGCCAGCAGGCCGACCCCGAAGGCCGCTTTGATGGTGTCCATCCACGGGCCGGCCTTCGGCAGCAGGCGACCGGCGGAGGTGCCGATGGCCAGCAGCGGGGCGCCCATGCCCATGCTCAGCGCGAACAGGGCGATGCCGCCCAGCACTGCATCGCCGGTGTGGCTGATGTAGAGCAGGGCCCCGATCAGCGGCGCGGTCACGCAGGGGCCGACGATCAGCGCGGACAGGAAGCCCATGATCCCGGCGCCGACGTAGGTTCCGCCTTCCTGCTTGTTGCTGATCTGCGACAGCTTGCTCTGCACGCCGGCCGGCATCTGCAGGTCGTAGAAGCCGAACATCGACATCGCCAGCGCGATGAAGATGATCACGAAGGTGCCGATGATCCAGGGGTTCTGGAAGGCCGCCTGCAGGTTGGCGCCGGCCAGGCCGGCGAACACCCCGGCCACGGTGTAGGTCACCGCCATGGCCAGCACGAACACCAGCGAGATGAAGAATGCCTTGCGTGTGGTCAGGTTCTTCTGCCCGATGATGATGTTCGACAGGATCGGGATCATCGGGAACACGCAGGGGGTAAAGGTCAGCAGCAGTCCGAAGCCGAAGAACGCCAGGGCCACCAGCCAGATCTGGCCGTCCGCCAGCTGGGCCGCGATACGGTCCTGCTGGGTGACGGGCGCCGCTGCGTCGTCATCCTCGCGGGCCTCGTCGCCGGTGTCCGGCAGGGCATCGCGGTCGGCCTCGGCGGCCAGGTCGGAGGCGAAGGTGACCGATACTTCCTGGGTCAGCGGCGGGTAGCACACGCCGGCGTCGGCGCAGCCCTGATAATCGATCGCCAGGGTGATGTCGGCGACGTCGTCCGCGTCGCGCAGCACCGGGACGAGGATCTCCACCTGGTCGCGGAACACCTGGCTCTCGCCGAAGAATTCGTCTTCCTGAATCTGGCCGTCCGGCGGGTTGATCGGGCCCAGTTCGATGCCGTCGCCCTCGGCCAAGCGCACGTCCAGCTTGTCGCGGTACAGGTAGTAGCCCTCGGCGATGTCGAAGCGCAGGATCACCGCGTTCTGGCTGATGGCCTCCAGCGAGGCGGCGAAGGCCTTCTCCGGTTCCAGCAGATCGTCGACGGCGCCCAGGTCGCCGGACAGCTGGCCCAGATCGCCCAGCGCGCTGCGTTCCTCTGCGGGCGCGTCGCGGGGTTCTTCGTCCGCGGCGGCCTCGCCGTTGCCGCCCGGCAGGCCGGGCAACTCGATGGAGACGGTCTGGAAATGCGGCGGGTAGCATACGCCGAGGTCCGCACAGCCCTGCGAGCGCGCGGTCAGTTCGATGCTCGTGCTTTCGGCTGCCACGATCGGCAGCTCGACCTGAACCTGGCCGCGGTAGGTCTCGACACGCCCGAAGAACTCGTCCTCCTTGACCTCGCCATCCGGGATCTCGGCCTCGCCCAGCTCCAGCCCGGCGCTCTCAGGGGTGAAATCGAACTGCTCGCGGTACATGTAGTACGCGTCCGCGATGTCCCAGGTCAGCCGCACGGTGTCGGCGTCGATCGCCTCGGCGCTCAGGGCGAAGGCGTCATCCGGGTCCAGCAGGTCGTCTTCGAAGACGGCCTGGGCCAGGGCGGGCAGCAGCATCAGGGCGAGGAGCAGGGTCGCCAGCCAGGTGCGCGGGTTCAGGAGGTGCATTGCGTTATCCAGTCCAGGTAGTCGGGCAGCCCGTGTTCGATCGGCAGGGCGATGATCTCGGGCGTCTCGTAGGGGTGTTGGTCCGCCAGCCGTGACTGGAGTTCGTCCAGCCGGGCGGGGGAGGTTTTGATCAGTAGAGTGACTTCCGCGTCGCTCTCGATATTCCCTTTCCACATGTACACCGAGCGTCCGGGCGGCAGGATGTGCACACAGGCCGCCAGGCCCTGTTCCACCATGGCGCCGGCCAGGGAGTCGGCCGCCGCCGGGTCATCCAGGGTGGTGATCACCAGCCAGGCGCGCGCGCCGGCCGGGGCTTGGGCAGTGCTCATCGGTCAGGAGTCCCGTTCAATCCGTGCATGTTGGCCCGGCCGCAGCGGCGCACCGTCCGCCGGCGAGAACTCGACCTCGACGCGGTAGCCGCGATCGGGCTCCTCGCCGGTCGGCTCCCAGCCCACGCTCGCGATGGTGCCGGGCAGGCGCTGATCGCCGACTACGACCGTGACGTTCTCTCCGGGTTCCAGCCGGGCGGCTGTCTCCGCCGGCACGGTGGCCACCGCGCGCATCGGGTCGACGGTGCCGAGGATCGCGAGGACCGGCGGCAGCAGGGCCGGGTTCACGTACTGGCCGGGATTGGCCTCGACGCGCACCAGGCGCCCGCTGGCCGGGGCGCGGATGGTGGCGTCCTCGAGATCGGCGCGGATGCGGTCGCGCTGGGCGCGGGCCTCGGCCAGGCGCGCGGCGACCGTCGCGTAGTCGATGCGGGCCAGTTCCAGCTCGCGGGCGGCGATCAGGGTCTGGTCGTAGAGGTCCTGGGCCTTGTCGCGCTCGCGCTCGGCCTCATCCAGTTCCATCTGCAGGCGCTCCAGCGTGGCGCGGGCGGCCCGCAGGTCGGCATCGGTGCGCCGCGTGTCCAGGCGGAACAGGACGGCATCGGCCTCGACCCGCTCGCCGGCGCGCGCCTCGATCGCATCGATGCGCCCGGCGATCGGGGCGGTGATGCGGTAGCGCTCGCCCCAGTCCAGCTGGGCCGCAAAGCCGTCCTCGGCCAGCGCGGGCGCCGGGGTGACGGCGAACAGGACCAGCAGGCTGGCCGTGGTCAGCAGGGATGGGTTCGTCAATACGCGGGGCATGGGCAGTTCTCCCGTCCGGTCGCCGGTGGTCCGGCGGCTCAAGGGGTTTCCTGGGTGGCGCGGAACGGGCTCAGCTCGTCACGCCCGCTCAGCAGGGCCAGGCGCTCGTAGGCCAGGGCCAGTCGGAATTCGGTGCTGGCATTGAAATGCGCCGCGGCGCTTTGCTGGACCATCGAGTCACCCAGGTCGGCCTGGTCCTCGATGTCGTACAGGTAGCGCGCGCGGTCGATGTAGAGTTCCCGGTAGTCCATGCGCCAGGCGGCCTCGTCGCGCTGGGTCTGCAGCGCGCGGATCTCGTCGTGCAGCTCGCGCAGGCGGTTGCGCGCCTCGATGCGCGCCTGGCCCAGTTCGGCCTCGGCGCGGTGGCGGGCGGCAACGGCCTGGCCGACCCGGCTGTCGTGGCGACGGCCTTCGTACAGCGGAATCTCCAGCACCAGGCCGGCAGCGAACGGATTGCGGTCACCGCCGCCGAGGTCGCGGTGCCACCAGCCGGATTCGGCCTCCGCGTACAGGCGCGGCCGGCGCTGGGCGCGCGAGGCGGCGACCTCGCGGCTCGCGGCCTCGACCTGGCGGCGCTCGGCCAGCAGGCGCGGGCTGGTGTTGTCCAGCTCGGCCAGCAGGCTGTCCAGGTCCGGCAGTTCCGGCAGATCCAGTGGCAGCATGGGGGCCAGCACGGTTCGTACACGCCGGTCCGGGCGGTTCAGGGCCTCGGCCAGGGCGGCCCGGGTCCGGGCCTGGTTCTGCAGCGCGCGGGTGCGCTGTACCCGCAGTCCCTGGTATTCGGACTCGAGGCGAAAGACCTCGATGTCCGATACCTGGCCGCGCTGGTTGCGTTCCTCGGCGCGCTCCTTGGAAACATAGGCCGCCGCCATGGCCTCGGTGTCGCGGGCGAAGGCCAGGTCGGCCAGCAGTACGTCGAAATAGCGCTCGAGGACATGGATGCGGTGACGGGCGTGGGCCAGCTCTTCCTGCCGGCGGGCCGCCTCCAGGCGCTGTTCCCCGGCGGCCTCGCGGGCGTGGGACTGACCGAAGTCGCTCAGCAGCTTGCGCGCGACGATGGCGGCGCGGGAGTCGTTGCGGCTGCGATCCTCGATCTGGTCGTTGGGTTCGATCCAGCGGGCCTCGAGGCGGGCGTCCACGGTGACGTCGCGTTCCGCGCGGGTCGCCTCCAGGGCCGCGCGGGCCTGTTCGCGGTCGGCGCGTGCTGCGCGCACCCGCGGATGCAGGGCGTCGACGCGTTCTAGGGCGTCACCGACCCGCATGGGGTTCGGCAAGGGTCCGGCATCGACCGCGCCGTCGCCGTCCTGTGCGATTGCCGGTCCGGCCAGCGGCCACAGAAGCAGACCGGCCAGCAGCAGGCGGGCCAGTCGGCGTCGGCGGTCGGGATTGGACGAGCGGGGGTGCATCGGCGACATCAGGCGTCGATCCTCGCGGGTTGAGCGGATGGGTCAGCGACCGTCTTGCTCGCGCTTGAAGCGCGTGAAGTTCTGGTCCTTGTAGTGCCCCTCGACGACGAATTCGCCCAGTTGCAGGAACTCGCGCGAGTCCCGCGTGGCGCCGATGAAGCGCGCGATGGGTTCGCCCTCCAGGTTAAAGAACTGGAATACGGGCGTGGCGCGTACCCGGTAGTCGCGGGTGGCCCAGTCCATCTGGGTCTTGGTCTCGCCCTCGAAGGTCACGATCTCGATCGCGCCCTCGACATCCACGCTGAACACCAGGAAGTGTTCGCTGAAGTACTCCTGGACCTCGGGCTGGTTCAGCACCTGGTTTTTCATGCGGTGGCAGAACGGGCAGTCGGCCATCTCGAAGAAGATCAGGATGCCTTTCTTGCCGGCGGCGCGCGCCTCTTCCAGTTCCTCGGGGAACTCGCCGAAGGTCGGGTCGAAGAAATGGTGTTCCGGATCGCGCGGGTCCTCCACCGCGGCGGTCGCCATGGCAGGGACGAGGAGGGCCAGCAGGGCCAGCATCAGGATCGGGTTGCGTAGCATGATGGGGTTACTCTCCGGAATATATCGATAGCCGTATGCACCAAAGACGTGCGGAAGACTGGCTTAATTCCCCGTGTAGTGCAAGGAAAAGTGGGGGCGTGATGCCGTCTGTCGTAATGCCCTGATTGTAGGAGTATCCATGCCGTGTCCGGGTTCCAATCGACAGCACCCGGAGGGCATGTTCCAATAAGTTCGCCTGGTCTCCGGAACCCCTAGCCGATGCGCAACCCCTTCTTTCCCCTGTTCGTCTTTCTCGGCCTGATCCTGCTCGAGATTTTCGGCTTCGCCTGGGTGGGTGATGCCGTGGGTGCCCTGATGACGGTAGTGCTGGTGATCGTCACGGCCGCGGCCGGGTTGCTGTTATTCCGGCTGCAGGGGTTTTACCACTGGCGCCGGCTGCAGCAAAGCCTGGCGCGCGGCGAGGTCCCGGCTCGGGGGCTGGTCGAAGGCTGGCTGCTCATGGCGGCCGCTGTGTTGCTGTTGCTGCCGGGGTTCTTTACCGATGCCGCCGGATTCGTGCTGCTGATCCCGCCACTGCGGCGCTGGGCCGCGGACGGCATCCTGCGCCGTGGCATGGTGCGCGCGCGGACGGGAGGCTCTGGCGGGGCCCGGGGCAGCGACACCATCGAGGGTGAGTTCCGCCGCCACGACGATAGTCACGAGTCCCCCGACGACCGGCTGGATCACGACGACCGCCGTTGACGCCTCGCTGATTAGCGACTTGCGCAGATATTTGCAGGGCGCGCCCTTGACTCGCCTTTGTGTGCCCCTATTATTAGCACTCGTCAGGGGCGGGTGCTAACAGGGTGCCCGCCCGACACCCCAACTTTCCTGTTGCAGACACTTTATAAGGAGTTCGCACCATGAACCTGCGGCCTTTGCACGATCGAGTCATCGTGAAGCGTATGGAAGAAGAGCGCACCACCCCCGGCGGCATCGTGATCCCGGATTCCGCGGCCGAGAAGCCGATCCGCGGCGAGGTCCTGGCGGTGGGCAACGGCAAGATCCTGGACAACGGCGAGTCCCGTCCCCTCGACGTGAAGGCCGGTGACAAGGTCCTGTTCGGCAAGTACTCCGGCACCGAGGTCAAGGTCGAAGGCGAAGACGTCCTGGTGATGCGCGAAGACGACATCATGGCCGTCATCGAGGGCTGAGCCCCGCCCCGCGTCCGTCTAACACGAATTTTCAGGAGTAGAACGAATCATGAGCGCTAAAGAAGTACGCTTTGGTACCGACGCCCGTACCCGCATGGCCAAGGGTGTGAACACCCTGGCCAACGCCGTAAAGGTCACCCTCGGTCCGAAAGGCCGCAACGTGGTCCTGGACAAGGCCTTCGGGGCCCCGACCGTGACCAAGGACGGCGTGTCCGTGGCCAAGGAAATCGAACTGGAAGACAAGTTCGAGAACATGGGCGCCCAGCTGGTCAAGGAAGTCTCCTCGCAGACCTCCGACGCCGCCGGTGACGGCACCACCACCGCGACCGTGCTGGCCCAGTCCATCGTCCGCGAGGGCATGAAGGCGGTCACCGCGGGTATGAACCCGATGGACCTCAAGCGCGGCATCGACAAGGCCGTGAAGTCGGCCACCGAAGAGCTGAAGAAGCTGTCCAAGCCGTGCACCGAGCACAAGGCGATCGCCCAGGTGGGCTCGATCTCCGCGAACTCCGACACCGCGATCGGCGAGATCATTGCCGATGCGATGGACAAGGTCGGCAAGGAAGGCGTGATCACCGTCGAGGAAGGTTCCTCGCTGGACAACGAGCTGGATGTCGTCGAAGGCATGGAGTTCGACCGCGGCTACCTGTCGCCGTACTTCATCAACAACCAGCAGAGCATGAGCGCCGAGCTGGATGACGCCTACATCCTGCTGTTCGACAAGAAGATCTCGAACATCCGCGATCTGCTGCCGATCCTGGAAGGCGTGGCCAAGGCCAACAAGCCGCTGCTGATCATCGCCGAGGACATCGAGGGCGAAGCCCTGGCGACCCTGGTGGTGAACTCCATGCGCGGCATCGTCAAGGTCGCCGCCGTGAAGGCCCCGGGCTTCGGCGACCGCCGCAAGGCCATGCTGCAGGACATCGCCGTGCTGACCGGTGGCCAGGTGATCTCGGAAGAGGTTGGCCTGTCGCTTGAGAAGACTACGGTGGAAGACCTGGGACGCGCCAAGAAGGTGCAGGTGACCAAGGAAAACACCACCATCATCGAAGGCATGGGCACCAACAAGGACATCAAGGGCCGTGTCGACCAGATCCGCGCGCAGATCGAGGAAGCAACCTCCGACTACGACAAGGAAAAGCTGCAGGAACGCGTGGCCAAGCTGGCCGGCGGTGTGGCCGTGATCAAGGTCGGTGCCGCGACCGAAGTCGAAATGAAGGAGAAGAAGGCCCGCGTCGAGGACGCCCTGCACGCCACGCGTGCGGCGGTGGAAGAAGGCGTGGTGCCGGGCGGCGGCGTGGCCCTGCTGCGTGCCTGCGCCGCGATCACCAAGCTCAAGGGCGACAACGAGGAGCAGACCGCCGGCATCAATATCTGCCGTCGCGCGATGGAAGAGCCGCTGCGCCAGATCGTCTACAACTCCGGTGACGAGCCGTCCGTGGTCCTGAACCAGGTTCTCGAAGGCACGGGCAACTACGGCTACAACGCTGCGACCGGCGAGTTCGGCGACATGATCGACATGGGCATCCTGGACCCGACCAAGGTGACCCGTTCCGCGCTGCAGAACGCCGCATCGGTCGCTGCCCTGCTGATCACCACCGAGGCCATGATCGCCGACATCCCGAAGAAGGATGACGGTGGCGGCGCCGGTGGCGACGACATGGGCGGCATGGGTGGCATGGGCGGTATGGGAGGCATGGGCGGCATGATGTAAGCCGCTTTTGCACCCGTACATCGCCGATGTACCCCGGGACCCCGCTTCGGCGGGGTCTTTTTGTCTGGCGAGCAGCCCGTCCCTTATACCGTTAGCGCGGATAGTCCCTCGTCGGGGAACCCTCAATGAGACGGTGTGTCCCTTGGGGTAGACGCGATTCGGGCTTTCACTGTTGCAATCCCGGGACAGTGTTATGAAAGTGTCTGGATCTCCGAGACTTTACGGAATGTGACGGCGTTGTGATGCTGACACAAAAATTGCTCCGCGTTGCGTGCAAAACCCGAACTTGTGTGCCACTATCAAGGTACTGTAGAGGGCTTGGCGCAAGGAGCTCGCTGCTTTGGGCTACGGATGCGTGTGCGACATGAAATTCGCACGATCGCAAACGGGGTCTGACGTCGATTTTTTTATCAAGGAGGCTATGCAATGAATCATAAGCTCGTTAAGAATCTTCTGGCCGCGTCTGTGGCTTCGCTGGTGCTGGGTGCTGCCGGGCAGGTCATTGCGCAGGAACCGCCGGCCGCGAACGTGACGGATCGCAGTGGCAAGGTCGTGGTCGATCGCTCTGGCGAGTGCGTGCGCACCCGTTCTTGGGCGCCTGAAAACGTGAAGTTCGAACACTGCGCGGGTTATATCCAGGAAACCGCTGAAGCACCCGCGCCCGCCCCCGCCGCTGCCCCGGAGCCGGAGCCGGAGCCGGAATTCACCACCACCACGCTGAGCGCCCAGGCCCTGTTCGACTTTGACAGCGCCAACCTGCGCGCCGAGGGTCGTTCCGCCCTGCGTGACCTGGCCCGCAGCCTGACCTCGACCGACGTGCAGTACAGCGCCGTGCTGGTCGAAGGTCACACCTGCACCATCGGCCCGGCCGACTACAACCAGGGCCTGTCCGAGCGTCGCGCTCAGTCCGTGGCCGAGTTCCTCGCCACCGAAGGCGTGCGTCCGGATGCGATCCGTACCGTTGGCTATGGCGAAGACCGCCCGACCGCCGACAACTCCACCCAGGCTGGTCGTGAGGCCAACCGCCGCGTGGAAGTGACCTCCGACGTGCGCCAGCGCGCCAACTAAGGTCGCTCGCAACACCCCGGCCGCCGGTTCACCGGCGAGCCGGTAGCAGGCCCCGCTTCGGCGGGGCTTTTTTGTGGGTGTGTTCCTGCCAGGTAACGGTACCGGCTCCCGTTGGCAGTCGGCTTGGGCGACAGGCCCTTCAGCCTGCATTAATCTTGCGGCCCTAGACTGATCCCAGATATTCGGAAAGGCAGAGCACCATGACGATCCATCGATTCCCGACGCGCAACCCGTTCGTGGCCCTCCTGGGATCCGTTTCCCTCCTGGCAGGACTGCTGTTGACGACCAGCGCGGCCGCCGGCGGCGTGGAACGCGCGACGGACCTGCAGGCCCTGGCCGGCAACGGTAATGGCCAGCCGACCCTGATCATGTTCGCCTCCAGCAGCTGCCCCTACTGCGACCGGGCGGAACAGCGTCATCTGGGGCCGATGGCCAAAGACCCGGCGTTCGCGGGGGTACACATCCGCAAGGTGATGCTGGACCGCGAGGCCGTCCGAGATTTCGATGGCGAGACCCTGGCCGGCAATGCCCTGGGCCGGAATTACGGGGTGCGGGTGGTGCCGACCATCATGGCCTTCGACGCCGAGGGCCGACGGGCCGGCACGCCGCTGGTGGGCATCCCCAACGAGCAGCTCTACCGCAGCCAGATCCGTGTCCGTATCGAGGCGGCGCGGCAGACTGTCCGCGACCCCTCCAGCTAAACAGGCACGGCTCCGCGACGCCCTTCGGTCGAACCACAGCACCTTGAGGTTGCGCTCGGCTTGGCAGCGCCTTGAAGTGGTCCAATGACAGCGGACACCCCAGTTAAGCCACACTAGATGGGTAACTGGAGGTGAATGTGAGCAAGCAGAGACGAGCGCGATACAGCCGGGAGTTCAAGGCCAACGCGATTGCGATGGTCGAGAGCCAGGGCTATGGCTGCACGGAGGCGGCCCGGCGGCTCGGGATCAACCGGAGCATGCTGTCCCGCTGGCAGCGTGAGGCGCGGCGCAAGGCGGCCGGCGAAGCCGTTACTGA
>NZ_AQXY01000018.1 GCF_000376845.1 Thioalkalivibrio sp. ALE14
GCTGCGCGGGCCGGGGTTTCCCTCGCTCCGAGGCTTTTCGCGGGCGGCGCTGAACTCGCTACGCCTTCGGCTCCGCTCAGACATCCAGCGCCTCTCCTCCCGCGAAAAGCCTCTCCACTCGGCGCGACGACAACGGGGAGGGAGGTCAAGACAACGGCTATCCCGTTGTTATTGCCAGTGGATGATGGCTAGGTCTTCGAACATCCTGGGCACGCTCGGCCTGCGGCCGTTGCGTGCCGCGCCCGCGTAGCGGGCGCCGGGGGCGTTCAGGTCGCGATGCCTGTGGTCAGGCAGCAGTGCGGGGATACCGCCTGTTTGGACCTGCCCATCCCGATATGAGCCCCTTGCGGAGGGCGTGCCAGGCCGGAGACAAGGCGCTGGATGTCTGAGCGAAGCGCAGCGTAGCGAGTTCAGCGCCGCCGGCCTGGTGCGTCCGGAGCAAGGTCCCCGGGCGAATTGCGGGTGTCCTTCTTTGGGTCCTTTCTTGGACAAGCAAGAAAGGACCTCGCGGCGCGCTGGCGAGTCAGCGCCTGGCAGGCGGCCGGACGAAGGCACGTAAACACCCGATGCGGAACCAGAACCAGCCACAACAAGGAAGACGGCCGGACGTAGGGCGAGTGCCCGGAGGGTGGCGCGCGGTAGCAGCCGGGTCAGGCGGGGCAGGGCGTCTGCCAGGTGGTGACGCGGGCCGGATCGCCCCCGGTGTCGTCCAGGCGCGCGAGAGTCATGCAGTTGCCCCAGACACAGCCACTGTCCAGCGCCAGCCAGTCCGCCCCCACCCGATGGCCGAGCGCCGCCCAGTGGCCAAACACGATCGGATGCCCGGCCGCCGCGCGGTCCGGCATCCGGAACCAGGGCGTAAGGTCGGGAGAGGCCTCCTCGGGCGGCCCGTTGCCGCTGAACTCCAGGGCCCCGTCCTCGGCGAGGTAGCGCATGCGGGTGAAGGCGTTGACGCTGTAGCGCAGGCGATCAAAGCCCTCGAGACCGCGGCTCCACTGCGCCGGCTCGTTGCCGAACATGACCTCCAGAAAGGCGCATCGGCGAGACGGGTCGCTCAGTTCGGCCTCGACCCGCCGCGCCTCGGCCTGCGCGGTATCCAGGTCCCAGGCGGGCGGGATCCCGGCGTGTACCATCGTCCAGCCGCTGGCCGCGTCGGAATGCATCAACGGGCGCCGCGCCAGCCAGTCCAGTAACTCGCCGGCGTCCGGGGCGTCCAGCACCGCGCGCAGGGTGTCCTTGCCGCCGGGCGTGCGTACGCCCTGGGCGGTGGCGAGCAGGTGGAGGTCATGGTTGCCGAGAACCGTCGTGGCGGCATCGCCCAGAGCCATGACCCGGCGCAGGCAGCCCAGCGAATCGGGCCCCCGGTTGACCAGGTCGCCGACCAGCCAGAGGTGATCCACTGCCGGGTCGAACCGGACCTGCTCCAGAAGCCGGTCCAGCGGGGCCAGGCAGCCCTGGAGATCGCCAACGGCGTACAGTGCCATCGTGTCCGTCCGACCTAGTGCAGGGTGCGCGGGACGGAGAGGGTGAACGGCGGGATCGGCGCGTCGAAGGTGTTGCCGCGTTCGTCGCGCATGCCGTAGGTGCCCTCCATGGTGCCCACCGGGGTCTCGATGACGGTGCCGCTGGTGTATTCGAAGCTGTCACCGGGCTCGATGCTCGGCTGTTCGCCGACTACGCCCTCGCCGCGGACCTCCTGGGTCTGGTCGCGTCCGTCGCGGATGATCCAGTGGCGGTTGAGCAGCTGTACGGTCAGCGCTCCCGCGTTGCGGATTACCACGTGATAGGCGAACACGTAGCGATCGTCATCCGGCTCGGACTGGTCTTCCACATAGGCGGTGGAGACCTCGATCTCGATGGTATGGGCTTCGGCGTCGTGCTCTTGGGGCTGATTCATGCGGTTGGGGCTCCGGGTTCGTGAGCGGGAAACGCCTGTGCGCGGGCCGCCCCGGCTCAGGGTTTCACGGACCGGCTGGCGCAGACGGCTGCGCCGAGCAGGCCCGGTTCGGGATGCATGATAAGGGCCACGGGCAATTGCTCAAGCAGGTGGGTCATCGGTGGGCGATTACGGAAGGCGCTGCGAAAGCGCGGCCCACGAAAGGTGTCGACCCAGCGTGGGGCGATGCCGCCGGCCAGGTACACCCCGCCGGTGGGCAGGGCGGTCAGGGCCATATCCGCCAGCTGGCCGGCATAGAGGCCCACGAAACGCTCGATTACGGCCGCGGCGGCGGGGTTGCCGGCGTGCGCCAGTTCGCCGATGGCGGCAGCGGGATCCGGGGTGCCCAGGGCCTTTGCCAGATCCGGGTCCGGCTGCCGGTCCAGTTCGAAGTGGCCGATACGGGCGATCCCGCGCCCGCTCAGCAGGTGCTCGCGCGTGCAGTATCCCAGTTCGCGGGCGACGAAGTCGGCCAGCGCGGCCTCTTCCGGCCCGCTGGGCGAGAAGCGGGCGTGGCCGCCTTCCCCGGGGTAGATGGTGGTGGCCCCGGGAGGCCCCACCAGGCAGGTGCCCAGGCCGGTGCCGGCCCCCACGACCAGGCGCAGCCCGGCCGGGTCGGGCGTGGCCGCCTGCAGGGTCTCGCAGTCGCCGGGCTGCAGGGCGTCGAGGCTGGCCCCGATGGCGGCGAAGTCGTTGACCAGGGTGACCGGCATGTCCAGGCGCTCGGCCAGGGCGGCCGCTTCCAGCGGTGGCCAGCTCAGGTTGGTGAGGCGTGCCCGGCCCTGATGCACGGGCCCGGCGACCGCGAGACCGGCGGCCGCGAAGGCATCCACCGTCGCAACCTCGGCACGCCATCGCTCGAGGATGCTGGCGAGGTCCGGATGCTCGCGGCTGGGGTAGCGCCGGGTGTCGTGCAGGGACCAGCCATCCGCTTCGCGGTGGGCGCGGGCGACGCGAGTATTGGTTCCGCCGACATCGGCAACGATCAGGTCCATGGGGTCATGGTAGCCGATCGGGGGCGCCGGCTGTTCAGTTGACCGCGTCGTGCAGGCGCCGGGCCAGGGCCTCGAACCCGCCGATGTCGATGTTCTCGGGGCGTTCTCCCGGATCCAGGCCGGCGGCCTCGAGGTCGGCGATCTCGGCCAGGCCGGAGAGTCCGCGGCGCAGCGTCTTGCGGCGGCTGGAGAACGCCTGGTTGACCACCCGGGCGAAGGTCGGGTACAGCGCGGGCGCGACCCGTGGCTCGGCCAGGGGCGTGATGCGCACCACGCTGGAGTAGACCTTGGGCGGGGGGTGGAAGGCCCCGGGCGGCACGGTGAACAGGGCCGTCGCCGAGGCGCGGGCGGCCAGCATCACGGTCAGGCGTCCGTAGCGCTTGCTGCCGGGCACGGCGGTCATGCGCTCGACGACCTCGCGTTGCAGCAGGAAGTGCATGTCGCGGATCGCGCCGACTTGCTCCAGAAGGTGGAACATCAGTGGCGTAGAGATGTTGTAGGGCAGGTTGCCGACCACGCGCCAGCCCCGCTCGGGCAGTGCGCCGAGTTCGGCCAGCTGCATGTCGAGGGCGTCGCCGACGTGCAGCTCCAGGCGCTCCGGCGGGAAACCGGCGCGCAGCCCGGCGGCCAGGTCGCGGTCGATCTCCACCGCCACCAGGTGGTCCAGGCGTTCCAGCAGCGCGGCGGTCAGGGCCCCGCGGCCGGGGCCGATCTCGAGCACTGCGTCCCCTGGCTGCGGGTCGATCGCCGCGACGATGCGCGCGAGGACGCCGGTATCGTGGAGAAAGTTCTGGCCGAAGCGCTTGCGGATCGGCGACGAGGTCTTGATGCGGGTCATGCCCTGGTGGTGCTCCGGCGGGCGGCGGCGCGGGCCGCAAGCGTCTCGGCCAGGCGCTCGGCGGCCTGGAAGCTGCCGACCTCGGCGCGCCCCGTGCCGGCCAGGTCGAGTGCCGTGCCGTGGTCCACCGAGGTGCGGATGAAGGGCAGGCCCAGGGTGACGTTGATCGCGCCGCCGAAGCCAGAGTGCTTGAGGACCGGAAGCCCCTGGTCGTGATACATGGCCAGTACCGCGTCGACGCCTTCGAGCGCGCGCGGGGTGAATGCGGTGTCGGCCGGGAGCGGGCCGCGCAGGTGCATGCCGGCCTCCCGCAGGCGATCCAGGGTGGGGCCGATGATCTCGATCTCCTCGTGTCCGAGGACGCCGTCCTCGCCGGCATGCGGGTTCAGGCCGCAGACCGCGATCACGGGTTCCGCGATGCCGAAGTCGCGCCGCAGGTCGTGGTGGAGGACGCGGGTCACGGCCTCCAGGCGTTCGGGCGTAATGGCGTCGGGGACCGCGCGCAGGGGCAGGTGAGTGGTGACCAGCGCGACCCGCAGGCCCTCGGTGGCCAGCATCATCACCGGCGTCAAAGCCCCGGCGCGTTCGGCCAGCCACTCGGTGTGCCCGCTGAACGCGATCCCGGCGCGGTTGATCACGCCCTTGTGGACCGGGCCGGTGACCATGGCCTCGAAGCGGCCGTCCAGACAGCCGTCGGCGGCCGTGGCCAGCAGGTCCAGCACGTGTTCGGCATTGGCGGGGTCCAGGGTGCCCGCGACCACCGGGGCCGCTACGGGCACCGGAAGGATCTCCAGGGTGTGGGCCGGAGTGGCCTCGCGCGGGCGTTCCGGGTCGAAGTGCACCAGGCGCAGGGACTCGCCGAGCTGGCGGGCACGGGCCTCCAGGACGCCGGGATCGGCGATCGCGACACGCTGGGCCTGGCCGCGCTGCCGGGCCATGGCGATCAGGAGATCGGGCCCGATCCCGGCGGGATCACCGGCGGTCAGGGCCAGGCGCGGGACCGGGTGGGCCCCGCGCGGATCAGGAGCCGAAGCCGTCAACCCGGTATTCGACATAGGCCTCGTCCCGCAGGCGGCGCAGCCACAGCTCGAGCTCTTCCTCGCGCTTGCGGTTCTGCAGGATCTCGCGGGCGCGGGCCCGGATCTGCTCGCGCGAGGTGTCCACCTCGCGGCGCTCCAGGACCTCGATGATGTGCCAGCCGAACTGGCTCTCTACCGGCTCGCTGACCACGCCCGGCTCCAGCGCCTGCATGGCCTCCTCGAAGGCGGGTACCAGCTCGCCCGGGCTGACCCAGCCGAGGGCGCCGCCCTGGGCGGCCGAGCCGGGATCGTCCGAGTTGGCGCGCGCCAGGTCCTCGAAGCTCGCGCCCTCGCGGATGCGGTTGTACAGGGACTGGGCCTGGCGGCGGGCGTCCTCGTCGCTGCGCACCTGGTCCGGACTGATCAGGATGTGGCGCACGCGGGTCTGCTGCACGCGGGTCTGGTCACCGCCCTCGCGGTCCAGCAGCTTCATGATGTGGAAACCGCTGGGCGAGCGCAGGACCTCGCTGACCTCGCCGGTGCGCATCAGCACGGCCTCGCGGGCGAATACCGTGGGGATCTCGCCGGCGGAGCGCCAGCCGAGATCGCCGCCTTCCAGGGCGTGGGGCCCTTCCGATTCGCTGATGGCAACGGTGGCGAAGTCCTCGCCCTCGCGCACCCGCTGGCGCAGTGCCTGAGCCTTTTCGCGGGCCTCGGCGATCTGCCCGGCATCGGCGCCCTGCGGCAGGGCCACCATGATCTGTGCGATGCGGTAGCGCACGCCGCGGTCGATGGCGCCGCTCTCGGAGGCGATCAGGTCGGCGATCTCCTGGTCGGAGACGCGGACGCGCTGGTCCACCTGGCGGCGCTGCAGCTGGTTAACGGTCAGCTCGTGGCGGATCTGCTCGCGAAAGGCATTGAAGTCCACGCCATCCTGCATCAGCGCCCGGCGCAGCTGCGGCAGGGTCATGCGGTTCTCGCGGGCGATGTTCTCCATCGCGCGGTTCAGGGTCATCTCGTCGATGTTGATGCCGACGCGCTCGGCCTCCTGCAGCTGCACGCGCTCGACGATCAGGCGCTCCATCACCTGGCGCGCGAGCGTGTCCTGATCCGGTGGGCGGTTGCCGCGCTCCATCATTTGCTGGGCGACCAGGTTCATGCGCTCCACCAGCTCGCGCTGGGTGATCACGTCGTCGCCGACGACCGCCAGGATGCGGTCGGTGAAGCGGTCGCCCTCGGGGGTAATGGGGGCGGCCGGGGCCCCGCTGTCGCGGGCGGCACCGGGCGTGACCGGGGCCTCGACCGCGCCCTGCGAGAGACCGCCAGTCGCGGGCCCGCTGGTCTGGGCCATGGCCGGCAGGCCGATGCCGTACAGCAGGACGGCCAGCAGCGGCAGCAAGGTGCGGGCCTTGCCGCGGCGGCGTTGTTCAGGGACGTGCGTCATATCCGGCAATACCCTCGCGCAATAGCGAATCCACACCGGAATCGAACCGTGCCAGGCCGTCCAGTGTGAGTTGGAAATAGATCGAGTTGTCGTAGGTCTCGTCGAAGGCGTACGCGCGGCGCGCCACCACGCGGATACCATAGCAGCAACTACGATACTGAAGCCCGGCCAGAAGTTCGAGGTCGCGCTCTTCCTGCAGGCTGTAGTTCCAGCGACCGATGGCGTCGATGCGCTCGGTGACCGGCCACATCACGGAGACATCGGTCTGGTCGATGGAGCGCGCGCCGGCCTCGCGCTGGCGATAGCCCAGGTTGATCCGGGCGCGTTCGCTGGGGCTGTAGCCGACCGAGACCGCCGCCAGGGTGGTCTCGCCGGCGTCCTGGTTGTAGAGGATGGAACCGCGCCCGCTCCAGGCGTCGCCGATGCGCACGCGTCCCTCCAGCGCGAGGTCCGATCGCGAGTCGGTCAGCGGGTCCTGTCCCGGGCTCCGGCGGACCTCGCGGTCCTCGAGGTAGTGGATCTGGCCGACGGACAGGCTCAGGCGTTCGCGGCCGGTCTGCTGGTCGAAGATGCGGGTGGTCAGGGCGGTGGTGACCTGGTGGGTGTCGCCCACGCGGTCGGCGCCGACGAAGCGGTCCAGGCTGAACAGGTTGTCGAAGCTGAAGTCGGCCTCGCCGGTATCGAAAATCGGGATGTCGTCCTGGTTCCGGTAGGGCACGTAGCCGTAAAAGATGCGTGGCTCCACGGTCTGCAGGCGGCCATTGGCGATGGAACGTTCGAAGATCAGCCCGGTGTCGATGGAGGCGCGCGGCACGGTGCGGCTGATCGATTCCGGACGGTCGTCCTGGGCGCGGCGGTCCAGTTCGTAGCGGGTATGGCGGACCCCGGCGGCGGGTTCGAAGAAGAAGCCGCCGGTGTCATGGCGCCAGCGCACCTCGGGATTCAGGTCGAGGCGGGTGCCCAGCGGGCGCCCGGACTGGTCCTCGCTGCGCTCGAAGCGCACCAGCTCGGTGTCGAGGTCCCAGGACAGGCCGTGGCCCAGGTATTCCCCCGCCTCCAGGGTGATCTGCGGCAGGCGCTGGTAGGGCTCGCCGGCGGCGCTCAGCTCGGGGTCGACGATCTGGTAGTCCTCGATGCGCGTGCGCAGGCGGTAGGCGGGCTGGTTCCAGGTCAGATCGGCGGAGCGCCGCAGGAAGGGCGTGGAGCCTCCATAGCGGTCCGAGTTGCCGAAATCGAAGAAATATTCGCGGTCGGAGACGTCCGCGGCGTCGAGGCGCAGGTTCAGGTTAGAGGTGATCCGGGTCTGGTGGCGCCACTGGGCGAAGTGCCGGTCCTCGCCGGTTTCGCGGTCGTCCGGCAGGTAGCGCACGTCGAGTACGCCATTGTGCCGCGGCTGGAGGTAGCGGAACTCGGTGCCGAGCATCACGCCGCGGTCCTGCATGATGCGCGGCGTGAAGGTGGCGTCGTAGTTGGGCGCGATGTTCCAGTACCAGGGCGTCGCGAAATCGAACCCGGTGCGTCCGCCGGTGCCTGCGCTGGGCAGCAGGAAGCCACTCTTGCGGCGGTCGTCCAGCGGGAAGTTGATGTACGGGGTGTAGGCGATGGGTACGCCCTTGAAGCGAATCGTCGCGTTGCGGGCCACGCCCACGCCGGTCTCGCGATTGAGTTCCAGATCGCGGGTGCGCAGCCACCAGGAGTCGTTGCCGACCGGGCAGGTGGTGTATTCGGCATCCTCGAAGTCGTGAAGGTGCGGGGCCTGCTGAACGCCCAGCGCCGCGCTGCCCCGGGCCGGGATGGACTGCACCAGGAAATCGATTCTCCGGAACTCGCCGGTCTCGGCATCCAGGCGATACTCGCCGCCCTGGGTGTGCAGCAGCAGGTCCCCGTCGAACAGCCGGGTGTCGCCCTCGGTGCGGGCGGTGCCGGAGGCGCGATCGTATTCGAGGAAGTCGGTGTCCAGGCGCTGTCCGCCTTCGAACAGCTGGACGTTGCCCGAGGCCGATACGCGTTCGCCTTCGCGGCGAACGTGATCGGCATCAATCTCGGTCAGGCCACCCTTCAGGGTGCGCAGTTCGGGCCATTCGACGTCCGGGGCGAACTCGCATCCCGAAGGGCGTTCTTCCGCGGACAGCGCCAGCGGGAGCAGTGCGGCGGTCACCAGGCCAAGGCCCACCGCGATCTGCCGCGCGATCAGGCGAGGCCGCGGCACGGGGCTTGCGGGGCGGCGGCTCATCCCGGGTTCAGGACAGCATTTGGCGGATCTCGTCGAAGATCAGCTCGATGTCGCGGGTGCCATTGACGTGCCTGAGCAGGCCGTGACGATCGTAGTATTCGATCAGCGGCTGGGTCTGTTCCTCGTAGACCTTGAGGCGATTGACCACGGTCTCTTCGTTGTCGTCCGCGCGGTGGATCAGTTCGCCGCCGCACAGGTCGCACACGCCTTCCTTCTGTGGCGGGAAGGTATGGGTGTTGAATACCGCGCCGCAGTCCCCGCAGGAGACGCGGCCGGTCAGGCGCTGCTTGAGCTCCTCGAACGGGACGTCGATCTGGATCGCGCGGTCCAGCGGCGATTCGATGTCGGCCAGCATGGTGTCCAGGGCCTCGGCCTGGGCGACATTGCGCGGGAAGCCGTCGAGGATGAAGCCCTTCTGCGCATCGGGCTCCTGCAGGCGGTCGCGAATCAGGCCCAGGACCAGGTCATCGGGTACCAGATTACCGGACTCCATGGCGTCCTCGACTTGCTTCCCGAGTTCGGTCTGGGCGGCGACCGCAGCGCGGAGCAGGTCACCGGTGGAGATCTGGGGGATACCGAAGGTGGCGACCATTTTCTTGGCCTGGGTGCCCTTGCCGGACCCCGGTGCACCCATCAGGACGATGCGCATGATTCACTCCTGCTGCCCGGTGCCGCGCGCGAACCGCGGCACAAGCCGGGTATCGAGCGGCACGGTGAATGGCTCCGGTGAACGGTTGGCAGAAAACCAGCACAAACCGTTTCCCGAGCGCGGTCTTATACCGCCTGAGGCCGATGCGCCGCAACCGCGCGATCCCGCCGGTGTCTCCTGGGTCGGTCGGACGACGGGTGCCATTGCGGGGGCTCTCCCCTGTATAATCCAGCGCTCTTCAAAGCAATCGGAAACTACTCAAGCATGGACCTTAACCAGATCGAAGCCGGCAAGGATCTCCCCAACGACATCAACGTGGTGATCGAGATCCCCACCCAGGGCCAGCCCGTCAAGTACGAGATGGACAAGGACAGCGGCGCCCTGGTGGTCGATCGCTTCATGGCGGTCGCGATGTTCTACCCGTGCAACTACGGATTCATTCCGAACACGGAGTCGGAAGACGATGACCCGGTGGACGTGCTGGTCATCACCCCGGTGCCGCTTCTGCCGGGCTCGGTCGTGCGCTCGCGTCCGATCGGCATGCTGAAGATGACCGACGAGGCCGGGGTGGACGCGAAGATCCTGGCGGTGCCGGTGGACAAGCTGTGCACGCAGTCCAAGAGGTTCCAGGGCCCGGAAGACGTGCCGCAGGAATTGCTCGACTCGATCAAGCACTTCTTCGAGCGTTACAAGGAGCTGGAGAAGGGCAAGTGGGTCAAAGTGGAAGGCTGGGTTGGCGCCGAGGAAGCCAAGGCGGAGATTGTTGCCAGCTACAAGCGTTACCAGAAGAGCAAGATCTGACGCCGCGACGCGCTGCATGCAGCGGTCGGCAGGTGCCGGGCCGTCCCTGTGGGACGGTTCGGCTTTCGCGTGGGCGCTCGCCGGGCCGGGTCGTGGCGTCGTGACCTCCTGAGATGGCCGAACGCGACGCCTACGGCGAGGAACAGCAGGATCGCGAGCGTTTCGTTGTGCGCATCCTGCTGGCGCTGGTGGTGCTGGCGGCCATCCTGCTGGCGCTGGGCTGGCGGCTGTCGGGGCTGCAGGTGGGCGCGCATTCGCACTTCACCACGCTGTCGGAGAACAACCGCCTGCGGGTGGAGCCGATCGCCCCCACGCGGGGGGTTATCCGCGACCGCAATGGTGTCCTGCTGGCGGGGAATCGCGCGTCCTATCAGCTGGAGATCACCGTCGAGCAGGCGGGCAATCTCGATTCCCTGCTGGCCCGGCTGCGGGGGTATCTGGAGCTGAGCGAGGCGGATGTCGAGCGCTTTCGCCGCGGCGTGCGCCAGCGCCGGCCGTTCCAGCCGGTGCTGCTGAAGGCCGGGCTGGACGACGAAACGGTGGCGCGCATTGCGGTCTCGCGCCACGAGCTGCCAGGGGTCGAAATCGAGGCGCGCCCGCTGCGTTTCTACCCGCTTGGCTCCAAGTTCTCGCACGCGGTCGGCTACGTCGGGCGCATCAATCGGCAGGATCTGCAGCGGGTGGACGGAAGCGCCTATGCCGGCACCTCGCATATCGGCAAGAGTGGCATCGAGCGCTATTACGAGGAACTGCTCCACGGTCGGCCAGGTTATCGCCAGGTGGAGGTGAACGCCCAGGGCCGGGTGATCCGCGAGCTGTCGGTGACGCCGCCGCAACCGGGTACGGACCTGACCCTGACCCTGGACGTGAATCTCCAGCAGGCGGCCTATCGTGCGCTGGCCGGGCGGGATGGCGCCATTGTGGCCATCGATCCGGACAACGGGGAGGTGCTGGCGCTGGTCAGTGCCCCCGGTTTCGATCCCGAGGCCTTTGTCCACGGGATCTCGCAGGCCGATTTTGCCGCAGTGCGCGATGACAAGCGCCGGCCGCTGTTCAATCGTGCCCTGAGCGGCCAGTATCCGCCGGGTTCGACCGTCAAGCCGCTGGTGGCGCTGGCGGCGCTTGACGAAGAAGTCACGACTGCCGAGCGCGAGATGTTCGCCCGTGGGTATTACCAGCTTCCGGGGCACGAGCGGCGCTATCGTGACTGGCGTCGCGAGGGCCATGGCAGGGTGGACATGTCCCGCGCCATCGCGGTGTCCTCGGACGTCTATTTCTACGATCTGGCCCATACCATGGGGATTGATCGCATGGTGCCGATCCTGGGCGCGTTCGGGGTAGGGCAGCGCACCGGGATCGACTCCACCGGGGAGCGCTCCGGGATTCTGCCCAGTCGCGACTGGAAACGGGCCACGCATAACGAGGTCTGGTTCCCCGGCGAGACCCTGATTACCGCGATCGGTCAGGGCTACATGCTGTCCACGCCCCTGCAGATGGCCGATTTCACCGCGGCGCTGGCCGCCCGTGGCGAGCGCTACCAGCCGCATCTGCTGCGCGCGATGGATAACGGGACCGGGGAGCCGGAATATCCGCTGCCGGTGACACGCGAGCCGGTTGTCGTCGAAGAAAAGCACTGGGACGCGATCCACGGTTCCCTGGTGGAGGCGGTCAATGCCCGTCACGGGACCGCGTGGGGCAGTGTCGGCAGCACCCGTCCGGAATACACCATTGCCGGCAAGACCGGCACCTCGCAGGTGTTCAGCCTGGGCGAGGACGAGGAGTACGACGAGGAGGAGCTGGCCCGGCGCCTGTGGGATCATGCCCTGTTCGTGGGCTACGCCCCGGCCGAGGATCCGCGGATCGCCGTCGCGGTGCTGGTCGAGCACGGGGGCTCCGGCGGCCGGGTGGCCGCGCCCGTGGCTCGCCAGGTGATGGATGCCTATCTGCTGGAGGGGGCGGGTATGACCCTCGAGGCCTCGGAGGACGAATGATCAGCGTGACCGGCCGCGAGATGTCGATCAGCCAGTGGGTCCTGCGCAGCCTGCGCCTGGACAGCGTGCTGCTGGTGCTGCTGTCCATCCTGCTGCTGCTGGGGCTGGCCGTGCTGTTCAGTGCGTCCGGGGAGAGCGTGGTGGCGGTCGAGCGTCAGCTGATGCGCATCGGCCTGGGGGTGGTTGCGATGCTGCTGGTGGCCCAGATATCGCTGCATGGCCTGCGCGCGATCTCGCCGTGGCTGTTCGTGGCCGGGGTTTTGCTGTTGCTGGCGGTGATGTGGGTCGGCGATGTCGGCAAGGGTGCGCAGCGCTGGCTGGACCTCGGCTTCATGCGCTTTCAGCCCTCGGAGATCATGAAGCTGGCCGTGCCGATGATGGTGGCCTGGTATCTGTCGCTGCGCAGTGGGCGGCCCCGTTTCCGCGATCTTGTGGTGACCGCCGCGCTGATCCTGGTTCCGGTCTACCTGATCATGCAGCAGCCGGATCTCGGGACCTCGATGCTGGTCGGGGCCGCGGGCTTTCTGGTGATCTTCCTCGCGGGGCTTGGCTGGCGCTGGTTTGTCGGGCTCGGGGTGGCGGTCGCGGGTGCGGTCCCCATCCTGTGGTCACAGATGCTGGACTATCAGCGCCAGCGGGTGCTGACCCTGTTCAACCCGGAGTCCGATCCGCTGGGGGCCGGCTATCACATCATCCAGTCGAAGATCGCGATCGGCTCCGGCGGTCTGTACGGCAAGGGCTGGCTGAACGGGACCCAGTCGCAGCTCGAGTTCCTGCCGGAGCGCTCCACCGACTTCATTTTTGCGGTCTACGCCGAGGAATTCGGCTTTATCGGTGTCGCGCTGTTGCTGCTGCTGTATTTTGCGATTGTTGCGCGCGGGCTGTGGATCGCCGCGCTGGCACAAGACCGCTATGCCCGGTTGCTGGGCGGGAGTATCAGCCTGACCTTTGCGGTCTACATGGTAGTCAATATCGGCATGGTGACCGGCCTGTTGCCGGTGGTCGGCGTGCCGCTGCCCCTCGTCAGTTACGGGGGAACGTCTCTGGTGACCCTGATGGTCGCCTTCGGTATTCTCATGAGCATAGCCTCCCAGAAACGCCTGGTGAATCGATGACTCTGACCCTGAGCCCCGTATGGACCCGCCTGGCCCGTCCGTTCCTGATGCCGGTCGGACTGGCGCTGTCCCTGGTGGCCGTGTCGCTTCCGGTGGCGGCGGAAAGTGAATTCCGCGCCGGCGATCCGCCGTATCTCGAGCGCGACGAGGTCCAGGCCTTCATTGACGAGCAGGTGGAGGCCGGCCGCGAGCGCGAGGCCCTGGAGGCGATGTTTGCCGCGGCCGACCCGCAGCAGCGCATCCTCGACCTGATCTCGAGCCCAGCCGAGGCCCGGCCGTGGAAGGATTACCGTCCGATCTTCATCACCGATGCGCGCATCGAGCGCGGGCGCGAGTTCATGCAGGAGCACGAACTCTGGCTCCAGCGGGCCGAGGACCGCTTTGACGTGGAGCCGAAGATCATTGCCGCGATCATCGGGGTCGAGACCTACTACGGCCGCAACACCGGCGGCTTCCGCGTGTTCGATGCCCTGGTGACCCTGGGCTTTGACTACCCGCCCCGGTCGGATTTCTTCCGCCGCGAGCTGGGCGAATTCCTGACGCTGGTGGACGAGGAAGGCCTCGATCCGCGCGAGACGCGCGGCTCCTACGCCGGCGCCATGGGGCGTGGCCAGTTCATCTCGTCCAGCTATCGCCACTATGCGGTGGACTTCGACGGCTCCGGCCAGCGCGACTTGCTGAATTCCTGGCCGGACGCGATCGGGTCGGTGGCCAACTACTTCCGCGAGCACCACTGGAACCACCGCGAGCCGGTGGTGGCGCAGGCCCGGGTCGAGGGCGATGCCCACGAGGCGCTGATCAGCCGCAACTACCAGGCCCGCTTCGGTCTGGACGAACTGGCCGAACACGGCATCTACCCGGACGAGGCCGTGGACGAGGATGGCCAGTACTCGTTCATCCGCCTCGAGGGTGAGGATGGCTACGAGTACTATCTGGGGTATCCCAATTTCTACGTGATTACCCGCTACAACCGGAGCCCGCTGTATGCAATGGCCGTCCATCAGCTGGCCGAGGCGCTGGCGGAATAACCCACGCCGGGCGGGTGCGGGCTGCGCCGCGTTCGCGGCTTCGCTGGCGCTGATTCTGGCGGGTTGTTCGTCCACGCCCGACCGCGAGGCCGACCCGGATCGCCCGCTGGGCGATGCCGCGTATGACAGCTACCCCGACCCTGCGGATGTGCCACAGGATCTGGCCCTGATCCCGGAACCGGAACCGCGCGACGAGCCGCCCAGCCGCTACGGCAATCCGCCCGAGTACGAGGTCTTCGGTCAGCGCTATCGCACCCTGCGGACGAGCGACGGCTTCGAGGAAGAGGGCTACGCGTCCTGGTATGGAACCAAGTTTCACGGGCGGCGCACTTCCAGCGGGGAACCGTATGACATGTACGCGATGACCGCGGCCCACAAGTCGCTGCCGCTGCCGAGCTACGTCGAGGTCACCAACCTGGACAACGACAAGCGGGTGGTCGTGCGGGTGAACGATCGCGGGCCGTTCGTCGACGGGCGCATCATCGATCTTTCCTACGCCGCCGCCCATCGCATCGACATGACCGATGCCGGGGTGGCGCGCGTGCGCATCCGGTCGGTGGGTCCGGGCGATACAGCACCGGCGCGGGTGGCGGAGGCACCGGAGCCTGCACCGCTCGAGGTGGCCGCAGCGCCCCGGCCGGAGGCCGCGGCCGAGCCGCAGGATGCCGCGCCGGCCGCGGCCCGTTCCAATGGCGAGGCGGCCGGGCCCGGGCGTTTCGTGCAGGTCGGTGCGTTTGCCGAACGCCATTCGGCCGAGCAGGTGCGCGAGGATCTGCGTGCGCTCGGGTTCGAGCCGGTGCGGATCTCCAGCGTCGAGCGCGACAACGGGGCGGAACTGCATCGCGTGCGCATCGGCCCGCTGCCCGACGGCGATGCGGTCCGCTCGATTACCGATCGTCTGCAAGGCGCGGCGCATGTGGATTACCGCGTGGTGAACGACGCGCCGTAGTCGCCCTTGTTCCCGTTGTTGTCCGGCCCGTTCCGGGCCCCAGTTCTGCTATCGTAGACCGGTCCTTCAGGAGGTCCTTCCCAATCATGAATTCGTCCGTCCGCACCCCGTTTCTGCCGCTGTTGATGGCCTGCCTGCCGGTGATCCTGGCGCTCGTGCTCGCGCTGGTTCCAGCGCAGGCGCAGGAGTCGGAGTTGCCCGTGGCCGGCACCGGCGCCAGCGTGCCTGGCGGCATCCCGCGGCCGCCCTCGGACGTGACGGCGGCGAGTTATGTGCTGATGGATTTCGACTCCGGCCTGTTGCTCGCCAGCCGGGACCCGCTGGTGGAACGCGAGCCGGCCAGCCTGACCAAGCTGATGACCGCGTACACGGTGTTCGGCGAGATCACCGACGGCCGCATGGCGCTGGATGACGTGGTCACGGTGAGTGAACGCGCCTGGCGGACCGGGATGACCGGGGCATCGCGCATGTTTATCGAGGTCGGCGAGGAGGTCGCGGTCGAGGACCTGCTGCGCGGGATGATCGTTCAGTCGGGCAACGATGCCTCCACCGCCCTGGCCGAGCATGTCGCCGGCTCCGAAGGGGCCTTCGTCGACATGATGAATTCCCAGGCCCGCGAACTGGGGATGCGCCAGTCCTACTTTGCCAACCCGCACGGGCTGCCCTCCGACGAGCGGCAGTACACCACCGCGCAGGACATGGCGCTGCTCGCTCGGGCCCTGATCCGGGACTTTCCGGATCTCTACGGCTACTACAGCGAACGCTCCTTCGAGTACAACGACATCTCGCAGAGCAATCGCAACATGCTGCTGTGGCGCGATGCCGGATTCGACGGCCTGAAGACCGGCTGGACCTCGAGCGCGGGCTACAATCTGGTCTCGTCCGCCAAGCGCAACGACCGCCGGCTGGTGGCAGTGGTCATGGGTATCGAGGCAGCCGATCATCAGCAGGGCGGCACGCGCCGTGCGAACGAATCCCAGGCGCTGGTGAACTGGGGCATGCGGTTTACCGCCACCCGCAAGGTATTTGATGGCGGGCACGAGCTGGGAACGCCACGGATCTACCGCGGGGCACAGACCGAGGTGGCCGTGGGCCTGGCCGAGGACTTCTGGGTCATGGTCCCGCCGGGGCGCGAGGAGGATCTGGATGCCTCGATGGAGGTGAACCAGCCCCTGGAGGCGCCGCTCGCCGCAGGCGATGCAGTGGGCGAGGTCGTGGTGCGCCTGAATGGCGAGGTCATCCGGACCCAGCCGCTGGTCGCGTTGCAGCCGGTGGAGCAGGGCGGTCTGGTCCGTCGCCTTTGGGATGGCGCGGCCCTGGGTATCCAGGCGGCCTGGCCGTTCTGAACTGCGGGTTACCCGTGAGCATTGCCTATTTCAACGGGGACTACCTGCCGCTGGAGCAGGTGCGGATCTCGCCGCTGGACCGCGGCTTCCTGTTCGGGGACTCGGTCTACGAGGTCATCCCCAGCTATGCCGGCGAGTTTTTCCTGCTGCCCGACCATCTCGAGCGGCTGGCGCGGTCCCTGGCGGCCATCCGCATCCCCAACCCGTTCGATCGTGAGGGGTGGAGCGCGGTGCTGGCGGAGCTGCTGGCGCGCAATGCCGATCCCGCGACACCCGATCTCGGGGTCTACCTGCAGGTGACTCGTGGCGTGGCCCCGCGCGACCATGCCTTCCCCTCGGATACACGGCCGACCGTCCTGGCGATGGTCAGCCCGATCCGTCCCCTCCCCGACACCATCCGCGCGGAGGGTGTGGCGGCCGTGACGGCCGAGGACCGCCGCTGGGGGCACTGCGACATCAAGGCCACCACGTTGCTGGCCAATGTCTTGAATCGCCAGGATGCGACCGAACAGGGCGCCGCCGAGGCCATCCTGTTGCGGGACGGCCAGCTGACCGAGGGCGCGGCAAGCAATGTCTTCGTGATCCTGGATGGACAGGTGCTGACCCCGCCGCTGGATACGTCGGTGCTGCCGGGCGTGACCCGCTTGCGGGTGCTCGACCTGGCGCGCGAGCTGGGTTATCCGGTAGAGGAGCGCGCGGTCAGCGCGGACGAGCTGGCCCGGGCCGGGGAGATATGGCTGACCAGTTCGACGCGCGAGATCCTCCCGGTCACGCGCCTGGATGACTGCGCCGTGGGCACGGGCCAACCCGGACCGGTATGGCGGGCCGTGCACGCTGCCTACCAGGCGGCCAAGCCCGGTGCGCATGGTGCGCATGTGCGTGAACCCCTGCAGTCCGGAGGTGCCGCATGAGCGATCGCGAGACCCTGATCGAGTTTCCCTGCCGTTTTCCGGTGAAGGTGATGGGTGACGCCCACCCGGAGCTGATGGAAGCGGTCGAGGGCTGTGTGGCGGAACATCTCGACGCCGAGGACGCGGTGATCCAGCAGCGCGCCTCGCGCGCCGGCCGCTTTGTCGGCATCACCATCACCTTCACCGCGACCAGCCAGGAACAACTGGACGCCTTCTACCGGTCCCTGGGCCGTTGCGACCGGGTGCGCATGATCCTGTGACGCCTGGGCGGGTCGAGGTACGCGAACTCGGGCTGCAGCCCTACGTCCCGGTATGGCAGGCGATGCAGCTCCACGGGCGCGAGCGCGGGGCCGCTGACCCCGACGCCCTGTGGTGCGTGCAGCACCCCCCGGTCTTCACCCAGGGGCGCAATGGCCGCCCCGAACACCTGCTCGATCCCGGGGCCGTGCCGGTGGTGGCGATCGACCGCGGCGGGCAGATCACCTATCACGGGCCCGGCCAACTCGTCATCTACACTCTGCTGGATCTCAGGCGGCTCGGGATTGGCGTGCGGCGTCTGGTCGAGTGCCTGGAACAGGCCATCATCGAGACGCTCGCCCAATGGGGTATCGCGGCCGAACGTCGGGCGAATGCGCCCGGCGTCTATGTCGGGCACGCAAAGATCGCGGCACTCGGCTTGCGGGTGCGGCATGCCCGCAGCATCCATGGCCTCGCCCTGAACGTTGCGCCGCTGCTGGCGCCGTTTGCGCGGATCAACCCCTGTGGCTATGCGGGCCTGGCGACCACTTCCATGCAGGCGCTCCTGGCCGGGCCGGTCGCAATCGACCGCGTTCGCGACGCGCTCCTGGCGAATCTCGCCGCACAGCTATTCCCGGACCGGGATTCTCCATTCCTGCATGAGCCGGCGCTGCCAGCCGAGCTGGTGCGGGTCCAGGCCCTGGGGCGTTGCCCGGCGCCGTAACACGTCGCCCGCGTTTCCGAAGGCTGGCCATGCCCTAGCCTTTGGAGCTTTTCGTGCCGCCTGCCTGGTTGTGGCTGGTCCCGGTTCGTCGTCCGGTGTTTACGGTGCCTTCGTCGAGCCGCCTGCCACGCGCTCTCTCGCGAGCGCACCGCGAGGCACTTCTTTGCTCGTGCAAAGAAGTGCCCAAGAAACACGCCCGACTGCCGCGACCCCGGCCCGCTGCGCGGGCCGGGGTTTCCCTCGCTCCGAGGCTTTTCGCGGGCGGCGCTGAACTCGCTACGCCTGCGGCTCCGCTCAGACATCCAGCGCCTCTCCTCCCGCGAAAAGCCTCTCCACTCGGCGCGACGACAATGGGGGGTTCAAGGTCAAAACAACGGCGATTCACACGTGCATGCCAATAGATGAAGGCTGGGTCTTCCGGCATCTGGGCACGCTCGGCCTGCGGCCGTTGCGTGCCGCGCCCGCGCTGCGGGCGCCGGGGGCTTTCGGGCGGCGATGCCTATGGTTAGGCGGAAGCGTGGGGATACGGTCGGTTTTGACCTTCGCCTCCCGTATGAAGCCCCTCGCGGAGGGCGTGATGGGCCGGAAGAAGGCGCTGGATGTCTGAGCGAAGCCGCAGGCGTAGCGAGTTCAGCGCCGCCGGCCCAGCACGTCCGGAGCGAGGTTCCCGGGCGGAATCCGGGTGTCCTTCTTTGGGTCCTTTCTTGGACAAGCAAGAAAGGACCTCGGGGCGCGCTGGCGAGTCAGCGCTCGGCAGTATGTGGACCGGAGCTACCGTAAACACCGAAGGACGAACCGGGACCAGCCACAACCAGGCAGACGGCGAGTCCAAGCCCCCAGAAACAACCGATGATCAACCCGGCCTGGTTACTGGGCGCCTTGGCGCGGACCCGTGAACGTCCGAAGCCACCCGGACGCGCAACGGACGCGTTGCCCGGCACGGCCTGCCCGGGGCGGGTCAGGCGGTTTCGAGGCCCTGGGCCTGGAGGTCGGCGTGATAGGACGAGCGGACCATCGGACCGCTGGCCACCTGCTTGAAGCCCATCTCGCGCGCCCGCTCGCCCAGCTCGTCGAACTCCTCGGGCGCGAGGAAGCGCGTGACCGGCAGGTGATGGCGCGACGGCTGCAGGTACTGCCCCAGGGTCAGCATGTCGCAACCGTGATCGCGCAGGTCCTGCAGGACCTCCAGCAACTCCTCGCGGGTCTCGCCCAGGCCCAGCATCAGGCCGGACTTCGTGGGGACGCCGGGATGCTGCTCGCGGAACTGCCGGAGGAGCTCCAGCGACCAGGCATAGTCGGCCCCGGGGCGCGCCTCGCGGTACAGCCGCGGGACGGTCTCCAGGTTGTGGTTGAAGACGTCCGGCGGCGCCTGGTGCATGATCTCCAGCGCGCGGTCCATGCGCCCGCGGAAATCGGGCACGAGGATCTCGACCCTGGTGTCCGGGTTCCGGCTGCGGACCTCGCGGATGCAGTCGACGAAATGACCGGCACCGCCATCGCGCAGGTCGTCGCGATCCACCGAGGTGATGACGACGTAGTTCAGTCCCAGGGCCTGGATGGTCTCGGCCAGGTGGCGCGGTTCGTCGGCGTCCAGGGCCTCGGGGCGGCCGTGGGCGACGTCACAGAACGGGCAGCGCCGGGTGCAGATGTCGCCCATGATCATGAAGGTGGCGGTGCCGTGGGCGAAGCATTCGCCCAGGTTGGGGCAGCTCGCTTCCTCGCAGACGGTGTGCAGCTTCTGTTCGCGCAGGATGCCCTTGATGCGCTGCACTTCGGGGCGCGCCTGGCTTTGGGCGCGAATCCACTTCGGCTTGCGCTGCGGGCGTTCGGTCGGGTTGATCTTGACCGGGATGCGGGCAACCTTGTCGGCGGCGCGCTGCTTCTCTCCGGGCTGGGGGCGGGTGCGTGTATCCATGGACCTTCCCTGAATCTCTCTGGCGGCCGGGGTACAGCCGGCCGGCGTGGGGCGATACCGGGTCAGGCGACCTGACGGATCAGTGCCTCGACTTCCTGCCGCGCGGTCTCGATGGACGGCAGGCTGCCATCCTCGTCGAGGATGAAGCCGAGCCGTTCCAAGGCGCGCAGATCGGCAAGCGGGATGCGGTCGGCGAGCGGGTCGTCCTCGGCATCCCGCGGGCACGCGGCACGGGCGATCCGCACGATGTCCGTCAGGACCGGGGCCTCGGGGTTTTCCGGGCCGCCGGAATCGCGAATAGCGTCGATGATATCGGATGCCAGATCCCATTGCTGAGCAACCAGTTCGCCGATCAGGCCTTCCAGCCGGAACAGTACGCGCTCGACCTCTTCCGGCGTACGCCCCGGATGGGAGCGGGCGATCTCGGCGATTACGGGCAGGGCCCCCACCCGATGCAGCAGGCCGGCGAGCAGGGCGGTCTGTGGATCGACCGCCTCGCACTGGTCGGCCAGCACGCAGCTGATCGCCGCGATGCGGGCAGAGCGGCGCCAGAGGCGTTCGAGCAGATCGTGGTAGGGACTGTCGCGATGAATGAAGACCTGGTGCATCGCCAGGGCCATCACCAGCTGGCGGGTGCGCTCGAGCCCCAGGCGCGCAACCGCGTCCTGCAGGCGGGCGACCTCGCGGCGGCTCCCCATGGCGGGACTGTTGGCCACGCTCAGCAGGCGCCCGGCAACGCTCGGGTCTTCCTCGATGATGCGGGTGGCCTCGGCGATCGAGACATCCGGATCCTTCAATGCCTGCTGCAGGTGCAGCGCGACCTCGGGGAGCTGGGGCAGAGCGAGTTCGCCCGAGTAGGCATGGGTGTAGATGCTGCCGAACAGCTCACCCTCGAGGTCGGACAGTTCGATCTCGCTGACTTCCACGCTGTCCTGTCCGCCGCCGTCCACCAGCGTCTCGAAGACCTTGCGGTCCAGCATTGCCAGGGTCGCGCGCGTCGCGGCGATTGCGTGGCTGTGGTAGTCGTGGGGTTCGAACAGCGGATTGAGGGCCTCGCTGGAGTCGCCTTTCAGCATGACCGAGTTGCGGCCGCTGGCCAGGATCATGCGGCCCTCTAGCAGGAAGATCATGCTGCGGAATTCGTCCCGCGCATGCAGCTTGAAGCCCGGGTCCACCGTCATGGTGCGGGCATGCTGCAGCAGCTTGTTGCGGGCGCGTTCGCTCAGCTCGGCGAACGGACGCAACTGGGGAAGGCGTTCCTCGATCACCGTGGTCTAGACGTTGAACATGGCACGGAGTTCCGCCAGGTCCCCGGCGCGTTCCTCGAGGAACGCGATCGGTTCGCCCGGGGGCGGCGGGTCGATCCCGAGGACGTCGAAGGCAGCGACATCGGCCGCATCGGGCACGGTCTCGCCTTCGGCGCGGCGTGCGGCCCATTCCCCCACGAGGGCGATGCTGGCGTAATCCGGCTCGCCGGCGCGATAGCCCCAGTCACCGGCGTGCTCGGCGACGGTGACCAGGTCACTTCCGAGGTCCCAGTAGTTGATGACCAGGACGCCGGCGAGGTTGCCCAGGCGCCGGACCAGCGACTGGACGCGTTCGGTGTCGGGGTGATCCTCGCGCAGCTCCGCGAACTGGATGATCGGGACCGCGCCGATGCCCGCGACCAGTCCGGCCAGCAGGGCCCGTTCGCGGTCCAGCTGCTTCAGCGAGTCCGCGATCAGGTAGCTGTAGGCGGACTGCAGGGCGCCATGTTTCCAGCTGGCCTCCATGGCGTCGCGAGTGGAGGCGTGCTTGGCCTTGAACGCCTGGCGCAGGGCCATGTTCATCGCCAGCATGCGGGTGTTGCGAAAGCCCAGGCGGTTGACCGCTTCGCGCACGGACTGGATCTGCTTGGCGGCGCGGAACAGTGGGCTGTTGGTGGCATGCAGCAGGGCGCCGGCAATGGTGCCGTCGCGTTGGATGACCTCGGTCAGCTTGTCCAGGTCCGCGTCCGGGTCGTTGGTCAGTTCCTGGATGCGCAGGGCGATCTCCGGCATGGTCGGCAGCTCCAGCCGGTTGCTGGTGATCAGGTCATAGAGTTCGGCGAAGAAGGCGCCCTCGGTATCGTCCAGATCGGTGTCGTGCACCACCAGCGAGGCGCTGTGGGCCTTTTCCAGCGCCGCTGTGGGGATCTCGAGCATCCGGCAGGCCTTCTCGGTAATCAGGAAGTCCTGCTGGCCGATGTTCTGGTCGAACATCTGCAGGGGGCTGTCGGGGTCGGCCGCATCCAGGGTGATACGGGCCGGAGCACCGCCGCTGACACGGACCAGCTGGCCACTCACCATGAACAGGTAGCGGTCCTCGACCTCCTGGGGGCGCAGGCGACGCCCGGCCTCCAACTCCCGAGCCTGGCAGGCCCCGGCCAGTTCGCGGCGGGCCTGCTCCGACAGACTGGAGGTCAGGTCCAGGTCCTGAAGCAGGGCGTCAATGCTGGTGCTATCCATGGGGCGGTTCCCGATCCGTGCTGTACCAATCCGTTCCCGCGCCGCTGCGCCGTGTGGCGGCCAGCGGGGGTTGCGCGCGGTCTACTCGACGGATGCCAGTGTAGCATCCGATCCGGTGACGGGAACCGGTGGCGTGGCCGCTTCGCGGCAGGTGAAGCGCGGCCGGTCGTCGTGGTCGATCAGGTCGTGGGATTGCAGGAAGCGGCGCGCGTCGGCGGCATCCTCGCGAAACCATGCGGTGGTGCTGCCCAGGCGGAAGCTGTAGCCCCAGGTGTCCATGTCCCGCATCAGCCGCTCGCGGCCGACGCCGGGCAGCTCGTCAGCCAGCAGGATCTGCAGGTAGCAGACACCGCATTCCTCGAGGTCGTCGCCCCCCGCGTTGGTGTGCAGGGTGGCGCGCCGCGCGGCGTCCATGCAGATGACGTGCCCGGCCTCGTGCAGGGCCGAGTGGATCGGCGTGTCGGGACGCACATGGATGTCCCGGCCGATGATGCCGGCCTCGGGCTCGCCCCACCAGGTGCCGGGCAGCGGGGCCTGTTCCGGGTGGGCCACCAGGCGCAGCCCGTAGCGCGCCAGCAGGTCCGCGAGGGCATCCCGCAGCCCGGGGTCGCCACAGCGCTGGATACCGGAGGCGTTCATGGTTCCTGTTGGCCGGGCAGGGCGGTGGTGCGTTTGCGGCTGCGTCGCGGGCACTCCTCGGGGTGTTCCCGGCACCAGGCGTCGACCCGCTCGGTGAGGTCGTCCTGAAAGCACAACAGGTAGAATCGGGCCTGTTCGCGGTTGGCGATGGCGGGGCGTCCCAGGGTGTCCACCACCCCGGTGCGCAGCGCCGCGATGATGGCATTGGCGGCCTTTTTCTGCGGCCAGGCGGTGATCTGCTCCCAGGCCTCGGGCGTGAAGTACAGCCGCAGGAGGTCCGGGCGGGTCGTCAGGAGCATGCGGGTTACGTTGCGCAGCGTCGTTTCGGCCTCGTCCCAGTCATGGACGAGCCCCCCTTCCAGCAGGCGCTCGATCTCCTCGCGGCCCTTGGGCGACAGCATGGGCAGGCGACGCGGACGCCTCAGGCGTCCGGGGCTTCCTCCGGCGTGAAGGCGCGGATGGACAGGGCGTGCACCTCGCCGGAGTCGATCTGGTCACGCACGGTGGCGTAGACGGTCTGGTGCTTCTTGACCGCGTTCATGCCGGCGAATTGCGGGCTCACGACCAGGGCCTCGAATTTGCCCTCGCCGCCGGTGACCTCGACCTTCTCGGCCTCCGGCAGGCCGGCGCGGATGAGTTCGGCCACTTGGCTGGCTTCCATAATGTATCCCCAGGTTGGTGCGAATGGACTCGCCGCGGATGATAGCCGGGCGCCTGGCTCGACAGAAGTGCCCCCACGCGGGGAACTCGTTCGCCGCGCAGGGCTCACACGGAAACACCTGCACGGAAAGTCGGGGTGGCTTGGGTTGGCCCGAGCCGTCTCGTTAGCGTAGAAGGCACTGCGCTACCATCATGTGATTAGCGTTTGGCATGATTACCGTTTGGCCCGCGGGCCCATGGAGGCGAAGGCAATGATCTTCAAGCAACTGTTCGAGGACGAGTCGTCCACCTACACCTATCTGCTGAGCTGCCCGGATACCGGGAAGACGGCCCTGATCGATCCGGTCATCGAGACCGTCGACCGCGACCTGCGCGTGCTGCAGGAGATGGGCCTGAGCCTCGACTACGTCATCGAGACCCATATCCACGCCGACCACATCACCGGTGCGCGGATGCTGCGCGAGAAGACCGGCTGCAAGCTGGGTGGGCCGGCGATGGACGAACTGCCCTGCCGCGACTTCGGTCTGCGCGAGGGCGAGCCCTTCCAGGTGGGCAACCTCGTCGTGAACCCTCTCTACACCCCGGGGCACACCGATGCGCACCACGCGTACCTGATGGACCACGTGGGCCTGAAGATGCTGTTCTCCGGCGACGCCCTGCTGATCGAGGCCTGCGGCCGCACCGACTTCCAGTCGGGGGATGCGAAGACCCTCTACCACTCGATCCAGGACAAGTTCTTCACCCTGCCGGACGAGACCCTGGTGTACCCCGCGCACGATTACGAGGAGCGCCAGATCACGACCATCGGTCAGGAGAAGATGCGCAACCCGCGCCTGGGCAAGGGCAAGCCGGAGGCGGAGTTCGTCAAGATCATGGACGAGATGGACCTGCCGTACCCGAAGAAGATCGACTGGGCCCTGCCCGGCAACGAGGGCTGCGGGATCTGCCCGGACAACCTGCCGGACGACAAGAAGCGCCTCTGCGAGACCGATCAGCAGGGCTAGTCCGCCGCTGCCCGGTGGCTCCGCCCGGAGCCACCGGGCCTGAATGTTCATCCGGTGGGCGGTTTTTCCCGTTCACCGGACCCCGTACACTCCCGCGATGACCGACCCCGCACCCGTCGACCCCCAGGGCCCGTTCGAGTCGCTTCGCCCGCTGGATCGCCTGCGGGCGATCATGGCGCGGCTGCGCGATCCCGAGTCCGGCTGCGCCTGGGACCGGGCACAGACTGCCGGGACCATCGTCCCGTTCACCCTGGAAGAGGCCTTCGAGCTGGCCGACGTGATCGCCCGCGATCAGGGCGAGCCGGCGGATACCCGGGAGCTGCGCGACGAACTTGGGGATCTGCTGTTCCAGGTGGTGTTCCAGGCGCGCATCGCCGAGGAAGCGGGTCGCTTCGACCTCGATGATGTTGCCCGGGCCATCGGTGACAAGCTGGTGCGCCGGCACCCGCACGTGTTCGCCGATGTCGAGCATGCCTCGGATGCGGCGCGCGAGGCGGCCTGGGAGGCGGAGAAGGCGAAGGAGCGTGCCGATCGCGCCCAGACCAGTGCCATGGACGACATCCCGCTGGCGCTGCCGGCGCTGGCGCGCGCGGTCAAGAGCCAGCGTCGCGCGGCCCGGCTCGGCTTCGACTGGGACGATCCGGCGCCGGTGGTCGACAAGATCCACGAGGAGCTGGCCGAGGTGCAGGCTGCCGTGGATGACGGCGAGCCGCCGGAGCGCATCGCCGAGGAGGTTGGCGACGTGCTGTTTGCCGTCAGCAACTGGGCGCGCCACCTGGGGGTGGACCCGGAGAGTGCGCTGCGCGGCAGTACCCGGAAGTTCGAGGCCCGCTTTCGGGACATGGAGGCCCTGGCGGCCGAGGGCGGGCAGGGGCTGGGTGAACTGGACTTCGATGCCCAGGAGGCCCTTTATCAGGAAGCCCGCCGCCGTGAGCGCGGTGGCCGCAAGGAAAACGAGACCAAGGATCCGACATGACCGATGCTGTCGAACTGCCCGACCACTTCCTGCCGGCCCGGATCGAGACGATCGAGCAGGTCACGCCGCTGATCAAGGTGTTCACCCTGGCGGCGGACCCGCAGCGCTTTACCAGCAAGGCGGGGCAGTGGCTGGACCTGGTGATCCCCCAGCCGGAAGGCAAGCCCTTCGTTGGCGGCTATTCGGTGGTCTCCGCGCCGCGCGCGGACGGCCGTCTGCAACTGGCCATCAAGTACGCCGACCACCACCATGCGACTCATTACCTGCACCGAGTCGCGCAGGAAGGCGACACCGTTTACATCACCCCGGGGCAGGGCAGCTTCTTTTTCGAGCCCGGCATGGCGAAGAACGTCGTGCTACTGGGCGCCGGGATCGGTGTGACGCCGCTGTTCGGCATTCTGCGCGCGATCCACGCCGACATGCCCGAGGTCTACGCGCATCTGGTGTACAGCGTGGCGCACCAGGACGAGGTGCTGTTCCCGCAGGAGCTTGCGGCCATGGCCGAGGCGCCGAATATCGATGTAAGCCTGACGGTGACCCGCGAGGCCGAGGACTGGCTGGGCCATACCGGGCGTATCAGCCATCGGTTGCTGGAGTCGCTCGATTTGCCGCGCGATGCGCTGTTCTACTTCTGTGGCTCGCGCGAGTTCATCGAGGACATGGCCACGCTGCTGGCGGAATGGGGCATCCCCGAGGCCCAGCTGAAATACGAGAAGTGGTGGTAGCGCGCAAGCGCCGCCCTGAATTCGTCATTGCGAGTCGCCGCAGGCGATGAAGCACAAAAGCAGCGAAGCTGCGTTGAACGGCCGCAGGCCGGCCCGAAGGGCGAGCGGAGCGAGTAATCCCCCAACGCTGGTAGTGCGTCGAGATCAGATGGCTTGCGGATGCCGATTGCTTCGTCCCGATGCTCCTCGCAATGACGGGACGGCTTACGGCCGGCGGGTGTCGCCCGGGCGCAGGGCGTTTTCGGGGGCGAGGATGGTCGGCTGGCCGTCCAGGGCCGGGTCGGTGTCCGGGTAGTCGCGGATGAAGTGCAGCCCGCGGCTTTCCTTGCGCGACAGGGCGCTCTTCACAATGATCTCGGCGACCATGGCCAGGTTGCGCAGCTCCAGCAGGTCCGGGGAGATGCGGAAGTGGCTGTAATACTCGTGGATCTCTTCCTGCAGGATGCGGATGCGTCGCTCGGCGCGGTGCAGGCGTTCGCGAGCGCGCACGATGCCCACGTAGTCCCACATCAGCCGGCGCAGCTCGTCCCAGTCGTGGGCGACCACCACCTCTTCCTGTGATTCGGTGACCCGCGATTCGTCCCAGGCCGGCGGTACCGGCAGCTGCTCGGGGGCGGGCAGATCGGTCTGCGAAAGGATGTGATCGGCGGCGGCGCGGGCGTAGACCAGGCACTCCAGAAGCGAGTTGCTGGCCATGCGGTTGGCCCCGTGCAGGCCGGTGTAGGAGACCTCGCCGGCGGCGTAGAGACCCGGCAGATCGGTCTGGCCGAAGTGGTTCACCATGACGCCGCCACAGGTGTAGTGCGCGGCCGGAACCACCGGCAGCGGTTCCCGGGTCATGTCGAAGCCGTACTCCAGGCAGCGCTCGTAAATCGTGGGGAAGTGCTCGCGGATGAACTCGGCCGGCTTGTGGCTGATGTCGAGGTTTACGTGGTCGATGCCGAGGCGCTTCATCTCGTGGTCGACCGCGCGGGCCACGATGTCGCGCGGGGCCAGTTCGGCGCGCTCGTCGAAACGCGGCATGAAGCGCTCGCCGTCAGGCAGGAGCAGCACCCCGCCTTCGCCGCGCACTGCCTCGGAGATCAGGAACGACTTCGCCTTCGGGTGGAACAGGCAGGTCGGGTGGAACTGCATGAACTCCATGTTCGCGATGCGGCAGCCGGCGCGCCAGGCCATGGCGATGCCGTCGCCGGTGGAGCCGTCCGGGTTGGAACTATAAAGGTAGACCTTGCTGGCGCCGCCGGTGGCGAGGATCACGGTGGGGGCGAGGATGGTCTCCACCTCGCGGGTCCTGGCGTCCTGTACGTAGGCCCCGACCACGCGGCGGGTGCCGTCCACCGGCTGGGTGATCAGGTCCACGGCGACGTGGCGTTCAAAGACCTCGATGCTGCCCTGGCCCGAGGCGTTACGTACCAGTGCCTCCTCGATCGCGCGGCCGGTGGCATCGGCGGCGTGCGCGACCCGGCGTGCGCTGTGCCCACCCTCGCGGGTCAAATGCAGGCGGCTGCGGCCCTCCAGGGGCTCGCGGGTGAAGGGGACGCCCAGGTTGAGCAGCCAGTGGATCGCTTCGGGGCCGGCCGCGACGGCGCGGCGCACGGCATCCGGGTCGCACAGGCCGGCGCCGGCATCGAGGGTGTCCTGGATGTGGGCGTCGAAGGAGTCGGTGCGGTCGAGGACAGCCGAGATACCGCCCTGGGCGTAGCGGGTGGAGCCCTCGTCCACCGGGCCCTTGCTGATTACGGTGACGCGGCGATGCGGGGCCAGGTGCAGGGCTGCGGAGAGCCCCGCCGCGCCGCTTCCGATCACGAGGACGTCCGCCAGGCGCGGTTGTTGTACTGTCCCCATGGGTCAGGTAACGTGCTGCGCTTGTTGCCAGAGCAAAATGTGGCCCTTGCGCAACACTGTTGTGCGCAAAGCGAACTTAATGCGAGTCAGGCGGTCCATGCACCATAGATTACCGGAGACCGGTGGGCTGGCGGGAGTCCCCGCATGAGCGAGAAGGCTTCCGACGAGGCCCTGGTCAAGCGAGTTCAGAAGGGCGACAAGGCGGCTTTCGACATTCTGGTGCTGAAGTATCAGCACAAGATCGTCAATCTGGTCGGGCGCTACGTCCACGACCACGCGGCGGCCCTGGACGTGTCCCAGGAGGCCTTTATCAAGGCCTACAAGGGGCTGGCGAACTTTCGCGGCGAGAGTGCGTTCTATACGTGGCTCTACCGCATCGCCATCAACACGGCCAAGAACCATCTTGTCTCCCAGGGACGACGTCGGCCCGAGGCCGAGGTTGATGCGCAGGACGCGGAACAGATGGGCGGCGACTCCGCCCTGAAGGACAGTGCAACCCCGGAGGGGGAGCTGTTGTCCGAAGAGATTGAAGGGGCGGTGCGAAGCACCATCGAGGAACTGCCCGACGACCTTCGGATGGCCATCACGCTGCGCGAGATCGAGGGACTGAGTTACGAGGAGATCGCGCAGACGATGGGATGCCCGATCGGCACGGTCCGGTCGCGTATCTTCCGGGCCCGCGAGGCCATCGACCGGACCCTGCGTCCGTTGTTAGACAACAACTGAATGAGTAGCGCCATGAAAGAACAAGTCTCCAAGAGCGAACGTCTGTCGGCCCTGGTGGACGGAGAAACGGATGACTTCGAGACGCGTCGCCTGATGGATGAACTGGTGAAGTCCGAAGAAGACCGCGCCCAGTGGGAGCGCTATCACCTGATCGGCGACAGTCTGCGTGGCGGGCTGCATCGTACCGCGCCCGCGAATTTCATGGACGGCCTTCACGCGGCCCTGGCGGACGAGGCACCGCTGTCGGTCGCCCGCAAGCCGGATCATCCGCGCTGGCTGAAGCCGGTGGCCGGGACCGGCGTGGCCGCCGCAGTGGCCATGGTCACCCTGGTCGGGATGCAGATGATCGGTCCCGACACGGGTGCCCCGGAGGCGACGCCAGTCGCCAGCGAGACCACCCCGGCACAGGTAGCGGACGGCGTCCAGCGCGTCAGCACCACGGGGGGCGAGACGCCGGCCGCCGAGCGGGAAGGGCTGGATCCACGCTTTGCCCGTTATCTCGAAAACCATGCGGAACTGACCGGGCCGGGCTCCACCGCCCTGGGACGCGTTCGCTATTCGGTGAGTGACGAGTAACGCGTGATGCGCCGCGGCCTGCCGTACGCCCTGGTTGCCGCCACTGCGCTCTGCTGCCTGCCGTTGCCGGCCCTGGCGGGGGATTCGTCCCCCGCCGACTGGCTGCAGCGCATGACCGGCAGCCTGCATTCGGAGAGCTACCAAGGGACCTTTGTGCTCCAGCGCGATGACCGGCTGGACGCGATCCGCGTGGTGCACGCCGCCGAAAACGGCGGCTACCGCGAACGCCTGGAGACCCTGACCGGTGCCCCGCGCGAGATCCTGCGCTCGGTCGACCGTCTGAGCGCCCTGAAGGGCGCGCGGGCGGCCGCTGGCGAGGCGCCGCACTGGCCGGCGGGTGCTCCGGTGTTTCTGCTCGAGCGCCATGATCACTATGAGCTCATGGACATGGGCGTGGACCGCGTCGCGGGCCTCGATTGCCGCATGATCCTTGCGCGGGCCCGGGATACCCTGCGCTACAGTCACCGCTACTGCCTGCACGCCACGACCGCGCTGCCCCTCCTTAGCGAGCTGTACGACGGGCATGGGAAGTTGCTCGAGCGCCTGGCCTTTACTGCTCTGGAACACCTGGACGAGGTCGCGGACGCGGCGCTCGAGCCCACTCGCGAGGACGCCGAGCATGTCGAGGTACGCGCCGATCATGGCCACAAAAAGCCGGAGTGGGACGAGCAGACCGGCATGGATGGCTGGAGCTTCGGGGATCTCCCGGAAGGCTTTACCGCAATCGCGGTGACCGAACGCCAGGTCGGGGATGACCAGGCGCGCCTGCGCCACTTTGTGCTGAGCGACGGTCTCGCCTCGGTCTCCGTGTACATCGAAAAGACCAGCGGCGAGCAGATGTTCGAGGGCACCACCCGCGCCGGTGCCACGCACGGCGCCGCGCGCTCGATCGCCGGGCATCAGGTCACCGCGGTGGGGGATGTCCCGCGCGCCACGGTACAGGGTGTGCTGGATGCGGTGGTGCATCATCCCGGTGACTGACCCGTACGTGGGGTGCCGACATGAGTGAATGGATCCGCGAACAGGGCACCGTGCTCTCGGTGGAGGGCTACGCGGCACGTGTGCGCATCGAGCGACAGTCCACCTGCGGCAGCTGTTCCGCCCGCACTGGCTGCGGCAGCGGGGTGCTTTCCGAGGTCCTGGGACGCAAGGCGGTGGAGGTGTCCATCGGTCATCCCGGGACGCTCCAGCCGGGCGATACTGTGACCCTGGGCATCCGTGACCAGGCCCTGGTATCGGGGGCGCTGGCGATGTACCTGCTCCCGCTGGCCGGCCTGGTGGCCGCGCCAGCCCTGCTGATGTGGGGTGCGCCCAGTCTGGGCGAGGGCCTGCACCTGCTGGCCGGTGCCGCCGGCTTTGCCGCGGGCCTTTTCGGGGTGCGTGTCTGGCTGCGCCGACGCGCCCCGGATCTGGCACCGGTACTGCTGGAGCGTCACCCGGCCGCGGGAACGCACACCCCTTCCGCGTCCGTGATCACGCCACGGACCTGACCGGTTGCCCTGCCTGCGGGAACTTGTGGGCGGGCCCGGGTTTCTAGAGCGATGAACCTACGACTTCCCAATGCGGGTTAGATGATGATGAAACCGATGCAATGGGCACTGGTGGCCCTGACCTTCCTGGCGCTGTCGTTGCCGGCTTCGGCACGCATGCTGCCGGACTTTGTGCCGCTGGCGGAGGAACACAGCCCGGCGGTGGTGAATATCGCCACGACCCGCGAGCGCGAGAATCCGCATCGCAGCCAGATGCCGGATTTCGAGGGCTCGCCCTTCGAGGACCTGTTCGAGCGCTTTTTCGGCGGGCCGGGCGGTGAGGGCCGGCGCGGACCGGAGAGCTTCGAGCGCAACTCCCTGGGTTCCGGCTTCATCTACACCGAGGACGGCTACATCATCACCGCGAACCACGTGGTGGATGGGGCCTCCGAGGTCGTGGTGCACCTGTCCGACCGCCGTGTGTTCGACGCCGAGATCGTCGGCAAGGACCCGCAAAGCGACGTCGCCCTGCTGAAGATCGACGCCGAGAACCTGCCGACCCTGAAGCTGGGCTCCTCGTCCGACCTGAAGGTCGGCGAGTGGGTGCTGGCGATCGGTTCGCCATTCGGCTTTGATCACTCGGTCACGGCCGGGATCGTGAGTGCCAAGGGGCGCAGCCTGCCGACCGAGAACTATGTCCCCTTTATCCAGACCGACGTGGCGATCAACCCGGGCAACTCGGGCGGACCGTTGCTGAACCTCGATGGCGAGGTGATCGGGATCAACGCCCAGATCTACAGCCGCACGGGCGGCTTCATGGGGTTGTCCTTCGCCGTGCCCATCGAGATGGTGGAAGACGTGGTGGAGCAGCTGCGCGAACACGGCGAGGTGACACGCGGCTGGCTGGGCGTGCTGATCCAGGAAGTCACGCGCGAGCTGGCCGACTCCTTTGGCATGGACAAGCCCGCGGGTGCGCTGGTGGCACGCGTGCAGGCCAACAGCCCGGCGCAGAAGGCCGGGTTCGAGACCGGTGACGTGATCCTGTCGTTCAACGGGATCGAGGTGCCCAACTCCTCCGCTCTGCCGCCGATTGTTGGACGCACGCCGGTGGGCACCGAGGCTGAGGTCGAGGTGCGCCGGGGTGACGAGACCCGCACCATCACAGTCGAGATCGAACGCCTCCCGGACGACATCTCCGCCCAGCGTGGCGGCCCGCAGCGGCAGGCACCGGAGCAGGCCGAGCCGCAAAGCCTGCTGGGGATGATTCTGGAACCGCTGGATCCCGAACGCGCCGCGGAACTGGACGTGGATGCCGGGCTGGTGGTGCAGGATGTCGTCGACAACCCCGCGCGCTCGGCCGGGGTGCGTGCCGGCGATGTGATCGTGCAGTTTGGCGGTCACGCGGTTGATTCGGTGGATACGCTGGAGCAGCTGATCGCCGAGGTCGGCGAGCGGCGCACGGTGCCGGTGCTGGTGTACCGCGGCGACAATCCGACCTACATCGCCCTGCGCGTCCCGCGGGACTGAATCCGCCACCGGGGGCGCCCCCCGGGGCTGCCATGGAGAAGGGAGGGCTGTCGGCCGGGCCGGCAGCCCTCCCGATTGTTTGTGGATGACCGAACTGACGCTTTATCACCGCGAGAGCTGCGGTCTCTGCCATGACATGCTGGCCGAGATCATGGCCCTCAAAAGCCGTTATACTTTCGCGCTTACGGTCGTCGACATCGACGAGGACCCGGAGCTGCAGGCGCGTTTCAACGTCAAGGTCCCGGTGCTTGCGGTCGACGGCGACATTCTCTGCTGCCATTTCCTCGACCGAAAGGCACTGCTGGACCAACTGGCCCCTGCATGACCGAAACCCGCCTTACCCGCAATTTCTCCATCATCGCGCACATCGATCACGGCAAGTCGACGCTGGCGGACCGCCTGATCCAGGGCTGCCACGGCCTGACCGAGCGCGAGATGTCGGAGCAGGTGCTCGACTCGATGGACCTGGAGCGCGAGCGCGGCATCACCATCAAGGCGCAGAGCGTGTCGCTGTACTACCACGCCCAGGACGGTGAGCGCTATCAGCTGAATCTCATCGACACCCCGGGGCATGTGGACTTCTCCTACGAGGTCTCGCGCTCGCTGTACGCCTGCGAGGGGGCGCTGCTGGTGGTGGATGCCTCGCAGGGCGTCGAGGCGCAGAGTGTCGCCAACTGCTACACCGCGATCGACCAGGGCCTGGAGGTCGTCCCGGTACTCAACAAGATCGACCTGCCGGCCGCCGAGCCCGACCGGGTCGCCGCCGAGATCGAGGATGTGATCGGCATCGAGGCGACCGACGCGCTGCGCGTGTCCGCCAAGACCGGCGAGGGCATCGCCGAGCTGCTGGAGGAGATCGTGCGTCGCATCCCGCCGCCGGAGGGCGATGCCGAGGCCGCGCCCAAGGCGCTGGTGATCGACTCCTGGTACGACAACTACCTGGGCGTGGTTGCGCTGGTGCGGGTCAAGGCCGGGCGCTTCCGTGCCGGGCAGAAGATCAAGGCGATGTCGGTGGGGCGCGCCCACGAGGTCAGCCGCGTCGGCGTGTTTACGCCCAAGCCGGTGGACCGGCAGACGCTCGAGGTGGGCGATGTCGGCTACCTGATTGCGACCATCAAGGACATCTCCGGGGCCAAGGTCGGTGACACGTTTACCGATTTCAACAACCCGGCCGACGAGCCGGTACCGGGCTTCCAGGAGATCCAGCCACGGGTGTTCGCCGGGCTGTTCCCGGTCAGCGCGGATGACTTCAACGACCTGCGCGAGGCGCTGGACAAGCTGCGCCTGAACGACGCAGCGCTGTCGTTCGAGCCGGAGACCTCGCAGGCGCTGGGCTTCGGCTTCCGCTGCGGCTTCCTCGGCATGCTGCACATGGAGATCGTGCAGGAACGCCTGGAACGGGAATACGACCTGGACCTGATTACCACGGCGCCCACCGTGGTCTACGAGGTCGAGCGCAACGACGGTGAAGTGATCACGGTCCACAATCCGTCCGAACTGCCGGCCAACAACGAGGTCGCGGAGATCCGCGAGCCGATCATCGAGGCGAACATCCTGGTCCCGCAGGAGTACGTGGGGGCGGTGATCACCCTGTGCGTGGAGAAGCGCGGGGTGCAGACGAAGATGCAGTACCTCGGCCGCCAGGTGCAGTTGTCCTACGAGTTGCCGATGTCGGAGGTGATGCTCGATTTCTTCGACCGGTTGAAGTCCGCCACACGCGGCTACGCCTCGTTCGACTATCAGCCCCTGCGCTTCCAGGCGGCCCCGCTGGTGCGCGTGGATATTCTGATCAACGGCGACCGCGTGGATTCACTCTCGGCGATCGTGCATCGCGATCATGCCGAGTCGCGCGGGCGCGAGATCATCGAGCGCATGGCCAAGATTATCCCGCGCCAGATGTACGAGGTCGCGATCCAGGCGGCGATCGGTTCCAAGATCATCGCCCGCGCCACGGTCAAGGCGATGCGCAAGAACGTGCTGGCCAAGTGCTATGGCGGTGACGTGACCCGCAAGCGCAAGCTGCTGGAGAAGCAGAAGGCCGGCAAGAAGCGCATGAAATCGATCGGCAAGGTGGATGTGCCGCAGGAGGCCTTCCTGGCGGTGCTGTCGGTGGACGACGACAAGAAATGACAATCAGGCCCGGGGCCCGGACGGGGCGCCGGGCAACCCCCGGGGGGCCGGGAACAGAGGACACGGCATGGCAAATCTCGAACTGATCCTGGTGCTGGCGACTGCCGTGACCGGCCTGATCTGGCTGGGCTGGGTGATCCTGCGGCGGCGCCGCAGCCCGGAGCGCCAGCGCGAGATGCCCTGGTTCGTGGACTACTCGCGCTCGTTTTTCCCGGTGCTGCTGATCGTACTGATCCTGCGCTCGTTCGTGGCCGAGCCCTTTCGCATCCCCTCCGGCTCGATGATGCCGACCCTGCTGGTGGGGGACTTCATCATGGTCAGCAAGTTCTCTTACGGGATCCGTCTGCCGGTCACGCGTACCAAGGTCTTCGACACCGGCGAGCCGGAGCGCGGCGAGGTGGCGGTGTTCAAGTACCCTCGCAACCCGCAGGAAGACTACATCAAGCGCGTGATCGGCCTGCCGGGCGACACCATCGCCTTCCGTGATCGGGTGCTGTACGTGAACGGCGAGCCGCAGCCGGCCGAGCGCGTGGGCACCTTCGAGGGCGAGGGCTCCGGGCAGGTGATGTCGGGGGCCTCGATCTTCGAGGAGACTCTGGACGACCGCACCTACAACACCCTGATGCGCGAGCAGCAGGCGAGCCTGGACGGCTCGGTGACGGTGCCCGACGGGCACTACTTCATGGTTGGCGACAACCGCGACAACTCCAACGACAGCCGCGTCTGGGGGTTCGTCGCCGAGGAGCACCTGGTGGGCCGGGCGCTCTTCATCTGGCTGCATTGGGATTACAATGAGGGCTACCGGGACTTTTCCCGGATCGGTCAGGCGATTCGCTAGGTCCGTTCCGCGGGCGCAGGCATACAGGGGGCAGGGCATTCATGCGACATTCCAGACACTCGATGCAGGGCGCGGGCGCGGTCACGATTCTTGCGCTGATCTTCCTGGCGTTGCTGGTCGGCACGTTCGTGATCAAGATGGGCACGCAGTACACCCAGTTCCTCACCGTGCGTTCGATCATGCAGGACGTGGCCACCCAGACGGGTGCCGCTGACAAGAGCGAGCGCGAGCTGTGGCGCGAGATCAATCGCCGCTTCCAGATCAATTCGGTGTATGACGGGATCGGGGAAGAAGACTTCAGCGTGACCGAGAGCGGCGACGGCCGCCGCCTGCACCTGGAGTACGAGGTCCGCCGCGAATTCCTCGGCAATGTGGACGTGGTCGCGCGCTTCTCGAACACCGAGACGCTTGCTCCCTGACGGGGGCGGTGTCGATTGCCTTCGTTGCATGCCGTGCAGGGAGTTTCCGTGAGTCGCGACTTTCGCAGCCTGCTGCCGCCGGCCGTGCGCGATGGCGAGGGTGTCGGTCAGGCGCTGACCCATCGCAGCGCCGGCGGTCGCAACAACGAGCGCCTGGAATTCCTCGGGGATGCCGTCCTCGGGCTGGTGATTGCCGACGCCCTGTACGAGAAGCTGCCGGATGCCCCGGAAGGCGATCTGACCCGCCTGCGCGCCGCGCTGGTCAACCGCGAATCGCTGGCGGCGCTGGCGCGCGAGACCGGTCTCGAGGGCACGCTGAACCTGGGCCAGGGCGAGCGCAAGAGCGGCGGCCAGCGGCGCGACTCCATCCTGGCCGACGCGGTCGAGGCCCTGATCGGGGTGACCTACCGCGAGGCGGGGATGCAGGCCGCGCGCGAGTTCACCCTGGCGCTGTACGCCGAACGCCTGAATGATCTGCCGTCGGCCGAATCGCTGAAGGACCCCAAGACCCGGCTGCAGGAGCAGTTGCAGGGGCGCAATGCGGAACTGCCCGTCTACGAGGTGCTCGAGGTGGCCGGCCCGGACCACAAGCGCCAGTTCACCGTCGCGGTGCATCTGCCCACCCAGGGCTGGGGTCAGCGCGGCCAGGGGTCCTCGCGGCGCCGCGCCGAGCAGGCCGCGGCCGAGGCTGCCCTGAAACGCCTGCAACAGGTACAGGAACAATGACCGAGATTGAAGACAGTGCGGGCGACGCCACGCGCTGTGGCCTGGTGGCGTTGATCGGCCGGCCCAACGTGGGCAAGACCACGCTGATGAACCGCCTGGTCGGCGAAAAGCTGGCGGCGACGACGCGCCGGCCCCATACCACGCGTCATCGCATCCTCGGGATCGTGACCGAGGGGCAGGATCAGGTCGTTCTGATGGATACCCCCGGCATCGATACCGAGCGTACCCAGCTGGTGAACCGGGTCCTGAATCGCACGGCCAGTCAGGCGCTGGCGGATGCCGACCTGGTCTGCTTCATCGTTGAGGCTGGCCAGTTCGGGCCCGGCGACGAGCGGATCGAGGAAAACATCCGCCATTCCGGGCGCCCGGCGCTCCTGGTCATCAACAAGGTCGACCAGCTGCGCGAGAAGGAGGAGTTGCTGCCGTTCATCGAGGCCCGTGCCGCGAGCTTCGACTACGCCGGCGTGGTCCCGCTTTCGGCGAAGACCGGCTCCAATCTGGAGGGGCTGATCGCGGAGATCCGGGCACATCTCCCGCAGGGGCCGTTCCTGTACGACCCCGACCAGCTGTCCGATCGCCCGCAGCGCTTTCGTGCCGAGGAGATGATCCGCGAGTCCATGCTCGAGCACCTGGGGCAGGAGGTCCCGTACTCGGTGGCGGTGCGCGTCGAGGACTGGTCCGACGAGCCGCGCACCACGCACATCGACGCCGTGATCCTGGTCGAGCGCGACAGCCAGAAGGGCATCGTGATCGGCAAGGGCGGGCAGCGCCTCAAGCGCATTGGTCAGGCCGCGCGGGTCCAGCTGGAAGAACTGCTGGAGCGCAAGGTGATGCTGCGCCTGACCGTGCGCGTGGAGGCCGACTGGACGCGCAGCCCGCGCGCCCTGCGCGAACTCGGCATCGAAGAACCGCGATGAGGGCCCCGCGACGGGCATGAGCGGCGCGGGGTCGGCGGTCACCCAGGGGGTGGTGCTGCACGCCCGCCCGCTGCGCGAGAACAGCCGCGTGCTGGATCTGCTGACCGCCGAGGCCGGCCGCGTGTCGGCGGTGGTGCGCGGAAAGGCCGGGTCCGTGCAGCCGTTCGTGCTGCTGGATCTGGCCTGGCGCGGTCGCGGCGAGCTGCCGACCCTCAGCGTGGCCGAGCAGCAGCGCGTCTTCCCGCTGACCGGGCGGTCCCTGGTCTGCGGGTTGTACCTCAACGAACTGATCCTGCGCCTGTATCCGCGCGAGGCCCCGATCCCCGAGGCCCTGCCCGCATTGTTGTCCGCCTATGCCCGGCTGGCCGCCGGCGAGCGCGCTGATACCGTTCTGCGCCGTGCCGAGTGGACCCTGCTCGCACCACTGGATTCCGGCCTGGAGCATGTGGACCCGGACGCGCTGGATCCCGACACCTGGTATCGCTACGACCCGGACGGGGGGGTGGAGCCGGTGGCCGCCGGCCGCGGCGAGGCAATCCCCGGTGCAGCGCTGCGGGCGCTGGCCAGCGGGCAGACTGTCCCGGATAATCAGGCCCGCGTCAGCCGCGACTTCATGCGTCGGCTGATCGACACCCACCTGGCCGGCCGGCCGCTGCGGACCCGGGGTCTGCTGTAGGCTTTCCGGACCCCACCCACACAAAGGCACCGCAACATGTCGCATCCTGCTCCGCTGAAGCTCGGGGTCAATCTCGATCACATCGCCACCATCCGCCAGGCGCGCCATACGCCGTATCCGGACCTGATGCAGGCGGTGCGCCTGGCCGAGGCCAGCGGGGCCGATTCCATCACCCTGCACCTGCGCGAGGATCGCCGCCACATCCAGGACGATGATGTGTTCGGGATCAAGCCGCGGCTGAAGGTCCCGATGAACCTGGAGATGGCGGCCACCGAGGGGATGCAGGCGATTGCCCTTAAGCTGCGCCCCGAAGCCTGCTGCATCGTGCCGGAGAAGCGTGAGGAGCTGACCACCGAGGGTGGGCTGGATGCCGTGGGACAGCGGGAACGCCTGCGCGAGTTCGTCGCGCCATTGACCGCCGCCGGGATCGAGGTCTCGCTGTTCGTGGAGCCGGACCCGCGCCAGCTGGAGGCCGCGGTGGCGATCGGCGCCCCGGTGGTCGAGCTGCACACCGGTGCCTACGCGAATGCCCGCGATGCAGCGGAGCGCGAGCGTCTGCTCGCCGGCATCAACGAGGCCGCCGCCGCCGGCCAGGCCATGGGGCTGGTGATCAACGCGGGCCACGGACTGGACTACGACAATGTGCGGCCGATTGCGGCCAACCCGGTCTTTCACGAGCTGAATATCGGGCACTCGATCGTGGCGCGGGCCCTGTTCACCGGCCTGCCCGAAGCCGTCAGCCACATGCGGGGCCTGATGGATGCCGCCCGCGAGGGGCTGCCGGCCGGGCAATATCCGGTCTGAGCCGGCCATGATCCTCGGTATCGGGACCGACCTGGTGCAGGTGGCGCGCATGCAGGGCATGTGGGAGCGCCACGGCCCGCGCCTGGCCGAACGGATCCTGCATCCGCTGGAACGCGCGGAGCTGCCGTCCGCGCACCCGGCCGGCTTTCTCGCCCGGCGTTTCGCGGCCAAGGAGGCCCTGTCCAAGGCCCTGGGCTGCGGGGTGGGCGCGGACATGGCGCTGGTCGAGGCGGCGGTGACGCACGACGCACGAGGTCGGCCCGAATTCCTGCTGGAGGGCCGCGTCCGCGCCACGGCCGCGCGCCTGGGGGCCGGAACCATTCACCTCAGCATCAGCGACGAGCGCGAATACGCCCAGGCCTTCGTGATCGTGGAGGCTGCCCACGCCGTTCGGCGCTGACCCGCTGCCGCCGATACCCCCAGTCCGGGCCGGGCGCGCTTGCCGGACCGGGGGTGGCTCCCTAGAATGATGCCCCTTATGCCTGCCGGTGTCCGCGGACGCCGTGTCGGGCCAGCCCTGAGCGAGCGACGGAGTCCAGTCAATGCCCTGGAACGAACCGGGAAACAACAACCGCGATCCCTGGAGTGGGGGTGGCGGCGGTCAGCGCGGTAGCGGTGGCGGCGGGGGCGGCAATCAGCCCCCCGACCTCGAGGAGATGATGCGCAAGCTGTCGCGTCAGCTGAACGGCATCTTCGGCGGAGGCGGCAGTGGCGGGTCGGGCGGTTCCGGCAGCGGCATGGGCCGTGGGGCCCAGGCGCTCGTCAGCCTGGGCCTGATCATCGCTGTCGTGGTCTGGCTGGCCTCCGGTTTTCATATCATCTCGGAAGGCGAACGCGGCGTGGTGCTGCGCTTCGGCGAGTTCCAGCAAGTGAAGAACCCGGGGCCGGGGTGGCACCTGCCGTACCCGATCGAGCGCGTCGAGATCGAGAATGTCGACAACGTGCGCACGCTGTCCCATCGCGCACTGATCGTGACCGGTGACGAGAACATCATCGATGTCGACGTCGCCGTGCAGTACCGCATCCTCGACCTGGTCGACTATCTGTTCAACGTGCGCGACCCCGACACTACCGTGAATCAGGTAATGGAGTCGGCGATCCGCGAACGTATTGGCAAGAACAACCTCGACTTTATTCTTGGCGAGGGCCGTGGCGAGATCGCCTCCTCCTCGCGTGTGGTGATGCAGGAGAATCTGGATGCCTATGGCGCCGGTATCATCGTGACCGCCGTTTCCATGCAGCAGGCGCAGCCGCCGGAGCCGGTGCAGGAGTCCTTCGCCGACGCCATCCGCGCCCGCGAGGACGAGGTGCGCTTCCGCAACGAGGCCGAGGCCTACGCCAACGGCGTGATCCCGCGGGCCCGTGGCCAGGCCGCCCGCATCATCGAGGAGGCCGAGGGCTATCGTGACCAGGTGATCGCCCGGGCTGACGGGGACGCCGCGCGCTTCGACCAGTTGCTGGTCGAATACCAGCAGGCACCTGAAGTGACCCGTGATCGTCTGTATCTGGAGGCCGTCGAGGCCGTGCTCGAGGATTCGCGCAAGCTGATGCTGGATGTCGGCAGCAGCAATAACCTGATGATGCTGCCGCTGGATCAGCTGTTCCAGGGGACGGCGCGCAGCGGGGGCAATTCCGGTGATACACCGACACCGCGACCGCTGGATACCAGTCGCAGTGTCTTCAGCAACAGTGGCTCGGGTACGAGCAGCCGGCTGGGTGACCGCGACCCCGCCGCCCAGCGTTCGCGGGAGGTGCGCTAATGCTCCGCATAGCCGGTATTGCCGTGGTCGTGCTCGGTATCGTCGTCGCCTTGTCGACCTACACGGTCGACGAGCGTGACCGTGTCATCAAGTTTGCCCTGGGCGAGATCCGCGAGGTCGACCCCGCCCCGGGGCTGCACTTCAAGTTTCCGCTGATTCAGAACGTCGAGAAGTTCGACGCCCGGATCATGACGCTGAACATCCCGCCGGATCGGTTCCTGACCTCCGAGGCGAAGAACATCATCGTCGATTTCTACGCCAAGTGGCGGATCGACGACGTCGGCCAGTTCTACCGTGCCACGCGCGGCGACGAACGCCTGGCCGAGGAGCGTCTGGCGCAGATCCTGCGCGATGGCATGCGTAACGAGTTCGCCCGTTTCGAGCTGCAGGACGTGGTCGCCGGCGAGCGCCTGACCATCATGGGGGCCGTGCGCCAGACGGCGCTGGAGACCGCACAGGAGCTGGGGATCAACCTGGTCGACGTGCGCATCCGCCGCATGGACCTGCCGGACGAGGTGTCCGAGTCGGTGTACGAGCGCATGCGCGCCGAGCGTCAGCGTGTGGCCCAGGACTTCCGTGCCCGCGGACAGGAAGAGGCCGAGCGCATCCGGTCGCGAGCCGACCGCGAACGCACCGTGATCCTGGCGAACGCCTATCGCGACTCGGAGGAAATCCGGGGTGCGGGCGATGCCCGGGCAACCGAGACTCTCGGGCGCTCGTTCGGCGAGGACCAGGAGTTCTTCCGGTTCTATCGCAGCCTGATCGCCTATCGCAACAGCATGAGTGGCGATAACAGCACCTTCATCCTGGAACCGAACTCCGAGTTCTTCCAGTATTTCAACGCCCCCGGGGGTGAACGGCCGGCCCCGCTTCAGGCTCGCTAGCGAGGCGGAAAGCCGGGCAGCCGCGGCTGCCTCGAAGGTGGCCGTATGCAGCGGGCCCGGTAGCTTCCGGGCCCGACTTTTGCCGGGCGGCTGCCCGGGTCGGCTGGGTTTCAGTACAAGGGCAGGGACGACATGACCGATATCAACCGCTGGTTGCTGCCGGATGGGCTGGAGGAGGCCCTGCCGGACGCCGCGCGCCGTCTGGAGGATCTCCGGCGGGGTGTGCTGGACCAGTTCGACACCTGGGGCTATGACCTGGTCATGCCGCCCCTGGCCGAATACCTGGAGTCGCTCCTGACCGGGGCCGGGCATGCCCTGGACCTGCAGACCTTCAAACTGACCGATCAGCTTACCGGCCGCATGATGGGGGTGCGCGCGGATCTGACCCCGCAGGTGGCGCGCATCGACGCGCATCGCCTGCGGGTGCAGGGCCCGAACCGCCTGTGCTACGTGGGCTCCGCGTTGCGGACCCGCGCCGACGAGTGGTCCGGCTCGCGCAGCCCGCTGCAGGCCGGGGCCGAGCTGTTCGGCCACGACGGGATTGACAGCGATCTCGAGATTATCCGTTTGATGCTCGCGACCCTGGCGGTCTGCGGTGTCGAGCGCCCGAGCATGGACCTGGGTCACGTTGGCATCTACCGCGCACTGGCGCGGGATGCCGGCCTCGATGCCAGCCAGGAACAGGACTTCTTCGACCAGCTGCAGCGCAAGAGCGTGCCCGAGATCGAGCAGACCCTGGCCGACTGGCAGGCCGCCGGGCTGGCTCCCGCCGCCTGCACCCGACTGCGTGCCCTGGTGGATCTGAACGGTGAAGTCTCCGTGCTGGAGGAGGCCCGCCGGGCCCTGGTCGGGGCGCCGGTCGAGGTCGTGGCGGCGCTGGATCATCTGGAGGCCGTGGCGGCCCGGCTCGAGGCCGGCCAACCGGGTCTGGACCTGCATCTGGACCTGGCCGAGTTGCGTGGCTATGCCTACCATACCGGGCTGGTGTTTGCGGCCTTTGTGCCGGGTTCGGGCCAGGCGATCGCGCGCGGCGGTCGGTATAACGATATCGGACGCGTATTCGGCCGGGCGCGGGCGGCGACCGGTTTCAGTACCGACCTGCGCGCCTTTGTGCGGCGCGATACCGGCGCCCCGCTTCCGGCTCGCGAGACGGTTCGGGCGCCGGCCGGCGACGACGCGGTGCTCGAGGCCGCGATCGCGGAGCTGCGCGCACGCGGCGTGCGTGTGGTGCGCGAGCTGGAAGGCCAGGAAAATGGATCAGCCGAGGGCGCGCGTCTGGAGCAGCGTGCCGGTGCATGGACAGTCGTGGAGCGTTGATGGCGATGGGACGTTTTGTAGTCGTGCTGGGCAGCCAGTGGGGTGACGAGGGCAAGGGCAAGATCGTCGATCGTCTGACCGAGGATGCCGCCGCCGTGGTGCGCTTCCAGGGCGGGCACAATGCCGGCCACACGCTCGTCATCGACGGCGAGAAGACCGTGCTCCACCTGATCCCGTCCGGCATCCTGCGCGAGGGCGTGGAGTGCATGATCGGCAACGGCGTGGTGCTCTCGCCGGAGGCCCTGATCACCGAGATGGAGGAGCTGGAGGCGAAGGGCGTCCCGGTCGCCGACCGCCTGCGCCTGTCGGATGCCTGCCAGTTGATCCTGCCCTATCACGTGGCCCTGGACCATGCGCGCGAGAAGGCCCGTGGCAAGGCCGCGATCGGCACCACCGGCCGCGGAATCGGGCCGGCCTACGAGGATAAGGTCGCCCGCCGCGGTCTGCGCCTGGACGACCTGTTCCATCGCGAGCGACTGGCCGCCAAGCTGGGCGAGGTGATGGACTATCACAACTTCGCGCTGAAGCATTACTTCAAGGCCCCGACCGTCGACCAGCAGGAGGTGCTGGAGCAGTGCCTGGCGCACGCCGAGCGTCTGCAGCCGATGGTGACCGACGTGGCCGGCCGCCTGCACACGCTGCGCGAGCAGGGCAAGGATGTGATGTTCGAGGGCGCTCAGGGCACGCTGCTGGACATCGACCACGGGACCTATCCGTTCGTGACCTCCTCCAACACCACGGCGGGCGGGGCCTCCACCGGATCCGGGGTTGGCCCGCGCGACATCGACTATGTGCTGGGGATCACCAAGGCCTATACCACGCGCGTGGGGGCGGGGCCGTTCCCGACCGAGCTGTTCGACAACATGGGCGAGCACCTGGCGCGCCAGGGCAACGAATTTGGTTCCACCACGGGCCGTGCCCGGCGCTGCGGCTGGTTTGACGCGGTCGCGCTGAAGCGGGCGGTCAAGGTGAACACGATCAGCGGGCTGTGCATGACCAAGCTGGACGTGCTGGACGGGCTGGAGAATGTCCAGATCTGCGTGGGCTACAGCTGCGATGGCGAGACCCGCGAGGCGCCGCCATCCGGGGCCGAGGCCTATGCCGCCTGCACCCCGATCTACGAGGAGATGCCCGGCTGGTCGGAGTCCACGGTCGGGATTCGCGAATACGACAAGCTGCCGGCGAACGCGCGCGCCTATCTCGAGCGTCTGAGCGAGGTGGTCGGGGTGCCGGTGGACATGGTCTCCACCGGCCCGGATCGCGACGAGACCCTGGTGCTGCGCGACCCGTTCGATACCTGATCCGTCGGCGAACGCCGGGGCGCTCCAACGGGCCGGGCCCGCAAAGGGGCGCGGCGGGCCGGGGGCACGCAGGCGACCGCGATGCGCACACGCAAGAAGGCGCACCCCATCCATCCGGATGTTGCGTCATCAAATGAATCAGGGAGTCGGGAGAAGCCTGAAAATGGTGCCGAGGAGAGGACTTGAACCTCCACGGGGTTACCCCCACTAGCACCTGAAGCTAGCGCGTCTACCAATTCCGCCACCTCGGCACGAGGGACGACACACCGGTAAAACCGTGTGTCCTGCGCTTCAGGAGCGCGCAATATAGTGCGCGCCCGGGAAGCTGTCAACGCCCCGGGGCCGGAAAGTCGGCGCTCGGGACGACGTGCCGGCGGCGCGGGCGAACGCCGCGCTGCGCAACAAAATTCCGCATGCCTCATAATGGGCGCTTTGCGCGCCCGGCCGGATCCCCGGCGAGGGGCTGCCCATAGCAACATCCACAGAGTTCACTGAATGCCAAGACAACGCCGCAAGACCGCCGCCGATCCCAATTTCGAGCGCGAGGCGCAGAAATACGACAACCCCATTCCCAGCCGCGAGTTCATCCTCGGGCTCCTGCAGGAAGCCGACAATCCACTGTCCTACGACGAGATTGCCGAGCGCCTGGAGATCAGCGATGACGATCGCCTGGAGGCCCTGCGCCGCCGCCTGAAGGCGATGGAGCGCGATGGCCAGGCCCTGTGCAACCGCCGCGGCGCCTACCTGCCGGTCAATCAGGAAGATCTGATCCGCGGTCGCGTGATCGGCCATCCGGATGGCTTCGGTTTCCTGGTGCCGGACGAGCAGGACGACGACCTGTTCCTTTCACCCAAGCAGATGCGCGGCGTCTTTCATGGCGACCGCGTGCTGGCGCGCGTCATGGGCGTGGATCGCCGTGGACGCCGCGAAGGCGGGATCGTGGAAGTCCTGGAGCGCAATACCACGCAGGTGGTCGGTCGCCTCAAGATCGAGGACGGCGTCGGCGTCCTGACCCCGGACAACAAGCGCATCACCCACGACATCCTGGTGCCGCCGGATGGCCTGGGCGAGGCGGAGGACGACCAGATCGTGGTCGTGCGCATCCGCGAGTCGGCCTCGCGCACCGCGCGCCTGCGCGGCGACGTCCAGGAGGTCCTCGGCGAACACATGGCGCCGGGCATGGAGATCGATATCGCGATCCGTGCCCATGGCCTGCCGCACGAGTGGCCGGACGAGGTCACGGCCGCCGCCGACGAACTGGGTGCCGAGGTGGCCGAGGCGGACAAGAAGGGCCGCCTCGACCTGCGCGAGAAGCCGTTTGTCACCATCGACGGTGACGACGCCCGCGACTTCGACGACGCCCTGTATTGCGAGCCGGAAGGCAAGGGCTGGCGCCTGTGGGTCGCGATTGCCGATGTGTCGCATTACGTCGAGCGCAACGCGGCACTGGACCGCGAGGCGAGCACCCGCGGCACCTCGGTGTACTTCCCGAACAACGTCATCCCGATGCTCCCCGAGGCCCTGTCCAACGGTCTGTGTTCGCTGAACCCGAACGTGGACCGCCTGAGCATGATCTGCGAGATGGAGATCGGTGCGCGCGGGGCCCTGAAGAGCTACCGCTTCCACGAGGGCCTGATCCGTTCGCATGCACGCCTGATCTATGAAGACGTCGCCGCGATGCTCGATGGCGATGCGGCCCTGCGCGAGAAGAACGCGCATGTGATGCCCCACCTCGAGACCCTGCACAAGGTCTTCAAGTCGCTGCACGCGGCGCGCAATCGCCGCGGCGCGATCGACTTCGATACCACCGAGACGAAGATCGTCTTCGGCGAGGACCGCAAGATCGAGAAGATCGTCCCGACCGAGCGCAACGATGCCCATCGCCTGGTCGAGGAGTGCATGATCATGGCGAACGTGGCCGCTGCGCGCTTCCTCAAGAAGCACAAGGTGCCGGCGCTGTACCGCATCCATGACCAGCCACCGGCGGACAAGGTCGAGGAACTGCGCGAATTTCTCAACGGCGCGGGCCTGAGTCTCGGGGGTGGGGCGGAACCCACTCCGGCCGACTACACCGCGGTCCTGAAGGCCGCGCGCCAGCGCACGGACCAGCAGCTGATCCAGACGGTGCTGCTGCGTTCGCTGAGCCAGGCGGTGTACGCCCCGGAACTGGATGGCCACTTCGGTCTGGCGCTGGACGACTACGCCCACTTCACCTCGCCGATCCGACGCTATCCGGATCTGCTCGTGCACCGTGGCATCCGTCACGTGCTGCGTAAGGGGGGCGCCAAGGCCTTCCCGTATTCGCACGGGGACATGGAACAGCTGGGCGAGCACTGCTCGATGGCGGAACGCCGGGCCGACGACGCCACCCGCGACGCTGTGGCCTGGCTGAAGGCCGAGTACATGCAGGACAAGGTGGGCGAGACCTTCGTCGGCGTGGTTTCCGGTGTCACCGGCTTTGGCCTGTTCGTGGAGATCAAGGACGTCTACATCGAGGGCCTGGTACATGTCACCAGCCTGGATAACGACTTCTATCACTTTGATCCGGCGCGCCACAGCCTGACCGGCGAGCGCGGAGGCCGGGTGTTCCGCATTGGCGACGAGCTCAAGGTCCAGGTCGCGCGGGTCAGCCTCGATGATCGCAAGATCGACCTTGCCCTGGCCGAGGAGCCGGGCAAGCCCAAGCCCACGGATGCGCCGCCCAAGAAGCGCAGCCGCCGCAGCAAGCGCCGCAAGGATGCGGACGCCGCCCCGGTGGAGGCCGCTGCCGAGCCGGCAACGCCCGAACCGGAGGCGCCCGCTGGCGACGACGAGGCCCCGGCGCCGAAGAAAAAGCGCCGCCGTCGCGGCGGGCGTCGCCGTGGCGCCGCGTCCGGTGAGTCGAATCCGGCCAGCGAACCGGCAGGCCCGGATGCCGGGCCCGAGCCGGGGAACGAGGCAAGCCCGCCGAGCGAGCCGCACGACGACACCCCGGATGCCCCGGAACCCGGCAACGAGGCGGTTCCGCCGCCGCGGCCCGAGGCCGACAAGGACGGGAACACCATTGCCGAGCCCGAGGCGCAGCCGGCGGACAAGAAACCCGCGGGCTCCGGCCGTCGCCGCAGTCGCCGTCGGCGTCCGTCCTCGTCCTGAGGCGACCGGTGCGCCCGCATCCGTCCGCACGGTCATGCGCGGCCCCGGCATCCCCGGGCGTCGACTCGGGGTTCCTGACCGGTGAGCGCCGGGCGCTCGGAGCCGGGCGATGAGCAAGGGGGGCAAGGGCAGCCGCGCGGAGACCTTCGGCGGGATCCATGCGGTGGCGGCCGTTCTGGAGCACGCCCCGGAAAGGGTCAAGCGCCTGCAGCTGGCCACCGATCCGGTGGAGCCCGCCCTGGAGCGCCTGCTGCAGCGGGCCCGGGACTGCGGCCTGTCGGTCGAACGGGTCGGTCGCGAGCGCCTCGACCAGCAACACCCCGGCTTCCAGAACCAGGGCGTGATCGTGCACTGCACCCCGCGTCCGGTCGTGGATGAAAAGGCCCTGATCCGGCGGGTCCGCGACGGCCTGGACCTGCTACTGGTGCTCGACGAGGTGACCGATCCGCACAATCTCGGCGCCTGCCTGCGCACCGCCGATGCGGCCGGCGCCGGCGCGGTGGTCATGCCGCGCCACCACAGTGCGGCCCTGACCCCTGCGGCCATCAAGGTGGCCTCCGGCGCGGCCGAGACCGTTCCGGTCGTGACGGTGGGCAATCTCGCGCGCACGCTGGCCTCGCTGAAGGACGCCGGCATGTGGACCGTGGGTCTGGCGGGCGAGGCGGGGGAGAGCCTCTACCGGGTGGACCTGCGCCTGCCGACCGCGATCGTGATGGGGGCCGAGGGCGAGGGCCTGCGCCGCCTGACCCGGGAGGCCTGCGATCATCTGGTCGCGCTGCCGATGCGGGGCACGGTGGAGAGCCTCAATGTCTCCGTCGCCACGGGGGTCACCCTGTTCGAGGCCGTGCGTCAACGCCAGGCCGGGCCGGAGCCGAGCTCGAGCTGAGGAAAGCCTTCCCTTCGGGCCTCCCGGTGTGGCGTCCCCGTCGGTTTCCCCGGCTTTGGCTTGTTGTTGCCGCCCGCTTCGGTTATCGTATCGCGCCTTTCTGCCCCGCGGGTGCGCCCGCGGAGTCGAACCCTTGCCTCACCGCGTGGACGGGAGGCTGATACCCGCAAGGAGTTCCCGATGCGTCACTACGAAGTTGTATTCCTGGTCCACCCGGACCAGAGCGAGCAGGTCCCGGCGATGATCGAGCGCTACAAGGGCCTGGTCGAAGGCCACGAAGGCAAGATCCACCGCCTGGAAGACTGGGGCCGCCGTCAGCTGGCCTACCCGATCCAGAAGCTGGTGAAGGCCCACTACGTGCTCATGAACATCGAGGCCTCGGAAGAGGCGATGGAAGAGCTGGCCAGTGCCTTCCGGTTCAACGATGCCGTGCTGCGCCACCTGGCGATGCGCATGGAAGAGGCCGTGACCGAGACCTCCCCGCTGGCCAAGGGCCAGGAAGAGGAAGGTGCCAAGGGCCGTCGCCGCGAGCGCGACGACGAGGGTGGCGAAGCCGCCTCCGACGACTCGGCCGCCGCCGAGTAAGTCCCGCCCGTTCGTTGACCGATTGATTGAAGGAGATCTGACATGGCCCGTTTTCCGCGTCGCCGCAAGTACTGCAAGTTCACCGCCGAAGGCATCGATTACATCGATTACAAGGACCTGAACCTGCTCAAGGGTTTCGTCACCGAGACCGGCAAGATTGTGCCCAGCCGCGTCACCGGCACCAGTGCGAAGTACCAGCGTCAGCTGGCTACCGCCGTGAAGCGTGCGCGCTTCCTCGCCCTGCTGCCGTACAGCGACAACCACTAAGACACGTACCGGTTCGCCGGGGGCCGTCGCCATGCGCGTACTGGCCGAATTCGCGATGAAAAGCCGGGGCCGCGCCGTGGGCGCGGTCGCCGGCTTTGGCGTGGCAGGATTGTTCCTGCCGCCGGTGGCCCTGCTCAGCAGTGCGCTGATCGCGCTGGTGGGCCTGCGCATCGGGCTCGGGCAGGCGCTGCTGGTGATGGCGCTGTCCGCGGTCGTGCTCGGGGTGGCGATGTTTGCCCTGATGCCCGAGGCCCCGCTGTTCGCGGGTCTCGTCGCCGGAGTGGTGCAGTGGGCCCCGGTCGCGCTGCTCGCCGAGCTGCTGCGGCGTACGGTCTCGTGGCGCATGACGCTGCAGGCCGCGGCCGGGGTCGCCGGTCTCGGGGTGCTGGCGGTGCACATGCTGGTCCCGGATCTCGAGTCCACCTGGGCCGAGACCGGCATGGCGCTGCTGGGGCCGCTGGTCGAGGGCAGCGAAACCGGCCCGCAGGAACTGGAGGCGGGGCTGCGTCGCGCCGCCCCGTATCTGACCGGGCTGTTTGCCGGGATCCTGCTGCTGAGCCTGACGCTGGCGGTGCTGCTGGGCCGCTACTGGCAGGCCCTGCTGTACAACCCGGGGGCGTTCGGCGAAGAGTTCCGGGCGCTGCAGTTCGGACGCGCGATGAGCGCGGCCACGCTGCTGCTGGCAGGGGTCGGGCATCTGGGCCCGGTCCCGCTGGCCACCGAGCTGGCGTTCATCCTGGCGGTGCTGTTCTTCCTGCAAGGGATCGCGCTGATGCACGCGCTGACCCTACGCCAGGGGATGAGCAGTTTCTGGCTGGTGGGGATGTATGTCCTGCTGGCCCTGGCGCTGCCGCAGATGTTTCTGCTGCTCGCGACCATCGGGGTCATCGATGCCTGGGCGGATATCCGCTCGCGGCTGGGGCCGGGCCAGGCGGACAACAGTGATTCGTGAGACCGACCGCGGGTCGGTGTAGAATGCGGCCCCTTCGGGGTCTGATCAAACGTTACAGGAATACCAAAGATGGAAGTCATTCTGCTGGAAAAGATCGACAACCTCGGCACCCTGGGTGACCGCGTCAACGTGCGCCCGGGCTTTGCGCGCAACTATCTCCTGCCGCAGGGCAAGGCCACGTTCGCCACCGCCGAGAACATTGCCGAGTTCGAGGCGCGCCGCGCCGAACTGGAGAAGGCAGCCGCCGAGGCCCTGGCTGCGGCCGAGGCACGCAAGGAAAAGCTGGATGGCACCGTGCTCGAGATCACCGCGAAGTCCGGTGGCGAAGGCAAGCTGTTCGGCTCCATCGGTCCGGCCGACATCGCCGACGCCCTCACCGCCAAGGGCACCGAAGTCGAGAAGAAGGAAGTGCGCATGCCGGAAGGCCCGCTGCGTACCACCGGCGAGTTCGAGGTCGGTCTTCACCTGTACTCGGACGTGGATGTCGATATCCGCGTCGTCGTGATCGGCGAAGAGTGAGCCAAAGGATGTCGGGAGGGTGGCCCCACCGGGTCGCTGATACCCGGCAGATGGGCGGGTTCGCTGCATGAACTCGCCCATGACCCCGAATCCGCGGGTTCCCCCGCACTCCGAAGAGGCCGAGCAGGCCGTCCTCGGAGGCCTGATGCTGGATAACGCCGCCTGGGACCGGGTGGCGGACCGCATCACCGCAGAAGACTTCTATCGCCACGATCACCGCCTGATCTTCCGGGCGGTGTCCACGCTGGCGGATCGCAATGCCCCGTTCGACATGGTGACCGTGTCGGAGCAGCTGGACCGCACGGCGGAACTGGAATCCGCCGGCGGCATGGCCTATCTCGGGCGCCTCGCTTCCGAAACCCCCAGTGCCGCGAACATCGTGGCCTATGCCGATATCGTCCGCGAGCGCTCCATCCTGCGCTCGCTGATCTCGGTGGGGACCGAGATCGCCGATTCCGCCTATACCCCCGACGGCCGTGACTCCAAGGAACTGCTGGACGTGGCGGAACAGAAGGTGTTCCGTATTGCCGAGCAGGGCGCTCGGGGTGCCCAGGGCTTTCGCGGGATGAAGCCGCTGCTGACGGCGGCGGTGAACCAGATTGAAGAGCTCTACGAGACCAAAAACCCCATCACGGGGATCGCCACGGGCTATGAGGACCTGGACGCCCTGACCTCCGGGCTGAATCCGGGCGATCTGGTGATCGTGGCCGGGCGCCCGTCCATGGGCAAGACCTCGTTCGCGATGAATATCGCCGAGTACGTGGCGATGAAGAACGCCGAACCGGTCGCGATCTTCTCCATGGAGATGCCGGGCGAGCAGCTGGCCATGCGCCTGCTCTCGTCGATGGGCCGGATCAACCAGCAGAAGCTGCGCTCCGGCCGGCTGGAGGATGGCGACTGGCCGCGCCTGACCAGTGCGGTGCAGATGCTCTCCGAAGCGCCGCTGTACATCGACGACACCCCGGCGCTGTCGCCCACCGAGCTGCGCGCCCGCACGCGCCGCCTGATGCGCGAGCACAAGGGGCTCAAGCTGATCGTGGTCGACTACCTGCAGCTGATGCAGTTTCCCGGGGCCGGCGAGAGCCGCGCCCACGAGATCTCCGAGATCTCGCGCGGCCTGAAGGCCCTGGCCAAGGAGCTGAGCGTGCCGATGATCGCGCTGTCGCAGCTCAACCGTTCGCTGGAACAGCGGCCGAACAAGCGTCCGGTAATGTCGGACCTGCGCGAGTCCGGGGCCATCGAGCAGGACGCCGACATCATCGCCTTTGTCTATCGCGACGAGGTCTACAACGAGGAATCCCCCGATAAGGGCACGGCGGAGATCATCATCGCCAAACAGCGTAACGGCCCCATCGGCACCGTGCGCCTGACCTTCCGCGGGCAGTTCACGCGCTTCGAGAACTATGCCCCCGACGTCTACGGCGAGATGGGCCACCAGGCCTGACCAGCGGCGTGAAACGCGCGGCCACCCTCCAGCTCCATCCCGAGGCCCTGCGGCACAACCTGGCCGTGGCGCGCCGCCTGGCCCCCGGTGCCCCCATGTGGTCGGTGATCAAGGCCGAGGGTTACGGCCACGGTCTGCTGTGGGCCGCCGAGGTGCTGGGGGCGGACAGCGACGGCCTGGCGGTTTCGCAGGTCGGCGAGGCGCGTGCGCTGCGCGCTGCCGGCTTCGGCGGGCCACTGCTGGTCCTGCAGGGGCCGCGGGACGTCACCGAGGCGCATGCCTGCATCGAATTCGCCCTGCAGCCCGTTGTGCACGACCCCGCGCAACTCGAGCTTCTCGATGTCGCCGGAGTCACGCTCCCCGAGGTCTGGGTCAAGGTCAACACCGGCATGAACCGCCTGGGCTTCGAGGCGCGTCGAGCGGGTGAGGTCGCCGCCCGCCTGCAGGCCACCGGGCACGGGCACGCGGGTCTGCACTGGATGACCCACCTCGCCTGCGCCGATGCGCCCGACCACCCGCAGAATGCCCGGCAGCTGGCCTGCTTTGCCGACACCGTGGCAGCGTTCCCGGGATACCGCAGTGTGGCCAACTCGGCTTCCCTGTTCGCGGGCTGGGGCCGCGGCGGCGACGCGGCCCCAGCCGGTGACTACTGGGCACGCCCCGGCATCATGCTCTACGGCGCACATCCGGCCTCGGTCCCGGAGGCGCGCCCGCCCGAGGGGCCCGAGGGGGACCTGCGCCCGGCGATGACCGTTCGCGCCCCGATCATCGCGACCCAGTCGCTGGAGCCCGGCGAGTCGGTCGGTTATGGCGCGACCTGGACGGCCAGCGGACCCGGCCGGGCCGGGATCGTCGCGATGGGCTATGCCGACGGTTATCCGCGCCACGCCCCGTCGGGTACCCCGGTCCGTGTGCAGGACCGGATTTGCCCGCTGATCGGGCGCGTCTCCATGGACATGCTGGCGGTGGACCTGAGCGGGGTGCCCGAGGCGCAGGTCGGCGACATGGCGACGCTGTGGGGCGAGGGGTTGCCGGTGGAACGCGTCGCGCGCGCGGCGGGCACGATCAGCTACGAGCTCCTGACCCGCGTGGCGGACCGTCTGCAGCCGGCACGCTGATACACTGTCGCATCCCGCATTCTAGGGAAACGCTGATTAATGTATACACTCGCGTTGGCACCCCAGGTTTTCCGAGACAAGGCGCGTCGAGTAGCGGGTAGTGGTTCTACCCGCCCGTTTTTGATTGCTTCGGGGCGCAACGCAGGATCGGGGAACCTGGGGTGCCAACCCCACAAGCTATTGAGAACAGGGGCTCGGCCGCCCGTTAGTGACGAAAACGGGCGCGCGCACGGCGTTGCGCCTCCCTTGTGCAGAATGACTGCAAGGCGGTCACCGCGCCTTGTTCGCACGCAAAAGCGACTCGAGCGCGAGCGTGTACATTAATCAGTGTTTCCCTAGGATGCCGCGATGACCGACTTCGACCCCACCGATTACGACCCGCAGACTGTCGCCATCCGCCATGGCTACCGGCGCACGCCCGAGGGCGAGCACTCCGAGGCGATCTTCCCGACCTCGAGCTTCGTGTTCGGCTCGGCCGCGGAGGCCGCGGCGCGCTTTGGCGGCGAGAGCCCGGGTAACATCTATTCGCGCTTCACCAACCCCACCGTGCGCACCTTCCAGGACCGCCTGGCGGCGCTGGAGGGTGGGGAGGCCTGTGTCGCCACCGCCTCCGGCATGTCCGCGATCCTCGCGACCATGATGGGGCTGCTGAAGGCCGGCGATCACGTGGTCTGCTCGCGTTCGGTGTTCGGCACCACCACCGTGCTGTTCAACAACTACCTCGGGCGCTTCGGCGTGGAAGTCACCTACGTCGAGCTGTCGAATCTGGAGGCCTGGGAGGCCGCCACACAACCCAATACCCGGCTGTACTTCTGCGAGACGCCGTCCAACCCGCTGGGCGAGGTGGTGGACATCGCCGCGCTGGCGGAGATCGCGCACCGCCACGATGTGCTGCTGGCCGTGGACAACTGCTTCTGCACGCCGGCCCTGCAGCGCCCGCTGGATCTGGGGGCCGACATCATTATCCACTCGGCGACCAAGTTCCTCGACGGCCAGGGCCGTTGTCTGGGCGGCGCGGTGGTGGGCGACGCCGAGCACGTCGGCAAGGACGTCTATGGCTTCCTGCGCACCGCGGGTCCGACGCTGTCGCCGTTCAACGCCTGGGTGTTCCTGAAGGGGCTGGAGACCCTCGCCTTGCGCATGCGCGCTCACAGCGACAACGCGCTGGCCCTGGCGCAGTGGCTGCAGGCCCATCCGAAGGTCACGGCGGTGCATTACCCGGGCCTGCCGGATCACCCGCAGCACGCGATCGCGAAGCAGCAGCAAAGCGGATTTGGCGGGGTGCTGAGCTTCGAGGTCGCCGGCGGGCGCGAGGCTGCCTGGTCGGTGATCGACGCCACCCGGTTCCTGTCGATCACCGCCAATCTCGGCGATGCCAAGACCACGATCACCCATCCGGCGACCACTACCCACGGTCGCGTCGACCCGGACAAGCGCGAGGCACAGGGCATTACCGAGGCCCTGGTGCGCGTGGCGGTGGGGCTGGAGGCGGTTGGCGACATCGAGCGCGATCTGGCGCACGGCCTGGACGCGCTCTGACGCGACCGGCCGACGGGCGCCAGAAACGCTATGTCGACCTCCATGCCAGGTGGTGCCCCAACGCAACCCCGCCGGCGTCCGCGCTGGCGTGTCCTGCTGACGGTCGTCATCGGGTTTCACCTACTGGGGTTCCTGTCTTCGCTGGACGCGCTGATGTCCACCCGGACGCCGCAGGGCGCCGTAGCCTGGATCGTCTCGCTCAACACCGTGCCGTATGTGGCCGTGCCGGCCTACTGGGTGTTCGGCGCCAGCGAGTTTCGCGGCTATGTGGTCGCGCGCCGTGACGAGGACTCCAGTCTCGCCCGCGCGCTGCAGCCGAAGACCGAGGAGCTGTGGTCGCACCAGTACATCGCCGAGGAACCCAGCAAGCACCTGGACGGGGTGCAGCGGCTTGCGCGCTGGCCGTTCCTCCACGGCAATGAGGTCGAACTGCTGGTGGACGGCAAGGCGACCTTCGACAGTATCTTCCGCGGGATCGAGCAGGCCGAGCGCTACCTGTTGGTGCAGTTCTACATCGTGCGCGACGACGATCTCGGGCGGGAATTCCAGCGACGGCTGGTGGAACGTGCCGAGGCCGGGGTCGAGGTCTATTTCCTGTACGACGAGATCGGCAGCTACCGCTTGCCCGGGAGCTACCTGGACACCCTGCGCGAGGCGGGCGTCCATGTGCAGCATTTTCACTCTACCCGCGGGCGGGGTAATCGCTTCCAGCTGAACTTCCGCAACCATCGCAAGACCTGATTAGCGACGAGAGTCAGCCAGGCTCACTGGGTGAGCCACCCCCGGGCGTACGCTGAGGCTACACAGCGAGCGGAGGGTGCCACCATGGCGCAGAATCGGATTCAGTTTCAGCCGGGGATGTCGTTGCCGGCATTCATCGCCCAGTACGGCACCGAGGCCCAGTGCGAGGCGGCGCTGG
>NZ_AQXY01000019.1 GCF_000376845.1 Thioalkalivibrio sp. ALE14
GCTGTATCGCGCTCGTCTCTGCTTGCTCACATTCACCTCCAGTTACCCATCTAGTGTGGCTTAACTGGGGTGTCCGCTGTCATTGGACCACTTCAAACCTTATCGAGATGCGCTTTCGGCCCTCGACCGTGCCGTGAACGATCCGCGCGATTCAGGAGGGCTTGTTACTGCCCATGAACTCCAGGGCATGGCGCACATGGACTTAAAATTCTTCGCCGCCGATATCCGGCAGCGGTGCGAATGGGCAGAGGACCCGGCGCAGCCTGGAACGATCGGACTGCTGATCGAAGCGCTTCATGCCTTTTCAGACCGTGACCCCGCTGCGCCACGGTTACTCGGATTCCTTTCTGTAGAACTGAAGCTTCTCCGCATCCCGGAGCCGGCGCCGCTTGTAGCCTGGCAAGTCGAGTTCCTGACGAATGCCGCGACGGCAGAATCTTGGCACGGTTGCGATCCGGTGACTTACTTTGCGTCGAAGCCCCCGGCACGCTCCAGTCTGCAAAGCTGGGTAACGGCCGCGCTTGTCATGCGGAGCGTAGAGGTATTGGCGCAGAGCTACGGCCTATCACGAACCCGGAACGAAGCGTCCCCGCCGTTCAGCGCTTGTGACGCCGTTTCGGAGCACCTCCAGTCCTGTGGCTGGGCTTGGTTCAACTACGAAGCTGTACGGAAGCGATACCAGGCAGCGAGGAAATGGACCCGTGCGAGCGTGCCTTGGTGGCACCAGGAGAAACCCGCCGCTTGCATTCAGGTTTACTTGGGAACAACAGCGCTTGAGGCAGCGACGATGGATCTGGAGACACTGCCATTCTAGGCTGACTGTGTGCGGAAACCGCTTGCGGTTTTAGTACACGACTCCCGCCCGGTCACGCCACAAGATGCCTCCATAGTCACAACGGAGGCCACGCGATGACCGACAATCCCAACATGACACCGCAGCAGGCAGCCGAATACCTGCACCTATCTCCCCGCACGTTGATCCGCTGGCGGAATATGCGCAAGGGGCCGCCTTGGGTGAAGGCGGGCCAGCGCATCATCTACCGCCGCGCAGACGTCGACGCATGGCTGGCGCGTAACGTTCAGGCTCCCGTTGCGGAAGTCACGGAATGAGCGCCGCCAAAAGAAACGCCCCGGCCGGGGGAGCGGCGCGGGGCGGTGGGGGTGAGCAAGGTCAAGCGCTCACGGATGAGCATAGCATGCGCCCGGCCATCGTGGCCGAAGACGGGCAGATGCACGAGATCCTTGACCAAGTGGACCGGGAACTAGGGCGAATGGCGAGCCCTATCATGTTCCGGAAGGGATCGGCGCTGATCGCGGTCACTGATATCGACCGCCGCCCTGGTCTTGAGACGCGACAGACCGCACCCGCCACGTTGCTCCTGACCAACGCCGCAACGAAGGACCGACTGACTCGAGCGGTCGCCTGGGAGAGGTGGGACCAACGCTCCCAGCGCTACAAGCCTATCGACTGCCCCACCGCCTATGCCCAAGCGTTCCGCGAGCGCGGCGAGTATCGCCACGTGCCGGAGGTCACGGCCTTGACCGAGTGCCCGGTGGTGTTGTCATCCGGTCGGGTCATTCACCAGGGTGGATATGACCGTCATACCGGTATCTACGTGGCGCGCGCCCCGCGCGGCGGCTACCGGATCGGGGGAGACGATCGTGCGGACGCTGAGAAGGCGCTCGAGGTCCTGACCGATCTGCTGAGCGAGTTCCCCTTTTCTACCGACGCTGACCGAGCGGCGGCGATTGCCGGCATCATGACGCCGGTGGCGGCCCCAGCCATCCCAGCATGCCCCCAGCATCTCGCGACCGCCGAGGCCCCCGGAGCCGGCAAATCGACCGTATGGGATGCCGCCGCCATCCTCGCAACCGGCCGGCCCATGCCGGTGATCTCCTGGCCAGCCGATGCCGCTGAACAGGAAAAACGACTGCACGGGGTGTTGCTGGCTGGGGATCCCCTGGCCAGTCTCGACAACCTGGAACGGCCATTGGCCGGCGAATCGCTCTGCCAGGCGACGACGCAGCCAGTCATGACGGTGCGCGCGTTGGGGGCGTCGACCATGTTCCAGGTGCCCGCGCGGGTGGCGTTATACGCCACGGGCAATAACGCCGTGGTGCGAGGTGACATGACCCGCCGGACGGTCCTCACGCGCCTGTCCACGGGAATGGAGCGGCCCGAACGCCGGCCGTTCAAGCGGGACATCCTCGAGCACGTCCGCAGTCATCGCGACGAACTCCTGATGCACCTTACAGCGATCCCGCGCGCGTACCTAGCAAGCGGGCGACCGGACGTCGGGCTCGCGCCCTACAACTCTTTCGGCGAGTGGGACCTTCTGGTGCGGCGCCCGCTCGTCTGGCTGGGCCTTCCCGATCCCCTTGAGCCAAGTGAAGCACTGCGTGCGGATGACCCCGACCGTCAAGACCACCGTGCGCTGCTCAAAGCCTGGCACGCGCACTTCGGCTCCGAGCCGCAAACGGCGGCCGAAGTGATTCGTGCCGCTACGGACACCGTACGGCGCATGGACGGCACCACCGCAGATGATGCACCGGACTTGGCTGATGCGGTAACAGCCGTGTGCACGAGTGGTCGCGGGCCGAAGCTGGACGGGCGCACGCTGGGCTTTGCGCTTCGGCGTTACGTCGATCGTATCGAGTCGGGCTTGCGGCTCGAGCGCGCCGGCACCGACCGGACCAACACGGGCCGTTGGCAGGTGCGCGAGGTCGGGGCATGACCGCCGCGCCCCGTGCAGGAGATGCAGGAGATGCAGGGGGTATTCCCGGCTCATATCTATATTTCGCACCGCGCTGCGTTTTTCACGCGTTGGTGGTGCACATCTCCTGCATCTCCTGCATCTCCTGCACCACCTCCCGTTCCCTCCTGTTCCTTATAAACCTATTTCCTATTCCCGAAAGGGAGTGCAAGGCATTGAATAAAAGGGCTTCGATGCGGAAGGCAATCCAGAAGGGTCCTTCTGTACCCCTTCGGGGTGCGGGTGCGGAGAGGCGCGATCTTTCGCTAGTTAGTGGGCTTGGAATATAGGCAACCAATCGGGTTACACCATGACAACCGAAGACGAAACCACCGCCGAAGATGGCCAGGGAACGGACCTGTCACTTTTGCCAGAGCCGGACCTTGGCGTCCGCGTTCGGCCGGCGCAGTTCGCCAGGATGCTGAACGTCTCCAGGCAGACGGTATCCCGGTGGGTCAAAGAAGGCCGTGTGCTGTTGGACCCGTCCGGCCGCCTGGATCCAGTAAAGGCCACCGAGCGGGTGCTACAGCATGGCGACCCGGCCCGCCTGCGCGCCACGCTCCTGAAACCCGTCATGGATGACATGGCCGGGCTGCGAACGGAACTCCGGGCAGCCCTGGAACGTGCCGAAGCGGCCGAAAACCGAGCCGAACGCGCCGCCGCTCGGGCGGACGAGGCGGCTGCTGATCTGAACATGGTGGAGGGCGCTGCGGATGGCTTCATCGCGGCCCTGGCGAATGACGAGGATCAGCGCTCACGGCTCGCTGGATTGGGCGCAGATGAGGCCCGCGACTACCTGGAAGAACTCTACATGCAGGCGATGGACGATGCGTGCCCGACACCGGAAGAGGGGGGCGGGGTTGCGCCTGCGCTTGAACATCGAACAGACCATGAGGTGAGCCATGACTGAAGTGCTGAACGTACCCATCCCGCCCGGGTTGAGTGAGACCACCATTCACGACCCCAACAGCACCGGGATCGTGGCCGGGCAATTCCTGGTCGCGTACTCCGATGCGACGCAAACGGGGGGCATCTTCCCCATGCAGGACGATCAGCGGCGTTGGACCCTGATACACCCCGTCACAAAGGAGCAATTCGTGGAGATTTGCTCGGACTACGTGACCGCCGAGGTGAAGGCCAGGACGTCCGAGATTATCGACGCCGTAAGGCATTGACGTACACGGCCGGGGCTGCGATAGTTTCAGGCAATACCACGTTTCGGGGTTGATCCCCTGGCGACCCGGCTTCAATCGCTTCGCGCTTGGCCAGAGCCCAGGAAAGCAGCCCCGAACGAGGACCGGGCCCCGGTCTGGAAGGTGATCGCGCAAACCTGCGGGTTTGCTGCTTTCAACGTTCCGGCCGGGGCTTTGTCGTTCCGGTCGGTGGAGAACCGGAACATGCAAGCGACACAGACCCGACAAGCTGACCTGGACGCGGCCCAAGCCTCCACCGAGGCAATGACCGTGCCGCTGGTCCTGTCCACCGAGTACCCCGTGGATCGGGGTGCCTTTGTGGAAGTTCTGGACCACACCCCGGATGCGGTGGACTTGAGCCGCGCTCCCCTTCCGTTCATCGAATCCCACGATACCGGGCGCCTGAATATCGGCGTCGTTGAGGCCTTGCGCCTGGCGGGCGGCAAGCTGCGTGGTGAGCTCCGGCTTGGCACCAGTGATCGTGCCCGCGAACTGATGCAAGACATCCTCGCCGGGATCGTGACCAGCGTCTCCATTGGATACCGGATCTTCGACGAACAGCCAGGAGCGGATCAGCGCACCGTCCGGGTGACCCAATGGCAGCCCTTCGAGGTCTCCGCCGTGAGCGTGCCGGCCGATCCTACTGCGGGTTTTTTCCGCGCCGAACCGATGAGGAATACACCGATGAGTGACCACGAGAACGAAACCAACGATCCAAACGCCAACCAGGTGACGCTCACGCGCTCCGAACGCCGCAGCCAGAACCGTGCAATGGAAGCGGAACGCCAGCGCGTCTCGGACCTGCTTTCCCTAGGCGAATCGTATGCCCGCTTCGGCGGTCGGGAACTCGCGAAGCAGGCCATTCGCGAAGGCCGGGACGATGACTGGTTTTGCCAGACAGTACTCCAGCGTGCGGATTCCAGCCATATGCCGGCCCCGGAGCCATACACGGGCAAGCGAGATGCCTTCGGAAACCCCGCTGGTGGGCTCGGCTTGTCAGGCCGGGAAATGGAGGACTATTCCCTGGTTCGGGCGATCCGGGCCATGGTCGATCCGAAGGCATCCAAGGATGCCGGGCTGGAACTTGAGGCCTCGCGAGCGATTGCAAAGGAACTGCGCCGGGAGACCTCGGGCATCCTGGTGCCGGTAGAAGTCCAGCGGCAGTACGCCAACCGTTCCACGCTCACGGCCGGTGCGACCGGCGCGGCCCTGGTGGGTACTGACCACATGGGCGGCTCGTTTATCGACGTTTTGCGCAACAAGTCCGTTGCTTTCGAGGCCGGCATGCAGCCGATGCGGGGCCTTCAGGGCGACGTGTCCATCCCGATGAAAACGGACTCGAGCACCGGGGCTTGGATCGACGGCGAAGGCGAAGCGCTTTCACTGACCGCGCCAACGCATGGGGCCGTTACCTTGTCGCCGCGAACGGTGGGCGGTCTGGCCTCCTTCTCCCATCGGATGCTGCTTCAGAGTAGCCCCGAGGTTGAAGGGCTGCTGCGAAATGACCTCGCAAGCACTTTGCAGGTGGAGATCGACCGCGCCGTCCTTAACGGCTCGGGCACCGGCAACGAGCCCACCGGCATCCTGAATGCCGCCGGGATTGGGTCGGACACCTACAGCGGGAGCCCGACGTACAGCGACATTATCGGCGCGGAGACCCTGGTGGCCGACCACAATGCCGACTCGCCCCAGTCGATCTACGTCACTTCCCCTGCGCTGCGCGGCACGCTGAAGGGCACCGATATCGGCAGCGATACCGGCCAGATGATCTGGACCAACGGCGGCCCTGGCGAGGGCATGATGACCGGTTACCGGGCGCTTGCCACCAAGAACATGCCGGCCGATGCCGTGCTGTTCGGGGACTTCTCGCAAGTGCTGTTCGGCGAGTGGGGCATCCTGGAATTGATGGCCGATCCGTACCACGAGTTCGAGAAGGGATCGGTGCGGGTGCGGGCGCTGTACTCCTGCGACATTGCCCTGCGGCACCCGAAGGCCTTTGCCGCGATCACGTCCGCGTAATGTTCCGGCCCTGGAGGCGTGGGAGTGGCCCAGCGCCTCCAGGGGGGTTCCCAGTGTTTGGCATGGCATTGGGAACTTGGGATGGGCCACACCGGATGAGGGTGCTTCCTCCCCAAGTACCCTTACGGCTGCCAACGCCGGCCCGCTGTTGGGGCAGCGGAGCTACGGCAGCCCCTAATTCTTAATGCCGAGGTAAGACGATGTTCATTGAAACCGTAGACCGCCAGCGCCGGAACGCCGTCTACATTCGCGCCGACCGCGTGTGCGGCGTGAAGGATTGGCCGGGCATCGGTGATGCCCCGAGCGATGCCGAAGTGTTCCTTCTTGGCGCACCAGAAACGCTTATGGTCGGGGAAGCGGCCAACAAGCTTCGCCAGCGAATCGAGCAAGCCCTGGCGACGAAGTAGGGCCGCGCCGCCTTGCGGGCCGCGTTCAAAGAATAGGCCGGCGCAAAGGCCGGCCCTCGTTGAGTATCAGCGGTTTCGGTTAGCCGACCGGTTTCAATCCTGACGCCTTCCGGCACGCTTCCCACAAGCGGCCCACCAGTGCATCCGCTGCGGCGGTTTCCCTGCTAATCCAGAACCAGACCGCCGGCGGCGCTTCGTTGGAGTCCACCAGTAGGCTTGCCGCCTCGCTGACCGTCTGAAGACGAAGGGTGCGTTTGTCCAGTTCCTTCAGCACCTGCTCCGAGCCAGAATTTCCCTTTTCCCGCGCACCGAACTCGCGATAGAGGCGGTCCAAGAACTCCCGCCCGGCCCGAATCTCGTTTTCCGCCCACCAGTAGAGGCACTGGTCGTCGTCTACGCCGCCTTCCGCGATGTGCCCGCAGAACCGTTCGATGGTCTGCAAGCGCTGAATGCGCTTCGAGACCTCCCGGTTCCAGTCCGTGGCGGCTGCCGTTTCGTTCATGGGCTCCGAGGCATTCATGCGAACACCTCCCGGGGCTGCGACTCGAGAACTCGCACCCGGCCTTCGCGGGCATGGCGTTGGTGCTCCGGGCAAAGCAAGGATTCGGTGTCGCGATCCAGCGCGACCCATTGGGTGCCGATGTTCCGGCAGCGGGTGCCGTGCGTGGTGGCCGCCTGGCAGCGGTGGGGTGATCCTTCATGGTTTGGCATGGCGTCTACTCCTGACCGTGATGTGACCAGGAACGCTGCCTTGTGACTTTTCCGTGACCCGGAAAAGAAAAGGGGTCAGGCCGAATGACCTAACCCCTTGTTTTATTTGGCTCCCCGGGACGGGCTCGAACCGCCGACCTAGTGATTAACAGTCACCCGCTCTACCGACTGAGCTACCGGGGAATTGGGCGCAAATCCTAATGGGGCGGGGCGGGGGCGTCAAGGAAAATCTGGCGGCTCCCCGCCTTTTGCCGTCCTTCGCCGCGTTACCGGTGGGTCGCGGCGAACTGGCGCAGACGTTCCAGTGCCTTGTCGAGCTGGTCAACACTGGTGGCGAAGGAAACGCGGACATGCCCCGGGGCCCCGAAGGCACTGCCCGGCACCAGGGCGACACCGACTTCGTCCAGCAACTGCTTGGTCAGGGCCACGTCCGTGTCAATGTCGGCCGCCTCCATCAGTCCGGTAACCCGGGGAAAGCAGTAGAAGGTGCCGTCCGGCATCAGGCAGTCAATACCGTCGATGGCGTTGAGCCCGTCCACCACGTGGCGGGCACGCTCGGCAAAGGCCGAGCACATGGCCACGACGCAGCCCTGGTCACCCTCGAGTGCGGCCTCGGCACCGGCCTGGGCGATCGAGGTCGGGTTGGAGGTGCTCTGCGACTGGATCTTCTTCATCGCCGCGATCAGGTTTTTCGGGCCACCGGCGTAGCCGATGCGCCAGCCGGTCATCGCATACGCCTTGGACACGCCATTGAGGACCACGGTGCGCTCCAGCAGGTCCGGCGCCACGTTGACGATGTTCTCGAACTGCTTCCCGCCAAACAGGATGTGCTCGTACATGTCATCCGTGGCGATGACCACACGGGGGTGGCGGCGCAGGACCTCGGCGAGCTCCGTCAGCTCTTCGGCGGAGTAGGCCGCCCCTGTCGGATTGGACGGGCTGTTCAGGAACACCAGGCGGGTGTTCGGAGTAATCGCGGCCTCCAGCTGCTCGCCGGTAATGCGGAAGCCCGCTTCCTGCTCGGCGCTAACGATCACCGGGCGCGCACCAGCCAGCAGGGCGATGTCCGGATAGGACACCCAGTAGGGCGCCGGGATCACGACCTCGTCCCCGGGGTTGAGCAGGGCCTGGCAGAGATTGAAGATGCTCTGCTTGCCGCCGGAGGAGACCAGGATCTGGTCCGGGCTGAACGCGAGGCCGTTGTCGCGATCAAACTTGCGAATGATCGCGGCCTTGAGGCTGGCCGTACCGTCCACCGGAGTGTACTTGGTTTCTCCGCGGGCAAGCGCGTCGATCGCGGCCTGCTTGATATGCTCGGGGGTATCGAAATCCGGTTCTCCGGCCCCCAGCCCGACAATGTCCCGTCCCTCGGCTCGCAGCTGGGCGGCCAGCGCGCTGACGGCGAGGGTGGGGGAGGGCTGGATGCGCTGGACGCGGTCGGAAAGCTCGATATCCAAGGGGGAGGCCTCTGTGTGATCGGGTCGAAGGGCCGCGTGGGCGGTCGGGGCGAAATGATACTGAAATCAGGCCCGGAGGATAAGGTGCAGCCAGGCGAAGGCGAACAATTCAAGGTCGTGTCGGAGTACCAGCCGGCGGGCGATCAGCCCACGGCGATCCGCGCGCTGACCGAGGGACTGGAGGCCGGTCTCGCGCATCAGGTCCTGCTCGGCGTGACCGGCTCCGGCAAGACCTTCACCATCGCCAACGTGATCGAGAAGGTGCAGCGCCCCACCATCATCCTGGCGCCCAACAAGACGCTGGCTGCCCAGTTGTACGGGGAATTCAAGGAGTTCTTTCCGCACAACACGGTGGAGTATTTCGTTTCCTACTACGACTACTACCAGCCGGAGGCCTACGTCCCGTCCTCGGACACCTACATCGAGAAGGACGCCTCGATCAACGACCACATCGAGCAGATGCGGCTCTCGGCGACCCGTGCACTGCTGGAACGGCGCGATGCGATCATCGTGGCCTCGGTTTCCGCGATCTACGGCCTGGGCGATCCGCGCAAGTATCTCTCGATGGTGCTGCACGTGGAGCGGGGCGACCGGATCGACCAGCGCGACCTGCTGCGCCGCCTGGCCGAGCTGCAATACACCCGCAACGACACCGAGCTGCGCCGCGCCACCTATCGCGTGCGTGGCGAGGTCATCGACATCCATCCGGCGGAGTCCGACAGCGAGGCCGTGCGCATCGAGCTGTTCGACGACGAGGTGGAGCGCCTGTCGTACTTCGACCCGCTCACCGGCGAGCAGCTGCGCACGGTGCCGCGCCTGACGATCTACCCGAAGACGCACTACGTCACCCCACGCGAGACCCTGCTGGAGGCCGTGGACCACATTCGCGAAGAGCTGAAGGAGCGGCTGGACTTCCTGCGCAAGGAGGATCGCCTGGTCGAGGCGCAGAGGCTGGAGCAGCGCACGCTGTTCGACCTGGAGATGATCCTGGAGATCGGCTACTGCAACGGCATCGAGAACTACTCGCGTTACCTCTCGGGCCGCGCGCCGGGCGAACCACCGCCGACGTTCTTCGACTACCTGCCCAAGGACGCGTTATTGGTGATCGACGAGTCCCACGTGTCCGTGCCGCAGGTCGGCGGGATGTACAAGGGCGACCGCTCGCGCAAGGAGACGCTGGTGGAATACGGCTTCCGCCTGCCTTCGGCGCTGGACAACCGACCGCTGCGCTTCGAGGAGTTCGAGGCCCTGATGCCGCAGACCATCTACGTCTCCGCGACGCCGGGCCCGTACGAGCGCGAGCACGCCGGGGCGATCGTCGACCAGGTCGTACGGCCTACCGGGCTGCTGGACCCGGAACTGGAGGTGCGCCCGGCGGGCACCCAGGTCGACGATGCGCTGTCCGAGGTGCGTGACCGCGTCGAACGGGACGAGCGCGTGCTGATCACCACGCTGACCAAGCGCATGGCCGAGGACCTCACGGACTACCTCACCGAACATGGCGTGCGCGTTCGCTACCTGCACTCGGACATCGACACCGTGGAACGCATGGAGATCATCCGCGACCTGCGGCTCGGCGAGTTCGACGTGCTGGTAGGGATCAACCTGCTGCGCGAGGGCCTGGACATGCCGGAGGTCTCGCTGGTGGCGATCCTCGACGCCGACAAGGAGGGCTTCCTGCGCTCCGACCGTTCGTTGATCCAGACCATCGGCCGTGCGGCCCGCAACGTGAACGGCAAGGCGATCCTGTACGCCGACAAGATCACCGGTTCCATGCAGCGCGCGATCGACGAGACCGAGCGCCGCCGGGCCAAGCAGATCGAGCACAATCAGGCCCACGGGATCACCCCCCAGGGCATCCGCAAGAATATCGCGGATATCCTCGAGGCGCGGAACGCCACACCGGGTGCCGGCGGCCGACGCGGTCGCAAGGTGGCGGAGGAGGGCGCGGATTACCTGGCTGCACCGGAAAATGCCGCGAAGGAGATCGAACGCCTGGAACAGGAGATGTTCGCCAAGGCCCGCGACCTCGAGTTCGAGGAGGCCGCGCGGATACGCGATCGGATCGAGAAGCTCAAGGCACTCGCCTTTCTCCCCGAAGCCTCGCTATCCTGAAAAGATGGCTCCCACGGGAGCGTCGATTCGAGCCCCTGAACCATGTCCGACAAAAAGCCCTTGCCCTTGGGCCCGGTGATGCTGGACATCACCGGGATGGAATTGACTCCGCAGGACCGGGAACGCCTGCGCCACCCAGCCACCGGCGGCGTGATCCTGTTTGCCCGCAACGTGGGCACGCCGGATCAGGTGGCCGCACTGGTGGCCGCCATTCGCGCCGAGCGTCCCGGCATCCTGATCGCCGTGGACCAGGAAGGCGGGCGGGTGCAGCGTCTGCGTGACGGCTTCACCGCCATCCCGGCCATGCGCCAGCTCGGCCACGTCTACGATGTCGACCGCAACAAGGCCTGCGAACTGGCCCGCGCGACGGGCGAGCTGCTGGGCCGCGAGCTGCGCGGCGTCGATATCGACTTCAGCTTTGCCCCGGTGCTCGATCGCGACCTGGAGATCAGCGAGGTCATCGGCGACCGCGCCTTTCACCATGACCCGGACGTGATCGCGCGCCTGGCCGGCGAGCTGATCCGGGGGCTCGGGGCCGCCGGTATGGCCGCCGTCGGCAAGCACTTCCCCGGGCACGGGGCCGTTGCGGCCGACTCGCATGTGGACCTGCCGGTGGATGACCGCCCGCTGTCCGAGATCGAGAATCAGGATCTGGAGGCCTTTCGCCCGGTACTGGGCGATCTCGAGGGCATCATGCCGGCCCACGTGGTATACCCGCAGGTCGACGAACAGCCCGCGGGCTTCTCGCGGGTCTGGCTGCAGGACATCCTGCGCCGCGAACTGCGCTATCGCGGCGCCATCTTCAGCGATGATCTCGCCATGGCCGGGGCCGAAGGGGTGGGCGGTCCGGCCGAACGGGCAGCCGCCGCGCGTGCCGCGGGCTGTGACATGGTCCTGATCTGCAACCAGCCCGAGCAGGCCGACGCCATCCTGGCCGCCCAGGCGGACCAACCGCTTTCGGCCGACGCGCTGCGCCGGCTGGAACGCCTGCGGGCCCGGCCACTGGAGACCGACAAGCAGCGCCTCGTCGGGCTGCGCGCGCAACTGGCGAACTGGATCCAGGCCAGCCAGCTGGCCACCGCATAACCCTATGAAAAGAACGGATTGGCGCCCGCGAGCCGAGACGCCTATAATGCGCGACCGGTTTGCGATTGAGCAGCTATTAATATTCACACTCACCACTGAAGTTGGAGATCCGAAATGGCCGACAAGCTCCTGATCGTCATGGTCAACACCGACCCGAGCAACGCTTCCGAACTGGGTGCCCCGTTCTTCCAGGCCACCGTTGCCGCCGCCATGGAATACGACGTTGAAGTCGTGATGACCGGTCGCGCCGGCGAACTCGCGAAGAAGGGCGTGGCCGAGAACCTGTTCGTGCAGGAAGGCTCCAGCAAGAGCGTCTACGACTTCATGAAGGACGCCGTCGAAGCCGGGGTCGTGATGAAGGTCTGCACCCCGACCCTGGACCTGTGGGGCAACGATCTGATCCCCGAAATCGAAGAAACCGTGGGCGGTGCCTACGTGATCTCCGAAGCGATGGACGACGACACGGTCACCTTTACCTACTAAGGTCTCCGACGTTCGTTCGCCAGCCGGCCGGCCCTTGTGCCGGCCGGTTGCGTTTCCGGGCCCTGAAACGGCGACGACCGCCTTGCCGATTGCGCGGCGCTCGGACATGATTTCCCCGCACTGACACCCTCAGGACATGCCATGAGCCCGGAACAGGCCCGAGCCACCCTGCGTGATGCCGACTGCCTCTTCAGTCGCGATGCCGTCGAGACCGCGATCGACCGCCTGGCCGAACGCACCGCGACGGCGCTGAAGGACCGCAACCCGCTGGTGATGGGCGTGATGAACGGGGGTGTGGTGCTGATGGGGGGCCTACTGACCCGCTGGTCGTTTCCGATGCAGGTCGATTACCTGCATGCAACGCGCTACCGCGGGGGCACACGCGGCGGCGACCAGCTCCACTGGCTGGCACGCCCGCAGGCGCCGCTCAAGGATCGCACCGTGGTGATCGTCGACGACATCCTCGACGGCGGCATCACCCTGGAGGGGATCAAGACGTTCTGCGAAGAGCAGGGCGCCGAGCAGGTGATCTCCATCGTCCTCGTCGACAAGCACAATCCGGAGCGCGACCCCTCCATCACCGTGGATTACGCCGCGCTGGAGGCGCCGAACCGCTACCTGTTCGGGTACGGCATGGACTACCAGGACTACCTGCGCAATGCCCCCGGCATCTTCGCCGTGGCGGACCACTAACCACCAACGCCCGAGGCTTTCATGTCCGCACCCCGCATTGCCGTGATCGGCGGCACCGGCCTGACCCGGCTGAAGGATCTGGAGATTACCCGGCGTCAGGTGATGCACACGCCCTTCGGCGAACCCTCCGGGCCGCTGGTGTTCGGCCGCCTGAACGATACCGAGATCGTGTTCCTGCCGCGCCACGGGGCCCGGCACACCATCCCGCCGCATCAGGTCAACTATCGCGCCAATATCTGGGCCCTGAAGAACGCCGGGATCGACAACGTCGTCGCCGTGGCCGCAGTGGGCGGGATCACGGAAGACATGAAGCCCGGGATCGTCGCGATCCCCGACCAGATCATCGATTACACCTGGTCGCGTGCGAACACGTTCTTCGAAGGCGGCGACCTGGAAGAGGTCACCCACATCGACATGACCTGGCCGTACAGCGAGGCCGTGCGCCAGACCCTGATCCGTGCGATCGACGATCTTGGAATCGATGCCGTCGAGCACGGGACTTACGGCGCCACGCAGGGTCCGCGTCTGGAGACGGCCGCGGAGATCGACCGTCTTGAGCGCGACGGCTGCGACCTGGTCGGCATGACCGGCATGCCCGAGGCGGCGCTGGCCCGCGAGCTGGAACTCAACTACGCCTGTTGTGCCGTGATCGCGAACTGGGCCGCCGGCCGCGCCGAAGGCGAGATCACCATGGATGACATCGCAGCGAATCTGGACGTGGGGATGGCTCGGGTGAAGCAGATCCTGACCCACGTGATCAGCAGCCTGTCCTGACGCTTGTCCGTGCGGGAACGGGACCGGGCCTGACAAACCCGCAGCCTGCGATCAGATCCCTGGAATGAGTGGAGCGGGCGCCTCGCAGGGCGCCACTTCCGCTCACTTATCTTTCATTTAACATAATATGTATTATGCGTCGTCGCCAGTGTAGCTGGCAGCGTCATTCTGTGTGGTAGCAAACAGAAGCTCCTCTGCACTGGATATAGCTTGGGTGGTCCTTAGTCGTAAATTTTGTCAGGAGAATTTCGGACATGGCTATTTCCCGGCCCAACCCAACCGAAACAGAATTTCTACAAATCGATCAGGCTCTTTCGAGATGGGACAATGAGGGTGGCGCCCATCCAGACAAGGCAGAAGCTGACATCCACGAAATGTCGAACACTGAACTGGTTCACCTTCGGATTCGTGTGATTGCGCTGGAGAACTTGATGCTGATGCTACTCGCTGAAAGTTCCGACCGGCAGCTTGAGGTTGCCCGAGAAATGGCGAGCTATATCTTGCCGCGTGCCGGCTTCACCCAGCACTCGCTTACCGTAAAAGCTGCGAATCAGATGACCGATATGGTTAAGCGGGCCGAGCACTTTCGGACAGTGTGTGAGCCTTCCTGTAAGCGTCCGCGTTAACGGGGTAGACCCAAAAGATTAAACAGTTAACCGGCGGAGGCAGCACGGCGAGGCGTAGCCCCGGGTTATTCGACGGCCCCCCAATGGGCCGAATGGCAGTAATCGCGTCAGGCACGTACGGCCTTCTCGATGCCTTCGGTCATCACTTCGACCAGGAAATCGATCTGCTCTTCAGTGATCACGTACGGCGGCATCAGATAACTGACGTTCCCTAGCGGTCGCAGCAAGGCCCCGCGGGCCAAACCGTGACGATAGATATGCAGGCCACGGCGCTCCTGCCATGGATATGGCGTGCGCCGGAACTTGTCCTGCACCAGTTCCACCGCCGCAATCATGCCGTGCTGGCGCACGTCGGCGACGTGCGGATGATCCCTCAATGGTTCAAGTCGATTCTGGATATGGGATGCAAGCTCCCGGTTTCTCTCGAGAACGGGATCCGCATGAAAGATATCCAATGTGGCCAGTGCTGCCCTGCATGCCAGCGGATTCCCGGTGTAGGAATGCGAATGCAGGAACATGTTGAGCTTCTCGTAATCGTCATAGAACGCCTGATAGATGGTGTCCGTGGTCAGCACGGCCGCCATGGGCAGATAACCGGCGGTCAGCCCCTTGGACAGGCACATGAAATCGGGCGTGATCGGCCCCTGTTCGCAGGCGAACAGCGTGCCGGTGCGGCCGAAACCCACCGCGATCTCGTCGGCGATCAGGTGCACCCCGTGGCGGTCGCAGGCCTCGCGCAGTAGCCGCACGTATTCCGGGTCGTACATGCGCATGTGGCCCGCGCACTGGACCAGGGGCTCGACGATGACCGCGGCGACCTCATCGGCGTGCGCCGCAAGGGCCTGTTCCATGTGCACGAACTGGCGGCGCGCCACGTCGGCACAGGTTTCGCCGTCCTCGCGGTCGAAACAATCCGGGGCCGGCACCGTGATCACGTCCAGCATCAGCGGTTCGTACGTGGCGCTGTAGAGCGGCACATCGCTCACCGAAAGCGCACCCAGGGTCTCGCCGTGGTAGCTGTTCGACAGCCGGATGAAGCGGGTCTTTTGCGGGCGATCGACGTTGCGCCAGTAGTGAAAGCTCATCTTCAGGGCGACTTCCACCCCGGCACTGCCGTTGTCCGCCAGGAACACCCGCTCCAGCCCATCGGGGGTGATGTCGATCAGCCGTTCACACAGTTCCACGACTGGCTCGTGGGTACAGCCCGCCAGGATCACGTGTTCCAGCCGGTCCAGCTGGTCCTTGACCGCATCGCCGATACGCGGATTGGCGTGACCGAAGAGGTTGACCCACCAGGAGCTGATCGCGTCCAGGTAGCGGTTACCGTCGAAGTCGTAGAGCCAGACGCCCTCCCCGCGCTGGATCGGGAGCAGCGGGAGGGTGCCCTCCTCGCCGTAATCCTTCATCTGGGTGCAGGGATGCCAGAGGGCGCGCAGGTCGCGCTGCTTCAGGGTGTCGTTGTTCATGGGGCCTATTGTGCCAAAGCCGCCCGCAAAGAAGGCGGTTACTGACCCGATTCGGCCTTCATCGCGGCCAGTTCGTCCTCGAAGAAGAAGCGCTCCTCGCCAAAGGCCGGCTCCAGCTGATCGAGCCAGGTCGCCTGCTCGTCATAACGCGCGAAGAAGGGCCGCTGCACCCAGTCGGGGTTGCGTGCCTGGATGAAACGCAGCACGAACACCTTTTCGCCGTTGATCTCGGCCACCCCCTGGATCTCCACCTTGCCGGGCTCGGCGCTCATCGAGGGGCCACGCGCAGTGCGACCCAGACCCGAGACCTGTTGCATGGCCTCCCGATAGATTTCCCAGGCCTGGGCCAGTGGGACCTCGAAGTACCGTCGCGCGCCGGTATCGCGTTCGACGAACATGTAGTACGGGATGATCCCGAGGCGCACCTGCTCGCGCCACAGATCGGCCCAGGCCGCGGGGCTGTCGTTGATGTGCCGAAGCAATGGCCCCTGGGCACGGATCTCGGCGCCGGCATCGCGCACGCGGCGGATCGCCTCGCGCGCGATCGGGGTGCGCAGTTCATTTGGATGGTTGTAGTGCGCCATCAACGCCACGTGCTTGCCCGCCTCGGCCAGCCGCTCCAGCAGAAGCAGGAGTTCATCCGCGTCGCTGTCGGTGACAAAGCGATAGGGCCAGAACGTCAGGGCCTTGGTGCCAATACGGACGGTCTGGACGTGGGCCAGCTCGGGCTCCAGCAATGCCTCGAGATAGGCCTTCAGGTGCTTGGTTTTCATCACCATTGGGTCGCCACCCGTCATCAGCAGGTCACTGATCTCCGGGTGACTGCGGAGATAGTCATGCAACAGGCCGGCATCGGTGCTGGCGATGCGCAGTTCCTTGTCCCCGACAAACTGGGCCCAGCGGAAACAGAAGGTGCAGTAGCTGTGGCAGGTCTGGCCCTGGCCGGGAAAGAACAGGACCGTCTCGCGATACTTGTGCTGCAGCCCGTTGATGACCTCGCCTGCCTCCTCGCTTGGCCGGTTGAGCTCCATCTGCCCCGCGGGATGCGGATTCAGCGCTTCGCGCAACTCGTGCGCCAGCGCCTGGATCTCGTCACGCCCCGCCCCTCTTCGATGCAGTTGTGCCATGCGTTCGAAGGCCTCGGGGGCGAGCATGTCCCGCTGCGGAAAGGTCAGCTGGAACATGGGGTCGTCGGGTACGCGGTCCCAGTCGATCAGCTCGTCGATCACGTAATCGTTGACCCGGAACGGCAGGACACTGGCGACCACCCGCATCTCGAAGCGCATGGCTTCGGGAAGCCCCTTCAGGGCCTCGATACGGTCGATGGAACGGTCATTGAAGACCCGGAATTCGCGCGGCTCGACGGCCCCGAGCTCCGGGTCCCGGTAAAACTGGACAACGGAATTCATCCGTCCCTCCTTGCTGACAAGATGCACGGGAACGCGATGCCAGACATGGAGGGGGCGTCGGGCACGGGCGATCCACCGGTGCAATGGCACTGCACCCGGGCAGCCAGTGGGCCGCCCCGGTGCGTACGTGGGGTGTTCGGGGATTCGGCAAATTAACAACTTGCCGATGGAATCACAACGGGTGTCTGATCTGAACCCTGTGGCCAATGAGACTGCCGCCCAGCACGGTGTCGGGTTCCGGTGTTCTACCTTTTTTCCGACTGGGTTACCCTTCGAACCCTGTTCAGGAGGATCCCATGCACCCGGAATTTCCACAGGAAGGAATCATTCACCTCAACCATGCCGCCGTCGGGCCCTGGCCGCGGCGAACCGAGGAGGCCGTCTGCCGGTTTGCCCGAGAAAACGTGGCGCATGGCTCGCGCGACTACCTGCAATGGCTCAAGCGCGTCGATGCCACCCGAGAACTGGCACGGGCGCTGATCGGGGCACCGGCCGCGGAGGATATTGCCTTCGTGAAGAACACCTCCGAGGCCCTGTCGATGGTGGCCTTTGGCCTGGACTGGAAACCGGGTGACAACGTGGTGTTTCCGGCCCACGAGTTTCCCTCCAACCGCGTCGTCTGGCTAGCGGCGGCCGAGCGCTTCGGCCTCGAAGCGCGCGAAGTCGAGATTGGCGAAGAGCCCGAGCGCGACCTGCTGGCGGCCTGCGACGGGCGCACGCGCCTGGTGGCCACCAGCGCCGTGCGCTACGACTCCGGCATGCGGATCGATATCCAGGCCCTGGGCGCGGAGCTCCGCTCGCGCAGCATCCTGTTCTGCGTCGATGCGATTCAGCACCTGGGCGCCCTGCCCTTCGATGCCCCGGGCTGCCATGCGGATTTCGTGATGGCGGATGCGCACAAGTGGATGCTGGCGCCGGAGGGGATCGGGGTGTTCTACGTGAACCCGGAAATCCGCGAGCGCCTGACGCTGCAGGAGTTCGGCTGGAACATGCTCGAGCATGCCGGCGATTTCTCCAATCCGGGGATCGAGCCGGCGGCGAGCGCCCGGCGCTTCGAGCCGGGCAGTCCGAACATGCTTGGAATCCACGCGCTGCACGCCAGCCTCTCGCTCCTGCTGGAGACCGGCCTTGAGACGATCGACCACGAGATCCGGGAACACTGGCTGCATCTGGAAGAGGGTCTGCGGGCGCAGGGCTGCCGCATTCTGACGCCGCGCGGCCGGCGCGCGGGCATCCTTACGTTCCTGCCCCCGGTGAATGACCTGGATGCGCTTTACGCACAGCTTCAGGGATACGGAATCCTGTGTGCCCAGCGCGGCGGCGGGATCCGCTTTGCACCGCACTTCTACCTGACGCGGGAGCAAATCGACCGGGCCCTGGAGTGTCTCGGCGAGGCCATCCGCGAGAACGCGGCTGCAGGCGTACGCTGAGGGTTGCGGATTCGGGTCGACGAAAGGGACCCGGATGTGGCGTCCTGCGGCGGGTGACGGGCTCGACCGGCAAGCTCGCCCCAAACACCCAGGCCTTTGCCCCGCGGCTAGAACGTGTGGGTTTTGCGGTCGGAGTTCAGCATGCCGCCCAGGTGTTCCTCGATCCGACGGTGGGTGACTCCCTTGTCGGACTTGTTGAACTGGACGCCAATGCCACGCAGGCGGTTGCCCTGGGCGCGCGGCGGGGTAATCCAGACGACCGTACACGGGGTCGGGAGGCGATCCGAATCCTCCAGCAGTGACAGCAGCAGGAAGACCTGGTCTCCCAGCTTGTAGGCCTTGTCGGTCGGGATGAACAGCCCGCCATTGGTCACGAACGGCATGTAGGCCGCGTACAGCGCGGGTTTTTCCTTGATTGCCAAGGTCAGCATGCCCTGTCCGGCCATAGACCCTCCCGTGTGACCTGAATGCGTGCTCGGTCGGGCAGTATCGCCCATCGCACCGATACGGCGCCACCCCGTGGCGATGCGCCCTGTGAGCGGAGCGCTATTTCCGGAGAAAACCCAGCGCGATGTCCTCCATGCGCAGCTGCGGATTCAACTGCCGGGTGGCCTGACGCTGCCAGACCGCTGCCTCGGCGGACAGCGCGGCGAGCCGTCGGGGCCCGGTCTGCCGGGCGAAGGCCTCCAGCAGGTCCCGCGGGAACTGCCGGCCAAAGGCATCCGGCTCGCCGGTAACCAGGAGGCGCTGGGCGGCGACCAGCAGGGCCTGGATACGCGGGATCAGCGATTCCGGCAGGCTGCGCTGCATGCGGGCGGCCATCTCGGTGACACCGGGGCTGCGCAACAAGGTGGTCAGGGCCTCCCGGTCCTGTTCCCAGCGACCCATACGCTCGGCGTCGGTCAGGATCTCGCGCGCGGCGAGCGGCCGTCCAAGACTCGCGGCATAGGCCTCTTCCACCGAGGATGCGTCATCGGCAAAGCCGCGCAGCCACGCGGTCGCTTCGGTGTAGTCCGGCGTGGGGATCTCGACCATCTGGCAGCGACTGCGGATGGTCGCCGGCAACCGTGCCGGCTGCGCTGCCTCGAGGATCAGCATCGCGCCGGGCGGCGGTTCCTCCAGCGTCTTGAGCATGGCGTTCGCGGCATTGGTGTTCAGGGAATCCGCCGGGCGGATCAGCACGCTACGCAGCTTCCCCGAGCCCGACAGCCCGAGAAACTCGATCGCCTCGCGGGCCGCCGCGATCAGGATCTCCTTGCCGGCCTCTTCCGGTTCCAGGGTCAGGACCTCGGGGTGCACACCCCCGGCGAGGCTGCGGCAGGCATTGCACTCCCCGCAGGCCGCCTCGGTCCCGGTCGCCCGCTGACAGAGCAAGGCCTGGACCAGCGCGCGCGTCAGCAGCGCCTTCCCTACCCCCGTGGCGCCATGAACCAGCAGGCCGGTGGGCAGGCGCCCCTCGCGCCCCTTACGGATCAGGCGCTCCCAGGGTGCGTACAGCCAGGGCGGCAAGGCATCGGTGGTCGTCACGGCGTCCATGGACCTAGCCCCGATGTTTCATGAATTCGCGTGATGATCGCGCAGGATATTGGCCGTACAGGGGATCGTTCGAAGGAGTGGCGTATTGGGCGATACGGCCGACTGCGGAAAATTCCCTGTGCGGCCAAGAGACCCGCGAGGGCGCGTGCAATTCATGAAACATCCGGGCTAGCCCTCCAGGGCGTGCAGCGGCAGGCGTTCGCGGACCCCGGCAAGGATTCGATCGGCTACCGTGTCCGGGTCAGCGGCGGCATCGACGACCAGATATCGGCCGGGGGATTGCGCGGCCCGTTCACGATAGGCGTCGCGGGCGCGCTCGAAGAAGTCCAGCGCCTCGCGTTCGATCCGGTCGCGACGGCCCCGCTGCACCGCTCGTTCCAGCCCGGTCTCCGGGTCGATATCCAGCAGGATCACCAGATCCGGCCGGAGCTCGCCCTGCAACCAGGCTTCCAGTTGCTCGACCCGTTCGCCACCCAGGCCCCGTCCGGCGCCCTGGTAGGCAAACGAGGCATCGGTAAAACGGTCGCTGAGCACCCACTCGCCAGCATGCAGGGCCGGCCGGATCACTTCGGCCAGGTGCTGGGCACGGGCCGCGAACATCAGCAGCAGCTCGGCCTCCGCGCACATGCCCGGCAGGTCCGGATCCAGCAGCAGCCCCCGCAGGCGTTCGCCCAGCGCGGTCCCGCCCGGCTCGCGGGTGGTCCGCACCGAATGCCCCGCACCCCGCAGGGCAGTGTCCAGGCGTTCGATCTGCGTGCTCTTGCCCGAGCCCTCGATGCCTTCGAGGACCAGTAAGCGGCCAGGATAAGACGAACGTTCCATGTGCAAGGCGACTCCTGTTCTACCGGTCGCGGATACCGTAGCGGCTGCCGTCACCACCCAGCTGGTAGCGAATCACGGCCTCGCGGTGCTCGCGATAGGTCTCGGAGAAATGATGACTGCCATCGCCGCGCGAGACAAAGAACAGGTCGTCGGTATCCGCCGGTCGCGCGGCGGCCTGCAAGGCCGCCCGGCCCGGGAGCGCAATCGGCGTCGGCGGGAGTCCGGCTCGGGTGTAGGTATTGTACGGGTGGTCGCGGTCGAGTTCGGCGCGAGTCAGGCGTTGCACGCCCGGCTCCTGAACGTACAGGAGGGTCGGGTCGGTCTGCAGCCGCATGCCGCGCTTGAGCCGGTTCACGAATACGCCCGCCACCCGGTCCCGTTCGTCTCCGCGCCCGGTCTCGCGCTCGATAATCGAGGCCAGAATCAGGAGCTCGTAGGGGGATTCCACCGGATGGTCGTCGATACGGTCTTCCCAGGCCCGGTCCAGATTCAGGCGCATGGCCTGGTGCGCGCGCTTCAGAACGGCCAGGGCGTCGGTACCGGACCCGAAAAAATAGGTATCCGGAAGAAACCAGCCCTCCGGATGTTCCAGATCCGACAGCCCCAGGGCCTCGAGCAGGTTATGCACGCCGACGGACTCGGACGGACCCACCAGCTCGGGGTGTTCGCGCAATGCGGCCAGCGCCTGACGAATGGTCCAGCCCTCGGGGAACGTGAGGCGATGCTGCACGACATCGCCCCGGGCCATCGCGTGCAACAACTCGCGGGGCGTCATCGCCGGTGTCACGGCGTACTCGCCCGCCTGCAGCCTGGGCGCAAGCCCCTGACGGCGACCATAGACCTCTGCCACCCATGCGGATTCGATCCACCCGCGTTCGACGAAGGAGCGACTCACTGCACGCAATCCCTGGCCGGACTCCAGCTGGTAGCGTTCCGAGCCCTCCAGCGCCAGCGGCGTGTCCAGCTGTGCCCGGTAGTGATCGCTCAACCACCAGGCGGCCGCCAGGGCCAGCACCACCACCAGAGCCAGGACAGCGAGACTAATCCGCTTCATGCAACGCGATTCCCATGGGATAGAGCGGATCATCCTGCCACGCGCGCCCCGGATTGTCCGCTTCGGCCAGCACCGCCGGGGTTATCCCGAGGCGCGCATTGGTCACGTAGAGCCCGTCGGCCCGCTCGACGCGCGCGGTCTCCGGATAGGCCTCTACGACTTCGAACCCGAAACGCGCCGCGTGATCGAGCATCCAGGCGCGCCGGGTCCCCGCGATGCCCGACTGATCGACCGGCGGGGTCAGCAGACGCTGTCCCTCACGCAGCCAGAGATTGCCCTGAGTGGCGCTCACCACCCGCCCCAGCGCATCGCGGACGATTGCCTCCTCCCAGCCGGGTTCCCAGCGGCCGCGTACCACCACCTGTTCCAGGCGGCTGGTGTGCTTGAGCCCGGCGAGCGCCGGGTTGACCCCGATCGGTACGTCCGACCAGCCCACGGTCAGGGGCATCCGGTCGCCGGGTGGTGCTTCGTCCAGCACGGGCCCCGCACTGACGATCCGCGTCGGTGCCGGATGGGCCGGTGCTGCGTAACCCCGCGGGCCTTCGCCGCGCGTGATCGTCACCCGTACCAGGCAGGCAGGTGTGGTGGCTACCCGGGCCACCTCCTCCAGAATCTGCCCCTCGTCGGCTTCCGGGAATCCCAGCTGGCGCAGCCCCCGCCACAGCCGATTCCGGTGGTACTCCCACAGCTGCGGCCGCCCGGCCCGTACGCGCAGGGTCTCGAACAGCCCGTCGCCCAGCAGCAACCCGCGGTCGCCCGCCGAGACCGTTTCTTCCGGTTTCCCGTTCATCAGAATCACGACATGGCCTCTTTCGGCCCAATCAGCGCTTCCAGCAGGCCCCGGGCCTTGTGCCGCGTCTCCTCGAGCTCGCGTTCCGGCTCGGAGTCGGCGACGATGCCGGCGCCGGCGCGAAAACGAAGCTCGTTCCCGCGCACCACCAGCGTGCGGATCAGGATGTTGGTATCCATGCGTCCGTGCCGGCTGACATAGCCACAGGCGCCGGTGTAGGCGCCGCGCGGCGCGTACTGTTCCAGTTCCTGGATGATCTGCATGCTGCGGATCTTGGGGCACCCGGTGATCGTGCCACCGGGGAAGACCGCCCGCAGCACCTCCGCGGCCGTGGTCCCGCGGCGAAGGCGGCCCACGATGCTCGAGACGATGTGATGGACCCGGCGATAGCTCTCGATGGTCATCAGTTCCGCGACCCGAACGCTCCCGGTCTCGGCGATCCGTCCGACGTCATTGCGTTCTAGATCCACCAGCATCACATGTTCAGCCCGTTCCTTCAGGTTGAACGTCAACTCACTGAAAAGACGCTTGTCTTCCTCCACATCCGCATCCCGTCTCCGCGTTCCCGCGATCGGCCGGGTCTCGACTTCGCCCGCCTCGACCGACACCAGGCGCTCCGGCGAGGAACTGATCACATGGGCTCCCGGAAGTTGCAGCCAGGCAGCGAACGGGGCGGCATTGGCCTGACGCAACCGCGCATACAACACCGCCGGGTCCAGCGGTTCGTCGGACGTGGCGTGCCATTCCCGCGAGAGATTCACCTGGAAGGTATCCCCGGCCCGGATGTACTCGAGTCCCCGGAGCACCGCCCCGCGATACTGAACGGGGTCCTCTTCCCGTAACGCCAGGTCAGGCAACGAGCGGGACGCCGCCTCCATATTCTCCCGCGCCTCCGCACAATCCCGCTCGACCTGTGCACGGCGTTCCGCGTCGTTCGTCTCGTCGACGAACCACGTGCTTCCCTCGTGGTGGTCATGGATCAGGGCTGCGGGGAAGTACGTCACCAGGGCGTCGGGCAGCCAGGGATCGGAACGGCATTTCCCCAGCGCCGGTTCCAGGCGCCAGGCCAGTTCATAGCCGGCATAGAGAAACCACCCCCCGAGGAACGGGAGGTGGGCGTGGTCGGCATCGTCGGGAGCCAGGACGGGCGACCCGGAGAGGTCCTGATCCAGCGCTTCCAGCACATCGTCGCCTGTCGCGGTCGACAGCGTGCGGCCGGGAAACGCGAACAGGATGGAGAAGCGCGCCGGAGCCTGCCCGATCAGGGCCGACTCCAGCAGATGCGGATAGCGTTCAGGGAAACGCCGCGCCAGGGCCGCGAAATCGACCCCGGCGGCCAGCCGATGGACCGCCATGGCGGCGCCGCAGCGTCAGATGCTGCGGAACACCAGGGTGCCGTTGGTGCCGCCGAAACCGAAGGAATTCGACAGGCCCACCTTGGTGTTCATCTCGCGCGCCTCGTTGGCCACGTAATCCAGGTCGCAACCCTCGCTGGGGTTCTCCAGGTTGATCGTCGGCGGCGACACCTGATCACGCAGCGCGAGGGCCGTGAAGACGCCCTCGATGCCCCCCGCGGCCCCCAGGAGGTGGCCGGTCATCGACTTGGTGGAGTTCACCAGCAGCTTGTACGCGTGATCACCGAAGGCCTTCTTCAGGCCCTGGGTCTCGGCCAGGTCGCCGGCCGGGGTGGACGTCCCGTGGGCGTTGATGTAACCCACCTCTTCCGGGTTCACGCCGGCATCCTTCAGGGCACGATGCATGCACTTCGCGGCGCCGGAGCCATCCTGGATCGGCTGCGTCATGTGGTGCGCATCCGCATTCCAGGCAAAGCCGGCGACCTCGCAGTAGATGTTGGCCCCACGGGCCTTCGCGTGCTCGTACTCTTCCAGCATCATCACGCCGGCGCCGTCGCTGAGCACGAAACCATCGCGATCCTGGTCCCAGGGGCGCGATGCGCGTTCCGGGTCGTCGTTGCGGGTGGACAGCGCGCGCGCGGCCGCGAACCCGCCGATGCCCAGCGGCGTGGTGGCCATCTCGGCACCGCCCGCAACCATTGCGTCGGCATCGCCGTAGGCAATCATGCGCGCGGCATCGCCGATGTTGTGGGTGCCGGTCGCACAGGCGGACACGATGGAGATGTTCGGGCCCTGCAGGTTGCGCATGATGGACAGGTTGCCCGCCACCATGTTGATGATCGCGCTGGGCACGAAGAACGGCGAGATCTTGCGGGCACCGCCCTTCAGATACGCCCCGTAGGAGCGCTCGATATACGGCAGACCGCCGATCCCGGAGCCGATGGCGACCCCGATCCGCTCGGCGTTCTCCTCGGTCACCTCCAGCCCGGAGTCGTCGAGGGCCTGCAGGCCGGCGGCGATCCCGTAGAGGACGAAGGTGTCCATCTTCTTCTGGTCTTTCGTCGGGACGTAGTCATTGGCCTCGAAGTCCCGAACCGCGCCGGAGATCTTGACCGGCATGTCCGAGGCATCGAAGACATCGATGGGGGAAATGCCGCTCTTGCCGGCCTTGATGTTGCTCCAGGCCTTGTCGATAGTGGATCCGACCGGGGACACGATCCCCAGCCCGGTAATCACGACACGTCGCTTAGCCAATGATGTTCTCCTCGAAAGACTGCAATACGCGTTCAGCGAAACGACGAAGGGCCGCCCTGCGCGCAGGAAGGCCCGTTCGCGTCGTCCTGACCGGCGCCCGGAGGCGTCGGATCAGTCCTTCATGTGCTCGTTGATGTAATCGATCGCCTGCTGCACGGTGGTGATCTTTTCCGCCTGCTCGTCGGGGATCTCGGTCTCGAATTCCTCTTCGAGCGCCATCACCAGTTCCACCGTGTCCAGCGAATCCGCACCCAGGTCGTCGACGAAGGCAGCGGCGTTGGTCACGTCCTCTTCCTTGACTCCCAGTTGCTCGACAACGATCTTCTTGACGCGTTCTTCAATGCTACTCATGGTTCAGAAATCCCCTTCGGTGTGAGGCGGCTTCGTTGAAAGGTCCGCCATTCTAGAGAAAAGCCCCGCCGCGATCTAGCGATGCGTGCAGCGGGACCTGCGGGCGGCACGCGGCCTGCCCGCCGTGATCAATGCATGAACATCCCGCCGTTGACGTGCAGGGTCTCGCCAGTGATGTAACCAGCCTCCTCCGAGGCCAGGAAACCGACCGCCGCCGCGATCTCCTCCGGCGCGCCGAGGCGCCCCAGCGGGATCTGGCCCAGCAGGGCCGCCTTGGTGTCATCACCCAGCTCGCGGGTCATATCGGTATCGATGAACCCGGGGGCGACCGTATTCACGGTGATACTGCGGCTCCCGACCTCGCGCGCCAGCGACCGGGCAAAGCCCGCCAGGCCGGCCTTGGCCGCGGCGTAGTTCGTCTGCCCGGCGTTGCCGGTGGAGCCCACCACGGAGCCGATCAGGATGATGCGGCCGCGGCGCAGCTTCATCATGCCCTTCAGCAGGCGCTGGGTCAGGCACACGGCGGCGGAGAGGTTGGTATCGATGATCGCATCCCACTCCTCGTCCTTCATGCGCATGAACAGGTTGTCGCGGGTGATGCCGGCATTGTTCACCAGCACCTCGATCGGGCCTTCCTGATCCTGGATGGACTGCAGGCCGGCGGCGACAGATTCCCCGTCGGTGACGTCCATCGCGATCCCGCGCCCGCCCCATTCCTTCAGGACCTCGGTGATCCGTTCGGCACCGGCCTCACTGGTGGCGGTACCTACGACCTGCAGGCCCTGTTCGGCCAGGCGGCGGGCGATGGCGGCGCCGATCCCGCGGCTTGCGCCGGTGACGAGGGCTACACGTTTGCTGTCGGACATGGCAGTTGCCTTTGCTTCATCATGTAAGAGGGGTTGGCGAAACGAGGTTGACCGAGCGTGTCCCGGCCATTGAGGGTCAGTCCGACCCCAGGCGCTCCAGGGTGGCCTTCAGGGTGTCGCGGTCGGCGACATCGAACAGTTCCAGCTCACGATCGATCCGCTTGGCCAGGCCCGTCAGCACACGCCCCGGCCCGCACTCCACCTGAACCGCCACGCCCTGCCCGCGCAGACCGCGAACGGTCTCGACCCAGCGTACCGGCCGATAAAGCTGCGCCGCCAGGTTTTCCTTGATCACCTCGGCGGACTCCGCCGGCGCCGCCGTCACATTCTGCCAGACCGGGATATTCGGTGAACTGAAGGTGGTGTTGTCCAGAGCGGCCTGGAGGCGATCCGCCGCCGGGCGCATCAGCGCACAGTGAGAGGGGACCGAGACCGGCAGCTTCAGGGCGCGTTTGGCGCCCGCGTCCTTCGCCGCGCCCACGGCACGATCGACCGCGGCCGTATTGCCCGCGATGACCACCTGCCCCGGGGCGTTCAGGTTGACCGCTTCCAGTACCTCGCCCCCGGCGTGCTCGCTGCAAAGGGCCTGTACCGCCACGTCATCGAGACCGAGGATCGCGGCCATCGCGCCCTCGCCTTCGGGCACCGCCGCCTGCATCGCCCGGGCGCGTTCCGCGACCAGTCGGACCGCGTCGGGGAAGCGCAGCACGCCGGCTGCCACCAGCGCGCTGTACTCGCCGAGACTGTGACCGGCAACGGCCTGCGGGCGCGCGGTCGTCTGTTCACTCAACAGGCGCCAGGCAGCGACCCCCGCGGCGAGCATCACCGGCTGGGTCCATTCCGTCTGGTTCAGCTGTTCGACCGGGCCGTGCTGGCACAGGCTCCAGAGATCGGCGTCGAGGCAATCCGAGGCCTCCTGGAAGGTGTCACGGACAATGGCATGGTCATCGCCCAGATCGGCCAGCATGCCGTTGGACTGGGACCCCTGGCCGGGAAATACGGCTGCCCAAGATGTTGTCATTCGCAATGGTCTCGCGCGTGAAAGCGCGCGTAGTGTAGGCGGTCAGGGATACGTCGGCAAACGGGCGCGATCGCGCCAGGCGCCTGCCGAATGGATGCGCGCGAATGCCCGTACGCCCGGCGCTCCGCCCACGCGTGGCGCCGCGTGACTTGTGTTCCACCAGCGCATCCGGATAATGTCGCCACCTTGATTCAATACGAGAGGAACTGTATGGCGAAGGAAGACGAAATCGAGCTGGAGGGTACCGTCGTCGAGACGCTCCCGAACACCACCTTCCGGGTGGAGCTCGAAAACGGGCACACGATCACGGCGCACATCTCCGGCAAGATGCGCAAGCATTACATCCGGATCCTGCGCGGCGACAAGGTGATCGTGCAGATGACGCCCTATGACCTGACCAAGGGTCGCATCGTCTACCGCAACAAGTAAGTTCGCCTCTCTAACGAAGAAGCCCCGGCAGGACCGGGGCTTCTTCGTTTGCGGGCCCTTCCGCGGGCCCGGTTACGCCAGCACGCCGCATCAGGACGACACGGCCGTCTCCTGGATATCCAGCTCCAGCCCGGACTCGCCCAGCCGAACCCGAACTTCCCCGCCATGCGCCAGACGGCCGAACAGCAGTTCGTCGGCCAGCGGCTTCTTGATGTGCTCCTGCAGGGTACGTGCCATCGGGCGGGCCCCCATCTTCACGTCGTAACCATGCTCGGCCAGCCAGGCGCGGGCGTCCGGCTCCACCGTCAGGTGGACCTTCTTCTCGTCGAGCTGGGCCTGCAGCTGGATCAGGAACTTGTCCACCACGTTCAGGATGGTCGCCTCGTCCAGCGGCCCGAACTGGATGGTCGCATCCAGGCGATTGCGGAACTCCGGCGTGAAGGTGCGCTTGATTGCCTCCATGGCATCGCTGGAGTGGTCCTGCTGGGTAAAGCCCACGGACGGACGGCTGGCCTGCTCCGCACCCGCGTTGGTCGTCATCACCAGGATCACGTTGCGGAAATCCACTTCGCGCCCGTTGGCGTCCGTCAGCGTGCCGTGGTCCATCACTTGCAGCAGCACGTTGAAGACGTCCGGGTGAGCCTTCTCGATCTCGTCCAGCAGCAGCACCGAATGCGGATGCTTCAGGATGGCGTCGGTCAGCAGGCCGCCCTCGTCGTAGCCGACATACCCCGGCGGCGCACCGATCAGGCGCGACACGGTGTGGCGCTCCATGTACTCGGACATGTCGAAGCGGGCGAGATGAATCCCCATCTGCTGCGCCAGCTGCCGTGTGACCTCGGTCTTGCCGACCCCTGTCGGTCCCGCAAACAGGAACGAACCGATCGGCTTGTCCATGTCGCCGAGCCCGGACCGCGCCATCTTGATGGCCGTCGCCAGGGTACCGATGGCCTCGTCCTGCCCGAAGACGGTCATCTTCAGGTTCCGCTCGAGGTTGCGCAGGGTCTCCTTGTCGGAGCTGGAGACCGACTTCGGCGGGATCCGTGCGATCTTCGCCACGATGGTCTCAATGTCCTGCACACCGATGGTCTTCTTGCGCTGGCTGACCGGCTGCAGCTGCCGACTGGCACCCGCCTCGTCGATCAGGTCGATCGCCTTGTCCGGCAGGAAGCGGTCGGTGATGTAGCGGTCGGCCAGCTCCGCCGCCGCCCGCAGCGCCGGCTTGGTGAAGCGCACGTTGTGGTGCAACTCGAAGCGCGACTTCAGGCCACGCAGGATCTGCTCGGTCTCGTCCACCGTCGGTTCGGGCACCTCGATCTTCTGAAAACGCCGCGCCAGGGCACGATCCTTCTCGAAAATGCCGCGGTATTCCTGATAGGTGGTGGACCCGATGCACTTCAACTCACCCGAGGCGAGCATCGGCTTGATCAGGTTGGAGGCATCCATTACCCCGCCGGAAGCCGCGCCGGCCCCGATGATGGTATGGATCTCGTCGATGAACAGAACCGCGCCCGGCTCCTTCTTCAGCTGGGCCAGCACGCCCTTCAGGCGCTTCTCGAAGTCACCGCGATACTTGGTCCCGGCGACCAGCGCCCCCAGGTCGAGGGCATAAACGGTGGCCGACTCGATGGCCTCGGGCACCTGTTCGTCGACGATCCGTCGCGCCAGGCCTTCGGCGATCGCCGTCTTGCCCACGCCGGCCTCGCCCACCAGCAGCGGGTTGTTCTTGCGCCGGCGGCAGAGGATCTGGATGGTGCGCTCGATCTCGTGATCGCGCCCGATCAGCGGATCGATCTCGTCCCGGCGCGCCTTGTCGTTGAGGTTGGTGGCGTAGAGCTGCAGCGCGTTGGTCTTGTCCTCGCGCTCGCCCTCCACCGGCTCGGCCTGGGACTCGCTGGGGTTGGGCTGCGCCCCGAGCTCGTCCTCGCCGACCTTGGAGATGCCGTGCGAAATGAAGTTGACGACATCCAGACGCGAAATGTTCTGCTGCCCCAGCACATACAGAGCCTGGCTGTCCTGTTCACCGAACAGCGCCACCAGCACGTTGGCGCCGGAGACTTCCTTGCGTCCGCTGGACTGCACATGAAACACCGCCCGCTGCAGCACGCGCTGGAAGCCCAGCGTCGGCTGTGTCTCGCGCGAATCGTTCGGCGGGATACGCGGGGTGTTCTCGTCAATGTAGGCCTCAAGTTCGTCACGGATGCGATCGAGATCGCCCCCGCAGGCCCGCAGCACCGTGGCCGCGCTGGGATTCTGCGCCAGCGCCATCAGCAGATGCTCAACAGTCACGAACTCGTGACGTTTTTCGCGGGCCTCCTTGAAGACCATGTTCAGGCTGAATTCGAGTTCCTTGTCGAGCATGGGAGTCAGGCCTCCTCCATCGAGCAAAGCAGTGGGTGCTGATGACTGCGGGCGTAATCGTTCACCTGCGCCACCTTGGTCTCGGCCACATCCCGGGTAAAGATGCCGCATACTCCCTTGCCGCGCGTATGCACGTGCAGCATCACCCGGGTGGCCTTTTCGCGATCCATGCTGAAGAAGGTCTCCAGTACTTCGATCACGAACTCCATCGGCGTGAAATCGTCGTTGAGCAGTACCACCTTGTACTGTCGCGGTGGCTGGAGCTCCGGCCTCGATTCTTCGACCGTTACCGAGTCGTCTCGATCGGGGTTTTGGGGCTTGTCATCACTCATCGGTCGAACTCACGCGTTCAGCGGTTACTCGTTTGGGGTGTCTCCATCCTCGAATGGTTCCGGGCTCGAGCCAAGTGCCCTTACGGACACTCCGACCACCGGCCCGTGCGTCACATGTGCTTGATCATCGCCTCGCCGAAGGCCGAACAGGCAATCGGCTCGACGTTGTCCATCAGCCGCGCGAAGTCGTAGGTCACCTCGCCGGCACTGATTGCGCCGCCCATGCCCTTGACCACCCGATCCGCCGCCTCGGACCACCCCAGATGCCGCAGCATCATCTCGGCAGACAGGATCAGCGAGCCGGGGTTCACCTTGTCCTGGCCGGCGTACTTCGGCGCCGTGCCGTGAGTGGCCTCGAACATGGCCGTGGTATCCGACAGGTTCGCACCCGGGGCGATGCCGATGCCCCCCACCTGGGCGGCCAGGGCGTCGGAGATATAGTCGCCGTTCAGGTTCAGCGTGGCGATCACCGAGTAGTCCTCCGGGCGCAGCAGGATCTGCTGCAGGAAGGCGTCGGCGATCACGTCCTTGATCACGATGTCGCGCCCGGTCTTGGGGTTCTTGAAGGTCTGCCACGGCCCGCCGTCGAGATCCTTCGCACCGAACTCCTCGCGCGCCAGCTCGTAGCCCCAGGCCTTGAACGACCCCTCGGTGAATTTCATGATGTTACCCTTGTGCACCAGGGTCACCGACGGCCGATCGTTGTCGATCGCATACTCGATGGCCTTGCGCACCAGGCGCTTGGTGCCCTCGCTGGACACCGGCTTCACGCCGATCCCCGCGGTGTCCGGAAAGCGGATCTGGGTGACGCCCATCTCGTCCTGCAGAAAGTCGATGACCTTCTTCGCCTCCGGCGTGCCGGACTCGAACTCGATCCCGGCATAGATGTCCTCGGAGTTCTCGCGGAAGATGACCATATCGGTCTTCTCCGGCTCCTTCAGCGGGCTCGGCGTGCCGTCGTAATAGCGAACCGGACGCAGGCAGACATACAGGTCCAGCTTCTGGCGCAACGCCACGTTCAGGGAACGGAAGCCACCACCGACCGGGGTGGTCAGCGGGCCCTTGATCGACACGCGATAGTCCTTCACCGCCTGCAGGGTCTCGTCCGGCAGCCCGGAGTCGTCGGCATAGACCCCGGTCGCCTTCTCGCCGGCGTAGACCTCCATCCATTCAATCTTCTTCTTGCCACCATAGGCCTTTTCCACGGCCGCATCGGTCACCCGGCGCATCACCGGGGTGATGTCCACACCGATCCCGTCACCCTCGATATAGGGGATCACCGGATGATCCGGCACCTGCAGCTTCCCCTGGTCATCGACGGTGATGCGTTCGCCCTTCTCCGGGACCTGAATGTGCTGGTAGGCCATGCCAACTCCTTGTGCGGAAATCGAGAAAATGGATCGGTGGGATGCGTATATCTCGATTATACATACCGGACCGGCGTTTCCGGGGACACAAGCGAAACCCATTGCGCGTTCCGGAACGGCGGCAGGCGTCGACGGCTGCGTTATCATCCGCCGCATGACCGAACGCCTCCCCTGTCACATCACCGTGGCCGCCGTAATCGAGCACGAAGGCCGATTCCTGTTCGTCGAGGAAACCGACGCCGGTCAGCGCGTCCTGAACCAGCCGGCCGGGCATCTGGACACCGGCGAAGACCTGACCGAAGCGGTCGTGCGCGAGGTGCTCGAGGAGACCCGCCTCGCATTCACACCCGAGGCGGCCCTCGGCTGCGACCTGCTCGAACTGGCCAGCGGAGCGGTAATCCTGCGCGTCACCTTCTGCGGCACGAGTGCCTCGGCGCCCTCCCCGCCCCCCCGCGATCCGGCGATCCATGACCTGCACTGGCTCACACCGGAGATGGCCGAACGCGACTGGCCCCTGCGCAGCCCCCTGGTGATGCGCAGCATCCAGCGTTACCGGGACGGACTGCGGCTCCCGCTCGCGGCGGTCGGGGGGTTGGTCCGGGCCTTCGCGCCATGACGGAACGCGAACGCGTCATCGTCGGCCTGTCCGGCGGCGTCGACTCCGCCGTCGCGGCCAGCCGGCTGCTGGAGGCCGGCTATCGCGTCGAGGGCCTGTTCATGAAGAACTGGGAGGATGATGACGACGCCGAGTACTGCGCCGCCGAGGCCGACTATCGGATGGCCGTCGAGGTGGCGGACTGCCTGGAGATTCCGCTGCACAAGGCCAACTTCGCCGAGGACTACCGCCAGCGCGTATTCGCGCAGTTCCTGCACGAATACGAGGAGGGACGCACCCCGAACCCGGACATCCTCTGCAACCGCGAGATCAAGTTCCGCTCGTTCCTCGACCACGCGCGCGAGCTCGGCGCCCGCTGGATCGCCACCGGCCATTACGCGCGGGTCCGCCATCATGCGGACTACAGCGAACTGTGCATGGCGGCTGACGCCAACAAGGACCAGACCTACTTCCTGCACACCCTGACCCAGGAGCAGCTGCGCCCGGCCCTGTTCCCGTTGGGGGGCATCCCCAAGGACCAGGTCCGCGAACGGGCCCGCGAACTGGGCCTGCCCAATCACGCCCGCAAGGACTCCACCGGCATCTGCTTCATCGGCGAGCGCCGCTTCCGCGACTTTCTGGCGCAGTACCTGAAGGCACCCGAAGGCGACATGCGCACCCCGGAGGGGCAGATCATCGGCCGCCATCAGGGCCTGATGTTCTACACCCTCGGCCAGCGCCAGGGACTGGGCATCGGCGGGGTCGACGGCTTCGCCGAGGCCCCCTGGTACGTCGTCGACAAGGACCTCGAGCACAACGCCCTGATCGTCGCCCAGGACCCGCAGCATCCGCTGCTGATGAGCCCTTCCCTGACGACCGAGCCGGTCCACTGGATTCACGAGCCACCGGCTACCGGGGAGCCGGTGCAGGCCCGGTTGCGCCATCGTCAGCCCCTGCAGGCCTGCCGCGTGGCGGCGCTGGACGGCGCCGGAGCCACGGTGGTGTTCGACGCCCCGCAACGGGCCGCGACCCCCGGACAGTCGATCGCCTTCTACCGCGGCGATGTCTGTCTCGGAGGGGCCGTGATCGCGAGGCGTACCACGATGGCTGCGGCCTGATCCGTGAGTCTGCCGGGCCACTTCCGGTATAGTGAGCCCACCCGGCATCCCGCCCCGCCCACCCAAGGAATCAACTGGCTTGGACCGCTCCGACCACAACCGCACCCTGGCACTGGCCGCCCTCTTTCAGTGCGCGAGCCTGGTCAAGGACCTCGCCTGGCGCGGCAGCTGCGACGAATACGAATTCGAGGTCCTGATCGGCAGCCTGTTCGCCTTCGATGTCGAGACCCCCGAGGCGGTCTACCGCGAGGCAGTCAGCCTGCGCAGCGGGCTGGAACGCGTCGAGAGCCAGCTGCAAAACGGCAGCAAGCCGCCCGACATGGAGATCACCCGCTACGCCATCGGACTGATCTTCCTCGAGCGCAAGCTGCAAAAGCGCGACGACATGCTGCAGCAGCTCACCGACGGACTGCAGGGCGCCCAGCGCCAGATCGACTATTTCCACATCACGCACGAAAGCGTGATCGCGCGCCTGGCCGAGATCTACAAGGAAACGATCTCCGAGCTGGGCCCGCGCATCATCGTCCAGGGCGAACAGAACAACCTCTCGAATCCCGAGACCGCCGCGCGCATCCGCGCGCTGCTGCTGGCCGGGATCCGGGCCGCGGTCCTCTGGCGCCAGGCCGGTGGATCCCGCTGGAAACTCCTTTTCGGCCGCAAGCGGCTGATTCGCGAAGCGAACAACATCCTCAACCGACTCAATACCTGAACGCGGAAGACGCATCATGAGCCACGCTGACCCGAAGAACACCCGCAACCTCTCTGCCGGCGGTATCGACTGCCGCTACGTGCCGATCACCGACGACGACCGGGCGAAGGACCTGCCCTTCGCGCTGAAGGTGCTGCTGGAGAACCTGCTGCGCTTCGAGGACGAGCGCACGGTGCGCCGCGCCGACATCGAGGCCCTGCTCGACTGGGACCCGCAGGCCGAACCCACCCAGGAGATCGCCTTCCGTCCCGCCCGCGTGCTGCTGCAGGACTTCACCGGCGTCCCGGCGGTTGTCGATCTGGCCGCGATGCGCGATGCCATGGAGGCCCTGGGCGGGGACCCCAAGAAGATCACCCCGCTGCAGCCGGCGGAGCTGGTCATCGACCACTCGGTCCAGGTGGACGCGCACGGCAACGCCAACGCGATGAACCTGAACGCGGAGCTGGAATACTCGCGCAACCGCGAACGCTACAGCTTCCTCAAGTGGGGTCAGCAGGCCTTTGATACCTTCAAGGTCGTGCCGCCCGATACCGGCATCGTGCACCAGGTCAACCTGGAGTACCTGGCCCGCACCGTGTTCGTGGACGACAAGGCCGAGGGCGGCTGCATGGCCTATCCCGACACCCTGGTCGGTACCGACTCCCACACCACCATGATCAACGGCCTCGGCGTGCTCGGCTGGGGCGTGGGCGGCATCGAGGCCGAGGCCGCGATGCTCGGCCAGCCCATCTCCATGCTGATCCCGCAGGTGGTGGGCTTCCGCCTGACCGGCAAGCTAGCCGAGGGGGCCACCGCGACCGACCTCGTACTGGTGATCGTCGAGATGCTGCGCAAGCAGGGCGTGGTCGGGAAGTTCGTCGAGTTCTTCGGCGACGGCCTGGCCGACCTGCCGCTGGCCGATCGCGCGACCATCGCCAACATGGCCCCGGAATACGGCGCGACCTGCGGCATCTTCCCGATCGACGAGGAAACCCTGACCTACCTCCGTCTGACCGGCCGCGAGGCCGGGCACATCGAGTTTATCGAGGCCTACGCGAAGGCCCAGGGCCTGTGGCGTGACGACAGCGCCCCGATCGCCCGCTACAGCGACATGCTGGAACTGGACCTGTCCACCGTGGAACCGAGCCTGGCCGGGCCCAAGCGCCCTCAGGACCGCATCCCGTTGAGCGAGGCCGGCGCCACCATCAGCCGCCACCTGGACACCATGCTGAAGGAACGCGACAGCGGTAGCGACGAGCCGGACGAGGCGGAACGCTTCGCCGCCGAGGGTGGGCATACCGCCGTGGGCGTGGAGCACCAGGCGGAGGAACCGCACCACACCGCCATCGAGATGGACGGCGAGACCTTCACCCTCGATCACGGCGACATCGTGATTGCGGCGATCACCTCCTGCACCAACACCTCCAATCCGTCCGTGATGCTGGGTGCCGGTCTGGTCGCCCGCAAGGCCCGCGAACTGGGCCTGCAGGTGAAGCCGTGGGTGAAGACTTCCCTGGCCCCCGGCTCGCGCGTGGTAACCGATTATCTGGAGAAGTCCGGCCTGCTGAAGGACCTCGAGCACCTGGGCTTCCATGTAGTGGGTTACGGCTGCACCACCTGCATCGGCAACTCCGGCCCGCTGCCGGAGCCGATCAGCGAGGCCATCATCAAGGACGACCTGATTGTCAGCTCGGTGCTCTCCGGCAACCGCAACTTCGAGGGGCGCATCCATTCCGAGGTGCAGATGAACTTCCTTGCCTCGCCGCCGCTGGTGGTCGCCTATGCGCTGGCCGGACGCAGCAATATCGACCTCTACAACGACCCGATTGGCGAAAACGCCGAGGGCCGCGCGATCTACCTGAAAGACATCTGGCCCACCACGGAAGAGGTGCGCCAGGAAGTCGCCAGCCATGTCGGTGCTGGCAGTTTCACCACGGCCTACGGGGATCTGTACTCCGGCGAGGACCGCTGGAAAAACCTCGAGGCCCCGCAGGGCCAGCGCTACGAGTGGCAGGAAGACTCCACCTACGTGCGCAACCCGCCCTACTTCAAGGGCATGGGCATGACCCCGATGCCCTGGCACGACATCCAGGGCGCGCGTGTGCTGGCGCTGCTGGGCGACTCGGTGACCACCGACCACATCTCACCGGCCGGCTCCATCGCCAAGGACAGCCCGGCGGGCCGTTATCTCGAATCGAAGGGCGTCAAACCCGCCGACTTCAACTCGTATGGCTCGCGCCGCGGCAACCACGAGGTGATGATGCGCGGCACCTTCGCCAACGTGCGCCTGCGCAACCTGCTCGCGCCGGGCACCCAGGGTGGCGTCACCCAGCACCTGCCGGATCGCGAACAGATGTCCATCTACGACGCCGCGATGAAGTACCAGGAAGAAGACACGCCGCTGATCGTGATCGCCGGGCAGGAATACGGCACCGGCTCGTCGCGCGACTGGGCCGCCAAGGGCACCCTCTTGCTCGGCGTAAAGGCCGTGATTGTCGAGAGCTACGAGCGCATCCACCGCTCCAACCTGGTCGGCATGGGCGTACTGCCCCTGCAATTCCTGCCCGGCGAGAACGCAGCCAGCCACGGGCTGACCGGCCGCGAGACCTACAGCATCACCGGCGTGGAAAACGGCGAGGCCCGCGAGGCCACGGTCACGGCCGTGGACGGCGACGGCCAGCGCAAGACCTTCACCGTGCGCGTACGCCTGGATACCCCGCAGGAGGTGGACTACTTCCGCCACGGCGGCATCCTGCCCTATGTGTTGCGCCAGCTCGCAGCTTCCGCATAAGGTTTCGGCATGGGACGGCGGATATCCACGGAAGCGGTACAGTCCGGTCAGACGCTGGCGACAGCGGTTCATGACCGTTCCGGCCGTCTCCTGATCCCCGCCGGCATGGTGCTCCAGGACAAGCAGATCCGCGTACTCCTGTCCTGGGGCATCAGCACCGTCGAGGTCGTCGAGGACGAGCAGGCAGCCGCCAACGATGGCCACGACGAGCCCCCGGAGCTCCCCGCCGATGCCCGCCCCACCCCGGAGATGGAAGAACAGGCCGATACCATCCTGGCCGAGCGCTTCCGTCACTGTGACGTGGCGGCGCATCCAATGGACGGGATCCATCGACTGGCCCGCGAGCAGCTCCTGGACGATCTCATGCGCCGCGGTCACAAGCCCCGGAGTGCCTGATGACGGTGGCCGAGTTTCTCGAGCAGGACGAAGCGCTGTGCAGTTTTTCCGGCAGTTACAACACCATCTTCACGCGCCTTAGCGATCCAACCGCCAACGTCGCCGGGATCACCGAGGCAGTGGAGCTGGACCCGACCATCGCCGCGAAGACACTGCGGATGGCCAATTCCTCGCTGTACGGCTTCCCCGAGCCCATCGACACCCTGCACCGGGCGGTCTCGATTATCGGGTTGCAGCAGATGCGCCAGATCGTGCTGTCGACCATCGTCATCCAGCACTTCCGCGGCCTGCCAGTCATCGGCGTCGACATGGAATCCTTCTGGCGCCACAGCATCGCGGTCGGCGTGCTCAGTCGATCCATCGCCCGCTTCCGGCGCGAGGCGAACATCGAGCGCCTGTACCTATACGGGATCATGCACGACCTGGGGCGCCTGCTGCTGTTTCTGCACCTGGGCACCGGAACCGAGGAGCTGATCAACATCCGCGAGCGCGAGCAGTGCCTGCTGTTCGAAGCGGAACGGGAACTGCTCGGCTTCGACCACGCGGCCATCGGCTCCGGCCTGCTCGAGCAATGGGGCATGGCTCCCGCCCAGGTGGAGGCCACGCGCTACCACCACGCCCCGGAGGAGGCCCGCGCGTTTCCGGTGGAAACCGCGATCGTGCACGTCGCCGACAGCATCGCGAACTCGCTGCGGCTGGGGTCGTCCGGCGAGCGTTTCGTGCCCCCGGTGGCACCCGAGACCTTCGATCGCATTGGCCTGGAGATGCCGATCTACGAAGACATCATCGGCCACGCCTGCAAGCATCTGGACCAGATGCAGGCGATCCTCCTCGACTGAGCCCCTATGCAGGCAAAGGACGCTGTTGCATGAGCCCATCCTATCGCACGCCCGAGGAGGTCAATGCCCTTCATGAGCGTATCCGCTTCCTCGAGGAGGCCCTGGAGGCCAACGCCTATGCGATGGATGTGCTCGCCTCGACCACGGCGATCTTTGGCGACACCGACCGCAACCGCAGCCCCGAACTGATCATACAGAACACCGTCGAGGCCATCCGCCGACTGCTGCCGGCGCAGGACGTGGCGGTGTATGTCCTCGACAACGACTGCTCCTTTAACCTGGCCTACCAGGAACATCCGGGGGAGCTGGAGCCGGATCTCGCGGAGACCGTCGAACAGCTCATCCAGGACGGGCAGTTCTCCTGGGCGCTGCACCAGAATCACCCGGTCTGCCTGCCCTCCCCGGCGGCGGGCGACAGCGTGATGTTGCACGTCATCTCCACGCGCACCCGCATTCGCGGGATGTTCGTCGCCCGCTTCCGCCAGGCGGAGCTGCAGCGCTACGAGATGATCCTGTCGACGCTGACCATGGTGCTGTTCAACACCGCCTACGCGCTGGAGAGTGCCGACCTGTTCCAGATGATGGACCGCCGCCAGAAAGCCCTGCAGCGGATCACCGAACGCCAGTCGCGCGAGCTGCTGCACCACATGTCGCACGACTCGCTGACCAACCTGCCCAACCGCATGCTGTTCAGCGACCGCCTGTCGCAGGCGATGGAGCGCCATGCGGGGGCCGCCGCAGGGCACGTGGCGCTGATCCTGCTCGACCTCGACAACTTCAAGCGCACCAACGACTCCCTGGGACACCGTGCCGGGGACGAACTCATCCGCAAGGTCGCACAGGACCTTTCCGGGCTGCTGGACCATGCACGGGAACGATCGGGACGCCAGCTGCGTACCACCCTTTCACGTCTGGGTGGCGATGAATTCGGCATCCTCGTCGAGGACGGCGAGGGGCTGGAAGGCATCGTCCGGCTGGTCACCGACGTGGTGCGCAAGACCGCCACCGAGCGCCAGATCTTCGACCAGCCGGTCGTCAGCAGCGTCTCCTGCGGAATCGCGGTCTACCCCTACGACGGCGAGGACCCGGACACCCTGCTGGGGAACGCGGACGCCGCGATGTACGAGGCCAAGCAGCGCGGGCGCAATGGGTTCCGCTTCTACACCCAGGACCTGAACGCCCGCACCTTCCGCCACTTCGAACTGGAGAACGAACTGGGCCAGGCGATCGCCAACGACCAGCTCGTTCTGCACTACCAGCCCAAGGTCGAACTCGCGAGCGGGCGCATCATCGGTGCCGAGGCGCTGATCCGCTGGCAGCATCCGAAACTGGGCCTGCTACCGCCCGGCCACTTTATTGAACTGGCCGAGGACATGACCCTGATCGAGGAAATCGGGGAATGGGTACTGCGTCAGGTCTGCCGGGACCTGCAGTCCCTGCGCGTCGCCGAAGACGCGCTACCCAGGATCGCGATCAATGTCTCCGCCCGCCAGCTGCGCCAGCCGGACCTTGCCGGGGGATTTCATCGCATTATCCGCGAGGCCGGCATCCCGACACGCTGCATCGAACTGGAGCTGACCGAGACCAGCATCATGGATGACCCGAAAGGCGCCGCCCGGGTCTTTCAGCGCCTGCGCCAGGCGGGTATGTCCCTCGCGGTCGACGACTTCGGCACCGGACATGCCTCCCTGATGCAGCTCAAGCAGCTGCCCGCCGATACGCTGAAGATCGACCGCTCCTTCGTGAAAGACCTCGACCAGGGCGACGGACACGCACAGATCGTGCGCGCCATCGTGCTGATGGCCCGCACCCTGGGGCTGGACGTGATCGCGGAGGGCGTGGAAACCGAACGGCAGGCGCAGCTCCTGCAGAAGCTCGACTGCCACACGGCGCAGGGCTACTACTATTCGCATCCGGTCCCGTTTGCGGACTTCCGCAAGCTGCTGGGCCCGGCGGTCACCCTCCCCCTGGAAACCGCCTGACCGCCGCTCTACCCGCAGAACCGGGGAACCGTTCCTATCCGCCCTGCGGGCCGGTCAGGGCCGCCGGGTCCAGCAGGGCCTGCAGGCGTTCGCGCGGGATGTCGGTGTGTTCCGCCGCGACCTCGACGATCGGCCGCCCCGTGGCATAGGCCTCCTTGGCGATGCGCGCCCCGGCCTCGTAGCCGATCTCGGCGTTCAGGGCCGTGACCAGGATCGGATTGCGATCCAGAGCCGCGCGCAGGACATCCTCGTTGACCGTGAAGCCCGCGATCGCCCGGTCCGCCAGGTGTTCGCACGCGCGCGCGAGCAGCCCTGTCTGATTGAGCAGGTTGTCGGCAATCAGCGGCAGCCCCACGTTCAGCTGGAAGTTGCCGCCCTGCCCGGCCGCTGCGATCGCGGCGTCCAGCCCGATGACCTGCTGCGCCGCCATGATCACGGCCTCGGGGATCACCGGATTGACCTTCCCCGGCATGATCGAACTGCCGGGCTGCAGGGCCGGCAGGGCGATCTCGCCGAGCCCGGCCAGCGGCCCCGAGTTCATCCAGCGCAGGTCGTTGGCGATCTTGATCAGGCTGGTCGCCGTGGTCCGCAGCTGCCCGGACAACTCGACGGCAGTGTCCTGGCTGGCAAGCCCCGCAAACCCGTTTGACTCCCGCTCGAAGGCAATCCCGGTGCGCTCCGCCAGGCGCGCCGCGACGCGATCCCCGAATGCCGCCGGGGCATTGATGCCCGTGCCCACCGCCGTCCCGCCGATCGCAAGCCGGTTCACCCGGGTACGGGTCTCGCGCAGGCGTTCCACGTCCAGCTCCAGCTGCGTGCGCCAGCCGGAAAGCTCCTGGCTCATGCGCACTGGCATCGCGTCCATCAGGTGGGTACGCCCGGTCTTCACGACCGCGGTCAGCCCGCCCTCGCGCCGGGCAATGGTGGCAATCAGGTGACGCAGGGCCGGGATCAGCTCCTGCTCCAGCTGGGTGGAGGCCGCCACGTGCAACGCGGTGGGGATTACGTCATTCGAACTCTGCGAACGATTCACGTGATCGTTCGGGTGAACCGGCAGGCCATCGGTCGAGGCCAGGCGCGCGATCACTTCGTTCATGTTCATGTTGCTGCTGGTGCCGGAACCGGTCTGGTAGACATCCACCGGAAAGGCGTCGGCATACTCGCCACTGGCGATCGCCTCGGCGGCTGCGACGATCGCGCCGGCCACGTCGGGCGTTAGCTGGTCCAGCCCCTGATTGGCCTCGGCGCAGGCCGCCTTGGTCTGCGCCAGCGCGCGGATGAACGCCCGCGGCAGGGGTCGCCCGGCGATGTGAAAATTATCCACCGCACGCTGGGTCTGGGCGCCCCACAGCGCCTCTTCCGGGACCTCCACCGGCCCGAGACTGTCCTGTTCCTCACGCATTGCGGGCTTCGACATGCCATTCTCCTGTTTGAGTCCGCGCCGGTTACCGGAGTCCGGCTCATGTCCGCTCCGCCGGCCCGTGGGACCATGCTGGCCCGGCGGACGCTGTATTGCACCTGAACGCCTTAGTATACTGCGCCGCCTGTCCCGAACCCGACCCCGGAATTCCCATGTCCCTGAGCCCCCTGACCGCGATCAGCCCCGTCGACGGCCGCTACGCCCGTCATACCCGCGACCTGGCCCCCTACTTCTCCGAACAGGGCCTGATGCAGGCCCGCGTGCGGGTGGAGATCGCCTGGCTCAAGGCCCTGGCCGCCGAACCGGCCATCCCCGAGGTCCCGGCGCTGACCGACGAGGCCGGCGCCTTCCTCGACGAGATCGCCTTCGGCTTCGACGAAGTGGCCGGGGCGCGCGTGAAGGAGATCGAGGCGACCACGAACCACGACGTGAAGGCGATCGAGTACTACATCAAGGAACAGATGGCGGACCGCGGCGACCTGCAGAGCCAGATCGAGTTCGTGCACTTCGCCTGCACCTCCGAGGACATCAACAACCTCGCCTATGGCGTAATGGTCCGCGAGGCCCGTGACATGGTGATGCTGCCGGCCCTGGATGCCGTGCTCGCCCCGCTGCGCGAACTGTCCGGCCGCTTCGCCGAACAGCCGATGCTCGCGCGCACCCACGGCCAGCCGGCCTCCCCCACCACCATGGGCAAGGAACTGGCCAACGTGGTCGCACGCCTGGAGCGCCAGCGCGACGAGATCGCCGGGGTGGCCTGTCGCGGCAAGATCAACGGGGCGGTCGGCAACTTCAACGCCCATTCCATTGCCTACCCCGAAGTCGACTGGCCCGCCCTGTCGCGCCGCATGATCGAGGGCCTGGGCCTGCAGCCGAATACCCATACCACCCAGATCGAGCCGCACGACTTCCTCGCCGAGCTGTTCCACGCCTTCATGCGCGCGAACACCATCCTGCTGGATGCGTCGCGCGACATCTGGGGCTATATATCGCTCGGCTATTTCAAGCAGAAGGTCGTGGCCGGTGAAGTCGGCTCCTCGACCATGCCGCACAAGGTCAACCCGATCGACTTCGAAAACGCCGAAGGCAATCTCGGTCTGGCCAATGCCCTGTTCGACCACCTGGCGAGCAAGGTGCCGGTCTCGCGCTTCCAGCGCGACCTGACCGACTCGACCGTGCTGCGTAACATCGGCATCGCCTTCGCCTGGTCACAGATCGCCTACAAGGCCTTTGGTCGCGGTCTCGGCAAACTGGAGATCGAACCCGGGCGCCTGGCGGAAGACCTGAACCAGAACTGGGAAGTCCTCGGCGAGGCGGTACAGACCGTCATGCGCCGCTACGGGATCGAGTCGCCCTACGAAAAGCTCAAGGAACTGACCCGCGGACAGCGGATCACCCCCGAGGCGCTGGCGGCCTTCATCGACAGCCTGGAGATCCCCGAAGAGGCCCGTGCCCGCCTGCGCGAGCTGACGCCGGGCACCTATACGGGCATCGCCGACCGACTCGCGCGCGACATCTGATCCGGCGCGCGGCATGGCGGCCCCGGACCCGAACCAACCGCTCGCCCTGCTCGGCGGCCTCACCCCCGCCGAGTTCCTGCGCGACTACTGGCAGCAGCGCCCGCTGCTGGTGCGCGGCGCCATCCCCGGCTTCGACAACCCGATCGAGCCCGACGACCTCGCCGGGCTGGCGACCGATGCCGACGCCGCCAGCCGTATCGTCAGCGGTCATGTCGATCGCCAGGACTGGGATGTCGAGTACGGGCCCTTCGATGCCGAGCGCCTGGGCGAGCTGCCCGAGCATGACTGGACGCTGCTAGTCACCGATGTGGAACGCTTCTGGCCCGGGGGGCCGGAGTTCCTCGCACGCTTCGACTTCGTCCCGCGCTGGCGCCGGGACGACCTGATGATCTCCTATGCCCCGCCCGGCGGATCGGTCGGCCCGCATGTGGACCAGTACGACGTCTTCCTGTTCCAGGCCGCCGGGCGGCGCCGCTGGCAGATCCAGGACCCGCCGGGATCCCTGGCGTGCCACGACGACCTGCCGCTGGCCATCCTGCAGGCATTCGAGCCCACCGAGACCTGGGAACTGGGACCCGGCGACCTGCTCTACCTGCCGCCCGGCCTGCCGCATTACGGCATGTCCCTGGACGTGGCGTGCATGACCTGGTCGGTCGGCTTCCGGGCCCCGACCATGCTCGATGTCCTGACCGGCTTTCTCGAGGAACGCGCCAACGTGATCGGCGACCAGGCGCGTTTCGAGGACCCCGGGCGGCACCCGGCAGCGCACGCGGCCGAGATCCCGGCGGCGGACCGGGGCGAGCTGCGCGAGGCGCTGCGGGCGCTGCTCGCTGCCGAGGACCATGACCTGGACGCCTATCTGGGCCGCTTCCTGACCCGCCCGGCGGGCAACGTGGAACTGGCCCCGGATGACCCGTCGCTGGCGGCCCGCGCGACCCCGGCGACCCGGTTCATCGTTCATCCGGGCGTGCGGCGCGCATGGTTCCGCGGTCCGGACGGTCCGGTGCTGTGCATCGCCGGCACGGACTATCCGGCACAGGCCGTCGCACCCGAGGTGCTCGAGGCCTTCTGTGACGCCGACACGCTCAGCATCGCGGAGTGGGAGGAGGCGATCCCCGCGATCCGGCAGGTCCTCGCGGACGGGCTGGAGGCCGGCTGGCTCGCGCCGGACGACCCGGCCGACTAACCGGGCGCGCCCGGCGGGGGCCGTCAGGCCGCCCGGGGCAGACAGGCCTGCGCCGCCTGCTCGATCAATTCCGGCCCGGCGTCCGGCTGGTGGGTGCCCTCGGTCAGGATACGGCGCCACCGGCGAGCCCCGGGCTCGCCGTGGAACAGCCCCAGGATGTGACGGGTAAGGCGCGCCAGCGGAACGCCGTCGCGGCGCATCTGTTCCGCCAGCGCCAGGATGCCGTCCAGCACCGCCTCGCGAGTGGGATCCTGCGCTGCGCCGAAATACAGTCGATCGACCGCGGCCAGGCTCCAGGGCTCGTGATAGGCCTTGCGGCCGAACATCACGCCATCCACGTGTTCCAGATGGCTGCGGGCGCCGGGCACATCGTCCAGTCCACCGTTCAGCACGATGGTCAGGTCCGGGAATTCCGCCTTCAGGCGGTACACGCGCTGGTAGTCCAGAGGCGGGACGTCGCGATTGTCCTTGGGGCTCAAACCCTGCAGCCAGGCCTTTCGCGCATGCACCACGAAGTGCCGGCAACCGGCCGCCGCCACGCGTTCCACGAAGGCATGCAGATCGCCCTCGGAATCCTGGTCATCAATGCCGATCCGGTGCTTGACGGTGACCGGGACATCCACGGCCTGCTGCATCGCCGCGACGCAATCGGCGACCAGGCCCGGCTGTGCCATCAGGCAGGCGCCGAAGGCGCCCGACTGCACGCGGTCGGAAGGGCAGCCAACGTTCAGGTTGATCTCGTCGTAGCCGCGCTCGGCCGCGATCCGGGCGGCGCCGGCCAACGTGGCCGGTTCGGAACCGCCCAGTTGCAGGGCCAGCGGGTGCTCCACCGGCGCATACCCCAGCAACCGGTCGCGATCGCCATGAATCACCGCATTGGCATGCACCATCTCGGTGTACAACAATGCCCGCCGGGTCAGCAGCCGATGGAACCGGCGACACCACGTGTCCGTCCAGTCCATCATCGGTGCCACCGAAAACCGCGGGTCGGGAGCGGATCCCGCGTCACTCATCAGCGAAGCCTCCATGCCTTGCGGGCGGCATGGCCACACCAGAAAGGATTGCCATCATGTCGGAAAGCGAAGTCCCTGAAACCTTTCTTGATAGTGTCTCACACATGGTCGACCGGGCCATGGCGTACCTTGAGCTGCCCGAGGGGGCCCGGGCGGCGCTGAAGACCTGTGATTCCGTCATTCAGGTGAGCTTTCCGATCCGTTTTCGCGACCGCATCGAAGTATTCAGCGGCTGGCGGGCGGTGCACTCCTCGCATCGGATGCCGTCCAAGGGCGGGCTGCGCTTTTCCGCGACCATGGACCAGGAACACGCCGAGGCACTGGCGGCCCTGATGACCTACAAGTGCGCCATCGTGGATATCCCCTTCGGCGGTTCCAAGGGCGGGCTGCGGATCGACCCGCAGAAATACGACGAATGGGAGATGGAACGCATCACCCGGCGTTTCGCCCACGAACTGATCCAGCGCGACTACATCAGCCCGGCCCAGAACGTGCCCGCCCCGGATGTCGGGACCTCGCAGCGCGAAATGGCCTGGATCATGGAGACCTATCGCGAGCGCCACCCGGAGGACCTGGACCATGCCGCCTCGGTCACCGGCAAGCCGGTCGAGCTGGGGGGAATCGTCGGTCGCCTCGAGGCGACCGGGCGCGGCGTGCAGTATGCACTTCAGGCCTTCTTCCGCGAAGGCTCGGCGGCCCGCGAGGCCGGTTTCAAGGGCGGCCTGGGCGACCAGCGCATCATCATCCAGGGGTTTGGCAACGTGGGCTACTACGCCGCACGCTTCCTGCAGCACGACGACCACGCGAAGATTGTCGGCGTCATCAAGAGCGATGGCGGGGTGTATTCCGAAGACGGGATCGATGTTGAGGCGCTGCACGACTACGTCCGCCGCAGCGGCACCATGGAGGGCTTTGCGGGGGTCGAGTTCGTGCGCGATGGCAACCGCATCATGGAACGCGATTGCGACATCCTGATCCCCGCCGCGCTGGAAGGGGCCATCCACCGCGACAATGCCGACCGTATCCAGGCCCGCCTGATCGCCGAGGCCGCCAACGGCCCCTGTACCTGGGAGGCCGACCTGGCCCTGCGGACCCGCGGCGTCACGATCCTGCCGGATGTCTACGTCAACGCCGGCGGCGTCGTCGTCTCCTACTTCGAGTGGGTGCGGAACCTTTCCCACATGCGCTTCGGGCGCCTGGAGCGGCGCTACGACCAGTCCCAGGGCCAGCACATCGTGACGGCCATCGAGATGATGACCAACTCGAGCATCCCGGAATGGATTCGCGATGCCGTCGTGCGCGGGGCCGAGGAGATCGACCTGGTCCGTTCGGGCCTCGAGGACACCATGCGCGAGGCCTTCCGCGAGATGCACGAGGTGCGCGAAGTGGAGAGCAATGGCGAGGTACTCGACTACCGCACCGCGGCCTACCTGATCGCCCTGCGCAAGATCATCCGCGCCCGCAGCGACCTCAAGCTGATCTGAGCCTGCCCTGCAGCGAGCGAAGGGGCGCGAGGGGGAATCCCTCTCCCCTGGCCGGCCTCCTACCCGGCCTGCCCGTAGCGCGACTCCAGCGCCGCGAACAGCGCCCGCAGCCCCATGGCCTCGCCGCCCTTGGGCCGTCCCGGACGCGCGCGCTCGTTGAAGGCCATGATGTCGAAGTGCATCCACGTCGCGCCTTCGGGGACAAACTCCTTCAGGAACAGACCGGCCGTGATGGCGCCCGCGTAGCCGCCGCTGGAGCTGTTCGCGATGTCCGCCACGTCGCTGTCCAGCATGTAGCGGTACGGCGTGTGCAGCGGCAGCTGACAGACCGGATCGTCCCATTCGCGCGCTGGTTCCACCAGCGCCCGGGCCCAGCCCTCGTCCTCGGTCAGGCAGGCGCTGATCTCGGTGCCCACGGCCACCCGCGCAGCCCCGGTAAGCGTGGCGAAATCGACCAGCAGATCCGGGTGGAACGATCCCGCCCGGTCCAGCAGGTCGGCCAGCACCAGGCGCCCCTCGGCATCGGTGTTGTCGATCTCGATCCGTTTGCCGTTGCGCGCAGGCAGGATGTCCCCGGGCCGGAAGGCCCCGGCGCCAATGGCGTTCTCCACCGCGCCGACCAGCACGGTCAGCCGGACCGGAAGGTTCTGCGCCATGATCAGGCGCGCAAGCCCCAGCACGATAGCGGCCCCGCCCATGTCCTTCTTCATCTGCCGCATGGAATTGCCGGGCTTGAGGTTCAGCCCGCCGGAATCGAAGCACACGCCCTTGCCCACCAACACCAGCGAGGCCGCGTCCGGCGGGCCCCAGGTCAGCTCGATGACCCTTGAACCATGGTGGCTCGCCGCGCCCACCGCGTGGATGCAGGGGAAGTCCTGTTCCAGCTTGTCGCTGTCGCTGACCACGTGCAGGCTGCAGCCGAATTCCTCGGCCAGCTCCCGGGCCTTCAACGCCAGGTTGGCCGGCATCATATCCGCCGCCGGGGTATTGATCAGGTCACGGGTCAGGCCAATGGAGTCGACGAACGCCTGCACCCGGGCCGGATCCGCGCCTTCCGGCCAGACCAGCCGGGGTGCGCGTTCCTGCGCCTCGCGATAACGATCGAAGCGGTACCGCCCCAGACCCCAGCCGATCGCCGCGAGGTTCTGCACGTCGGGGGGCAGGAAATCCGTTTCCAGGCGATAGTCCCCGGTACCCAGAGACTCCGCCGCGCCGGCGAGCATCCAGATCGGCGTCTCCGCGTCAAAGCCGGCCAGCACGGCCTCGAGCCCGCCCTCGGGGTTGGGAATCCGCAACGTGGCGCCTGGGTCCGCCTCGAACCCGGAGGTGTCAACCCAGTTGCGCCAGCTGGCCGGGGCGCTCTCCAGGCGACCCGGGAGGGATTCGCGGCTGACCGGGATCAGCGGAATGGCGGTGTCCGACGACGCAACAAAAACAGAATCCACGCGGCTTTCCTCTACAACGATGCAAAGCCCCCATAATACGCACCTTGTCGACCCGCCGGGATCGCTCTAACCCCGGAAAACGCCGAACAGTACAGGATGTGATGATGACGCCAGCGCTGGAAATCCGCGGGCTGAAGAAGACCTACAAGAACGGGTTCGAGGCCCTCAAGGGGATCGACCTGGAGGTGGCACCGGGCAGCTTCTTTGCCCTGCTGGGCCCCAACGGGGCCGGCAAGTCCACGACCATCGGGATCATCACCTCGCTGATCAACAAGACGGCCGGCACGGTCAAGGTCTTCGGCCACGACCTGGACACCGACCTGCAGGCGGTCAAACGCTCCATCGGCCTGGTCCCGCAGGAGTTCAACTTCAACAACTTCGAGCCGATCGGCGAGATTGTGGTCAACCAGGCCGGTTACTACGGCATCCCGCGGCGCGAGGCCTGGGAGCGCTGCGAGCATTACTTGAACGAACTGGGCCTGTGGGAGAAGCGCAAGGACATGGCGCGCACGCTCTCCGGCGGCATGAAGCGGCGGCTGATGATCGCGCGTGCCCTGGTCCACGAACCGCGGCTGCTGATCCTCGACGAACCCACCGCCGGCGTCGATATCGAACTGCGCCGCTCCATGTGGGACTTCCTCACCCGGATCAACACCGACGGGCGCAGCATCATCCTGACCACGCACTATCTCGAGGAGGCGGAGACGCTTTGTCGCAACATCGCAATCATCGATGACGGCGGGATCATCGAGAACACCACGATGAAGCAGCTGCTGGCCAAGCTCGAGACCGAGACCATGGTGCTGGATCTCAGCGAACCGCCCCCGGGCATCCCGGAGGATGCACCGGTGGTCCTGCGCCAGGTCGACGAACTGACGCTGGAGGCGGATATCCGCAGCGGTCAGCACCTGAACGACCTGTTCCGGGTGCTGGATCAGGCCGGGATCCGCGTGCAGAGCATGCGCAACAAGTCCAACCGCCTGGAGGAACTGTTCATCCGCATGACCCGCAACGGCCAGAGCCCCAGTCACCTCACACCGGGTGCCAGCGGCGCCAGCGAGCAGCCGGAGAACCAGGCATGAGCAGCACCCACCTGCATCACTACTGGACCGCCTTCCGCACCATCGTCACCAAGGAGGTCCTGCGCTTCGCCCGCATCTGGGTGCAGACGGTCCTGCCCCCGGTAATCACCACCGCGCTGTACTTCATCATCTTCGGCGGCCTGATCGGCGAGCGCATCGGGGAGATGGAAGGCTACCGCTACATGGACTTCATCGTGCCCGGCCTGATCATGCTGGCGGTGATCACCAACAGCTATTCCAACGTGGTGTCGTCGTTCTTCGGTTCCAAGTTCCAGCGCCACATCGAGGAGCTGCTGGTCTCGCCCATCCCCAACAGCGTGATTATCCTCGGATTCATCTTCGGCGGCGTGGCCCGCGGCCTGTCGGTGGGGGTTGCGGTGCTGCTGGTCTCGCTGTTCTTCAGTCCGCTCAGCATTCACAACCCGCTGGTGATGCTGGTCATCGTGCTGATGACCTCGATCCTGTTCGCCCTTGCCGGCCTGATCAACGGCGTGTTCGCCCGCACCTTCGACGATATCGCGATCGTCCCCACATTCGTGCTTACGCCGCTGACCTACCTGGGTGGAGTGTTCTACTCCATCAGCCTGCTGCCGGAGTTCTGGCAAGGGGTCTCCATGCTGAATCCGATCCTCTACATGGTCGACGCCTTCCGCTACGGCAGCCTGGGTCACAGCGACTTCCCGATCGCCATGTCGTTTGCGATCATCGCCGGCTTCATCGCCGTCCTCTACGGCACCGCCCTGGTGCTTCTCAATCGTGGAGTCGGGATTCGATCCTGAGGAACCTTGGCGGCGAAACGGCCCGCGCGCGCTGGCTGACGGTGTTTATTGCCCGAAAAAACGTGGTATAAAGCGAAAACTCTCCGGGGCAAGGGCCATATGGGTTACAGCAGAAAGACATCGCATTTCTTTCTGGCGGGCACCGCCGGACTCGCCATCCTGGTGGGGACCAGCCTCCTGCTCGCCTCCCAGCCTGCCGAAACCTCCCAGCCGCTCCAGATCGGTGCCGGCAACCCGCTCCCTGACGGCAAACTGTCTCTGGTGCGTGCCGACCACCCAGCCGGCGGCGCTTCGATCAGCCCGGTGCCGGCCGCGTCGTTCGATGCCAGTGCCCAGACCGTCGCATTCGCCACCGATATGCTGGATGACCCGGGCGCTGGCTACGACGATGCCCCCATCGATCCGGACGCGGAAGCCCCGACCTCCTATGAAACCTTCGACCTCGACGGCGACACGGAGACCGCCGCCGAGGCGGAATCCCCGGAAACCGACTGGCACAGCCATACCCTCCAGAAGGGCGAGCGCCTGACCGGGCTGTGGGAACGCGAATGGGAACTGCCCCTGGCAACCCTCTACCGCCTGCTGGACGACGATGACAATGCCTCGATCCTCAACCGCGTGCGCCCCGGTCAGGAGATCGAATGGCAGGTCGACGACGAGGGTTACCTGACCCGCATGCGCCTGTGGACCGACCGTGCCAGCGGCCACGAATGGATCCGCGAGGCCGACGGCTGGGATTTCGAGCGCGGCGAGGTCGAGAATGGCCGCGAGGTCAGCCACCTGATCATCAACGCCGAGATCGACGGCAATATTGCCTCCGCGCTGAGCGAGCGGGCGGATATCTCCCCGAGTGCGGCCAACGCCCTGGCCGTGCTGCTGGACCGCTACCTCCCGGTGCGCACCCACGCCCGCACCGGAGACCAGTTCACCCTTCTGGTGGAACAGGAAACCCTGGTCGGCGACGACACCCCGCACAATCTGCGCCTGCTCGCCTTCGACTACGCCGGCGAACGCATCGAGATCCGGGCGGCGCGCAACGTGAACGGACGATTCTATACCCCCGAGGGCGAGAGCCTGCTGCCGCCTTTTGACCGGCGCCCGTTTGCCGGCAATTACCGCATCAGCTCCAGCTTCAACCCGCGGCGACGCCACCCGGTTACCGGCCGTGTCGCGCCTCACCACGGGACGGATTTCGCCATGCCGGTGGGGACCCCGGTCCTGGCTCCGGCCGATGGCCGCGTGACCCGGGTCGAGAACCATCCCTACGCCGGGCGCTTCATCGTGATCGAGCACGGCCAGGGATACTCCACGCGCTACCTGCATCTGCAACGACAGCTGGTACGCCCCGGGCAGACCGTGGAGCGCGGTGACCGTATCGCCCTGTCCGGCAACACCGGCCGCAGCACCGGGCCCCACCTGCATTACGAGATCCACGTGAACAACCGGCCGCAGAACCCGATGCGCGTGGAGCTTCCGGAAAGCGATGCCCTGGAAGGCGACGAACTCGACCACTTCAAGTCCATCAGCCAGACCCTGCTGGCGCAGCTGGACCACGGGCTTCGCAACCAGCAGGTGGCCTTCACCCCCTTCGACGAACTGTCGCGTTGAATCACTGACGCGCTTGCCGATCCGGCCGCCGGCGGTACGGAGCCCATCCGCATCGCCGGCGCTCCTTTGATTCGTGGTTGCTGACTCTCCATCGCGCCCGCTGCTCGACTGGGCACGCCTTGAATGGCGTGACGGCATGCCCTTTGCCATCGACTACGGGGACGGCTATTTCGGCTCGGATAACCCGCGCGCCGAGGTACAGGACGTCTTCATCGAAGCGAATGGGCTACCGGATCGCTTTTCCGGCCGGCGCCATTTCGCGATCGGCGAAACGGGCTTCGGCAGCGGCCTGAACCTCCTGCTGGCCCTGGCACAGTGGCGCCGCCACGCACCACCCGACGCCTTCCTCTCGCTCCTGAGTCTGGAGGCCCATCCCCTCTCCCCCGAGGATCTCGCAACGCTTCACCAGCACCTCGGACTGGACGACGCCGACAGTCGTGCCCTGCGCGAGCAATACCCACCGCCGGTCCCGGGTCTGCATCGAATCGAGTTCCCGGGCGGGCGTGCCGTCCTCACGCTCGGACTGGGCGATGCGGCACCGCTTCTGGCCCGGGTCCGCGGGCGGATCGATGCGTGGTTCCTGGACGGCTTCGCACCGCGCAGCAATCCCGCATTGTGGAACACGGGGGTGTTCCGGCAGATCGCCCGGCTGTCCGCGCCCGGCGCGACCTTCGGGACCTACACGGCCGCGGGACAGGTACGGCGGGATCTGGAAGGCGTCGGTTTCTCAGTCCAGCGCGTGCCGGGCCACGGGCGCAAGCGCGAGCGTCTGACGGGCACCCTGGAGGGGCCTTGTGCAGAACCCCCGGCCCCGGCGACGCCGGCACCCCGCCGCGTCGCCGTCGTGGGCGCGGGGCTGGCCGGCCTGGCCACGGCCCACGCCCTGCATCGACGCGGGGTCCACACGGCCTTGTTCGATCCGGCCGGGGCCGGCGGGGGCGCCTCGGGCAATCCCGCGGCCGTTCTGCTGCCGAACCTGCATCCACGGGATGCCGAACTCAACCGACTGGCGGTTGCCGGCATGCGCCAGTCGCGCGAGCTGATCGCGGCGATGGAAGTCACCACGGGCAAGACGCTCCGCCTGGCCTCCGGGGTCGCCTTCCATGGCATCAGCGCCCACGGCCAGAAGCGCGTCACACGGCTGCGCAAGGCCGGGCGCGAGGCGACCGGGCTGTTGTTCGACCCCGAGGGGCCCCGGTGTGCCGATGCGCCTCACCTGTATTACTCCGATGGACTGGCCGTGGATATGGGCGCCCTGTGCCGCGCACTCGCGAGGGGCCTCCCGGCGATCCGCCAGGAAGCCGTCACCGGGATCCAGCTGTCCGGAGACACCGACGGTGTCCAGCTGCAAACCGATACCGGCAGCGAGACCTTCGACGCCGTGGTGCTCGCGAATGCCGCCGGGCCGGGCCTACCCCTGTGCCCGGAACAGGCCGGCATCGCAACCGTCACGGGGCAGATGACCCGGGTGCAGGCCGCGTTGCCCGACTGGGGCGGATTCGTGGCCACGGGCCAGGGGTACTGTATCCCGGCGGCCGACGGGACCGCGTGGATCGGCGCCACCTATCGCCGAACGGCCAGCCCCGGGGTCCGGCAGGAAGGCTCCATCCTGGCCGAGGACGACGCCGCGAACCTGCGCCACCTCGCCTGGGTGCCCGGGCTGGAAGCCCCGGACACCGTCCAGGTGCTCGACCACTGGGCCGGCGAGCGGGCCGTGGTACGCGACCGGCTCCCCCTGGTGGGCCCCAGCCGCATGGACGCAGGGGGCCGGGTCCAGCTGAACCTTGCGCACGGGTCACGGGGACTGCTGTACGCCCCGCTGGCTGCCGAGTGGCTGGCCGACCATCTGCTGGGGCTCGTCGAACCGTTGGAGGCCGGAACCGCGGCGCGATTCAGTCCGGGCCGGTTCACGGATCAGACCCCGGGCGCCTCAGGCGAGGCATAGGCCACATCGTTGCGGCCGGCCGCCTTCACGCGGTACATCGCATGGTCCGCAGCCATCATCAGATCCGCGAGCCGGCGGCCATCACGCGGATAGAACGCGACGCCAATACTGCAGGAAAGGCTCTGCTCGACCGGATCCATGTGACCGGGATGCAGCTCGAATGGCTCGCGGAACGCCGCCTGGAGACGCTCGACCAGGCCCGCGGCCTCCTCCGGCCGGTTCAATGGCGCGCTCAGTACGATGAATTCATCGCCGCCCAGGCGAACCAGCAGGTCATCAGGGCGCAGGCTGCCCGTCAAACGCCGAGCGAGCAGCCGCAACAGCTCGTCCCCCACTGCATGACCATACTCGTCGTTCACCGGCTTGAAGCGGTCCAGATCAATGAACAGCAGGGCTAACTGGCCCTCCAGACGATCCGCCCGGGCCGCCAGGCGCGGAAACGCGCGATCCAGCGCCGCCCGGTTAGCCGTACCGGTCAGTGGATCCTCCCAGGCGAGCGCCTGCATGCGATCCTCCAGTTCCTTTCGCTCGGTGACATCCAGCGCATGCCAGACCACAGCGGCGGAACCCTCGAACGGCGTGTGAATCGGCCGGACCCGCGCCTCGTACCAACGCGTGGCCTCGCCTGCGGCCTCGTTCTTCCCGCCATGAAACGGATTCGCCTGCAGGCGGTACTGGATCTCCTGCATGCGTCCTTCCTGCAGCGAGCGTTGCACGATCCCGGCGAACCGCTCCGCCACTTCCCCCGGCAACAACTCGTCCAGCGTGTGCCCCACAGCCGTCGCATTCGGATCGCGGCCGCGGCGCCCATCGCCGAACTGCCGCCGTATCAGCCCGGCCTCGTCGATAACCAGGGCATCGCCCGGCATTGCCTCGAACAGGGCGTCCTGCAGATCGCGGGCTTCGCTGAGCGCGTTAAACAGCATGCGATTCTCGTGCACATCGACAAAGCTCAGCAGACAGGCCCATTGGCCGTTCCAGTCGATCGAAACCCAGCGGAGCAGGTGGAAACGCTGGGCTCCGTCCGCCGTCTGCACGCGAATCTCGCGCCCCATGGGCTCTTCGCGCACATCCGGGCGCGCAAAGTCGAGTCCGGGCGGCAGGTGCACGCGGTCGTCCGGGTGGATGACGTCCAGTGCGGCCAGGGTCTCCCCGGGTGCCGGCGACATGCCCGTCATGCGTGTGAACGCGGGATTGGCCCACAGGATGCGTCGCCCGGCCACCACCAGCGTCGCATCATCCAGCCGGTTTACCAGCGCCTGATAGCGCGTGAGGGCCTCGCGACGCTGGCGCATGCCCTGGCCCACCCGGAAGGTGTAGCCACTCACTGCAACAAGCCCGACCGCCCCCAGGACCCACCATGCGGCCGGCCGGCTGGTCGCGGACGGACTGGGGGCCGGCTGCGCCAGCATCTGCCAACGCCCCCCGGCAAAGTTCACATCGAGCTCCAGCGGTGCACTGGATATGTCGAGCGCGTCGGGATTATAGAAAACCTCCCCCTCCGCGCCGGTTCCGTCCCGGCCCCGCAGGGCGACGGACAGTCGGGCCGTCCCGGGGACCAGGCCGGCCTGCCGCAGGAGGGTGTCGAAGTCGAGCGCGATACTCGACAGGCTCCAGGGATTCGCCGCGTCGGCATCCTCATCCGGTTCGGTCAGAACAGGGGCCCGCACCAGCAATCCCCGGCCACCCTGAGCGAGCGGCCATGGCCCCGCGACCACCGTCTCGCGGCTCTCCAACACCCGATGGAATGACGCCGACTGCTGGGGATGGGCGGCCAGGTTCAGGCCAATGGCCGCCTCGTTACCCTCGCGCGGATAGACCAGATCCAGGGTCTCGCCACGTGCCAGTGTGAGGGACAGGATCAGATCCGGCTGGCCGCGATACAGCCGCTCCGCCGCCCGGGCGAACTCGTCCTCGTTCAACTCCGGGTGGACATAGGCGTAGGCGGCAAGGCCGATCGTCGCGTGCACGGAGGCGTTCAATACGCTCTCGAGGCGGGATCGCAGGCTGTTCGCCTCGGTCGCGAGTGACTGCTGGTAGCGCTCGGCCATCTGCTGCTTCCAGCCCTGGTCAATCACCAGGAAAAGAAGCGCGAAAAACACGCCCGCAACCAGCGCCGCGACCACCGGCCCGCTGACATGGGGCTCCGTGGTACGAACCGGCGTCGCAGACGCAATGCCGCGGGAATCCGGTTCTTCCGTCGTGTCCGGGGATGAGCTCATGCCGGGTCTTTTCGGGGGACGCAGGGCCTTCTACTATGCGCTATTGCCGGACGAACGGAAACGACCAATCAACCGCGCCCCGGACAGCGCCCTGACGGAAACCTCACGGATCCGCGAGCTTCACACCGCTCCTCAAGGGAGAGCACGGTACGGCTTGCCGTGCCCTACATGCAGGGCACGACCAACAGGAGAGAAGGATTGGTGGGGACGGCCGGAGTCGAACCGGCACGGCCTTGCGGCCAGCGGATTTTAAGTCCGATGCGTCTACCAGTTCCGCCACGCCCCCGGAGCGGTCGCATCATACCGTGCGTACCCGGTCGTCGCACCCGCGGCCGGCGGGGTCTACCCCGCTTCTGCGTCCGGCATTTCCGCGACCGGCAAGGGCACGTGCAGGGATGCCGCGATGGCCCGTAACAACTCGACCTCCGCGATCACCGTCTGCCCGCCATGGGTAATGGTGGCGAGCATCGCGGTGACGAGACGCTGCTTGTCCGCCGGGCGCAGTGCGTCCAGTGCCTCCAGCGCCCGATCCACGCCTTCCGCCCAGGCCGGCGGGTCGGCCGCCGCTTCAAGCGCCGTACCCATGGCATCCTCCGAGGGCCCCTCGACCCCCAGGGCCACAACACCCGCACGCAGCGCCGCCCGCGCCCCTTCGGGGTCTTCCGGATGACCGTGATGGGCAAGCACGGCCAGGATGCCGCACGCATGGGACTCGTGACGCTCCAGGCGCTCGCGACCACCTGGGCGGGTGCGCGACGGCTGATCGAGGTCGCGCAGCTGGCGCCGAAGGAGCCGTCCGGTGGCGTATTCGAAGGCGGACACCCGCCCGTCGGCCCGGATCAGCTCGTCGATCAACGCCCCCAGCGCCTGGCGTTCCTCCCGCGGACGGTGGCGGACAACCGGGAAGCTCATCTCCAGCAGCGGGATGCGCAGATCCGGGCGCAGCTCGGGCACAGCATCCAGCAGAGTCCGGACGCGGGATTCACTCTCGGCGCCCCGCTTCGCGGTGATGCGCAGCAGCTGATGGTCCCGCACCTCGGGATCGGCGCTGATCAACAGATACAACAGCACCTCCACGCCCCAGGCGTCGGAGTGTGCGGCGCGCTCCAGCGGGCCGGGCATCGCCGCCACCAGCAGCCCGGCCCCGAGGATCTGCGCCAGCCCCGGATCACCGATGTTCTCCATCAGGCGTTCCGGATGCAGGAACATGCTGCCGGCCTCGCGTGGATCTTCGCCGTCACGCGCCTCGGACTCGACCTGCGCCTCCTGCTCCGCACGACGGGTTTGCGCATCCCGCTCCATCTGTTCGCGGACCGTCTCCAGCTCTTCCGGCTCGAACCCGGGCTCGATGGCCTGGATCCGCTGTACCAGCGGCGGATGGGTCGCAAACATCTGGCCCAGGGCGCCGGAGGCGAACAGCATGTGTCCTACCTCCTCGGTATCCGCACGCATCGCGGTGTGCCCGGCGCCGATCTTCTTCAGGGCGCCGGCAATGCCGTCCGGCTGACGGGTGAACTGCACCGCCGAGGCATCGGCCAGGTATTCCCGCTGGCGCGAGACCGAGGCGCGGATCCAGCGCCCGAAGAACAGGCCGATATAGCCCACCACCATCAACGCCAGGCCCGCGGCGACGATACCCCCGGCGTTGCGGTTGTTGCGCGACAGGCGCATGGCGAACAACACACGCTGGCCGATCAGGGCCATCACCAGGATCCCGAACAGCATGCCCATCAGACGAATGTTCAGGCGCATGTCGCCGTTCAGCACATGGCCAAACTCGTGGGCGACCACGCCTTGCAGTTCGTCACGGTCCAGTTGTTCCAGTGCCCCGCGGGTCACCGCGATCGCGGCATCGTCCGGCGAATAGCCGGCCGCGAAGGCGTTGATGCCCGCCTCCTGTTCCAGCACGTAGACCTCGGGCACCGGAACGCCGGAGGCGATGGCAATCTCCTCCACCACGTTCATCAGCCGCCGCCGCAACGGATCGCGGGTATCCCCGTCCACCCGGGTGCCTCCGAGCTCGCGGGCGACGGCCCCGCCGCCATCGCGCAGGCCCAGCGTCCGGTAGAGACTGCCCAGCCCGATCAGCCCCACCGTCAGCACGGTGGTCCAGACCATCACGTCGACGTTGCGGACCAGGAAATCCCGCGTCAGCCAGGGTTCGCCCGCGGCCACCGGCTCGGCCTGTCCGAACAGAACCAGCACGATGGCGTTCATCACCAGCACGATTGCCAGCACCGCCAGGCCGAACAGGAACAGCAGCCAGCGAGTCCGGCGCTGCGCCCGGTCCTGATGCTCGAAGAAATTCATGGCGCCCCGCGGATCAGGAGAAGTTCACTTCCACGGGCTCGCGCTTCTGCGGGTCCTCGATCTCCAGCAGTTGCGCCGGGTGGAAGCCAAAGTTGTTGGCAATCAGGCTGTTCGGGAACATTTCACCAAGAATATTGTACTGCATGACCGCATCATTGAAGGCCTGACGGGCGTAGGCCACTCGGTTCTCGGTGCTCGTCAGCTCTTCGGAGAGCTGCATCATATTCTCGTTGGCCTTCAGGTCGGGATAGCTCTCGGACAGCGCGAACAGTCGTCCCAGAGCCCCGGAGAGGCCCTGCTCCGAACTGGACAGCTTGCGCACGGCCTCCGCATTTGTCGGATCTCCGGCCACTTCCTGCAGGCTCTGCTGCGCCTGATTGCGCGCCTGGATCACGGCCTCCAGGGTGTCGCGTTCGTGGCTCATGTAGCGCTCGGCGACCTTCACCAGGTTCGGGATCAGGTCGTAGCGGCGGGTCAGCTGCACGTCGATCTGGGCAAAGGCGTTCTTGTACCGATTGCGCGACGTCACCAGACGGTTGTACGTCCACACGCCCCACACCACCAGCAGAACCAGTATCCCCAGCACCACCCACGTCATATCCATTGCGGCCCGCTCCTTTGCGTTCGACTGCGCCGAGTGTACGCCGGCTGACCGGTCCCCGGCGAGCCGGCGAAGACGGCAACCGACGCACTGATTTATCCTTGCGCCAATCCATCCTCGGGATCTGACATGAACCTCTCTACCCTGCTCGGAATCGTCGGCAGCCTGCTGGTGTTCGGCAGTGTCATTGCGTTCTCCTCGCAGGACGTCGACGCCTTCCTGAACCTGCCGGGGCTGGGGATCGTGGTCGGCGGCACCATCGCGGCCACACTGATGAGCTACCCCTTCCACGAAGTGATGCGGGTGTTTCGCGCCGGTGCCAATGCAATCCGAGAGGAACGCTACGACGTCAGCCAGGACCTGGAGGAGATCGTGCAGGTCTCGCGCTACTGGTTTTCCCAGAACCTGCGGCGCATCCAGGATCGCCTGGACCAGATCCGCAACCCGTTCCTGCGCACCGGCATCCAGCTGGTCATCGACGACACGCCGATGGACGATGTCTCCGACCTCCTGAACTGGCGCATGGCCCGCCTGCGCGCCCGCGAGCAGGCCGATGCCCAGATGTTTCGTACCATGGCCACCTACGCCCCGGCCTTCGGGATGCTGGGCACCCTGATCGGCCTGATCAACCTGCTGCTGACCACCGAGAGCGACGACTTCACCGTGATTGCGGTGAATCTGGGCATCGCCCTGATCACCACCTTCTACGGGATCCTGCTCGCCAACCTCGTGTTCCGGCCCATCGCCATCAAGCTGGAGCGGCGGACCGAGGAACGGGTCGTGCTGATGACCATGGTGCTGGAAGGCATCATGCTGATGCGAAAGGGGCGCTCGCCCGGTTACATCCGCGAGACCCTGCGCTCGTTCATGGAGAACCACGCCGACGAGATCCGCCAGGTGCCCCCCAACGGCGAGGACGAAGCCGCCGATCCGGGCGAGCCGGGCGAATCCACCGAGCGGCGCTGACCCCATGCCCGGCCCCGCCTACTCCACCTCGGAACGCGCCGCGCTGCAGGCGGAGATGGATGCGCATGCCGCCACCCGCCCGGAGCAGGCCTTTCTTGGGTCCTACCCGGGGGAACGCCAGCGCGACGACGAACACGCCTGGATCCTCACCTATCTCGACGTGCTGACCCTGGTCATCGTGATCTTCGTGATCATGCTGACCTTCATGGACCCGCGCGACGACGACCCGCGCGCCGTCTCCGCCAGCCCCATCGCGCTGGCGCACCCGGACCGCAGCGCGCTGGTCGAGCCCCTGGTCCACCCCTCGCTCCTGGGTATACCCGCCCTCGAAGACGCCCCCGTAGACGAGTCCGCCGCCACGGGGACCATCGCGGAGCCACCATCGGGGCGCGGCACCGAGGATCTGCGCGACCGCGCCCCCGAAGGCGTGGACGTGGTCCAGCAACCGGGGCGCCTGGAGCTGCGCATCCGCGATGACATCCTGTTCGGCACCGCCCAGGCAGATCTGCGGCCGGACGGCGAGGCACTGCTTCACGATCTTCTACCCATCCTGGAGGATCATACGGGCCCCATCACCGTGGAAGGTCACACGGACAACCTCCCCATTGCGACCGAACGTTTCCCGTCCAACTGGGAGCTGTCCTCGGCGCGCGCCAGCGGCGTCGTGCGCTACCTGGTCACCCGTGGGGTGGCGCCTGACCAGTTGCGCGCAGTCGGACGTGCCGACACCCTGCCGGTCGCCCCCAACCACACCTCCGCCGGCCGAGCGGAAAACCGCCGGGTCTCACTCGTTCTCGAGGCGGATACCCCCTGACGACTTCCCGCATCCCGACACCAGGGGCATCGCGCATCCGAGGTCGCTCGAAGCTACAGAGAAGACGCCCTTGACCCTTACGGAGAACCGTCTGTTGCTAATCCAGATCACCACGCGTCCGGCTCCCGGCAAGCCTCGGGCGCGCGATGCTGCTAAATTACGGTTAAGGAAACACATGATTCATGTACACGCTCGCGTTGGTACCCCAGATTTTCCGAGACCAGGCGCGTTGTGCAGCGGGTAGTGGTTCTACCCGCCCGTTTTTGATGGATCCGGGGCGCAACGCAGGATCGGGGAACCTGGGGCACCAAGCCCACAATTTAATAAGCGAAGGGGATCGGCCGCCCGTTGTTGATCAAAAACGGGCACGCGCACCGCGTTGCGGCTCGCTCGCGCAGAGTGACTGCACGGCAGTCACTGAAGTGGTCCAATGACAGCGGACACCCCAGTTAAGCCACACTAGATGGGTAACTGGAGGTGAATGTGAGCAAGCAGAGACGAGCGCGATACAGCCGGGAGTTCAAGGCCAACGCGATTGCGATGGTCGAGAGCCAGGGCTATGGCTGCACGGAGGCGGCCCGGCGGCTCGGGATCAACCGGAGCATGCTGTCCCGCTGGCAGCGTGAGGCGCGGCGCAAGGCGGCCGGCGAAGCCGTTACTGAGCCGGCCTCGAACGGTCAGGAACAGGAGTTGCGGCGGCTGCGCGAGGAG
>NZ_AQXY01000020.1 GCF_000376845.1 Thioalkalivibrio sp. ALE14
CGGAGGTGAAGTGCCGGCCGCCGCCGGACCGATCCCGGGTCTTCGGCACCTGAACCGGCACATCGCCGATGCCGGTCTGGACCCGGCGCTCCGGCTGATAGCCATTGCGCACCACTGCCCGGCGCCCGTCCGGCAAGCGGTCCTCCGCGTAGCGCTCCATGAACGTCTGCAACTCGGCCTCCACCGCTTGCTTGATCAGATCCCGCGCCCCGCGGCGCAGCAGATCGGTCAACGGGTCCTCTGGTCCGTTCGGGATGTCTGTCGTATCGTGAGCCATGGTGGCGTATCTCCTCTGGCTGGCTGGTTGGTCGCACTTCCATTCCAGCCGGATACGCCGCCTTCCTCAATCCCCCCGTACACCACTTTCGACAGTAACTCTGTGGAAGCTCCTATGGATAACACTTTTTCTATGGCCACTGAGCGGTGCCGCTTCTAATGTGGATAAAGCGACCATGGTGAGCCAGTTGTCTCAAGAGCAATTGGATCGGATAAACAGAGGGGCGATGGCCCGACCCCGCTCCGAAGAAACTCCGCGCACATACATATCCAACGATCTTTGGAAGTGCTATCTAGATAGGCTACCGGGCGCAGCCAATGACACCGTAGCTAGGCAACTACAACGCCGATGCGATTTGGAGAATCCAAGGGTCGAAGAACGCCAGGAGCCTATTCGCGGTGGCATATTTCGTCAGATGACCCCGGATCGTTGTTTGGAGAAAAACGCAAAAAGAACTGTGAGTGATGTTGCGGTACGCCAAATACGGATTGCTTGCCGGAACCTTTACGAAGACGGGTAGTCGTCCGCTTGGGCGGACAGTTTCCAGCAAAGCGACCAGTCCATAAGTTCCAATACCGGAACCAACGGACGGTCTGGCTGGGTTGGTGAGCACAAAAAACCCCGACGGCGCCTGGTAAACACTACCGGGGTCTGGCCCGAGGCCGCCGCCGACACCCCGACCGAACCGACCAAAAAGCCCAACTGGCCCAAATCCATGCCCGACCAGGTCGAAGCCGTCCGCCGCCTCCTCGCCATCGGCCCCCAAACCCCGGAAGCCCTGGCCAGCCACTTCAAGCGCAAACCAACGAAGTCCATCACCCAGGTCCTCGCCGCCCTCCAAATCCTCGGCCAGGCCACCACCGACAACGACCACTGGCGCCTGACATGACAAACGACCAGAAGCCCAAAGGGTTCACGGCCCGACAATGGCCTTCAACCGCATCCACCCTCGCGCGAGATAACACGGTGCTCAAAACCGCCCCCGCGAAACATCTGATTGATTCACAGCCGCTTTCTGATCCCACGCGCCCGGCTCAATATCCAGTTGAACACGCGCGCACGTTCATCCGATATCCGCGCGCGCTATCCAATCACTGTTAGACGCTACCGATGACAAAATCTGAGGTGAACTCGTGAAACATAAGCTCTCGTTTCTTGTAGACCAAGTGTTCCCTGGTTTTTTTGCGGACGTTCAGAGGGTGCAATCCTCAGAAGCCAACTATGCCGCTCTGCTGTATCACCACTTGATGATCAACAAGTACTTGCCAACCCAGGTGTGCACCGAGATGTACACCGCTAACCTCTTGAAGGACGGCATCCGGCCGGACTTGGTTATATTTGATGAAGAGATAGAAGGTCGCTTTAACTACTTTAAGGATTGCGACCGGTCTCAAAGCAATACTCCGGTAAAGCAGGCGCACCTTCGCTGCGTCATTGAAATTAAGGGAGGCTCTCAGCAGACAGAGAGCGGGCTTGCTAAATACTTCAAGCATGACCCGCTGTGCGAGGACCTCAAGAGCGAACCTGAAAAACGGAAGAAGACACAGAACTGCGCGCTGGCGATAGATATAGAAAAACTCGCCATGTGGGCGGATGTGTTCGGGACTGTTGAGACTGGGCGCGACCACATATTCCTCGCACTCGACATGAAGAGTCCAAAAGGGCCGTGGCCAAAGCATATCCGTGATGCTTTTGGCCAGTACTGTGCGGAGCACAGGGTGAACATGGTTTATTTTGCGCAAGGTGAGGACGCCCTCTGGCATTATGCGCCCGGTCGAAAACCGAGAATCATTGAGGTAGCGCGGCGTCAGAAAGCCCGCGTCTAACCAGGAGCTCGAGCCGACCGGGTAAAGCCGCCTCGCGGCGCCTTCACCCGGCGGCTCAGCTCTCGCGTTATGCATTCGGAGGTTAGGTCCGTGTCCGTTCAGGATGAAATCGCTCAATTTCACAGAAACCACCCGCATCCGGACGCGGCTGGACAGGACTCCCTGTTTCGATTTGGACGCGCTACGCAGCCCGAGGAATTTCTTAGAACTCTCTTTGTCGACGCTAAGTTGTACCATTCTCTTCCTGATCAATTTAATGACCCCTTCGAAGCCAAGCCTCATTTCCGCTGGCCTGATAGCGGTAAAGAAGTGCGACAGATCCGCAAGCACTTAGTCAGGGTAGCTCAGGAATCCGGCGCGTCGAGAAGAGAAGCTGAGGCTAGAATCTCGAGAGCTTTCTCGAAGCCAGGGTTAGTTAAGAGAGCGATACGTAGTGCTGTTCTGAGAACACTAGGGAAAGCTAGGGTTTGTAGTTTTACGAATTCTAAAGACAATCTACTGTTTTGGGCACATTACGCCGATTCACACCGAGGGTTCTGCGTTGAGTACGACGCAACTTTTTTGCCAATTTCATATGCCTTTAAGGTTCAATACACGCGAAAGTATCCGGAAGTGCAATATCCTGCTCCGGAAGATGCCAGAAACTTAGAGTGGCTGTTAATAAAATCTAAGGAATGGGAATACGAACAAGAATTCCGGACACTGTTTGTGCCCTCGGCGCAAAAGCAACCCAAGAATGATGGCGAATCCCTCCTGCTTTCAGGTGAGGAAATAAAAAGTGTCTACTTTGGTGCACTAATGGATGACGACCATAAGAACCAGATAAAAGAGCTGGTGCAAAAGGGCCCCTTCAATCCGTCATTTTGGCAAGCTAGTTTATCTGAATCGGAATTCAAACTAAATTTCGAGCGCCTCGAAGCGGACGATGCATAACAAGGCGCTCAAGTTCGTTCCGGGCCTGTCGGCCCTCCACCGGACGCAGCAAAGCTGCGCCGCTTAGCTCAGACGTTAGGCTCTCAGCCCGTGCTGTGGCACCCTCGATCAAGTCCTTCCAAATACTAACCTTGGTGGCTAATGAAAATAACCGGGTTCGACATCAAGAACTTCAAGGGAGTGAACGCGGCTACCGTCAAGTTCCGCGACAGTGATGCCGCGCGCGTGCACACCCTGGTTGGCTTAAACGAGAGTGGCAAGACGACGCTCCTTGAAGCCATGCACAGTTTCTCCCCCGATGGTGAAACCGAACTGGTCGTCAAAAGTGCGGGGAACCTCGAGGAGCAGCGGGAACAGTGGGTGCCGCGCGACAAGATCTCTATCTTCACCGGAGAAGTGAGCGTTGCCGCTCACGTCGCCGCGACGGCGCAGGACTGGCTGGAATTCGAAGAACAGTTTAAAGCAGCCAGTGGTCTCGATTGTGACCCCGAAGGATTTAGAAGCGAGTTTACGGTCCGCCTCGTCCATAAGTACCGGAACGGAGACTACCGAGAGACCGTGACCAACGTTAACCTCCCGGAGTTCAGAGTCAAGACGCCCCGAGCAAGGAAGTTCCGCACGCCGGCCAGTGACGAGACAAAGACCATTGGCCGAACGCTCCGTTCAATGTTGCCGACCGTTGCCTACTATCCCACGTTCGTGTTCGACTTCCCGAAGAAGATTTATCTGACCGGGAGAGACACTTCCGCGCGAAACCGATTCTACCGCCAACTGTTCCAAGACATCCTCGACTACGACCAAAGCGGGTATACAATCGAAGAAAGCATTCTTGCAAGGCTCCACAAGAAAGAAACCCAAGGTGTCTGGGAGAACTGGTTCAGCAGCTTCGTCGGGACAACTGAGGAAGACAAGGTAAAGCAGGTTATAGCACGCGCGGAACAAGCCGTCACGAGACTTGTGTTTTCCAAGTGGAACGAAGTTTTTGGCGAAAAGGTTGGCGCCAAGGAAATCGCTATCGACCTGCAATACGAAAAGGGGCGGCCGGTAGAAACCCCGGAAGGCGGCGAGGAAGAGCCGACCGTGCATGATGCATATATCCGCTTCAGGGTGAAAGACGGCGCCAGTTTGTTCTCTGTGGAAGACCGTTCTCTCGGTTTTCGGTGGTTTTTCTCTTTCTTGCTGTTTACTCAATTCCGCATTCATAGGGACGCAAAGCGGCCGACACTATTTCTTTTCGATGAGCCTGCATCGAATCTTCATGCCGCTGCGCAGAAGAAGTTACTGGAGAGCTTTCCTGCGATTGCGCGTCCGCCACATCGCCTTATCTACTCTACACACAGCCACTATATGGTAGAGCCTCGGTGGCTGGAACAGGCCTACATTGTCTTCGACAAGAACTCTGTCCCTGACCACGAGATAATTGACGACAGTGTCAGGGCGGACTCGAGCGTAGACATCCAGGCAGTTCCGTACCGGAAATTCGTAAATGAGAGGCCTCAGCAAACGAGCTATTTTCAGCCGATCCTGGATACCCTAGAAGTTCAGCCCTCTCACTTTGACTATCGCACTGGTGGTCTAATCGTAGAAGGGAAGTCTGACTACTACGTCCTTCGGCTATGTTGCATTGTGTTAGGCGAAGATATTGGCCCAATTTTTCCGGCAAACGGTTCCGGAGCAATGGGAGCGCTTGTAGCGCTGCATCGGGGTTGGGCGCTACCCGTTCGTGTGCTGTTCGATGGCGATCAAGGCGGAAAGGATGGGAAGCGGAAGCTGGCACAGGACTTCGCTGTTGCGGAGGAAGAATCGATAACCCTAAGCGACCTAGACCCTCGGCTGATGGCGATCGAGAGTATTTTTTCAGAGAATGATAAAGACCAGATGGTCGCTGGTGCAACGGGTAATCCGAAAACTGTGATGCTCCGGCGCGTGCAGGGGATGATCGCATCGGGTGAGGTGCCGGCCTTTACAGAAGAAACACGCGGCAGAATGCGAGCTGCGGTTGACGGGCTAAAGCAATTTATTGCGGAGTAGGAACATCGTTTTTAGTGGCGCCTAAAAAGGCCTTCGATCCGACCGTCTAAAAGCCGCTCTTCGGCTTTTAGACGGTCGGATCGAAGCAGGCTTGGGGATGGTCGGAACCTATACCGTTTGTGCCTATTGGCTCGACTTATCGAAATCCCTTTTCGGGTAAGCCCCTTGCCCTTCTTCGTGCCATTCCCTTCCCGAGCCTTTCCCTTTTGCCCTACGCGTCGTTCGGTCAGCCCGTGTAGCTGCGGCGGCCTTTGGCTGCGGCCCTTTGGGTGAGCATCACCTTCGCCTGGTCCAGGGTGCTGCACCAGTCTTCGCGAGTGGTTCCTGGGCGCCCGATACGACCCCATTCGCGACAGACGGCTTACCCACCGCAAAGGCCTCGCTGAATGAACATCCAGCGGACATCGATGCTGACAGAGGGGGCCTCATTCATCGCTATTGTCACGGAGCGCGGCTCGACCGCCGGGAAAGTGGCGATAGAGCGTGGCGGGCGAAACATCCAGTTGCTTGGCGAGTTCGCGCACGGGAGCATCGGAGTGGGAGAGGACGGTCCACGCAAAGGCCAGCTGTTCGTCTGTAAGCGCTGGGGGCCGTCCGCCGGTGCGGCCACGCTGGCGTGCGGCGTCCAGGCCCGCACGGGTCCGCTCCTGCATGATGGAGCGCTCGAACTCGGCCACAGCGCCGAATACGTGAAAGACCAGCTTCCCGCCTGACGTCGTCGTGTCGATGGACTCGGTGAGGGACTGGAACTCGATCCCGCGCTCCTCCAGATCCCCAACCGTTGTAATGAGCTGCCGCATGGATCGGGCAAGCCTATCCAGTCTCCAGACCACCAGGACGTCGCCCTGCCGCATGTAGTCCAGGGCCTCCCGAAGCTGCGGGCGATCGCGCTGGGCTCCCGATGCGCGGTCCTCGTAGATCCGGTCGCACCCGGCCTGCCGCAGGGCATCGGTCTGGAGCGATGGGTCTTGGTCACGGGTTGAAACGCGCGCGTACCCGACTTTCATGGGTCTTCTCTCTCGAAACTCATCTCTATGCTAGGTTTTGCGACACAAGGTTTCAAGAGACAGTTTTGAGACACTTAGGCGGGGGTGATCGGGCGGCGTCGCGGTGTCCGGCTCAATTCTCTCGAAAACGATCGTTTTTGAGAGCCGCCGCTTAGTAATCGCACAGGTGGACTCGGGGCCGGATGCCGCGGCAAACGCCTCGGGCGCGTTGCAGGTGCCGGAGTTGCTCCACGGCGCGGAACAGAGCCTGCATGACGATGCCGGCTACATCGGCGTGGAGAGCCCGCACATCGCGCGCAATGCCGGGAGGCCCCGAGCGCGATCAGACCCACGCTACTGGGGCATTAAGAAGAACACCGCGCAGCTCCACAGCCTGGTCGCCCTGGAGAACCTGTACCGCGCGCGACGATGGGGGCTCCTGCCGCAGGGGTAGTGTGCGCACAGGACCGGAAATTGCCCCTGTAGCCACCCAAAACAGCGGTTACAGGGGATAAAACAGGCCCGTCGTGGCCCAATGCCCTCTCAAAAACACGGTAGCGGGACATGGAGCCGGATGTAGGGCCATTGATCATTGTTTCCTTAGTAGCCCGCTGCCTTTAGTTGATCGATCATTTCTGGTCCTTCTTCGCGGTCTGTATGCCGTAGCAGAACCTTTGCATTGTGGGCCATAACGTGAGCTTCTCGTGTCGCGTGAAAGCGAGCTGAATAAATTGCTGATACCGCCATGAAATCCCCTGCTACAAAAATCCAATGTTCCGCCCCTCCGTCGGACCGGTCAGTTATTGCACAGGTAGCAGCAACCTGCGCCGCCAGTTTAGCTGACGCGGCAGCGGCCAACGGCCTGCCTTGTCGCCCCTCTCGAGCCGCGCTATCGTCGTGGAACTCAAGCGTCGATACGTCGCATCGCCGATTGCTTGATTTTCTGCTCGCATGAAGATCCTGAATAATTTGATTAACTTTAGCATCCGAAGAGACGGGGGTGTCAGCCTGCAGGGTGACGCTAAAGAAGCCAGTCAAGAACGCAACCCCAATGCCGACGTAAATAATATTTCTCATCATGCTCTCCCTTGAAAAGGCAAGAAAAATAACAACATTTGTCCTGATTAGAAACTTGAGTCAGTCACTCCCGGCCGCGAAACAGGGGTACCTTCTCGGGCGGTAAAGAATCATCCGTTACCCAACAACTAGACCGATGCGACGTCGCCCTGCGTGTTGGGCGCGTTCTGTTTGGGCCTCATCTCCGTTGAATCGATCACGATCGGGCCCGTCCAGCATGCATCGCCCGAAACGGAAAAGATCGCTTCGGGGACAGGGCCCATGCGCTTCTCCGCCTCTAGGGCGTCCGGAGTACGGTCCCGAATATCGTCAACAGTAAGTGGGAAGTGGTGATACCGGATCGAAGCCCTCAGGGCCGTTCGCATGTGCTGTCGGTACACCTTGAACCGCTGCTGGAATTCTTCGTTGGGCATCTCCCCCAGCGACCGCAGAAAAAGCATTGAGGCTTCGAGAAAGTCTCCGTCCTTGATGAGGTCACGAGCAAGGAGCCCGAGTCCGGTTTTGATACGGATCTGGAGGGTATCCTTGGGGTCCGTAATCGGAAAGGTGTCAAGATTGAAGCCTTTCCCCAGCAAGCGGCGATCCATTTCATCGAGGGCCTCGTCAATCGGACCGCGCGCTTGCTCCATGGCGAGACGCGCCCGCTGCACCCACCACGCGCCAAATGGGTTGCCGCGAGCGGCATCCCGCCAAGGGTCTCGCATCTTCCGCTCGTAGAGGTAGAAGCCCACGATGATGTGCTGAGTGATGCGACCGTCTCCGTCTTTTACGACGGGCCGGCCGTTCATCATCATCAGGCCGGTGTTCGTGTAGAGCGGGAGGTCCTGGGTCAGGGCAATGCTGGGTCGCCCGGTCGGTACGTCGTAGCCCGGGACATCAAAATCGTTCGTTTCTTCAGTCATGAAGGGTTCCTTCCCATGCGGGTAAAAGATCGAAAAATCGAACGTGGAACGTCGAAGCGAAACCCTGTGAACAGGATCACCCTCAAGGAAGGGTACCAGTAGAAAGGTACGCCGACAAAAGCCATGTTCTGGGGTTGCGATCCGGCGAACCCGATGCAGATTGGAGGAAACGTCCGAGGTGGTGCGGGCGCTCCTCCGGCTCGGTCGGTTCGAGGTCGAATACCGCGCCGAAACCGTGCAGTAACTCAAGCGGACAATCCCGTCGTCGTGACCTGCAACCACACCCGAGACTGGACACCGGTCGATCACGTCTTGCTCAACCTACCGAAGGTGTTGCATCGATCAATTGAACTCACCGCACCTATCTTGACAAATACCGAAGGCTAACTCACCTATGCCGCCCGTTTGGCCCCATTTCGGGCGGGCGTCACGAATTGACCGGTGACGTGGGGCGTGACGGTTGCAGCTATGGGGCACCTGCGCTAATAGTGTGGCTATATCCGTTGAAACGTCGTGGGTAGCGGAATGGGTCTTCTTCTAACTCTGATTCTTCTGTTCCTGGTCGCAGGTGTAGGCGCTGCCGTGCGCCAACATGGCTGGGCTCAAGGTGTACGCCGCTATGGGGCAGGCTTGGCCGGCTTAGGTGCGGGCGCGGCGAACGCGGTTGGGTTTGGTGGCGAGACCGCCGAATCCGAAAGTTCAGACGCCCCTCTCCCGACGGCCCTAGACCACGATGACGCGTTGGAAACGTCCCAGCTGCCTGGTGACGCGAAGATCCCGGGGTCCTACACCTACGAGGAAACCAGGGATCTTTGGGAGCATCCAAGCAACCTCTGGCATGACTGGCACTTCGGCGAAGACGATTGAAAGGGCCTTCGTATGACGCGGTCGCCGAACCTACCGTCGGCGGCTGCCTTCCATGAGCTTGTTGCCGGCGCGAGATCCCGCACTGCCCCCTGCATCGTGCATCTTGCCGGTAGTTTGACTGCCCGCGTTCAAGCTGTCTTTGACCTTGAACCCAGCCCATCCCACGATCATGCTGAACACCAAGGGAAGACCGATGTGCAGGAGCCCGGTCGCCATGGTGATCATGCTGTCCTTCATGCCCAGGTCTGGTGAAAATAACGAACCGAACGGCACATTCAGATAACCTGCGCCGCCCGGATACAGAGCGGCCGCCATGTTGTCCTCCAGCCAACGACTGACGGCCCACAGATAGCTCCAGAACGTGATTGTCAGGATCGCCATGGTCGCCATGAATACGGGACCCCAGGAGTACAGCGACACCACGAGCAGGATCGGGAGCAGCATGTAGATCCCCATCAGGAGGAAGCTCTGCACGATCGGGGCCGCTTCGCGGATCGTAAGCATCATGGGACCGTGCGAGAACATTTCCTGCTGAGCGATTCCGAACGAAGCCGTCAGGCGGGAGAATAGGCCGGCGTTGGTGTCGGAATTGACCAGGCCACTCGTCACATGCGGTGCGCTGACCGCGGACTCCTCGACCAGCCTCCGGATCATACGGTCCTCAAGTTCCTCGTCCGGCGTGCCGAACCAGCCGGACATGCTATCCCGAGCGCCCTCCCAAAACGTCGTCTCCATTTCGCCCAGGATCTGTTGCCGAAGCCCGGGTCCTCCGTTCCCGCTCCACCAGTCCGCGCAGTGCGGGCGTCCGAAATCCGGTTCCGCACCCTCGTTGTAATCTGGATCGTCGCGGTCCGGTACATAGTCGAAACCGTGTACGGGGCTATCGGCCCTGTAGCGGTCATAGAATCCTTCGGTTTGCAGGTAGACCCGGGAACCGATGAACTCCGGATCGTCCTGGCCGTGCTGCTCCAGAAGGGCCGAGACGTCCGGGCGGTCTTTCTGGAAGCGGGACCGAGCCGGGACAAAACATTCGTTCATAAAGCGCTGTACGTTCTGCGCCACCTCCGGATCCGAAATCCGTTGGAGGTCCAGCTCGATTCGGGTTCGCACCATATCCTCGGGGCAGCCGATCCCCGCGATCGCCGCGCCCGTGATCCCCTTCGAGATCGCCATGGTCGCGTACCACCAGACCGGCACCGAGGCATTCGTGAGATTGAAGGTGTCCGAGTACGTGGTGTCCTCGATGTCGGAAACGCCGGGTGTCTGATTGCAGGCGTCCTCAAACTCCAGCTCACTGAGCGAGAGGGGCCAGATCGGCTGTGCAGCCAGCACGACGACCGAGAGCGCCTTTACGATCTCGACCTCCATCATGTGGACGGACTTCCGGCTCCCGGCCTTGGCCTCCTGTCCCGTGTAGTTGTCCACGAAGGCCCGGATCACGATGATCAGGAAGGGGATGAACGCAATCCCCGAGAACACGAGGATGTCCCACAGGTTCTGAAACTGCATCCACCCAAAAATGGTGGTGAATGCTTCGAGGGGATGGCCAACGTTCATACCACTAGCTCCACGGCACGGCCCAGCAGGTTCTGTCCCAGCAGGATTTCCAGGATCACAAGCCAGGCCGCGACTCTCCAGCGCGCGTCCACCAGGCGCCGTTGCGACTCCGGCGGCAGGTGCCCGCCGAGCCAGGTCACCCAGTACCGCCAACCCAGCACGACCGCCGCGATCAGCAGCCAGCGCCACCCGGCCAACAGCCATTCAGCCCGGTTCAGTCGGGCGCGTACCGCCTCTGCCCCTTCGATCATGTGCCACCCGATACCGGCGACGATGACGATCGCAAAGGCGGCGACGACCCCAATCAGGAGGTGGCGCGGGATCCGCGAAATCATGGCGTTGGCACCACGCCGCCGCGCATGGGGGCGGTCTCAAGCGGGTGAGGGGACGGTGTCCCGATGGATGCGTTGGTCCGGCGTTGTGCTTCACGCAGGATCGACCCGGCCGTATTCGACACCACGGCCTGACGCGCCTCGATCTCCATCATCAGGGTGTCGATCTCGGCGGTGATCTCCTCGACGCCGTCCCGGATGTCTTCGCGGGCGACGCCGGCCGCGTCGATCTCCGGTGCCTTCCGCCCGCTCAGCAGCATGCGACGGGTCAGAAGGGCCTGCTCCATCGTGCGCGCGGTCGCGACTTCCTGTGCCAGCCGTCCCGCCGCCACCATCCGGTCGGATTCCGGGAGTTCACGCAGTGCCTCGATCAGGCCGCGCGACACCCCCACGCCGGGTGCCGAAACGTCGCGCAGATTGCTCCGTGTCGGATTGGTCGCGCCCGAAACGAGCTGCATCAGGTCCTCGCGGACCTGCTGGTTGGTTTCTTCGAGGATGGGCAGGAGGCCCACGCCGGGGGTGGTCTCGCTCTCGCATCCCTGGCAGGTGCGGATGTGCTTGTCCCCGAGCACCCGGGTTGCCCATTCCTGTGCCTCCTGCGGGCTGCTCCAGGTCCGCGCGAGGAGGGGCGTGTCTCCGCCCCCTGCATAGGGTGTTCCGGCGTTCGGGGGCCGATCCAGGGTGATATTGTAGCCCGCTTTGACGGTATCGCTGATCACATCAATCGGTTCTTGGCCCTGTCCACCCCGCCGACCTCCGATCCATTCGGCCCCGTCGTTCCCGGCGTTCTGATCAATGTCCTCCTGGACCTGCACGATGTCGCCCCCGGAGCCCATGGCCGCACGCCAGTCATCGCCCTTCGAGAGCGTGACCCACTCCTGGTAGGGGTTGCGGCCGTCCGCGATGGCGGCCTCCATTTCCTCGCAGCTCTGCGTGGCGAGCGACAGCTCCTCCTCGGCCCGCAGCAGGTTGTTCTGGAACAGGTCGTACAGTCCCGGATTGGACCGCTGGAGCACCATGGCCGGCAGGGAGGCGATCGCATTCGTGGCGGCCTGGACCATCTGATCGACCATGTCTTCCATGCCCTGAGCGACTTCGTTCAGCGTGTTCTCGATGCTCAGCAGGGGGTCGAAGCTGCCACAGCTATACCCCGCGCTGGCCTCCGCTCCGAAGGCCAGCCGGGTCGTGGTAACCGTGGGATTCGGGGCATTGGAAATGGGTTCCGCGCCGCCCACCTCGTAGTACCAGATCCCGTCTTCGGACGGAACGAGGGCATGGCCGGCGGTAGGTCCCCAAAGCGCCGCGCAGGCTGTAGCAGCGATCAGTGTTTTCCGCATCCGCATGATCCGTCTCCTAGAACGTGACAGAGCCGAGGTAGACCTGGCCCCCGATTTCGCAGCAGTTGTACGGTCGCCAGAGCGTCCAGACGTAGTTGCCCTTGAGGTTGGTCTTGTCACTAGACCAGCCCTCCGAGTCCTCGGTGTCATCTTCCCCGAACACCTCGCAGGCGTTGGTGTCCGTGGGCATGTGCATCTGGAACGTGCCGGTCTCTTCGTCCCGTTCCACCAGTTCGGGGGGAAGCCACACGCGGTAACCGTCCTCATGCACCACGTCGTCGCCCGGGAGCTGCTCGTAGACATGCCCCGACTGGTCTTCCCGAGTGGTAATGTCGCCCGCCCGCTGCGCGACGATCGCGGCCGCCTTGGCATCCTCCGGCTGGGAGACATAACCCGACCGGGGGTACACCGCACCCCAGGTGTAGTCGTCCCACTCTCCGATCTCCCGTTCACCCTCCTGGAGGGATTCGAGGTAGAACATTTCGGGCACCGCGTAGCGCCAGGCGAGTACGCTGGTCGCGGACTGGTAGTAGGGGTGGAAGGCTTCGGCCGTGGCCGCGCCCGGACAAATGTACGGGACGTCGATGTACTCCAGGATCTCCATGAAGGGGTGCCCGACTACATCCGCTTCCTTGAATCGAAGCTGACGGGCATCGCGGGAATGGCGCCCCTCCAGCGTGTTCCCGCCGCCCACGAAAGCGTCGAAGGACAGGATCGATTCGGCGGCGGATTCCTGTGCGGACCCTAGCGCTCCCCGGATCTCGGCCCACGGGTTTTCGCCGGTGTTCTGGTAGGCCGAAATGACGGCATCCGGGACGTAATGCCGGATCCGCTCGGTGGTGACTACGCTGCAGCCGGTAATGGTGCAGCGCAGCCACAGACAGATTCCGATGATTTCCCAATTCAGGCAGGACGAGAGGGCGCTGCTCGTCTGCGAAGTGATCTGGGCGGTACTGATCGTGTCCGGGTCCTCGGCCTTCGCGGGGCTTCCAACCAGCAGGCAGAGCGCGGCCACCATCCCGGCGCCGGTGCTGCGCATGGACCCCCGGATCATTGCCGCCACCGTTCATACTCGCGCAGGCCGCGCGCGAGATCCGTTGTGCCATACACCACGGCCTGGCCGTCGAAGACGATGGCCGGTACTTGTTCAATGTTCAGACGATAGGCGCGCAGCAGCGGATCGTAGGCGGCTTCGAGATCCCGATGCGCCCGGGCGTCCAGGCGCTCCTGAGCGATCGCGGCCGCGGCCTCGGGGTCGGCTGGAAGCCCCTGACTCAGGGCCTCCGTGGCTCGGTCCACGGCGTCCACATGATGGATCTCGATGGGGATCCCCCGGCGGTCGGCCGGCGTGGTGGATACGGTCGTACCGGTGGTCACGAAGACCTCGATCTGCCCCGGGTCGGCGCTGACGGGGCTGATCCCCACCAGGAGTAGAACGGCCATCATTCGTCGCATGAGCGGCCTCCTGCGCTGGATTTCGAGGGAAGTTGCAGCTGCGCCCGGAAGCGCCGTTGGGGTTCGTTCAGCATGCGCTCGCACACCCGGCCTTCTGCCTCAGCCAGACGGATCGCCAGATCCCGAAGCGGACCCTTGAGCGTCTCGGCCTGCTCGAACTCCCGGGCCAGTGTCACGGGCGAATGCCCGTGCAGTGTCAGTTCCATCAGCACGCCGTCGCGTTGGGCATCGGTAAGCCAACCGCCCTTGTGGATCAGCTGGCCCTCGCCCTGCAGCGGGAGGGTGTGGATCTCCAGGTGCTCCGGGATGCCGTCGTGGCCGGGCATCAGGAACAGGCCCTTGCGACCCCCGGCGACCAACAGCCATTCGGTCCAGGCGAAGTCGGTGGCCCAAAGGGTGTGTTGATTGATCACGGCGCGTCTCCTCCGATCCGGCGCGCGACTTCTTCGGCGGCTTCGACTTCCGAGCATCCCAGCTCGTCCATGATCTTTCGGCGTTCTGATTTCTCGTGCTTCTCGGTCATCGCCAGGGCCAGGGCGATCGGGGGTGGGACGTTGCGGAACAGGGTTTCGACCTGGTCGGCCAGGACCACGCCCTCGACGTACTTGCCGGGTTCCTTGCGGGCTCCGAGCAGCAGGCTCTTCTGTTCGCTGGTGAGGTCCTTGAAGCGGGCGATCTGCTCGATCTCCTCCTTCGGCATCACCAGGCACATCCACCACTCCATCATGTTGAGCATCTTCCGGGACGCATCCGGGAAGTCCTCCAGGTTCTGCGTGGCGATCCAGAACCAGGCCCCGAGCTTTCGCCACATCTTCGTGATCTTGACGACGTAGGGGGCGAGCAACGGATTGGTCGTGATCATGTGGCCCTCGTCGGTGAGCACGAGGGTCGGGCGTTCGGAGTGCTGGTGTTGCTCGACCAGGTCGTTGATATGGTTCATCAGGCCGACATAGGCCACCGTGAGCTGATCCTCGTAGCCCTCGCGCGCCATGATCCCCATATCGACGATCGTGACGTCGGCCTCCGGCCAACGCTCGCCGGCCCGGTTGAAGACCTTGCCGGCGAACCCGTGACAGAACACCTCCATCGACTGCGCCATTTCGCTGACGCGCTTGCGGCGTTCGGGGGAATCTTCCTCCTTCGCGACCTCGTGCAACCCGGCGACCACGTCCTCGGTCAGGACCTGTTCGCGCCCTGCGGCGCGAACGTTCTTGGCGGCACGGAGGATGCCGTTGGCGATGGCGGTGTTGTCCGGGCGGCGCATGTGCGCCTCCTCGCGAGGATCGCCACCGGTGATCATAATTTTGGCCGCGATCTGCATTTCGCCGAGCAGGTCGCGTCCCTCCTCGATGTCGTCCTCCTCGTCCTCGTCGGGGGCGTCTTCCTCGTCCTCGTCGGGGGCGTCTTCCTCGATCTTCTTGTCTACCTGGGGGTCATCGAGGAGCTGGGTCGCCGCCGCGAACGGCGGCAGGCTGACCCGCTCCTTGGGGGTAAGGGAGACCTGATTGACCGAGACGCCCCGGTGGTCCAGGTACTGTCCCAGCAGACCGAACGAGTTGCCGGCCTCGATGATGAAGATCCGGGGCCGATAGACCGCCACCATCTGGAGGATCAGATAGGTGAGCAGGGCGGATTTGCCGGCCCCGGTGGGGCCGAGGATCAACGCGTGGGCGTTCTTCTTCCGGTCCGAGGGATGCAGCGGATCGAACATGAGGGGCTCGGCGCCCCGGTTGTAGAACAGAAACCCGGCGTGGTCCGTCCCCTTCGTGCGGCCGTAGAGGGGGAGCAGGGCGGCGAGGTGGTCGGCATACACGTAGCGGCTCCGGCGCGTGACGCGCTCCAGGGCCGGGTCATAGGCCATCGGGAGCGCGCGCAGATAGGTGTCCAGCGGGAGCAGCTCGGCCTCTCGGGTGATGATCTGCAGGCCATTCGCCACCAGACGCGAGGCCAGCTCGTTGCGCCGACGCACCAGCTGCGTGTCGTCCTCCGCGCGGATATAGAAAGCGATTTGGGTGGGGTAGAGCTTGTTGCCGCGCGCGAGTTCTTCCTGCGCGGTCTCCACCTCCTCCAGTGCCAGCCGGGATTCGATGTTGTCCCCACGGGACGCGGCGTGGATCTGCCCGATATGGTTGGAGACCTGGTCCTGCGGCTGGATGGTGATCGTGACCGAGAGGATCGTGCCTTCGGGGGCACGGTCGAACAGCGCATAGATGTTCTCGCCGGCCTGGCGTTCCGCCGTGAAATGCCCGGTCTTGGGGGCTTGCCGCAGACTCTGGACGTTCAGCACCGCATGGGGCATCCCGTCGAAGCGCCAGACGCCGGCCTCGGCATCCGACACCGGCATCGAATAGGTGAACAGTTCGGCCAGGTCGCGGCCGAACGGGAGATCCTCGTCCCCCGGATAGGGGGCGACGTTCAGCAGCTTCTCCGGGTCGCCATCGGCCACCTCGGGGCGGGGGTTGAACCACGGGACGAGCCATTCGTACAGGTCCTGCGCCTTGCAACGCTTCACGCCGACTCCAACGGCCTCCAGGGAGGTCGCCCATTGGGCGGCCACCTGGTTGAGGGTCTCCTCGGGGGACAGATCACCCGCGATCGAGCGGCGGTACAGGCACGCGCGCACGCGCCGTTTCTGCCCGCGCCACGCGCCGCCGGTGACCTGCTGATCGACGAAGAGACCGCCCTCCTGCGAGATCCGGTGCAGATGGTCGTCCACCTCCGCGAGGTAGGCGTCCCGAAACGGATTGTCTTCGGACCGCTCGCGGGAGTAGGACCGGATATGGTCGGTGACCCCGCCCAGCGCGGGATCGTCCTGCACGAACACCTGCAGCACCCACGGGGACCCGTCCACTTCGGGAACCGAATCGGTCAGCGCGCCCTGGATCTGTTGGCGCAGGTCCTCCATGTACTCGGGCGTGCGCGCCTCGGAGCTGGCCGGGATCAGCTCGAACAGCGCACCAACGCTGTTTTGGTCCTCCAGGAGGAACACCTGAGTCGTCGGGTCGTAGTCCGTCCACGGGAGCAGGTCCGTGAACGAGTTGGGCCGGCGGTAGAGGTCCTTGACCTCGGCCTGCGTTACCGGCCGCGACCCACCCAGGTTCGGGTCGGGCCCCTGATTCTCGTCTTCATCCCTGGCCGAACGGCCGGGGAGGAGCGAGGTGAGCATTTTCAGCATCATCGGGCTCCCGCCTCTCCGGGGAGTGCATAGTGGTGGCGGTCGTACATCGGGAACGACGTCGAATACCCGGGCACGGGCACCTCGTCGCGACCGGCCAGGTGCGGGTAGACGAACATCACGAGCGTCGGATTGGGCACCCGACTGAATCGCGTCTCGATTTCGTCCTGGGCGGATCGGGTGTAGCCCGCGAGATCCGCCGTGCCCTCCTGGACGTCTCGGCCGATCGGCTGTTGCAGCGCCTGACGCGCGGCATCGACATCGGTGCGCCCCATGGACTCGAAGTGTCCTTCGTACACCTCGTCCATGGTGGGCCCGTCCTTCGGGATCACCTTGTCCGCCGAAGTGGAGGCGCAACCGGCGGTCAGGACCGCACTAATCAAGAGTGCGATAGGTAGAGCGGCGCTCGAACGCTTCATGGGAGACCCTTCTGCCTTCAAGTTCATAATCGATCCTCAGTTCCCGGTCGAGGTGGACGGCGACCGTCTCGCCGGCGGGGGCGAAGACCGCGTCGAAGTGGCTTTCCTGGCGCTCCCGCAGCCACTGCGCGACTTCGCGGGCGGCACCGGAAGCCGCGCGGCCGGCAATGAACTCCCCGGTGTCGCCGGTGACGATGTTCTGTGTGAACCCCTCCTGACCCACGATCTGCGTGGTCTGAGCGGCAGCGGCGGCGTCCGCAGCGGCTTGTGCCGTCACGATGCCGGTGGCCTGCGCCAGGTAGGCCGGTGCATTGGAAATGCGATCGCCCGGGATGCAGGGAACGCCCTGCTCGTTGGAGATCCAGCCGAGGGTGTCACCGGAATCCCCATCGGGATCCGGCAGAGTGCGAACGGTGCCGTCCTGAAAGACGAAGGTGACCGACTCCACCGAGCCCCGGACACAGGACAGTGTCCAGTCGCCCATCGCGGTCCCGGAGAAGATCATCCCCTCGATATTGGGGATGTCGATGTCGTTGGCGGCCAGGTTGCGTTCGCCGACGATCACCTTGAACGGCACCGGGTCTTCGACCGTCCCGCTGTGCGGTACACGCCCGATCAGGGCCGTCATGGCAGTGGAGCCCATCAGGGTCGAATTGCGCGGCACCGTGTACCGGGGATCTTCCTCCGGCGTATCCGTGCCGGTGGCGCGCGCCGCCGTGTCGCGGGCGTGCTCCACGCCGGCGGCGCCGCGATCCCGGATGGTGCCGGCCACCGACCGGCTGCGATCGAGGAGTCCGCCCCCTTCTTCTTCTGGGTCATAGCCCACGGGATTCGTCCAACGCAGGGTGTCGGCGGACTCGGGTTCGGCCGTGCGCGTGCGGTCCTGAATGACCGGGGCCTCGTCTTCCCGAATGCCTAGACCGATCGGAATGTCGCTCCCGGGCACCAGGTCGGGGTCCTCTTCTTCCCGCTGCTCCAGCTGCTGGCCCATGTCCTGTACGCGGGAGCTGAGCTGGTCCATGCGCCCGAGGAGTCCCTCCAGGTGGCTCTGGCGCTCGGGGTCCGGCTCCTGCCGTGCTTCCTCGGCCAGCTGCTCGCGCATCCGCTGGTTGTCTTCGCGCAGTTCGCGCAGCTGTCGGCGCGTCTCGCGCTGCTCGGCCGTCAGGGTGCGGATGGTGTCGGTGGCCGTGTCCGCGTCCGGTTGCGCCGCCGCCTGCCGCTGGTCCAACGAGTCCGGTGCCTCGGCCGTCGGCTCGGTGCCGCAGGAGCGAAGCATCACCAGGATCATCAATGCGCCAACGGCCAGGCCGATGATCGGCAGAAGTCGATTGCCCTTGGTGGAAACCATCAGCGCACCCCCCAAAAGCTCTCGTCAAAGGGGCGATCCGACACGACATACACGGCGGTCGTGTCGGCTTCGTGGCCGGCCGGGTGCAGCCGTGCATGCTGAAAGGTGGCCGTCAGCCAGTCGCCCCGCAGGTCGCGGGGGTCGAGCGTCACCGGGGATTCCGTGGCGTTGCGCAGCTTGACGGCGGTGACATACCAGCGCCCGCCACGCCAGGCCGCGAGCGGTTCGGCGGTGACGGCCGCGCCCCGGACCAGGCGGACCGGTTCCTGGTTCAGCGAAACCTGGCGCACGCCAGGCATCTGCGGGGCGAGACGGCTGGGGCCGTACAGGGATTGGGACGCGAATCGCGTCAGCGCCACGTAGTCCAGGTTCTGGTGGTCGGGTTCGGCGTCGGGGACGTCCGTCGCGCGGTCCCGCCGGCTCCCCGGCCGATGAATGACGACCTCATTGGCGCGCGCCCCGTCTTCGGCCGAAAGGTCGAGCATGAACGTCGCCCCGGACTCGACATCGGCAATGACGGCGCGGGCGGGGCCGAACGAGGATTGCGCCTTGAGGTACACGATCCCATCGTTCGAGAACACGCGGACCTGATCATCAATGTGAGGTGGAAGCCCCACGCGGACGTGCCCGGCCGGGAAGCGGATCAGCCGCTCCTGCCCGACGGGCAGGGTGACCTGGACGGGCGTACCGTCCCACGTAATGCGGTCGGGGCTGTCGCCGGCGGTGGCCGACACCGGCCCCGCGAGGGCCGCGATTAGGGCAATGGCGAGGATCGGTCGCATTACTGCTCCTCCTCCGGGTCGATGCGATAGGGATCTTGGACGAAGCCCGCGAGGGCGAGCCCCCAGGGGTTCGCTTCAGGGTCGATGTCGTAGGCGACCACCCGCAGGGGGTAGCGGATGAACACCTGCTTGACGCGCTCGCCGTCGATGCGCTCCTCGACCTCCACGTCCAGCCATACGGTCCACGTACCGTCGCCCGTGGCTTGCACGCGATCCGGGGTGTAACGCAGGCCGTCGATCTCCCGGATGAACCGACTGCGATGCCGCAGCTCGCCGCTGCGCGCGCGTTGCTCCCGGTCCGCTTCGAGGGTTTGCTGAAAGCGCGGCGTCAGGAACGCCTGCAGCGACCAGAGATTGTCCGAGTAGTCCTCGCGGCCGTCCTTGGGCCAGCGATGGACCTGCTGCCAGATATAGAACGCGAAGGTGTACACCGACGCGGGATGCACCTCTCCGGCTTCCAGAACCCCGCCGGTCCGAAGATCCGGGGGGATGTGCACGGTCAGGCGGTCGGGGGCCTGCTGCCATCCAAACCACAGGCCGAGGGCCACGACTGCCATGACGGCAATGACGCCCCGGAGGGTGTTGATGTGCGATCGGGCACTGTCGAGTTCCTTGCGGTATCTCACGAACGTCTCCCCAGGTCCCAGGTCCCGCTGCGCAGCGTCACCGGGACCTTGCGCAGGCCGCTCCGGTGCAGAGCGAGCATGGCGCGTTGTTGGTAGTAGCCGGTGGGGCGGCCCCGCTTGATCTTCTGGAAGACCGTGGCGGTGATGAACACGGTTCCCAGCACGGCGACTGCCGCGATGCCGACGCCCATCATCGGAGCGCCGACCACGAAACCGAGCAGGATCCCGACGGGCAGCCAGCCGATCACGGCGAGCACGAGAATGGCGAGCAGCTCACTGGAGGAGCAGCCACGAAAGATGAGCGGCTCCTCGTTGAGCCGTTCGGCCATTCGGTTTTCGAGTCCGGGTGTCGCCATGACGAAGAAGCTCAGGACTCCATGATCGACATGGCTTGAGTGACGAAGAAGCTCAGGACGAGGAGGATCACAGCACCCACCACGCCGAGCAGACCGACTTCGCCCCATTCGGCCTTTCCTTGGCGGGCCTCATTGAACTTGGTCAGCGCGGTCCAGGACACCCACAGGAAGGAAGCGATGGCGATCAGCGTCCCGAGGAGGGTCGCTCCCTCGTAGAGGTAGCCGCGCATGAGGTCGATCCAGTTGCCGGCCGTGAACCCTCCGTCGGGCTCGGGGGCCGTGGGCAGGTTCTGCGCCCAGGCGGGTGTCGTGTGCAGGGCGACCACCACGCCACTCAGGAACATGGTGCGGGCGCGAGCCCAATAGCGTTTACAGGTACTCAACATCGTTGTGTCCTCCTATGGACGGATGAAATAACCCACGAGCATCACCACCACGGCAGCTCGAATGGCGACCCACAACAGGTCCAACATCGGTATTTCGCGGTCACTCCAGGCGCGGAACTGGCCCATCACGACCCACATGAGCCAGATTAGGTAGGTGACCGCGACAATCGCCGCGATCGCGAGCCCGAGATCGGCGCCACTCGCGCCGGCCCACTGCTCGAACTGACTGGAGGCATCGCCGCTCACCGGCGGTAATCACCACTGAGGGGCTCGACCCGGCGCGGTTGGGCGCGCGGTGCCCGGAGGTGCTCCTCGATGCCGGCCTGAACCCGATCCAGGTCGTGGCGCAGCCAGTCGTACTGGAAGCGGATCCGTGCGTCGGGGTCGGCATGGGCTTCGGCCTGATCAACCAGTGCGTGCAGGGCCTGAATCTCGTGAGCGAGTCGGCTCAGGCTCTCGCGTTCCGCATCGCGGTCGGCCAGGGCAGCCGGTGTGAGGGTGATCATCACCACGCCCGTAGCGAGCGCGACAAGGGTCCTGTGCATAGCGTGTGACTCCGAGACGTTAGCGTGAGCCACAGTCTTCTGATTCCCGGCCGTGGCGACTACGAAAAATCCTCAAACCGATCGCGAGGGTTTTTCGGGCGCCAGGGTTGAGCCCCTGCGCCGTGCGATTCGAGCCTTCGGAAAGGGCGGGTTTGGCGAGGGTGAAACGTGGGTGGGCCGAGCAGACTGCATCGCAAGCCCGAGCGGGAGTGCGGCGTCGAACGTCGGTGGTAAGGGGTTTGGCGTCCGGCCGTCCGGGGGTGGAGAAACGCTATGCGCTCGTGACACTCGCAGCGGCGGGTGGGGTTCTCAGAGGTATTTCTTGAAGCTCGAAGCGGTAATGGCGATGGTGATCGCATTGAGCAGGGCGAACGGGAGAATGACCCAATTCGGGTGGACCGAAAACGGCAGTGCGAGGTAGACCACCCAGGCCATGGCGATCGAGGGCGCCATCAGCCGTTTCGCGTGGTGGTAGACGAACGACGATTCGCGGCCACCCCCCCAGCGGCGCAGATCGCGCTGCACGAGTCCATCGACCAGGGCGACCATGGCGAACAGGACGAACACCGGCATGGCGAGGGTCAGCACCCCCAGGCGGAGGGCGAAGACCTGCGTGATCGCCATGCCGGCCAGGACATAAGGCTCAATGGAGTGATACCCGTTGCGCAGAGAGTGCACGATCCGGCCATCCTCGGGGTGCGCGGGAATCGACAGCCACTCCACGAGCGAGTGGATCCCCGTGTACTCAAACAGGAAGCGATAGGACACCTCCGCGAAGCTGCGCGCGTAGCTCCCTGGATCCGCGGTCAACATGGACTGACGAAAGTCCTCGTTGAGGTAGCCGATCTCGCGTTCGAGCATCTGCTGGCTGTGCTGGATGCCTTGCTCCGGCCAGATCCACGTCATGCCGACCCATTCCGCCACCAGGGAAAACAGCAACGCCGCGAGCAACCACAGGACGAGCTGCCCCGCGAGGTTCAACGTTCGCCCGATCAGCCCCGGGTCGCGCTGCTGCGCGGGGTGGCTCGATGTCTGCCGGCGCGCGCTCGCCATCAGGCGGGTTCCTGCGGGGCGACCGGCATGGCGGTGTCCTGCCACCAATGCTCGGCGGTGGTGTAATCGCGCTGCATGCGCTCGGCGATGTCGGCGAGCGACCCGGGCATCACCGGATCCGCTTTACTGTCCGGAAGCGGCATCCGGATCTTCCAGAGCTGTCCCCCCTCGATCAGGGCGAACGCCTGACCCTTGGGCAGGGTGACGATGTCGGACGGCGTGAGCAGCGGGACCTCGGTTACCGTGATGCGGTCTTCGTTGCGGCTGGAGAAGTGCTGGTCGGATTCGGGATCGGCCGAATCGTTGGTGCCGGACACCTGCATGAGCGTGTTGATCTCGACCTGCGGAAGTTGCTCCGTGAGCATTTCGGCGGTCGCGTACTCCTTCACCCGCAGCATGACCAGCGTGTTGAAGTTACCGGCCACCTGGCCGGCCTTGGACTTGGATCCGATCCGGGCCTCGACGTCGGACCAGGTCTGCGTATAGGCCGTGACCTGGAACCCCGCGCCACCGGCCTTGTTCAGCAGGGGGATGAACTCGTCGCCGATCAGCTCGTTGAACTCGTCGGCATGCACGTTGACGGTCGGTAGCCCCGACCGACCACCATCCGGCAGGCCGTCGTCCTGCCCATGCTTGTACAGCTGACCCGCGACGGAGCAGAGATCCGCGAACATCGAGTTGCCCACGGCCGCCGCGACGTCGGCATCCGAGAGCGCGTCGAGGCCCACGTAGACGATGCCGCCGGTGCGGATGATCTCCCGCCAGGAGAAGATCGGGCGAGGGTCGTCGGTGTCGAGATAGTCGGGGGCGATCAGCTCCGCCGTCTTGCCGGTGGTCAGCTTTTCCATCAGGGGGAGCAGCGAAGCCACGATCTTGTCGAAATAGGTCTTGTCGTACTCGAAGGCGCTGCGCAGGCCGTCGGCGACCGGATCGAACAGCCCCTGCTCCTTGGCGTAGAGCATCAGGGCGACGGCACGCTTGTCCCGACCCTGCAGGTTGCGCGGTAGCTGGCGTTCGTTGGTGTTGGCCTCGCGCCGCCCCACTTCCTCCTTCCAGCCTTCGGGGGCCACGCTGGGGAGCCAGTGCTCGTAGTATTCGATCAGTAGCGGCTCGATGTAGGTGATGTGCCGGAGGATCTGTTGGTAATCCGGGCGTCGGCCCAGCGCCACGATCGCCTGAGACACGATGTTCACGAATCGCCACGCGAACTCCTTGAAGGCGGCACTGTTGCCTTCGCTCGGGAGCTGGTTCGAGACACGGGTGGCGACCTCGGTAATGCGGCTGAACGACCCGACGGCGTTGTAGCGTGCCGAGTGGTCGGGGTAGCCCAGGTGAAACATATAGAACTGGTCTTCGCGCCCCGCGCGCCGGGCCTCCGCATACATCCGCTTGAGCAGCTCGGCATCCCCCTTGGGGTCGATCACGATGGTGACGTCGCCGCGCCGGATGTCCTGAGTGATCAGGACTTCGGCCAGCCGCGTCTTGCCCACTCGGGTCGTACCCAGGACGAGGGTGTGCCCCACGCGCTCACCGAGATCCGTCCAGGCATCTTCCTCGTCCGGTTCAACGGCGTGCAGCGCGGGTTTTCCCCCCACGGGAGGCAGAGGGGCCAGGGGGTTCCACCAGGCCCGCTTCCCGAGTGCGCGCGCAATGCCGCGCAGCCCGGGCGTGGACTCCCACTGAACTTCCTTGCGACGGGCCCAGCGGTACAGGGGGCCGGGATCCACGTAATGCTGGACCTCCGGCCGGATCGTGTCCCGCAGGCGCTGCGTGTGCTTCTGCGTCCAGCGGAACCCCCGTCCGAGGTAGAGCTTCCGGCGCGAGACGGGGATTTGTTTCGCGCTCATGGAAAACTCGGGCAGCTGTCGGAGGTGGCGGTGATACCGCACGATCCGCCACCCCTGCCGCGCCCGGTGCACGGCCAGTGCCCCGAGCATCAAAGCCGCGACCCAGGCGATCGAGGGGGTCATCATCAGGGCCCAGGGCGCGGCGATCGCGATGACGGCGGCGGCGCCGGCCACAAAGGCGGAGTAGAACTCGACCGGCGGTCGTAGCAGGGCCTCGACGGGCAGCTGGCTCACTGTTCGATCCCCTCGCGCGAGATCAGGACCGGGTAGACGTCGAGCTGCAACCGCTCGGCGAGATCATCGCCGTGCGAGAGCTGGACCGGGATCCCGTGCGCGGTGTCGCGCACCCGTTCGAGGTCCTCGGGGGTCTCCGCCTGAACGAGCATGCACACGGCCCCCGCCTGCATGAGAGCGACCCGGTGGTGTTCCAGCCAGGCGAGCGATTGCGGATCCGAGCCCACCAAACAGAGTGGCCGCGGCATGTGCTGAAGCGTCTCGCGGACATGCGCCGGCGGCTGTCCCTGCAGCGGTGCCACGCGCAAGCGGGACGGCTCGATGGGCAACATGCGCTCGGCCGCGTCGTTCAACGGGGGGAGTGCGGCCGTGTTGCGGGGCGTGGGCTCCTCGGCACCCTCCAGGCGCTCCAGGTAGGGGGCCGCCGGACGGCCCTCGCCCGTATCGAGGATCACCTCCAGGGCCTGCGCAGAGGCAGAGACGAAGAGAAGGGGCAGCAGGGCGGCCAGGGGGGACTTCACGATCACGGCAGAGCCTCCAGATGGTGTTGGACGCGGGCCCGGTGGCGGGCGGCGTTGGTGGTGTTCGAGGGCGCGTGATAGAGGCCGCTGGCTTCCAGCCAGTGGCCGCTGCGTTCGTACTGCTCGCGCAGGATGGCGGCACCGATGCGGAGGTTGCGATAAGGGTCGAGGGCCCGCGCCGGGTCCTGGAGACGCGCCTCGTGCCAGCGCCAGTTGACCTGCATGAGCCCTATATCGATGTTCCGCTTCCCGGCCGCGAGGTGGCTTTCCAGGGCGTCCAGCGCTTCCCGGTACGTGCGGTATCGCTCCGGCCGCCCACCGACGTTGAGGGTCCAGGGCCACGGCCGCGCCGCACCCGTGGACAGCCGTGCGCCGGACTCGGCGGCGGCGAGGGCGTACAGGACATTGGCCGGAACACCCTCGGCCTGAGCGACGCGGTGGTAGCCTTCAGGAACGCCCGCTGCCGCCCGGGTCGCAAGCGCTAGGGCAAGACCGGCTGCCAGCGCTGCCCGGAATGCCGCAACAGCGAGGGCGTGTCGTGATCGGCCAGCGTGCCGTCGTCGTGATTGAGGGTGATACGACCGGCTCGCACCAGGTCGATCGGGACCGCGTTCTCCGCCGCCCATCGGCGCACCTCCTGATCCGCATCGGTATCCGTCAGAAAGACGTCCAGCCGCCATTGGGCCCCGTCCTGCAAGCGCTCCACGGCGCGTTCCAGGATGTCCCCGCAGCGGTTGCAGTCGCGGGCGGCGACCAGGACCACGCGATCATCCGCACGGAGGTCATCCAGGGTGGGCGTACTCGGCTCACTCATGCGGGGCGTGGCACCCGTCGCGGAGCCGGACCGGTCACGCGGCTCGATCAGCACCCTGTCCGGGTAGAGGCGATCCCACGCGGCATCGTAGGCATGCTGGAAGGCCAGTTCTCCGGTGACGCGATCCCGCTCCTGCTCCACGGCCAGCTCGGCGTAGTACCGACGTTCGCGCTCGGTCTCTGCATGAATCCCCAGGACCCATATCGGGTCCAGATCCGGCGACCAGAGTCCCCGTGGACCCTCCATGATGGCGTCGTAGCGTTCCCACTCGGCGTCGGAGAGATCCCAATGCTGTGTCCGGGCCGGTGCCGTTTCGACGCCTTCGGACGCTCGGGCCTCGGCGCGGGTCGCGTCGGACTCGACCGAACTGGCCTGAACGGTGCCGGACAGTCCGGCCGTCACCAGCAACGCGATCACGGAGTAGCGAGGCCGGGTCATGGGTACCCCCGCATGCAGGGTCGCCCATCAATGAAATAGACCCGCTGTTCCCATTTGGACGAAAGATCGGCTTCGACCCGGGTCCGCTCGGCGACCTGGTCAAGGCAGGTCGGCGGCGGCTCGGGAATCGCGACGGGCTCGACGGGGGGCGGATCGGGTGTCACCTCGGGTTCCGGTTCGTGCGTGGCCGCGATGACGCCGACTCCAATCAACAGCAAAACGACAGCTCCACCCATGATGGTCTCCTGCTCCTACTCGTCGTGGATGGCGAGGGCGTGCATGAACCCGCGTGGGTGCCGGAGGACCGCGACACCTGCATCCGGATCGAGGCTTTCCAGCGTCCATTGCCCGTAGCGCCCGCCCACGCGGATACGCTCGCGGCCACTCGCGCCTTCCAGGATGGCGAAGTGGCGAGCCCCCCAGTGTTCGATACCCGTCAGGGTGGCGTTCGGTTCCGGCGTTTCAGGCGTTTCCTCCAGGCGGGCGACGCGGCGCTGCGTGGCATTCAGATCGCCCCTCAGCGCCTCGATGGGCTCCAGGGCCTCCGAGGATTCCACCTCGGCGCGCAGGTCCATGAGTTCACCCTGCAGGGCCTCCAGTCGGTCGATCACGGCCTGATCCGGTCCCTGGTGGTCGATCGCGGACTCCAGCCCGTCGAGCTTCTCGCGAAAGTCGCGTTGCTCGGAGCGCAGCGCGCGCAGATCCTCGTCCTGACTGGCGACCCGTGCCTCCAGGGAGGCGAGCAGCATTTCCAGTTCGTTGAGGTTCCCTTGATCGACCTCGGCGACCGGTTCGGCCGGCACGGGTTCGGGTTCCTCGGTTTCGGCCTTTCCGCCGCCGATGAACATCAGGAGCAACCCCGTTACGACGGCGAGGCCGACGACCGGCCCCGCGATCTTGAGCCAGCGCGGGATGGGCTGAGGCGCTGGACGATTGTCCGACTTCTCGTTCTTGCTCATTGATCACCTCGCAGAATCGACCGGGCGCGGGACGGGGCATACCGGGCGGCCACCTCGTCGCTGGGGATCTCCAGTTCGGCGCCGGTGCGGAGCTGATTCGGGTTCGGCGTATTGGCCGGGAAGAACGCGTGCGGGTTGGCCTCGAACAGCGCGGCAGCCATGCGCGCCGGTTGCTCCGGCGAAATCGCCTCGGCGATGGAACCGAGGGTCTCTCCGCGCTGAACCGGACCATACAGGCGGGCTGTTGGGGGCTGGGGCGCGAGCACGTCGCGCACGGTGTCGGCTTTGATCGCGTGACCTCGCGCCCGTGCGGACTCGGCGTAAGGCGCACGCGGTTCGTAGGAGATTTCCCGCATGGCGGGATCGACGACCAGGCGCCAGGTGGGGCCGGCGAGGGTGGTAAGCGCATTCTCAAGGCTCAGGGGCCCCAGCTCTCGATGCACCTCGGGAAGCGGTCGGGTCAGGAGCACCCGCATGGCCGGGTCCGCCTTGGCCGGCTCCTCCAGCTGATACCCGCTATGTGTCAGGAGGTAGGTGAGCGCGGAGCCGACGTGCTGGACGTCCGACGGGAAATCCATCTGGACCGTGACCTGCAGGGGCTGCACCTGCTCGGGCGCGGGCGCATCGGTGGCGGTGAGGTATCGACCCACCTGGATGTCACTGGCCGCGGCGGTTCCCCAGGAGGTGAACGTCAGCGCCACAAGGAGTGCGGGTAACCGTGTTCGCATGTCTTGCCTCGCCTGCTTGGAATAAAGACCCGCGCCAACGGAGGCGCGGGCACCAGCCCTAAGGGGTATGGGCTGCCCGCCGCCAAGGCAGCGGACGTCGCCAATTCTCCGGGTCCCGCGTGTGGCGACTACGAAAAATCCTGAAGCGAGCGCGAAGGGTTTTTGAGTTATCCACAAAAACTGGGGATAACTGCATGGGAAGGAGGGGGAAGAAAGCGAGGGAACAAGGACTTGCCAGGCGTGGGCAAAACGTAACCAGCCACCCCGGTTGGGTCGGGGGTGGCTGATCCGCGCGTTGACTTCGATTGAGGTGCTTCAGGACCGGGCGCGTCGATTGTGCGATGGCCCGGTCGAGTAGGAGTCGTCCCCAGGGCGGATCGATCTCACCCTCCTGCAGTAGCGAGTCGTATTCCGGCGATCCATGGTTTTGGGGGGATGGATCTATCTCGAATGGCGCGGCAGTACCGCACAAAGGGACCCACGCTGCACCTGGCGGTGGGCGGCCAGTGATTTGAATCACGGAGACCAGAGTCTCCCCACGGCGGGCGCTACGCACCGACCGTGGGGAGACCCCCCTAAACCATTCGAGAAGAACTCGTGCCGGGCCCGGAGGGCCCAACGAGTTGACTTGTGAACCTCCACCGAGGATCGGTATTGATCGACTGACCCGAGCCAGGGACAAAATTGGATCAGCCGACAGCGCCGCGCCGCAAAGGGGCAAATGCGGCGCCCCCACTCTCGGCGCGTAGGGGCTTTTGCCGACGGGCGTCGGCAAGGGGCCTGATACGCTCAGGCGGGCGGTGTAATACTCATTGGACCTCATGATGGCACTTCCGGGCAATACACCGGAATCGTCGTGATGTAGAAGCGCGCTCCACTACGTGACACCGGCCCAGCGACACTCGGGCGAAGCGACCCACGTCCTCGCCCGCAGGCGAGCCACCTATGAGCGCGCCCGTCAGGCACGTCCCGAACGCTGGGCCGGTAACGTCCGGGACTTCGGCCTGCCCGAGCAGGTCCATCTGAACCCCGAACAAGCCGCGAGCGGTTAACCAACCCCTGCACCCCGTTCAGGTGACATCCACCTTGACAGATACCGGGGTCGGCCCAAGCCAACCTGTTGATCAACAGAAATTAGGCTGGATTTTGGCCGGTTTCCGTCTTGAACCGGCGTTTTTGCGGTCGAAAACAGGATTCCTAATGGCTCAAATCAGCCAACAAAGATTTGTAGTGGTTATGAAACGGAGGTTTGTGTTGGTCCAACTCCGTTGGGCGGGCGCTCCAACCGGAGCCGGGACTGCTGCTGCACTCCGACCAGGGCTGCCAATACACCAGCGCCGCCTGGCGGCGGCTGCTGGCCTGGCACCAGATCCAGGCGAGCATGAGTCGCCGGGGTAACTGCTGGGACAATGCCGTCGTCGAGCGCTTCTTCCTGAGCCTCAAGACGGAACGCGTCTGGCAGCGCCGCTACGCGAACCACGGCGAGGCGCGGCGGGATATCGCGGACTACATCGCTCGGTTCTACAACACCGTTCGCATCTACTCGACGCTGGGCTACCTGCCTCCCAGCGTCTACGAGCAACCAATGGCAGCCAATCCACCTAACGCGGTGTCCGAAATCACTTGACCACCACAGTTGGGTTGCGAGGGCCAGGGGTAGGGCCTATTCTCGGAGGTGCGCGGGTGCTCCCTCACTCGCGTGTGATGAAAGCGGCCCCGGTCAGCCACAACTGGTCGGGGCTTTTTCGTGGGCATAAAAGAGCCCCGGACTGGCCGGGGCTCTTGGAACTTCGCAGCGCCTGACGGATCAGTCGTCAACGCAGCCAGTCGGAAGATGACGCTCGATCATGTCGCCACCAGCCGCGCAGACCCAGCCGGCGATATTACCGTCATCCGCGAAGCTGTCGTTGCGCGGAGAAAGGGTCATGTTCCCGTCGAGGCTCGACTCATCAGCGTCCCAGGTGATGGTGATGACAGCGTCATCGTCGTCAAAAGCCACCTCATCAATGTATCGGGACTCATCGATGTTGTAGTCGTCGATAGTGATCCCACTAAGCGGGCGGCCGACAGCAATCCGTTCGCCAATGTCGGTACGCAAGCCGGCAGTGGCGGACAGACCTTCGGAAGCCTGCGCACGGGCGGTGTAGTCGTTGTAAGCCGGCAGGGCGATGGCGGCGAGGATGCCGATGATCGCGACGACGATCATCAGTTCGATGAGGGTGAAGCCCTGTTGGGCGGTTTTCTTCTGCATGGTAGGTCCCCTAGTGTTCAAGTTGGGCGTCCTTGCGGAGCGCATTGGTGTGTATGCAGGTGGCGTGCCAACGCCGTGGAATCGCGGTGTGGTGCGGCTCTTTACTGTGGACTGTAGACCAGGCCGGGAGCGTGGCACAGGTTGGGCCGCAAACGGCACGGGGTAACCTGTGCCAACCGATCTACTCGGCACAGGCCGAACCTGTGACACAGGTCTCGCCTGCGGTGTTGTACGCTTGAGGGCCACGAACGGAGGGAGTGGATATGCACTGGGTCACGTTGGGCACGGCGATGGCCGTCACGGGGCTGGCGAAGCGCACGGTTTGGCGGCGTGTGGCCGGGCACCCGGAGTGGAAAAAGAACATGGAAGAGCCCCTGCAGCGGGCGCAGGTGGCGCTGGAGGCGCTGCGCCATGATCTGTTGCTGCGCGTAGAGGGCGAAGACGATCTCGCGATGGTCGTGCGAGCCGACAAGGGCGATGCGGACGCGATGACGGATCTGGCGTTGATGCTGCGGGAGGCCGCTAACGCCGCCGCCGCCCTGCCCTGGCTGCAAGCGGCGGCCGAGACCGGGCACCCAGACGCGATGCACTGGATCGGGCGGGCGTTGGTAGCGGGTGACGGCATCCCCACCGATCAAGCGGCCGGGCTTGATTGGATCCGCAGAAGCGCGGCGGCCGGGCACGTCATCTCGCAGCAGCAGATGGACGCCATCTCTACACGGTGATGCTGTCGGTTGGGGGCGGGACCCTTAAAACCTTCTCCATCTATACTCCAATGATGCGGCAGTTCCTGGTCGCCCCGCTTGCGACGGGACACTTTCCGATCACCGGCTGGGGTGAATCGCAGGGTAATCCCGCGGTGCGGACCATTCTCGCGAACAAGACTTTTAAGCTCGAATTGCTGACCCGGGCTGATTCCGGCCCGTGCCAGCCGTCGGCCTTCCAACCACAACCGCTTGGTCCCCTTGCGTTCTCCCAGGGTCGTGTAAATCACTGTCGTTGCCATAGGCCTATCTCCTGCATGGAGGGGACAGACCGCCCCCCCACGGGGAGCGGTGTCCCCGAAGGGGCGTGTGGTCAAGCGGCTTGCTTGCCGGTCGCAACCGCCAAAGCCAGCGATTCGATCGGCTCGATTTCGGCGAGAAACGCCAGGTGTTCGAGTGCCTGAGCACGTAGGGCGCCGGGTGACGTGTCCATCGGCTCCAGTGCGTGCGAGTTGAGAAGGAATACGCCCGGGCCATGGCAGACCATGATCCGGGTCGCGTCCGAGCCAAGGGCGTACAGCCCTCGGTCTATGGGAACCAGGTCCCCAAGAATGGAGTGATGTCGAGATTCCACGGTCAGTCTCCTGTGTCGAGGGACGACCGCCCCCAAAGGGTCGGTCGTCCCTTTGGGGAATGGAATACCGTCGGCTAGTCGATCGCGCGAAGGATCTCGCCGGACTCGTCGTGGTCCAGGGCGTAATCCCTCAACCAGTGGTACAGGTTGATGTGCCGATCTTCGCGAAAGCGCCAGGCCATCGCGTTGAAGGCGAACAGACAGGCAACAACGCCCGCCGCGTCCGGACTTAACTCGCCCTCGTAGCCGTTGCCGGGCACGACGATCCGCAGGTTCCGTTCCTGTTCGGGAGCCATATAGAAACCGCCGTTGGAAAGCTCATAGAACTCCCAAAAGCCGCCTCTGTAGGCGTCCGCCAGGGTTCCCAGCGAATCGAAGACGCAATTTTCAAACGCCAGGGCATGTGCCCCGAGATACCTCGGCAGGATCCGGATCCGTTCGAGGTCCGGGACACGGTGGCGATGAATCGCAAGATCCGTTTCAGTGCAAAACGTCATGGTCTATCTCCTGCAAGGAGGGGACAGACCGCCCCCACGGGGAGCGGTGTCCCCGTGGTGGGTAAAGGAATGGATCGACCGGGGAAGCCGGCGCACCCCTGCCCGATCCGGGGGTGCTTCAGGGGCCTGATACGCTCAGGCGGGCGGTAAAGCCGTCATTCCCCAGGGCCGCGCGCGACCCTCGGGAATGACGGCCCGAAGGCCGTCAAGGTTGAGAGTGGATTCATCCGGTTGCTTCGGACTGTGCCTCGGCCTCCGGCCGCAGGTGTTCAGCGGCTTTCCGGGCTTGGCTTGCGGCCCGGAAAATGGCCCGCTTGTCCTCCTTGAGCTTCCGGACCCAGGAGCCGATGTAGCCCTCGTGGCGAAGATCCCCCTGGATACCGATCTCGGCACACAGGAAGGCAGCGCCCAACTCGGCGACCAGCTCCTCGAACGCATAGCGTTCGGACCCGAAGTGATCAAACTCCACGATCCCCTCGCGCGCGAGGCGGGACTCGTGCCCCGTCCAGTGCGTGAGTTCGTGGAGCGCCGTGGCGTAATAACCGGCCTCCTCCCGAAACGACGCCTTCGGGGGCAACTGGATGTAGTCCGGACCGGGCGAATAGAACGCCCGGTCGCCCCCATGTCGGATCAGAGCCCCGGAGGACTCCAGCACCGATTCCGCCGCCTCAATGGGCGTGAAGCTCGGTTCCGGAGCATCCCCGGTGGGACCCACGCGATACCGGTCCCCCAGATCATCGATCTGGTCCACGTTAAAGAGCTTGAAGGCCCGAAGGATCGGCACGGTTTTCATCACCGGCTCGCCCTTCTCGTCCGTCACCGGCTTGCCATCCCGGTCGGTCTTCGGCCGCTGGATCGGCTTGAAGAACACGGCCAGCGTGCTTTTCTCGCCCTTGCGCACCGATCCGCCGGCATCCTTCGCCTGCTTGAAGGTCATCCACCGACTGGTGGAATACCCGTGTGCCACCTCCCGCATCCACAGGAGCATGACGTTGACCCCGTGGTAGGGGCGATTGGTCGCGGCATTGACGGGCATTCCACTCGCCAGCGCCGCCTTGTCGCCATCCCAGGGCTTGACCCAGGGCACGACACCGTTTTCCAGGGCCGTAACGATCTGATCGGTCACTTCCTGGTACAGGTCCTTGGAGGCTTCTTTCTTGGACATGGTCTGTCTCCTGCGCATGAAAATGGGGACAGACCGATCCCCGTGGGATCCGACTGCCCCACGGGGGTTGAAATGGTATGTTGACCTTTGGCACCCGAGCAGCGAGGCGCCGGTGATGAAGGTCATTGAAGGTCAACGTTCCACCCTGGAACAGGCGCTGACACGCGCCTTGTTCAGGGGTGAAACCGAGCGGTTCGAGCAGATCAACGATCAACTCAAACCGCGCGCGGTAACGCTCCGTACGATTGCGACTTCAGATCGAGACGTGCCAGCAGCTCCTCGTCGATCAGACGAAGCGCAAGATTGATGTCGGCACGGCCCTCCCGAGTGCTCACCTGAGCGTTCAATGCTTGCTGACGCCGCTCCAGGATTTCCTGTTCGGTCGCCGCTTCCAGCCAGGCGATAAACGCCTTGATGGTTTCCTTGTCCATCGATGCTCTCCTGTCTGTGAACGGAGAGCGCCCCACCGGGGAGTGCTCTCCCCGTGGTGGGTGAAGGAAATGGATCGACCGGCGAGCCGGCGCACCCCTGCCCGATCCGGGGGTGCTTCAGGGGCCTGATGCGCTCAGGCGGGCGGTAAAGCCGTCATTCCCCAGGGCCGCGCGCGACCCTCGGGAATGACGCCCCGAAAGACAGCCGAACCCCAGGGCAATGTCCCGGGGTTCGACGCGCTACAGCGGTCAGCAGGGTGCTTCAAGGCACCAGTGACGCGGAGGTGGAGTCACCACCCGAGGTGGGCGGCGTTTGTTGATGTCGGGCTGAGTGAACCGAAGGTCCACGCGCTTGCCCGCGCGCTTGAATGCCATGCCTTCGTGTTTCCGGCTGATGTGAAGTCCTCGCATGAGTCTGTCTCCGAGTGTTGGGGACAGACCGCCCCCACGGGGGACGGTGTCCCCGTGGTGGGTGAAGGAAATGGATCGACCGGCAGTGCCGGCACCCTTCTCCCCGATCCGGAAGGGTTTTAAGGGGCCTGATACGCTCAGGCGGGCGGTAAAGCCGTCATTCCCCAGGATCGCGCGCGACCCTCGGGAATGACGCCCCCGAAGGGGCGCCGGCTCGATCAACCGATCCGCATTTCCAGATGGTGAAGATCGGACGTGGAAAGCTGTTCCAGATCGGCATCCGTAATGGGCTCCAGGGTGCGGCTATCCAGTACCTGGAAACCGCACTTGAGGGCCTCGGAAACCGAGTCGAGCGAACGAAATAGCTTGGTGATGGTGGTGCGAGCTTTCATGGGGTTTCTCCGTCAGTTGTGGGACACCCCGATCCCTCCTGCCGCAGCAAGAGGGATCGGTGGTGTCCCACAACGGAGACACCCTGCAGCCAAGGGGGGAGGACCCCCTGGCGAACGGTCGGTCGGATTCAGGCGGCCGCGCTTTCCGGTTCCTGAGTCGAGTCCGCAGATGCGGTGTAGACGGTTTCGCCGTCCACCTTGACCCAGGCGATCCGGAGCAGCCGAGCCTTCAGCGAAACGCCGGTCTGACCGGCTTTCTCGCCTTTCTGATACTCGAACAGATCCGGGTACAGATCACCCAGCTTGAATCCGATGAGGACCTTTCGATCTTCATCGATGTAGGTCTTGGCGGCCTTGATCAGCCGCTCGGCTTCCGCCCCGCTGACCCGGCAATCGAACCGGGTCTTGTCGGGGGCGTCGGCGGATCCATGCAGCGCGACGATGTCGCACGCATAGAAGGACGCCCCCTTCTTGGGGCTCACCTCGCGTACCCGATTCAGGTAGCCAAGGCCGGTGATGTGCAGATCGAAGTATTTGTTCTCAGACATGGTGGTTCTCCTGTTTCAGTGAAATCCGGAGAAACCATGCCCGTCCGGGGATTGGTTTCCCCGGGAGGGTGAAGGTAGCGCGAGGCGCTACTTTTTCTTGCTGCGACGTTCCTGACGCCAGCCAATGACGTTCAGGATGACGAAGACGATGAAAATCAGAGTGGCGATCAGCGCGAACGGCTCCATCACGACTCCTCCTCGTTGATCTGGATGTTTCCGATGACCAGGAGCATCACTCCGAGCGTGATCACGTAGAGCACGCTGGCCAGCGGCACCGCCTCCAGGAACAACGCGACGATACTGGCGACGATCATGCCGACGCCCATTTTCCGCGAATCTTCCTTGACGGTCTGGATGTTGATAAGGGGTCTTTTCACAAAGGCGCCTCCTTCGAGAATAGCCGAAAGAGACGCGCCCAACCGGGGGGAGGCTCTCCCCGGCGTGGGTGGATGGAATACAGCAGGACCGACTGGCTGGGCCAGCGCACCGCTACCCGGTCCGGGCGGTGCTTTCAGGGGCCTGATGCGCTCAGGCGGGCGGTAAAGCCGTGTGACGCTTCTAGTTTTATCCTTCCCAATAATCGTCTGTCAATTCATGCGGTTCGAGAGGGCGCTCGATCTGGCGCAGCTCCCGCACATCGGCCTCAATCCACGCATGGTCCCGCTCCCGATAGAGCAGCCGCCGCATGGGGTTCTCGTCCGGAATATCCAGGACTTCGCAGACCCCGTGCTCGGGGTGTTCCACGGTCGCGCCGGCGGCGCAGTGATCGCGGCGCTCGATGGGGAATCGGATGATCGCCATGGGCTCTCCTGTAGTCTGGCGCAGTCAGTCGAACTGCAGCTGCACCTTGCCTTCCGTTAGTTTCGCACCGGCATCAAAGGTTTTGCCAGTCCGTTTGCTCTTGAGACCCTTGAGCTGTACCAGGTCCCCCGCGAACAGCGTGAGCGCCTGGGTCTCGGTCAGCTTCTTGCCACTGAGCTGCTTCCAGACAATGGCGTTGCACGCTTCGCACTGCCAGGCCTTGGGTGATTCCTTGATGTTGCCCTGCTGGGCGCAGCCGCACTGCCCGACCGGCCCCTGTTTTGGGGCCTTGCCGGGTTTTCCGCCCTGGTCGGGCAGCGTGGTCGTGCAGTCCGGATAGCGGGTACAACCCCAAAACGCCCCGGACCCGCCCTTGCGGCGCCGCATGGGCGAACCGCATGCGGGGCAGGCGTGCTGGGCCTGCGCCTCGACCTGAACCGCGTCGGCGCCCTGCTGTTGAACGTTCTGCACCAGTCGCTTGACCCATTCGGACTGCCGTTGCAGGAACCCGTCGATCTCGCCTTCGCCCTTGGCGATCTGGTCCAGAGCCTGTTCCCACAGGGCCGTGGTGGACGGGTCCTTCACCGGATCCGGCAGCGCATCGATCAGCGACCGGGCGGCGGCCGTGGAGGTGAGTTTCTTCTTGCGCTCCTCCAGGTAGCCGCGATCCATGAGGGTCTGGATGATCCCGGCGCGCGTCGCCTCCGTGCCGATGCCCGTGTTCTCTTTCAGGACGCGCCGCAGCCGCTCGTCCGCGATCTCGCGGGCGATGTTCTTCATGGCGGCGAGCAGCGTGCCCTGGGTAAAGCGTTCCGGCGGGGTGGTTTCCTTGTCGCGGATCTGCGCGCCGGCCAGTGAGACGGGGTCGCCTTTCTGCACGTTGGGAAGGGCCTGGTCGCTTTCGGCGCGCTCCTCGGCCGAAGCGTCCGTCTGGATCAGTACACGCCAACCGGTTCGGCGATTGACGCGCCCCTGCGTGCGGAACGTTTCGCCTTCGGCCGCGACTTCCAGCCGCGTCTGGTCGTACTCGTAGGCGGGATAGAACTGTGCAATGAAACGGCGTCGGATCAGGTCGTAGACCGCCTGTTCCCGCGACGACATCGCGTGGACATCCGCGACGGCGGTGGTCGGGATGATGGCGTGGTGTGCCGTGATCTTCGCGTCATTCCAGCAGCGTCCCTGTACGGCGGCATCCGCGCCTTCGACCAGGTGTTCGATGGTCGAGTCGCTCTGCATCAGTCCCTGCAGGACGTCGCGTGCCTCGCCGTGCTGGCTGACGGGCAGGTAGCGGCAGTCGGTCCGGGGATAGGAGGTGGCTTTGTGCTTCTCGTACAACGACTGTGCGGTATCGAGGACCTCCTGCGCCCCCATCCCCAGCCGTTTCGATGCCTCCTGTTGCAGCGTCGAGAGATCGTAGGGCAGCGGCGCGTTCTCGCGCTTGCGCTCGGTCTGCGCCAGGGTCACGGTGCCTTGCACCCCCTGTACACGCTGCGCCACAGAGGCGGCCGCCTGTTGACTGGTACAGCGGCCTTCGGAGTCACTCACTCCCTCGGGTGGCACCCATCGGGCCTCCCACGCGCCGTTCGTATGGCCGCAGCGGACCGATACCTCGTAGTACGGGACTGGCTTGAACTGTTCGATCGCGCGGTCACGATCGACCACGAGCTTGAGGGTGGGCGTCTGGACGCGCCCGACCGAGAGCACGCCGTCATACCCGCGTGCCTGCGCCGCGAGGGTGTAGGCCCGCGTGAGGTTCATGCCCACAAGCCAATCGGCGCGGGCGCGTGCCACGCCGGCGCGGTACAAGGGGAAGGTTTGATCCCCCGGTAGCAGGTTGGCGAGGGCCTTGCGCACGCTGGCCTCGTCCAGCGCGGCGAGCCAGAGGCGCTGGATCGGCCCCCGGTAGCCGCACAGATCCAGCACCTCGCGCGCGATCGTCTCGCCTTCCCGGTCGGCGTCCGTCGCGACGACGACTTCGGAGGCCTGTTTCAGCAGGGACCGGATGCTGGAAAAGTGCCCCTTCACCTTGGGTCGCACGTTCATCCGCCACTGGTCCGGCAGGATGGGAAGCGTCTCCACGCGCCACTGCTTGAGCGCCGGGTCATAGTCTTGTGGCGGGGCCATTTCCAGCAGGTGCCCGAAGCACCAGGTGACTGTCACCCCATCCCCGCGAATACACGCATTTTCCTTGCGCGAAGCGCCGAGTACGCGCGCAATATCGCGGGCTTGTGAGGGCTTTTCCGCAAGAAACAGTCGCACGACCGGACCTACTCGACCGTGGAGCGCACTTTCGCGCGGAAGCGGTCCATGAACGCGTCCGTGGCGGGGAAGCCGTCTACCTGGTCCGTACCTTCGTAATACTCCACGGCGATGTGACTGCCGTTTCCTTCACGGGAAATGTCCATCTGAACCACGCCGGCGTGACCGAGGATTTCGCGGTAGTCCCGCACGGAGTAGAAGGAGCCGGGGTTTTCATGGAAATGGTAGGCGTCCGAGGCCTCCAGGTACGGCTGTCCGGCGGGATTGGTGCGCTGTTCCAGCGGCAGATACCCGAACTCGCGGCGGATGCGATTGAAGGTAGTATCAACGTCGGTCGCGGTGGTGACCTCGAAGTTGAGGACCTCGTTCGCGTACTGCTGTTGGCCGCCGCCCTGGTTGTTGGACCCAGCCGTGGAGCTGCTGGATGTCGTCGGGCGCGTCTCCTCAATCACGATGCAGCCGGACAGGGCCGCGATTGCGGCACCGGCAAGGAGGGTGCGGGTGATCGTGCCGTTCATCATGGAGTGTCTCCTTCTTCCTTGGTTGGGTCATCGTCGGCGACGCGCGAGGCGATCGTGGGTTCTGGCTTCGTGGGGACACGGGTGACCGCGGCCCATTGCCCTCTGCGCCAGTCGGCGCTTTCGTCGGCTTCCTTCCCGGCCGCCTGGTCGCTGTGCGCCTCGAAACGGGTCGTGGCGACCACGCGACCGAGTTCCACCAGTTGGGCCTGGTACACGGGCATGCCTCAGCGGGCCTCGTCGGGATGCGTCCACTCGCCGCACCAGTGGATGGCGTTCGTGATGGGAAACGGTCCGTCGCTCGCGCCTGCGGGCTGCAGCAGTCCCGGAGGGTGGCGCCGGCAGGAGCCTTCATTGGTGCCCAGACGGTGCCAGTAGATGCAGGCATCGCAGCGCGCACGGGCGAACTTGGTCTCAGGCATCCGTCCCTCCCGCGCTCTCGTCACGTCGCCGGAACGTCACGTCCTCGACGCGCGCAAGATCGAGATCGACGGCGGACGCGCGGACTTCGAGGCGGGATCGTTCCTCGCCGGTCTCGCGGTCACTCCATGTGGACTCGAACAGTTCGCCCTCGACGTGGACCCGAGCGCCCTTCGGCAGCAGGCGCGCGGCCTGCTCGGCACGGGGGCCCCACAGGGCTACGTCCAGCCAGAACCCGCCCTTGTCTTCAAAGCCGCCGTTGCCGTCGGGCTTCGGTCGATCAAAGAAGATGCGGAGGTTGGTGACGGGGGTTGATTCGCCGCCGCGCTCGGCATGGCGGAGCGTGGGCGCCGCGCCAAGGTTGCCGCGACCGGAAAAGGCATTGGACATTGATTCGCACCGGACATGGGTTCGATTTCAGCGTGCGCGGCGCCCCATCCGGAAGCTAGGCGAAATCCTGAAGTGAAGCGGGGTGGTTTTGGCCGAAAGATGCCGACTCGTCCTACTACTGGCTCAGGGTGGAACGGGGTTCCACCCCCTCTGGTCTGGCTCAGGGTTCCACTATCGGCATAGCGGTTACGCGGCGGCTCTCGCCGTCTCGATTTTCGCGATCGTCACGAGCTGGAACCGTTGCCGATCACCCAGGCGGTGATGGCGAATCTGCTCCAACGCGTGGTCTGGTCCTGTGACGTCGATGCCGAACTCCGTTCGTGCCCGCCAAATGACACGCAGTGCCCGCGCCTGATCGAGCCCGTCGAAAAGCTCGTCGAGTTGCACTAGGTCAAGACCATTCCAGCCGTCCAGCGGCACGATATGCCCCGCCCTGGCTGCCTCTTCCATGGTCATGCTGCCGATTGACCGGCGCATCGCCCGGGCAGACTTACGGATACCCTCTCGCAGTTTCTGACCCATGGCGTCATTCAGCATGGCTCCCTCCACCGCTCCATTGGTCTTCCAGCGCGTTCAAGCCCTGGAGCTGGGTGACCAGGTCCTTGAGGCGCAGCCGCTCGTAGTTCCTCCTGCGGTGCTCGAACGTGAGGATCCGCCCTCGACGTTCGATCTTCAGCCACGCCAGACGCGTTCGCAGGGGTACGCCCTCGCGGGAAAGTGCCTCCTGCAGCATGTCCGACGTAAACATCAGCCAGGACTGGCCGATGCCGTCGAATCCACGTAGACGCCACCGGAACACGGACCCGCCTTCCCGCCGGGAGCGATGGATCGCGGGATGTGCGACCCAGGGCCGCTGGTACGTGTTCTTGAACTCCTGCACCAGCTGGTCCATCTGATCATCGATCTGCCGTAGCTCGGTTTCGAGAACCTGCATTCGCTTACGTGCGTCAGCGAGTTTCATGTATCCCTCTCCAGTGGCCCCGCGCCCCCCTTACCCTTAAAGGGCCCTTTAGGGCATAACTACATGGCAGGCCTTCGGCTATAACTACTCTCCGTGCATCTGAGCCTGGCGATCCATCAAGGTCCATCACGTTCCGGTTTCCTGAGCCACGGGCGAGTCGTAGGACTCGGCGCGCTCGCCTGCAGGGGCATCAGTTTCATCGTCCTCGTCGTCATAAAGCCCCGGGGGCGGCTCGCTGCGCGCCTTCGGGTCCCGAATGTCGGGTGCCACCGGCGCCCGCAGTTTCCCCTCCAGGACTTCCTTCGGCGGCATGCCGAGGTTCTCGATCGCCTGTCGGGCTTTCGCTGTGCCAGCGGCCACGTCGTCCCGGGTCACGCCCTGATACTGGAATCCCTGCGGAGCGTTGAACGCACTGCGGACCAGTCGGCCACCCTGATACAGCATCCTCTCGCTCTCGTCCCGGCCCATGAGCCCGACGTGGCGTGCGGTCAGGATGGCGCGTGCGGTTCGATCGAAGTCGGCGACCAGGTAGGCCCCCATGAAACCGTAGGGGTTCGAGAACTCCAATGGGACGGTGCACGGGCTTTGGCTCTGAGCCACGTCGATCTCGATTCCGGGCATCGAGGCCAGGAGTCGCTCGGTCTGTTCCCGGAGGGCATTGATGCCCTCGCGGTTCTCCGTGAGGGATTCATAGGTCTGGAGCAGTTTCCAATCCGCCCACGGATCATCCAGGGCGGCGGCTCGCCAGATCCGCCGCATCGTGGTCGCGAAGCGCACGAGTCCGATGATGGGCGCCTTCTTGTCGGTGGCTCCGCGTCCGTGCACCAGCCGCTGCGCCTGGCGCGTCTGGATCTCCATCGCGGCGGACCCGCGCAGGCCTCCGGGTGATGAACTGGCGGTACGCCAGTCCACGATGGGGTCGGCCTCGTTGGGCATGGGTTTCGTGTCGGCCATGGTCGCCTCCTAATGTCGTGAGTGCCGGGAGATCCCGGTCAGCGTGTTCTATCACTGCCCCCCAGCTTCCCGGCAGGCCAAATCCCAAATGGCCTGCCAGGGAGCTTCCGGGCGGTGATCATAAAGATCGGAACCTTCGATAAAGAGCCTGATGGCCGTGAGCGCGGACGCCTGGAGATCCGGATCGAGTCCGCGCAGGTCGGACAGGTCGAGCGGCCATTCCGGCGCGTTGTAGCAGGCCAGCAGCACGCGACGGACGGAGCGCGACTGCCCGCTGCGGTTCAGCGCCACGTCCAGCAGTCGATCCAGGGCCTGATCTGCGTCTACTGTGGCAATCCTCGGCACAGCCGTTCTCCTGTTGGTCTGGCTCAGGGTGTGAGCCCCTCACACCCCCTCTGGTCTGGCTCAGCGATCCCAAACCGCGTCCACGCGGCGTTGGATCTCCTCCTTCACCTCCAGGGGTCGTCGGATCCCGTGCAGCCGGATCTCGCCAGTTTCGCCACCGCCCGCCGAGGACACCCGGACCTCGCCGATTCCGATCAGACGATCAATGACTCCCTGTTCCAGGGTCGGGATCCGGGCATTGGCATAGCGCAACGTGCGCCGGTGGCGCGCGATGATCCCGGTCTGCACCGTCACGCGGTCGGGGTCGAGGGTGAATCGGTAGTAGTAGATCGCGAACACGATGCGGATCGCGGTGAGCACCATCCAGATACCGAGGACCATCGACAGTGCTGCCTGCACGATGGGCAGCTCGCCGATGCCCGGGATGGTCATGCGCCACTCGGCAATGCTCGCGCCTACTGGATCGGGCAACTGCCCCAGCCAGGCCACGATCTCCGGCGTCCAGGCCAGTACGGCGAAGAGCAGCACAAACTTGAGCACCGTGGGCCATACGCTGCGCAACGCCGGCCGCAAGGTATAGGTCGGCACCTCGGCGTCCGCGTTGGCGGACTGGTCTCGGGGTGGCTCCCCGTCTGACTCCGGGCGGTGTTCCCGTGCGGCCTGTCGCAGTGACTCGCTTGGTTCCTCGTCGTCTGCTGGCCGAGGCGGGGGCTCGGGTGGTGAATCGGGATCGACCTGTTCCACGCCATACCCCGCGTGATGGTCGCCCCAATACACTTCGACCAACTCGTACCGCTGTTCGGTCTCGCGATTCAGCGCATCCCGGACCACGCGAGCCCGGCCGTGGCTGAACGGCATGTCATGTTCATCGAGGATCATGCCCCTGGCTCCTTGGATCGGTGGGTGCTGCGGCTACGGGCCTTCTCCAGCCGCTGCACCAGTTCGTTGTTCGCGTCGGGCTCGACCGTGACGACCTGGGCCTCGGCTTGCTGGACGCTTGCCTGATCGATTCGCCGTTCGCGCTCCGCCTGCTCGGCCTTGCGTCGCCGTCGTTCGGCCGCATCCACGGCGTAGCTCGGCAGGAACTCGCCGCTGCGCGCCCGCTTGGCGACGGCACTCAGGTAGCGCAAGGGGTTGCGGATCGGATCCGTCTGAGCGCGATCCCGGATGGCACCGGCGACCTCGTCCAGGACCTGCTGGGCCTGGTCGGCGGGTAATCCCTGCAGACATCGGTCTGCGAGCTTGCGGTGATCGGCGCCGAAGCTCTCGGGATAGTGCAGCTCAGCGGCGGTCTCCTCGCTGTCGCGCGCGCCCGGTGGTTCCAATACCTCAGAGGTAGGTTTTGTAGTAGTAGGTTTATATAAACTACTACTACCCCCGCGCGCGCGAGCCGAGTTAAGATTCTTAACTCGGTACGAAGTGGCTGTTTTTGAGGGATTTTCGTCGGGCTGGTCCACCGAGTTAAGATTCTTTACTTGGCTCTCACCCGAGTTAGCCTCCTTAACTTGGCCACTTCCGGCGAGACCCCCGGGACTCGCGGCGGCCCGCACTGCCGGGTCGGGGTTATGGGTGGCGAGGCGGCGCTCAAAGCGACCGCCGGTGTCCACGGGATCCGTAAGGTCACGGTCGGCATCGAGGCGCTGATGGATCGTGGACAGCACCTGCCGGGCGGCCTCGCGCACCCGTCGATGGCCGTGATCGGTCAGGCTCTCCAGATAGGTGATGTACTCCGGATCGAGGTACATCGCCTCGGTGACCGATACCGCCTCGTCGTGGATCGCGTAGACGCTCCCCCGGTATCGGCCCTGACCGTCACGGACGCGATCGCACAGCGAGATCCAACGCGTGATGCGCAGCATGGCGATCGCGGCGGCGATGGTGGGCCGGGACCCAAGCCCCGCACGCGTGAACTCGTCATACGACGGGAATCCGGCGGGGGCCTTGGGGTCGGAGTTCGCCTGGATCACCATCCAGGCGAGCTTGTCCGTCGGCCCCAGCTCGTCCGCGTATAGCAGTGCCCGGGGGTGGGAGTCATGCCAGTTCCCGAAATACAGGACTGCGCCTTCCTCCTCCCCGCCGGGGTCCGGCGGTCGATCCCGTAGCTGGCGCGCGGCGTCCTCCAGGTACGCCTTGAGCCCTCGGATGCGGGGTGTGATCTCCTCAGTCATGACGAGCCCCCGGCGGAATAGAGGTGGGTCCCGAACTGGTGATGCACCAGGTCGACCACGGGCCGCGCCGTCTTGGCGGGATACGTTGGGGCCCGATCAGCGAGCGTGTGCTGACACTCCGCGACGAGCCGGTAGACCGCAGAGGCCGAGGCGCCCGTGCTGCGCGCGACGTGGAGATAGCGATCCGGATCGGGTAGGTCCTTCGGGGCGGCCCGCCATGCGTCCCACATCGCCTGAGCCTGTTCGGGCGTGGGTGATCGCGGCCGACCGGGCTGCGAGGGCAGCCCGAGCACTCGCCGACGTCGGGCCACATCCGTCGTGGTCATCCCGAATAGCGCCTCCATCATCCGGGCGTCCGCCTGGTGCCGCAGCAGCTCGTCCTGGACCTGGCGGGACTGGACCTCGCCCCGCGCTCGTTCGATCAGCTGATCGAACCGATCGGCGTCGATCTGCAGATCAATGAACAGATGCCCGAGCCGCGAAATCTCGACCAGCTCGTCGAACGTCATGTCGGCGAGGGTCGAGGCTTGGTCCGGTGTGAGGCCCAATACGCTGAGGGCGTTCACGTCGGCTTCCTGCAGCCGGGACATGGCGTAGCGCAGGACATGGAGGGTGAGATCCGTTGTGCTGCTCATGGCTCAGCCCTCCCACGGATCGAGGTCGTCCGCGTCCGCCTGGTGCTGCAGGTCCCGGCAGGCCTGGACGAGGGCGACGAAGTCGGCGAAATCGCGCTCGCGAAGGCACGAACTGACCATCCAGCCCAGTGCGCGCCAGGGTGGCTCGGGGATGTGCCGCGCGATGACCTCCTCCTCGTCGCCTCGGTGAATGGCTGAGGCCAGGCGATGGGTGGGGGCTGTCTGCAGGACGCGGTCCGGGTGCAGGCCGATCTGCGACCAGCTGACCAGCAGCCACCAGGTCCAGAGGCGGTAGTCGTTCTCCACCCCGTTCATCCTGGCCGCCGCCTCCTCGACCGTCTCGCTCGGCAGGTCGATGAAGTAGCCATAGCCGATGTCTACGGGCTGGATCTGATCGGCGTAGTGGTAGCGGGTGGCGATCTGCCGGGCCAACGTGTAGATCCGATCCCGAAGCTCCGCCACGGTTGGCGCGGGTCCGGGTCCGGGTCCGGGCGCGGGCTCAGTCGGTGCCGCCGTGGCCGGTGGGCTGGAAGGAGGCGGGTCACCCGCACCGGCCCCATCTCCGATCACTGGATCGGTTGCAGCCCCGGAACGTCCGGGGGACGCTCCGGGCGCCCCGCCGGGTGCGGCATCCTGGACGGGCGGTGTCGGTTGGCCCATTGCGCCGGGATCGGCGTCCGAGGGCATGTCGGCTGGGTCCGTCGTCCCCTCGGGGTCCTGCGTCGGCGGCGTATCGAGTTCCATCCGCACGGTGCGCAGATCGAGGGACAGTTCTTCGGCCAGACGCCGCTCCAGTTCCTGGCGCGCTGCACCGGGGTCCCAATCGGGCGCATCGGTGACGGCGAGCGCTTCCTCGAACACCATGTCCACTGCATCCTGGGCATGGCCGTGGGACTCGCCTACGGCATGAGCTGACTTGTGGAGCTTGCGGAGCTTCTCGACTCCGTCGCTGCCGAGGCCTCCGTAGAGGGCCTGCGGGATGCAAGGCAGGAGGGTCTTCGCAGCGTAGTCGAACCAAATGAGTAGCCGCCGCGAGGCGGTATAGCCGATCTCCTGTAGCCGCCGCTGGAGTTCGCTGCGGCTCAGACTCTCGCCGGCCTCCGCCTCGAACATCTCGCGCAGCCGATCGACCGCGAGGGCGCGATCGATCAGCGTCATCGTGCCGCGCATTTCGTTCTCGATCAGGTGTGCACCCAACACATCCTGGTCCGAGGTCCAGGGATGGAACAGCACATGGACCTTGCGGTACGCCTCGTCGCCGGTCTCTTCGTACAGCTCCTGCAGGATCTGCAGCCGCGTGTTCCCGCCGGCGCGCACCATATAGAGATCGTCGTCCGGACGACGCGTGACCTCGATGGCGTTGTTCAGACGCTTCTGCGCCCGGATGGAGGCCTTGATCTCGTCGTATTGCGGGTTGCGCTGCCGCCGGGGGTTTCCGTCATACGGCCGGATCCGGTCGATCTCAAGCACCATCTGCGTGACGGTCAGGGGGTCGCCTGGCGGCAGCTCCTGCGCCGCCGCATCGCCAAAATGGCCGACGGTCAGGCGGCTGCGCAGCTCCTCGGAACTCAGCTGTTTCTTAGCCATGTTGCGCACCCCCCCGGATCAGGTGAGGCAGCAGCTCCTCGGTGAGGCGGCGCATGGTCTCGGCACCGGACAGGGTAGGGCCTTGCCGGTGGGGCTCCCATCGATGGACGGGCACCTGCTGGGTGGCCGCCTCTCGGTAGGCCACGGCGGAGGGGATGAACGTATCGAGGATGGTGATCTGGCCTCGGCTTTCGCCGCAGGCCTCGCGCCGGAGTTCGTCCGCGATCGCGCGGCCGTCTCCGGTTCGGTCTACCCGATAGAGGAGGCCGCGAAGTGGACCGACCGGTGCGCCCATGGCCGCCATCGGTCGCAGCCGATCAAGCATCGACACGGTCCCGCGCGCGAACTCGCGGGCGGAGAGGATTTCAGGGGGAATAGGGGAGAGCAGGAAGTCTGCCGCCAGGACGGCGGCATCCTGCAGGGGGCCGACAGCCCCCTGGGTATCCAGCAGGACGACGTCATAGAGGTCGTCGTAATCCGCGAGGATGTGTTTGAGTCGCACGCGGCCGTCCGGCGTGTGCAGGATCCATTGCTGCAGCCGACCCTGGGGGTCGTTGGACAGCACAATGTCGAGTGCCCCGTCGTGCTCGCCGTCGAGCGGGATGTCGATCGGAGTGACCGTGCCGTCGGTGTCGCCAGCGGTAATGAGTTCGGTGAGTCCCCCGGCGGCGATCAGGGCCGGGTCCACCGGGAAGTAGCTGGACAGGGTGGGCTGGATGTCGGCGTCGATCAGCAGGACCTTGTAGCCGAGGTCCGCGAGGTAGGCGCCGAGGTTGGCCGTGACGGTGGTCTTGCCGACACCGCCCTTGGTTGATGTGGTCGTGATTCGGACTGTCATAATGGTGCCCCTTGGTACTGGTGTGTTTACCAGTCCTCACGGGTCACCTGACGTAACGCCCTCTACATTGTTTGGTCACCGGCACCGATTCGTAATCGATAGGTCGGAGGTTCGACTCCTCTCGCCGGCACCATCTTTCTCTGCCTCTGTTCTCAGCTGCGGTTGCCGCCCGGTCGGCCGCCGCGCTGCGGGCGGCCGCCGCCCGAACGTCCTCCACTACCCGATCGCGGCCCGCCGCGGCGGTCGTCACGCGGTTTGCGCGGGCGCGGCTTCGGCTTCACCGCATCCTGGAACAGCCCAGCCGGGTCCACGCTCGCGGTGGGGATGCGCTCGCCCAGGTAGCTCTCGATATCCGGCAGGTAGAAGGCCGAGTCCTCGCAGCCGAAGCTGATCGCGTCGCCCTCGGCGCCGGCACGGGCAGTACGCCCGATGCGGTGCACGTAGTCCTCGCCGGACTGCGGCAGGTCGAAGTTGAAGACATGGGAGACCGCCGGGATGTGCAGTCCGCGCGCGGCCACGTCGGTGGCCACCAGAAACCGGTATTCCCCCGTCGAGAAATGCTCCAGCAGTGTCTGGCGCTTGTTCTGGGGCACGTCGCCCGACAGCAGTGCGGCCTTCTGGTCGTTCGCGTTCAGCCAGTCGCAGACCTTCTCGGCACCGTGCTTGGTGTTCACGAACACGATCGCGCGCTCGGGCTCCAGGTCGCGTGCGAGTCCCAGCAACAGCGGGATCTTCTCGTCGTTGGCCGGGTAGTAGATCACCTGGCGCACGCGGTCGGCGGTCAGGGTCTCGGCCTCGACCTGGACCTTCTCCGGGTTGTTCATGTGCTCGAAGGCCAGTTCCATCACGCGGTAGGACAGCGTGGCGGAGAACAGCATGGACAGGCGCTCGTGGGCTGGCGCGCAGCGGCGCATCAGGAAGCGCACGTCCTTGATGAAGCCGAGATCAAACATGCGGTCGGCCTCGTCCAGCACCACGACCTCCGTGTGCTTCAGGCCGAAGACCTTCTGCTTGAAGTAGTCGATGATGCGTCCCGGCGTGCCGATCAGGATGTCGGCCCCGGCCTCCAGCTGTTCGCGTTGGGTGTCGTAGCCGGTGCCGCCGTAGGCGAGCGCGAGCTTGAGCCCGGTCTCGGCCCCCAGCGACTCGGCATCCTTGTGGATCTGGATCGCCAGCTCGCGGGTCGGGGCCAGGATCAGGGCGCGCACGTCGGTGGGCCGCCGGTCCGGCGACGGTTGCTGGCGCAGCAGGCGGTTGAAGGTCGCGATCAGGAAGGCCGCGGTCTTGCCGGTCCCGGTCTGCGCCTGGCCGGCGACGTCGCGCCCGGCGAGGGCGATCGGCAGGGTCTGCGCCTGAATCGGGGTGCAGGTTTCGAAGCCGGTCGCGCGGATGCCCGCCTGGACGGGTTCGGGCAGATCGAGCTGGTCGAAGCGGGTCGTGTCCTGCGCGGTCTCGGTCATGGGGTTCCTCGGGTCCTGCTTGTTACTTGAACTGTCCGGCGTTGATCGTCGATAGTAAGGGCCGTGCAGCCGGCGGTGCGGGCTGCTCCCCCAACCCAAGTCATGAGGGCTCGGAGTGAGCGACAAAATTGTGTACACATCGGACGCCGGTTTCGACGAGGACGTCCTGAAGGCCGATCAGCCCGTCCTGGTGGACTACTGGGCCGAATGGTGCGGCCCCTGCAAGATGATCGCGCCCATTCTGGACGAAATCGCCGAAGAATACGCCGGCAAGGTGAAGGTCGCCAAGCTGAACATCGACGAGAACCCGTCCACGCCGCCGAAGTACGGCATCCGCGGGATCCCGACGCTCATGCTGTTCAAGGGCGGCGATGTCGAGGCCACCAAGGTCGGTGCCCTGTCCAAGTCGCAGCTGACGGCGTTCCTGGACCAGCACCTGTAACACCCGGGCCTGGCGGGCGACCGCCAGGCCCCGCAGGCGCGTGGCTTCTCCGGGCTTGCCCCGGGCCGCCGCCTCGCTTACCATCGAACGAGTTCGAGTGGCCGCCAGGTCATTCCCTGCCTCCTTCCAGTCAATCCGTGCGACCACCCCCGGTCGCCGATCATCCACGTTGAACACAGCATCCCACGCATGAATCTGACCGAATTGAAGCGGATGTCCGCTGCCGATCTCGTGGCCTTCGCCGAAGAAAAGGGCATCGAGAACATGTCCCGCGCGCGCAAGCAGGAGATCATCTTTGCCCTGCTCAAGGCCCACGCCAAGAGCGGCGAGGCTATCTACGGCGACGGCGTTCTCGAGATCCTCTCCGACGGCTTCGGCTTTCTCCGCAGTGCCGACAGCTCCTACCAGGCGGGCCCGGACGATGTGTATGTCTCGCCCAGCCAGATCCGCCGCTTTGGCCTGCGCACTGGCGACACCATCTCCGGCAAGATCCGCCCGCCCAAGGACAACGAGCGCTACTTCGCGCTGCTGAAGGTCTCGGAGATCAACTTCGAGCCACCGGAGAACGCCAAGCACAAGGTGCTGTTCGAGAACCTCACCCCGCTGCATGCCAACGAGCGCATGCGCATGGAGCGCGGCAACGGCTCCACCGAGGACATCACCGCCCGCGTCATCGACATCGTCGCGCCCTTCGGGAAAGGCCAGCGTGGCCTGATCGTCTCCCCGCCCAAGGCGGGCAAGACGCTGATGCTGCAGAACATCGCGCAGAGCATCGCCGGCAACTATCCCGAGTGCTACCTGATCGTGCTGCTGATCGACGAACGCCCGGAAGAGGTCACCGAGATGGACCGGATGGTCCAGGGCGAGGTCGTTTCCTCCACCTTCGACGAGCCGGCCCAGCGCCATGTGCAGGTCGCCGAGATGGTGATCGAAAAGGCCAAGCGCCTGGTCGAGCACAAGCGCGACGTGGTTATCCTGCTGGACTCCATCACCCGCCTGGCGCGCGCCTACAACACCGTTGCCCCCAGTTCCGGCAAGGTGCTGACCGGCGGTGTCGACGCCAACGCCCTGCACCGCCCCAAGCGCTTCTTCGGCGCCGCGCGCAACGTGGAAGAGGGCGGCAGCCTGACCATTCTCGCCACCGCGCTGGTCGAGACCGGCTCCAAAATGGACGAGGTGATCTACGAGGAGTTCAAGGGCACGGGCAACATGGAGATCCACCTGGAGCGGCGCATCGCGGAGAAGCGTATCTATCCGGCGATCAACGTGAACCGCTCGGGCACCCGTCGCGAAGAACTGCTGACCGCGCCGGACGAGCTGCAAAAGCTCTGGATCCTGCGCAAGTTCCTGCACGGCATGGACGACATCGAGGCCATGGAATTCCTGCTCGGCCGCATGCAGTCGTCCAAGACCAATTCCGACTTCTTCGACCAGATGAAGCGCAGCTAGCTGAGACCCGCTGCGGCCGCCTCTGCCTCGAAAGGCAAGGGCGGTTTACAGGAAGGTTCGAAGTACGGAAGGTTTCAGGGCTATCCGGGTACGGCCGAGGCCTCGTGGGTCGGCCCATCGCCGGAGGCTGTTACAGGCCCGTTTTGATCCGTTCTTCCCGTCTTCATGCCTTCCTGTAGAGTGCCTTTTGGTGTTCAGCCCGAGACGGGTTCGAAGCTGATCAGCCGGTCCAGGCGCCACCATTGCCGGCGGCCCGCCGTATCACGCAGGATCAGGTACTCGGCGCCGCGCCGGGTGCGCAGGTCCAGCGGGCGCACGATCGCGATCCGGTCCATCGCCCCGCGCCGCCAGTGCGTGCGCAGGAACTGCCCGCGCACGATCGCGAGCTCCAGCTCGGAGTAGCGTTCGCAGGCAATCGGCGTGTAGGGCGGCGCGGCGCTCACTCGCCCTCCCGTCGGGCCTCGATGCGCGGGATCTCCTCGTCCCCGGTATCCTCGCGGCGGAACACGATGGGGGCACAGCACACCGCGCAGTCCTCGACCCACTCGCGGTCGTTGCTGACCATGTCCACCGTGATCTCGCCGGGCTCGCCGCACCAGGGGCAGGCAAAACCGACAAACTCCACGGGACGCATCATCGACTCTCCTCCCGGCCCGCGGGCCAGGCTATCGGCGTGGCGATCGACTCCTGCGGAGTCCCTTCCGGAAGAAACCGTTCCAGCACGTCATTGAGAAACGCCAGGCCCCTTTCCGTGGCCTGCAGGCGTTCCGTATCCCCTACCAGGAGCCCTTCGGCGCGCAGTTTGGCAAGCGCCGGTTCCAGCGCCGGCAGTGGCAGCCCGCAACGGGCCTCGAAGCTCGCAGCGGGAACGCCCTCCACCAGCCGCAGCGCATTCAGCATGAATTCGAACGGCCGTTCCGCCGGGGGCACCGCCTGATCCTTGTGCTGCTGCGGGGCGGCCAGATAGGCCTCCGGCTGGCGCAGCTTGATGCGGCGCAGGATCCGGCCCTCGTGCACCTGCGTCAGTTTGCCGTGGGCCCCGGCGCCGATGCCGAGGTAGTCGCCGAAGGTCCAGTAGTTGCGGTTGTGCCGACATGTCTGCCCCGCGCGTGCATAGGCGGATACCTCGTATCGAGTATAGCCAGCCGCCGCCAGATCGGACTGGCCGCGGGCAAACAATTCCTCGATCGTCGCGTCCTCCGGCAGCTCGGGCGGGCGGGCCGCGAACAGGGTGTTCGGCTCCAGGGTCAGCTGGTACCAGGAGATATGCCCCGGGTCCTGTTCGATCGCCGCCCGCAGGTCCGCGAGGCCCGCCGTGACCGACTGGTCCGGCAGGCCGAACATCAGGTCCAGGTTGATCGCCTCGAAGCCGGCGGCGCGGGCGTGCTCCACCGCGCTGCGCGCCTCGGCCGCCCCGTGGATGCGCCCGAGGCGCGCGAGCATCGCGTCGTCAAAGCTCTGGACGCCCAGCGACAGCCGGTTGACCCCGGCCTCGCGGTAGCCGCGAAAGTAGGCGCGATCGGCGGTGCCGGGGTTGGCCTCCAGCGTCACCTCGCAGTCCGGGCGCAGCGGCAGCCGGGCGCGCAGACCGGACATGAGTTCGTTCAGCGCCTCCGGCGGGAACAGGCTGGGGGTGCCGCCGCCGATGAATATGCTTTCCAGCCGTCGCCCCCAGACGTCCGGTAGCTGGCCTTCCAGGTCACGCAGCAGTGCTGCCACGTACGCGTCGAACGGCGCCTCCCCCCGTGGTTCGTGCGAGTTGAAGTCGCAATACGGGCACTTGCGCACGCACCAGGGCAGGTGCACGTACAACGCCAGCGGTGGCGGATGGGTCATCGCGGGGTTCATGTGCGGAGCATAGGCGAGGGGGCGGGTGGGGTCGAAAGCACGCAGTCCCGTCATTGCGGCCTCACGCGCCGGGGTTTCCCTGCCGATCGCCACGGCGCTGCGCGCCTCGCGATGACGGGGGGCAAGAAGCATCGTCATCGCGAGCGCCGCAGGCGCGTGGCGATCTCTCCGGGTGGCCCCGGTGCCGGACGGCGTGGGTTGTCAGGCCGGCGGGTTGCCCATGCGCGCGCGCAGGGCGGCCCCGAGCTCTTGCAGGGCCTGACCACGATGACTCAGGCGGTTCTTGGTCTCCGGGGGCAGCTCGGCCGAGGTGCAACCTTCCCGGGGCACGAAGAACAGCGGGTCGTAGCCAAAGCCCTCGGCGCCGCTGGCCTGTTCCGCGATGCGCCCGGGCCACACCCCCTGGGCGATGATCGGCGCCGGATCCTCGGCATGCTCCAGGTACACCACGACCGCGCGGAACCGTGCGCCGCGCTGTTCCGGCGGGACGCCGGCCAGTGCCTCCAGCAGCTTGGCGTTATTGGCCGCGTCGTCGCCATCGGGGCCGGCATAGCGGGCGGAGTAGATCCCCGGCTGGCCGTGCAGGGCATCGACCTCCAGCCCGGAGTCGTCGGCGATCGCCGGCAGCCCGGTGTGGCGGGCGGCGTTGCGCGCCTTGAGGATCGCGTTCTCCACGAACGTCAGGCCGGTCTCGTCGGCCTCGGGTACGGCGTGCTCGGACTGTGCCTCGACCGCCAGCCCCAGCGGTTCCAGCAGGGCGCGGATCTCGCGCAACTTGCCGGGGTTGCCGGTGGCAAGGACGACGCGGCGAGCCTCACTCATGGTTCAGCCCTCTGCGAGCACGGCGCGTTGGGCCTCGCAGATCTCCTGGATGCCCTTCTCGCCCAGGTCCAGCATCTGGTCCAGCTCGTCGCGGCGGAAGGCGTGGCCCTCAGCCGTGCCCTGGATCTCGATCACGCCGCCGGCCTCGTTCATCACCAGGTTGAGGTCGGTCTCGGCCTGCGAGTCCTCGTCGTAATCCAGGTCCAGCACCGGCTCGCCGCCGAAGATGCCCACCGAGATCGCCGCCACCTGACCGTGCAGCGGGTCCTTGCGGATCAGGCCCTGTTCGCGCGCCTTGCGGATGGCGTCGTACAGCGCGACATAGGCCCCGCTGATCGAGGCGGTACGGGTGCCGCCGTCGGCCTGGATCACGTCGCAGTCGACAATGATCTGGCGCTCGCCCAGGGCCTCGAGGTCCACGACCGCGCGTAGTGAACGGCCGATCAGGCGCTGGATCTCCATGGTGCGTCCGCCCAGCTTGCCGCGGGCGGCCTCGCGCACCATGCGGTCGTGGGTGGAGCGCGGAAGCATGCTGTATTCGGCCGTCACCCAGCCGCGGCCCTTGTTCTTCAGCCACGGCGGTACGCGCGATTCCACCGTGGCGTTGCACAGCACGCGCGTGTCCCCGAATTCCACCAGTACGGAACCCTCCGCGTGCCGGGTGAAATGGCGGGTAAAACGCACGGGGCGCATCGCGTCGGCTGCTCGGCCACTGGGTCGCATGCTGTGATCCTTGCTAGATTTGAGAGGGGCGCAGTATACGGGCCGCCACCGCCATACGCAGCAGGGACCGTAACGGGGGGAAGCATGATTACCAGCATGACCGGATTTGCCCGGCACGCGATGACACTGGACGCGGGCGTTTTCGACTGGGAGCTGAAAAGCGTCAATCACCGCTACCTGGAACTGCGCATCCATCTCCCCGACCCCCTGCGCTCGCTGGAGGCCGAGGTGCGCAATCGCCTGAAGGCCCGCCTCGCACGCGGCAAGGTGGATGCGGTTCTGCGCGATCGCGGCCAGGCCGACAGTGCCCCGGAGGCCTTCGATCAGGAGCGGGCCCAGGCGCTGATCGGTGCCTGCGCGTCGATCGAGCGCCTGATGCCCAACCCGGCGCCGGTGTCGCCGCTGGATGTGTTGCGCTGGCCGGGCGTATTGCAGGATACCGCGGATGTCGGGGAGGCCCTGGCGGCCCCGTTGCTCGCCGGCTTCGACCACGCGCTGGAGGCCCTGGTCGAGATGCGCATGACGGAGGGGGCGGCCCTGGCCGACGGCATGCGCTCGCGCCTGAACGCGCTGGCGGGGCATGCCCGGACGGTCCGCGCGCGGCGCGAGCCGATGCTGGACGAGCAGCGCAGCCGCATCCTCGCCCGCATCCACGAACTGGACCTGAACCTCGACCCGAAGCGTCTGGAACAGGAGGTGGCCCTGCTGGCCCAGCGCATGGATATCGCCGAGGAGCTGGACCGCATCGACGGCCATGTGGCCGCCGTGCACGAGATTCTGGACCAGGGTGGGCCCAGCGGGCGACGGCTCGACTTCCTGATGCAGGAGTTCAACCGCGAGGCTAATACCATCTCGTCCAAGTCGCATGACCTGGAGATCACCCGCGCGACGGTGGAGATGAAGGTCCTGATCGAGCAGCTGCGCGAGCAGGTGCAGAACCTGGAATAGCCGATGCGCCGGTTTCGCCTGCGCCTGGCGATCTCGCGCCAGGAGATGGAGGACTACTACACCGGTCGCGCCGCGGTGGTCTTCGCCCAGGCCGACAGCGGCGAGAGCGTGCAATTCCCCGCGCGGCTGCTGCGCAGCCACCTGGATCAGCGTGGCGTGCACGGCGTCTTCGAGCTCGTCACCGATGACGACTACAAGCTGCGGGAGTTCCGTCGTCTCCGGTGACGGAAATTCCCCTCAGGCCCTTGAAAACGCGGGATGTGTCCCTACCTCTATGGGTGAGTCAGATGACACCCGTACAAGGAGGGAACGCCATGACCATGACCCGTTACGAACCGTTCAGCCTGCTCGGCCAACTGTCGCGTGAACTCGGCCGCATGCCGGACATGCCCGGCACCGAGGACTCCGCCGCAACCTCCGACTGGGCGCCCGCGGTGGATATCCGCGAAGAGACCGATGCCTACGTGCTGCACGCCGACATCCCCGGGGTGGACCCGAAGGATATCGAGCTGCACATGGAAAACGGCGTGCTGACCCTGCGCGGCGAGCGCAAGCACGAGAGCGAGGAAGAGAAGAACGGCTACAAGCGCATCGAACGCGTGCGCGGCACCTTCTTCCGCCGCTTCTCCCTGCCGGACACGGCGGATGCCGAGAACATCTCCGCGCGCAGCGAGAATGGCGTGCTGGAGGTTCGCATCCCGAAGCAGGCCCGCGTGCAGCCGCGCCGGATCCAGATCGAGAGCTGATCCGGCACCCAACCCGCCCGCGACCGGTCCGGCCGTGGGCTACACGGGCGCTGCCGGCGCAAGGGAGACGCTGATTGAATCGCACGTCCGCGTTGGTGCCCCCTGTTTTCCGAGACAAGGCGCGTCGTGCAGCGGGTAGTGGTTCTACCCGCAAGCGGCGCAACGCAGGATCGGGGAACAGGGGGCACCAACCCCACAAGCCATTGAATGCAGGGGCTCGGCCGCTTTTGCGTGGGAACGGCGTTGCGGTTCCCTTGTGCAGAATGACTGCACGGCAGTCACCGCGCCTTGTTCGCACGCAAAAGCGACTCGAGCGCGGACGCGCGATTCAATCAGCGTCTCCCAAGCGGGCGGCGCTTCGTTTTTTGGAAACGACCACAGGGTCCGTGCCAAGCGATTTACAAGACCGATGCACGGGTGACAGCCGAATCCCGGCTATCATGGGAAGGGTCGAGACCCCGAACCACAGCGGGATCCGGGTGTCCCCCGAGGATCGGACAGAGGCAACTCTGGGAGTGCAATGGAATACAAGGACTACTACAAGATCCTCGGTGTGAGCCGCGACGCCAGCCAGGACGAGATCAAGAAGGCCTACCGCAAGCTGGCGCGCAAGTATCACCCGGACGTCAGCAAGGACCCGGACGCCGAGACCCGCATCAAGGAGGTCAACGAGGCCTACGAGGCGCTGGGCGATCCGGAAAAGCGCAAGGCCTATGACCAGCTGGGTTCCAACTGGCGCCAGGGGCAGGACTTTCGGCCGCCGCCCGGCTGGGACGGCTGGACCCAGCACGGCGGTGCCCGCGGGGGCGCCGGTGCCGGCGCCGGGGCCGATTTCGGCGGGTTCTCGGATTTCTTCGATTCGATCTTTGGTGGCGGCGGCATGGGCGGCGGTCGCCGCCGCGCGGGCGGGGCCGGCTTCAACATGCGCGGCGCCGACCGCGAGGGCCGGGTGGAGATCACCCTGGACCAGGCGCTCAAGGGCACCGAGGTCTCGGTCCAGGATGCCGAGGGTCGGGTGCAGCGCGTGCGTATCCCGGCCGGGGCCAAGGACGGCTCGCGCCTGCGCGTGCGCGGCCAGGGCGACCCGGGTGTCGGCAGTGGCGGCGCCGGCGATCTACTGCTGGAGATCCGCGTCAAGCCGGACAGCCGCTACACCCTGGACGGGCGCAATCTCTACCGCGAAATCCCGATCACGCCCTGGGAGGCCGCGCTGGGGGCGACCATCGAGGTCCCCACGCCGCACGGCTGGGTGAACCTGAAGATCCCGGCGGGCTCGCAGTCGGGCAAGCAGATGCGCCTGAAGGGCAAGGGCCTGCCGGGCAAGCCCCCGGGCGATCTCTATCTGAAGCTGATGGTGCAGGTGCCGCCGGAGGACGAGGCCGGGGACTGGTACCGCAAGATGGCCGAGAAGTCGTCCTTCGCCCCGCGCGCCGACCTGGCGCCGTGACCCGGAACGCAACGTAAGGAGCGCCCATGCGTCGGTTGATCCCCCTCCTGATCCTGGCCCTGGCCCTGCTCGGGGCCGCGCCGGCCACCGCCCAGCTGCCGGCGGCCGTGGACGGCCAGCCCCTGCCCTCGCTGGCGCCGATGCTCGAGCGCACCATCCCCGGGGTGGTGAACATCGCCACCCGCTCGCGGGTGGTGGAGTCGGTCAGCCCGCTGTTCGACGACCCCTTCTTCCGCCGTTTCTTCGATGTCCCCGAGCGTTCGCGCGAACGCGAGCGCCAGGGCCTGGGCTCCGGCGTGATCGTGGATGCCGAGGCGGGTACCATCCTCACCAACAGCCACGTGATCGCGCGCGCCGACACCATCCTGGTCACGCTCCATGACGGCCGCCAGTACGAGGCCGAGGTGGTGGGCACCGACCCGGCTACCGACGTCGCCGTGATCCGCATCGACGCGGAGGACCTGCAGGCGATCCCGCTGGCGGATTCCGACGCCCTGCGCGTGGGCGACTTCGTGGTCGCCATCGGCAACCCCTTCGGCCTGGGACAGACCGTGACCAGCGGTATCGTCAGCGCCCTGGGCCGCAGCGGGCTGGGCGGCGCCGGCTTCGAGGACTTCATTCAGACCGATGCCTCCATCAACCCGGGCAACTCCGGCGGGGCATTGGTGAACCTGCGCGGCGAACTGGTCGGCATCAACACCGCCATCCTTGCCCGGGGCGGCGGCAATATCGGCATCGGCTTCGCGATCCCGACCAACATGGCCAGCCAGATCCAGGATCACCTGCTGGCCGAGGGCCGCGTGGAGCGCGGCGCGCTGGGCGTGGAGATGCAGGACCTGACCCCGGCGCTGGCCCAGGCCTTTGGCCTGGACCTCTCGCAGGGCGCCGTGATTACCCGGGTAGTGCGCGGCTCGGCCGCCGAACGCGCGGGCCTGCTGCACGGAGATGTCGTGCTGCGGGTGGATGGCCAGCCGGTGCGCAGCGCCAGCGACCTGCGCAATCGCCTCGGCCTGCTGCGCGCCGGCTCCGAGGTGGAGCTGGACGTCCTGCGCGACGGGACGGAACAGCCGATCGTCGCGCGACTGGATCGCCCGGAAGAGCGGCGTATCGAGGGAGCGGCCATCCACCCGCGCCTCGACGGCGTGCGTTTGTCGGAGACCACCGGAAACGACGGCCGCAGCCGCGTGGCGGCGATCGCGGTGGAACCCGGTACCGCCGGGGCCCGTGCCGGCCTGCGCCCTGGCGACGTGCTGCTTGCGATCAACCGCCAGCGCATCGAGCGTCTGTCCGACCTGCCGCAGCAACTCGCCGCCCAGCAGACCCTGGAGCTGCAACTACGACGCGGTAACCAGACCCTCTACCTGACCCTGCGCTGAAGGCCGGCCGTGTTCCGTTGCGGCCACGTCCGTGCACTGCGCCTGCACCCCGGGGCACCACCGTATCCACCGTTAAACCGGCCACTTCCTCCGGCACGCCCCGTCATCCCGGCCGGAGCGAAGCGGAGAGCCGGGATCTCCCGCGCGGGAAAACTCCTGATGACCGGGACATCCCCGGGGGTGGAGATCCCGGATAACCGCTGCGCGGTTTCCGGGATGACGGTGTGAGCGATGTTGCGGCCGGGATGGCCGGTTGATGCGCTGCGGTACGGGGGCAACCCCTGGTCTGACCCTGCCCTGTAGGAGCCTGCTCGCAGGCGAATGCACCTGCCCGCGTCCGACTTTGGCAGGGGCTTCGCCTGCGAGCAGGCTCCTACAGGGGGGCAGCGGGCGGGGGGATCAGAAACCGGGGGTGTTCTTCTCCACCCAGCGCTGGGTGCCGTCGGTCAGGGTCTCGCGTTTCCAGAACGGGGCCTCGTGCTTCAGGCGTTCCAGGATGTCACTGCAGGCATCGCGGGCGGCCACGCGGTGGGCCGACCAGGTGGCCACCAGCACCAGGGCGTCGCCGGGGCGCACGTCACCCACGCGGTGGGCCACATGGCAGCCGAGCAGCGGCCAGCGTGCCTCGGCCTCGGCGACGATGCGTTCCAGCTCGCGCTCGGTCATCCCCGGGTAGTGCTCCAGGAACAGCCCGGTCACGTCCTCGTCCTCGTTGAAGTCGCGCATGCGGCCGACGAACACGCTGGCCGCGCCGCGCGCATTCGCCGGGATGGCCTGCTCCGCCTGACGGACGATCTCCCAGGGGTCGAAGTCGCCGGTGTAGATCTCGACCGCCACCCTAGCCCCCGGTCACCGGCGGGAAGTAGGCGACCTCGTCGCCGTCGCGCACCGGGGTCTCCAGGCTGGCCTGCTCCTGGTTCACCGCGGCCATCAGGCGTTCCGGCGGGGCCTCCTGATGCAGGTGCCGCCACAGTTCACCGACGGTCAGGCTGTCCCCGGGCAGCTCGGCTGCGTCGCCCTGGCGGCCCAGCTCCTCGCGCAGACGCGCAAAATAATGGACGTGTACGGTCATTCCGGCCCCTGTAAACATGACTGCGAGTCAAGCATTATAGCCATCATGAACGAATTCACTCACTTCGATGCCGAAGGCCATGCGCATATGGTCGACGTCGGCGAAAAGTCCGTCACCCATCGCGTGGCGATCGCCGAAGGCCGCATCCACATGCAGCCGGATACCCTCCAGCGCATCCGCGAAGGCCGCCATGCGAAGGGGGACGTCCTCGGCATCGCCCGGGTGGCTGGCATCATGGGGGCGAAGAAGACCGGCGACCTGATCCCGTTGTGCCACCCGATCGGCCTGACCCGGGTGGCCCTGGAGCTGGAGACGGAAGACACCGCCGTACGCGTGCAGGCCACCTGCGAGGTGCACGCCCAGACCGGGGTGGAGATGGAGGCACTGACAGCCGTATCCACCGCGCTGCTGACGGTCTACGACATGTGCAAGGCCGTGGATCGCGGCATGCAAATTGATGGTGTTCGCCTGCTGGAGAAACGCGGGGGCCGCAGTGGCACCTGGCGGGCCGAACCGAAAGGAGATTCCGAATGAAATGGATCAAGCGCCTGCTGGGCCTGATCGCTGTCCTGATCCTGCTGGTCATTATCGTGGCCGCCTACCTGCTGATCACCTTCGATGCGAATGACTACAAGGAGCGTATCGAGGCCGAGGTGCAGGAGGCGACTGGTCGCGAACTGACCCTCTCCGGGCCGATCGGCCTGACCCTGTTCCCCAGCCTCGGGCTGCGTCTGGAAGAGGTGCGCTTCGGCAATGCCGAGAGCTTCGGCGACGAACCGTTCGCCGAGGTCGACGTGGTGGATGTTGCGGTGGCGGTGTTGCCGCTTTTGCGCCGCGAGCTGGAGGTCCAGCGCGTGGAGGCCGACGGCGTGCGCCTGAACCTGGCGCGCGACGAGCAGGGCCGCAACAACTGGGACGATCTGCTGGATCACGCCGGTGCGGCTCGCGATGACGCCGTGGGTGCCGACGACGACGAGCGCACCGAGACCGAGACCCGGCTGGCCCTGCAGCGTATCGACGTGGCCGGGATCTCCCTGACCAATGCCCGGGTGCACTGGGATGACCGCGAGACCGGCATGCAGGCCACCCTGGAGCCGTTCGAGCTGCAGGTGGGTCGCTTCCGGCCGGGCGTCGAGACGCGCCTCGACCTGGAGGCGGTTGTGCGCGCCGAGGGCGGCGATCTCGACGAGCCGGTCGAGCTGGCCCTGGATCTGGGCGGCCTGATGAACGTCGACCTGCTCAACGAGCGCTACTCCGTGCGCCGCCTGAACGCGACCCTGGGCCTCGATGGCGGCGGCCTGCCTCGTGCGGTGGGCATGACGCTGGAGAGCGATGTGGCGCTGGAACTGGCCGACGCCATGACCCTGCGTTTCGAGCGCCTGACGCTGGGCGTATCCGACCTGCGCCTGACCGGGTTTGCCGAGCTGTCCGACCTGGACGGCGAGCAGGCGCGGGTGCGCACCGAGATGCGCACCAACACCATCAACCTGAAGGACTTCATGGAGGATCTGGGGCTGGAGGCACCGGCGACCAACGACCCCGACGCCCTGTCGCGCGTCGCGTTCGATTTCTCCGCCAACGGCAGCTTCCAGGCGCTGAACATGGACCCGTTCCTGATCACGGTGGATGACGCCATGCTGAGCGGTTCCGCGGGCTGGGATGGCCGCGGGGCGCGCCCGCTGATCACCTTCGACGTCTCCGGCGAGAGCCTGAATCTCGACCGCTACCTGCCGCCGGAGGTGGAAGAGGCCCGCACCGAAAACGGCAATGGCAATGGCGGAGCCGATGAGGATATCGCCATCGAACTGCCGCTGGAGGCACTGCGCAGCATCGACGTGGACGGCCGCGCGGCGCTGGGCCGGCTCGACGTGATGGGCATGGTCCTGCGCAACATCGAGCTTCAGATCAAGGCCGAGGCGGGCGACTGGCATATCCAGCCCCTGAACGCCGAGGCCTATGACGGTGAACTGACCAGCCGCCTGCGCCTGGATGCCCGCCAAGATGTCCCGCGCTACGAACTGGCGGCTGATCTGCAGAGCCTGGATATCGGGGCCCTGCTGGAGGACTTCCAGGGCGACGATGCACGGTTGATGGGCACCGGCAACCTGGAGCTGGATATCAGCACCCGGGGCGAGCTCCTGAGCGAGTTGAAGGGCGCCCTGAACGGCTCGGGCAACATGCGCTTCGAGGACGGCGCGGTGCGTGGCATCAACGTGGCCCGGATTATCCGCCGCGCCGAGGCACGTCTGCGCGGCGAGCAGCTGGAAGATGACGAGCCTAACCAGACCGACTTCAGCGAGCTGACCGGCAGCTTCACCATCCGCGATGGCGTGGTGCGCAATAACGACCTGGCGGCCAGCTCGCCCCTGCTGCGGGTACGCGGCGAAGGCCAGGCTGACCTGAACGACGACACCCTCGACTACCGCGTGAACACCACCGTCGTGGGTACGCTGGAGGGCCAGGGCGGCCGCGAACTGGACGACCTGCGCGGTGTCACCCTGCCCATCCGCATCAGCGGTACGTTCGACGATCCGAGTTTCCGTCTGAATCTGGAGGACGCCCTGCGCGAGCGCTACGAGGGCGAGGCGCGCGAACGCGTGCGCGAGGAGCAGGAGCGTGCCCGGGAGCGCATCGAACAGGAAGAAGATCGCGTCCGCGAGCGTCTCGACGAAGAGACCGAAGGGCTCCTGGATCGCCTGCGCAGCCGTTGATCGGTTGACCCCGTGCACTGCACGGGGTCGCGAGCCGTCCTCACCATGAAGTCATTCGCCGAGCGACTGCTGGCCTGGTTTGACCGCCACGGCCGCAACGACCTGCCGTGGCAGCACCCGCGCACGTCCTACCGGGTATGGGTCTCCGAGATCATGCTGCAGCAGACCCGGGTGGAGACGGTTGTCCCCTACTTCCTGCGCTTCGTGGAACAGTTCCCCGATGTGGAAAGCCTCGCGGCGGCGCCGCAGGACGCCGTGCTGCACCAGTGGTCGGGGCTTGGCTACTATGCCCGCGCGCGCAACCTGCACCGCGCCGCGCAGGTGGTCGTCGCGGAGCACGGTGGCGTCTTTCCCGCCGAGCGCGAGGCCCTGGAGCACCTCCCCGGTATTGGCCGCTCCACCGCCGCTGCGATCATCGCCCAGGCGCATGACGCCCCCGAGGCCATCCTGGATGGCAACGCCAAGCGCGTCCTCGCACGCCACGCCGCCATCCACGGCTGGTCCGGCCGCCCGGCCGTGCAGCGCGCGCTGTGGGCCGAGGCCGAGGCGCGCACCCCCGCTACGCGCTGCGCCGACTACACCCAGGCGATCATGGACCTGGGCGCCCTGCTCTGTACCCGCAGCCGACCCGCCTGCGAGGCCTGTCCGGTGCGCGCGGACTGTGGCGCCGTGCAGCAGGGCCTGACCGCTACGCTGCCCTCGCCCCGGCCGCGCCGCGACCTGCCCACCCGCACCCGCTGGGCCGCCTGCCTGCGAGCCCCCGAGGGCATCGCCCTGGTCCAGCGTGAGCAGGACGGTATCTGGGGCGGGCTCTACAGCCTGCCCGAGGCCGAAACCCCCGAGGCCCTGGAGGACTGGGTGCTGACCCAGTGGCCTAGCGCCGCTGCGGCCGCAAACGACCACGGCCTGCAGCACAGCTTCAGCCACTACCGCCTGGACCTGCGCATCCGGCCCTTCGACCTCCCGGCCGGCGCGTGTGGGATCATGGAAGGCGACAGGGTGATTTGGTATAAACCTGGCACAACACGGGCGGTCGGCATCCCGGCCCCCATCCAGCGTTATCTGCACGACGACAAGGACTCCGGCAATGGCACGAACCGTTAACTGCGTAAAACTCGGGCAAGAGGCCGAAGGCCTGGACTTCCCGCCCTATCCCGGCGAGATGGGCAAGAAGATCTACCTGAACGTGTCCAAGGAGGCCTGGCAGGCCTGGCTGAGCCACCAGACCATGCTGATCAACGAATACCGCCTGACCCCGGTCGATCCCAAGGCGCGCAAGTTCCTGGAAGAGGAAATGGAAAAGTTCCTGTTCGGGGACGGCTCCGAGAAGCCGGAAGGCTTCGTCGACCCGAACGCCTCCTGAGTCGCGGTTTTCCGCGCCTCGCGTCGCCCGGCGGTCCATCGCGCTTGACGTGGAGCCGCCGGGCCGCTTTAATACCGCCCTTCGTCCGCAGGACGAATCCCCCCGAAGTATGGCCGGGTAGCTCAGTCGGTAGAGCAGGGGATTGAAAATCCCCGTGTCGGCGGTTCGATTCCGTCCCCGGCCACCATTAGTTTTCAAAGGCTTACGCGGGATCCGCCGCGCCCCTGCTTCCAAGCCTTCGCTTCCGTGTAAGCACTATGTAAGCAACGCCGCCTCATCGGCACCGGTGTTCGCTGGGCTTATCGCCGCACCATCCCGTTCACCAGCACCGCCACCGCGAACACCGCCAGCCCCACCATCACGGACATGGGCAGATTGATCGCCCACTCCAGAACGCGAGAGAGGCCGACCCAACCGTCGATCTCCACCGGCTCCGGTACGTTCAGGCCAATGAATTCGAGCGCCAACCGGAACGGGAGCGGCAACCACACCCCTTCCTGAAGCCAGTGCCAAACCTGATACCCCAGCACTCCCGCCAACCACAGCCAGCCGAAGACGAAGGCGACGGAGACCAGCACCCCCGCCGCTTTGTCCGCGAAGTCTTCGACTGGTGGCCGCTGGTCGTGGCTCATCCTGCTCCCGTCTAGGGCTGGATCTCCGGCGCGGACTCCTCCAACACCCCCGCCAGCCGGTCGGCGCTATGCGCCACCATCTTCAGCAGTGCGGCGGTGTCGGGGTCGGTATGGCTGGCAATCGCCTTGCACCCGGCTCGGATCTCAAGCGCCAGGTCTCGCGCCTCCCCCAGGTCAAGAAGGTGCGCGGCGTGGGTGATAGCATCGGTGGTGCTCATGGCGTCTACTCCTAGGTAGTGACGTTGTGGGAAGCGCCCGGGGTAGCTGCAACTGCCTCGGGTGCGTTTTCAACGTAGCACCGGGGGTGAACCGGTGCCAGTGCTGACTTCGACGGGGATATGTTCGGAATCAAGTGGATCTTGGGTGCTGCGCTCTTGCTGCCATTGCTGGTGTACGGTGGGGCGTTTGCTTCGGGAGACGAATTCGGTCGGGGGGTGGCCCTCTATTGGGCCGGAGAACACGAAGAGGCTCAAGAGGTGTTGCGACCGCTCGCTGAGCAAGGCCACGCTGATGCCGCGTTCCTCCTTGCCGACATATTCCATCAAGGCCGTAGTGGAGTCCTTCAGGATTATGCTGAGGCGGCTCGGTGGTATCGTCGGGCAGCGGAAACGGGCGACACCTTAGCGCAGAGCGTTCTTAGTGACGTGTACGGTTACGACATGGGGGATCCCATTCGGGCCCACATGTGGGCAAACATCGCTACCGCAAATGGGTATGAGGCCGGTGCTGAAGTGCGAGATTATTGGGCGCAACAGATGACTCCTGAGCAAATCGCCGAAGCCCAGCGCCGTGCCCATGACTGCTTGGAGTCCAACTACACCGAGTGTGACTGAGCAGGCCGGCCCACCGCAGCCCTCCGAGCGATCCCGGTAAACCTATCTCTCACGGAGATCACAGCGGGGCTAATCCTTGTGCTCCTGCTCCCCGCTCTCCTCTCGGTGCTCACGCATGGCCCGCGCTTGTTTTTCTTGTTTCCGTTTAAGGCGACCACCCATAAAGAAATAGCTATCCAATTTCGCGAGCAGCGAGAGGAACCCCACCACCACCCCGAGGAAGACGGCAAATGCCACAATGCCGCCGATCTCTTCCCCATGATTTCGGACCGTCCAAGCGCCGACGCTCAAGGCGAAGCCCCCGAGAATCACCACGGCCAGGGTGATAGCCAGGTATCGCCAGGCAGTACTGAAGGCACGTCGGCACGTCGGGCACACCGCCAGCAAAGTTGCGAATTGCAGCAGTGCTATGAGGATCAGTAGCACAATGACCGCGCCATTCATGGCTTCACCCCGCCGAGTTCCGCGGGCCTTTGGATATCGGAATCGGCACAGCGCTGCTTCAGACCGAGAAAGGCCACGCGGAACTTCAACGTAGCACCGGGGGCGCGCCGGTGTCACTGCGCCCCTAATCTTCCCCACCCCCCTCGGGTTCCGGTTTCACGTCGATCACGCGACCAACTTGGCGCAGGGCGTCCAGGTGAAGCTGCCCGATGTTCACTTGCACCCCCGGCCCGGAGTCGCCCCACTGCTGCGGTGACAGCCGGGCCGCCAGCCATTTGCGCAGGTCGGCCTGCTGCTTCACCTTCTGGAGCGCGATAGTGTCCTCCTCGGCCCCGTCCGTGATCGCCAGGGCTTCATCCATCAAAGCACCGGCGGCCTCCTGTCTCGCACGGGCAAGCGCGTCCCTGCGGTGCGGGCGGTTGCACCAGGTGCTGAGGATCTGGCGGGAGATCCCCAACTCCTCGGCAATGGCTTTCAGCGTCCGCCCCTCGGCCACCTGCCCGAACACATAGGCTTCCCCACCGGCCTTCCGGATCGTCGCGTGGGCGGCTCGGGTGATCGGTTTCGCGGCCATCTTCAGACCCTCCAGGCTTCGTCTACGCGTTTCCGCTTCCCGTGGGCGTCGATTGTGTAAAAGCCCGAATCCTCGAAACGGGCAATAGCGGCCATCACGTAGAAGTCCTGCTCGGGGTACAGCATCTTCAGCCGCATCGCTTCCTGATAGGCTTCCTGCGCATCCCCGTAATTCGAGACGGGCGCCCAGGTCTCGGGACACCAGACCATGAAGAACATGCCTCGAGCGCGGCGGTGGTCTCGGACCTCCGGCGGCTCGTGTACTCGGCGGTTCTGGGGACGGATAGGTGGGTACTCGTGGTTCATGGCGTTTCCCTCTCTTGGTTAGATTGCACCGGGGCTCCGGTGTCTGGGTTCACGGGCCAAACCCCAGCCGGGGGGCGGCGCCCGAAATCGGGATACAACACCGGGGGGCATCGGCTTTGAACCGTCTGCGCCGGTTTGCGCCAGTTCTGCGCCAGTTCGGAACCGGCGCAAACTGGAGCAGGGGCGGCGCCCCTGCGCCGCTCCAGTTCCCAGGGGGTGTGGGGGAAAGGCGCGCGCGCAGAACTGGCGCAGAGACTGGCGCCCCCGGTGTTCATTCGCTTGCCTCCCCGGAACCGGCGCGCTCCGAACCGGCGCAGATCGCGTATCGCTCTTTCGGCTTGCGCTGCGGACTGCGGTACTCCTCCCGGCGGATCTTTCCGGCGCGCTCCAGCCGGGCAAGGGCTTCCCAGAAGCGCCGCTTCCCTCCGCCCCCGCGCAGGTGCTCCGGCAGGTCGGGGTATCGGGTCAGCACGTGGTGGGTGGTGCCGGGGCCGGTGCGCCCGGTGGGAACGTCCTCCCCGGAGTCCATCGCTGCGCGGATGGCGTTTAGCACGTCCTCTTCATCCTGCTGGCGGTTCAGGTCGGCCTCCTCCGCCACCCACTCGGAATCCAAGCGGGGGACCAGCAGGCCGCCTTCCCACACGAGATTGAGCGGGGCGGCCTTCGTCGCCAGGTTGGCCTTCTGGTGCTCCAGGGTGAGGCCGTCACCGCTGGCGGTCAGGAACAGGCGGGAGCGGGCGCTGTTGTGCCAGGCCGTGGAACCGCTGTAGCCCTCGGGGCTGGATTGGCGGCTGCCGCTCGCCTTGGCGGTGCTCTTGTCCACGTGCGCCAGCAGTAGCACCGCACCATCGGTGCGCCGGGCCATCCCCGCCAGCGCCCGAATGAAAGCCCGCACCCGGGCGCGCTCCACCTCATTGGCGTCGAAGGTGTCGGAAGCGTTGTCGATGATGACCAGCCCCGCGCGGTGCTCGACCGCTTCCCGGTCCAGGGCCTTGAAGGCGGGTGTCGTGGCGCCTCTGCGCGCCCCCTCCGTGACCACTTCCCGGAACAGCACCGGGTCGGCCTCGGTGGCGTCCAGAACTTTCAGATGCTCCGCCAACTCCGCCGGGTCTACCCCCATCGCTCGCGTGATCTGCTGGAGTCGCCAGCGAACCACGTCCGCGCCGTCCTCGGCGCTGAAAAACAGCACCGGGCGCCTCTCCACGGGGAAGCCCAGGAAAGGCCGTCCCAGGGCCACACAGACCGCCAGGTGAAGCGCGAGCGTCGATTTTCCCGCCCCACCATGCGCCCCGAGCAGCGTGACGGTCCCTGCCGGGATATATGGCGACAGGATATGCCTCGGCGCAGGTGCCTCGGTGCTTTCCAGATCGTCCAGGCGCACTACAGGGAACGTGGGCCGGTCGTCCGGTCGCTCCTCCCGCTCCACGGCGCCCAGGTAGGGGAAGTCCTCGGCCACCGCCACGGCACCGGGTTTACGCGCTGCCGCCTTCCGGATGCCGTCCCACAGGTACTGCATGGCCTTGGCCTCGTTTTGCCCCCGGTGTTCCAGCGCCACCCGGAAAGCGTCCGAGTGCGCCAGAACCCCCAGCACCTCGGGAGGCTCCAGCCCCTGCGCCAGCAGGACCGTGGTGAAGCTCTGGAGCGCCCGCGAGCGGTCGCGCTTGAATCGCTCCGGCGGTTGGTCGCAGTCCTCCAGGAAGCACAGCCATCCATCCGCCAGATCCAGCGCCGTGCGCTCGGGCACGTCCTCGGGGATCGGCGGCGGAGTGTTGGGCAGGCCGGAGTCCTCCCCGGTCCCCGCCTCGGGCTTTTCTGCGGGGCGGTGTGGGTCTAGCAGTTCGGCCAGGTTGTGCACGGGGCGGGGCTCACGGGGGAAGCCTTCGACGTGCGCCCCGGTGACGGTCACGAAACGGACCGCACCGCCCGCCGGGTATGCCTCCACACCTCCAAGATTGAAAGCCCCGCCAGCACTTCCGAAGCAGAACACCCGGAAGCCCTCACCGGATGGCGAAACCTCGGTGTAGCTGCCGACCGCCTTGATGGTCTCCCATCCGGCCAGTTTGTCCGGGGCAATCTCCCCCGTGTGCGGATCGCGCAGGCCGTCGAAGTCCAGCGCCACCAGGTCGGGGGCGTCCATCCATGCGTGCGTGAGCACCAGCCCCAGGCCATCGGTCTGCGGGCATTGGCGCAGGGCTTCCCGGGCCTCCTCGAAGCTGCCGCAGTGCTTGGCCTCGGCAGTGCTGGCGGGCGCGAAGGGGTGGCGGGGCTGTCGCGGGATTTTGTCCTGCTTCAGTTGGCCGAAGGGCGTGGCCTTGCCGCCCTTCTCGCGGCGCTGGTACAGCACCCAGTACGGCAGTTTCTTCAACGCCTCGGAAATGTTGTCCGGGTTCGGCTCGGCGGCCTTCACTACCACCGGGGTGGGGGTGGTATTCTGGTTGCGCAGTCCCGTCACGTCTGCACCGGCCTCGCCCCATCCCCCGGGTGCGGGGCCACTCTTTTCTTCCCTCGTCACTCGGCACCCCCTGCGGCCTTGCGGCTCGGCACGGGGCGCGGTGGCATGGCCTCGGCTTTCGCCTTCAGCCGCTCCAGGGAGTCGGCAGGCCAGAGCAGCCGACCATTCGGAAGGCGGTCTGGCACCAGGCCGAAGTAGCTGCCACGGCGGCAGAGGTGAACGCGGATCGAGTCAGGGGCAAGCCCGATGCTTCGGGCCAGTTCGGTGGTGGAAAGACCAAGGGGGTGGTTGTGCGTGTCCATCAATGCGCCTCCGTTTGTTCGGGTGACGCATTCAGAATCCATACCGGTGCTTGGCGAGGCTTTCGGAAAGTTTCGAGAAAATGCCGAAAAGGCCGGGTGGGTATCAGTCGTCCGGCTCGGGGGTGCTGTGTGGTTCTGGCGTGCGGTTGTCCCTGACCCACGTTGCGGAGACGTGTAGCGGCTTCAGTCCGCCAACGCTGGCACCTTCAGGGGTCGGAGCAAAAAGGGCCGCCATCTCCGGGTCCGGCGCAGGATTGTTTTTGTCCGCGAGCATTTCGGGGTCCGCCAGTTCGGCGGCGATCTGCTCGTAAACCGTCCGCCGTGGCCCCGCGTTCAACCCAGTCTTCAGACCAGCCTTCGTGAGCGCCTCGAAGCGCCGTTGGATCAGGGGCATGTAACCCAGTTGACGGTTCTTGGTTTGATTCCAGCCCTTTGGCCGCTCCACTCCAAAGGATTCCCCAAGGGTTCGTGCCTCTGCCTCGGTGTAACGCCCCCATGCCTGCTTGAAACCATCGGCAATCCACTCGGGTAGCGGAACCCGCACACTCGCCGCCGTCTCGATGGCTTCGAGCAGTGCCGCACTTTCCCCGCCCTCGAAGCGTTGGCGCATCTCCTCGAACCCGCGAAGCACGTCCGGCCAATACTTGCGATAGAAGTCCGCAGCATCCGCCTTGTTCTGCGGGATGAGACTGCGCAGCCAGCACAGCGCCTCGAGGTCATCACCCACCACTTCGAGAAGCTCAGCCGGTGTGACGTACTCGGGGAGATCGCGCTCGTTCATTTCGCCACCCGTAGACGTTCCCCGGTGCCGTACTCGGGCTGCTCGATTCCGGCCTGCTCCAGCATCCAGCCCTCAATGCGCGCGTGCCACTGCCGTAGCAGGTCGAGCGGACGGCGGCGGTAGTGTTTCTCCGCGATGGCGCTCGGCTTGTGCCCCTGAATCTGCGCCACGATCCCCACCGGGCACTCCACCCACTCGGACAGGGTGCCGAAGCTGCGGCGCAGCCCGTGCAGTGTCACCGGGGGCAGTCCGGCGGCCTCCACCGCTCGGGTGTGCACTCGCGTCTGCGCTCCGATGCGCCCCGACTCACTTTGCGGACTGGAGAACACCCAGCCATTGCGCCGGGGCAGGGCCGCCAGCAGGGCCGCCACGTAGGGGGTGAGGGGGATGGTGCGCTCCCCCTCGGCCTTGTCGCGGATGGTGAGGGCGCGCCACTGGAAATCCACGTCCTCCCACTTCAGCGCGGCCAGTTCCCCCGACCGCGCCCCGGTGAGCAGCAGCGTTTGCAGGTAGGCGGACGCCACCGGGTTGGTGATCCGCCGCACCGACTCGAACCAGGGGGCCAACTGTTCACGCTGGAGCACGTCATCCCTCGGCTTCTGCCTTGGCACCTTGCGCCGCACCGCACCGGTCAGCAGCGCGCTAGGGTCCACCAGTCCTCGATAGTCGGGATGCTCGGCGGCCCAGTTCAGGAACGTGCGCAGCAGCCGGAAGGCACGGGCCGCCACGGCGGGGCGCTTCGCGCTCTCGGTTTCCAGCCACCGGGTCAGCCGCTCGGCGGTGAGATCCCGCAGCCGCTCCCCCCGCAGGCTGTACAACGCACCGGCGGTGGTGGGCTGGCGGCTCCGGCGGCGGGGCTGCCCCGGGGCCGTCATGGCGCGGTCATGGTCGTGCCGGTGCGCCTCGCTCCATTCGGCTTTGCGTTCGGCCACGTAGTCGGCCCAGGCATCCCCCAGCGTCACCGTGGCCCGGGTGCGTTCCGCCCTTGCGGCCTCCGCCTCGGCGGCCTTGGCCTTCGCGTCATCCTCGGGGTGCACCCCCTGCCGCACCAGCTCCGCCAGCCGCCGGGCCTCGGCTCGGGCGTCTTCAACGGTCTCGAAGTGCCCCACCGGGCCGATGGTGACGCGCAGGGAGCGCCCGTGCAGGCGGGATTGGAAAATGTACGCCTTGGCACCGGCGGTGGTGACGCGCAGCCCCAGGCCGGGCGCCTCCGAGTCCCACAAGAAGGCTTGGCGGCGTTCAGGGGGACAGGTGAACGCCTTCAGCCGTTCACGGGTAAGCCGGACGCGAGTAGCATTGCTGGTAGCCATTGGAACCTCCGCACAGGTTCGGTGGTGAGCAGCCCCACCGGTGTTGGCGCACCGGTGGGGCTTTTTCGTTTTGCCCCCCCTGCCCGATTTTCACGGGAAATTTTCGGGAAGGGGGCTGCTGGAGCGAGGGGGGTGGGTGTGGAATTGCTCCGTGAGCCCGCCCCCCGCCAGGGCCACCCCCGGGGGGTCATGTAAGCGCCGTGTAAGCACTGTGTAAGCAGATTTGGGCAATTCGGGTTGATTATCCCGCGTTAGCTTTGCGGTTGCAACGCGGGCAAGATACTGAAATCTAGCGTTTTGACTAATTCCGGTTAATGCAGGAAACGGTATCAGCGAGGGATTGAAAATCCCCGTGTCGGCGGTTCGATTCCGTCCCCGGCCACCATTATTTCCCCCTGTGGCACCATCCCTCCCATGAGCGTTCGCCCTATTCTGCGCATGGGACACCCCGACCTGCGTCGCGTCTGCGACCCGGTACCCGACTCCGATTTTGACAGCCCCGGGCTGCATGCCCTGGTGGACGACCTTGTCGACACCATGCACGCCAGCGAAGGACTCGGTCTGGCCGCCGCCCAGATCGGCGTGCCGCAACGCGTCGCCGTGATCGAGATCCAGCCCGGCAACGCCCGCTACCCCGGTGCCGTGCCGACCGGCCGCCTGATACTCGTGAACCCCGCGGTCACCGTGCTTGACCCGACGCCGCAGTGCTACTGGGAAGGCTGCCTCTCCGTCCCCGGCCTGCGCGGCGAAGTCGCCCGGCCGCGCCACATCGCCGTGGATTACTACGAGCCCGACGGGACGCCCCGCCACCTGGAACCCGAAGGCTTCCTCGCCACCGTCTTCCAGCACGAGATCGACCACCTCGACGGCACCCTGTTCATCGACCGGGTGACCGACACCACCCGCCTTGCCTTCCTCGACGAATACCGCGAGTTCCACGCGCCAGCCTAGGGGTCACGCCCGGTGGAGGTGCGGCCAGGCGTTGCGCACTACCTCCGCCCCCAGCGCGTCCAGCAGCGGGTGGGCAGCCAGACCGAGCAGGCCATCGGTCAGGGGATTCTCGTCGCCGCAGCCCACGGCCAGCTGCAGATGCGTACCGCGCGCGCTCGGAGTCAGCCGGTAGCAGCCCTCGCAGGACAAGCCCGCCAGCGCGCGCCAGCCGAGCAGACGCGGTGGGACGGCGACCAGCACCTCTACGTCGAACGCCAGCGGCACCCCGGCCACCCGTACACGCCAGCGGTAGCGATCAGGCCCGACGCGGGTAATCGACTCGATGGCCTCGCTGTAGGCAGCGAACGCCTCCACCCGGGCCATCAGATCGAACACCGCTTCCGGAGCGGCATCGATCTCCATCTCGTGGTGGACCACCGACATCGGCCACTGCTCCAGGTTGCAGGGTCGCCGCCGGTTGGACCGGCGGCCCAGGCCCGTTCAGTCGTGCACGATGATGCGGGAGCCCGCGGCGTCGATATCCACGCGGGAGCTGGAGTAGGCGCAGGCCTGCGCGATATCTCCCAGTCCCGGCATGTCATTAAGCTTCGCCAGCCGATGCAGCAGGCTGCCGCCTTCACAGTCGCGCGGCATGCCTTTCTCGTCCAGCGTGCAGCCGAACTCGCCCCCGTTCACCGACCAGTCCATGTCGGGCGGCATATTCAGCACCACCGGTTCCTCGTGCATCACCTGGAACTTCGCCCGCATGGCGTTCCTGCCGTTTTCCCAGTCCAGGGCCGGCATGTTGTCTACGCTGCGCATGGTGTGCCTCCTTCGCGATTCCGCGAGGTTGCAACGGATTCTGTCGGGCCGTTCTCCGCCCCTGTCCATTGACGCTAGACCTCGTGCCCGAGGCGGTCAAAGGTGACCCCGGAAGCGATGGGGAAGGGCCTATGCCGTATTTCATCAACAGCATGGTGGATTGCTTCACGGAGGGACAGCGCAAGGCAAAAGGCAAGGTCTGAATCCCGTAGTCTAGCAACTCCTTGTTATGGACCGTCTTGATAGTATGCGCGCCACCAACTCCGGTGAGGGCATGCGATGCTTTTTAAAAGCGTTGCAGCGTCTGCAGGAAAGCACCAAGTTCGCAGGATCGTTTGATCCGTAGCTCAAGGAAGGAACCTTCTTGCCGAACTGGCCTCGCATTCCCCGCAGTTCTTTGCTCAAAACATTCGTCTTAAGAGGTATGAGGTGATCAACTTCATCGGGGCTATTTGAGCAGTCATGATGGCACTTCAACTGGCAGCATTTACCTTCAATGCTGCAAAGGACAGCATGAATCTGATTCCGCACCAGGCCAAACTCCCGGCGCTTGATATCTGGATCACGCAAGTCAAACAGCTTTTGCCACGCAACAACGCCACCGACGTTCTTCAGGAGTTCTTCGAAGAATTCATTGTCTTCGGGGTGCTCAAACATGGGCATACGGTGCATAACGCTGAGCTGAGCGGCGGGCTTGGAGCGAACGCGGAAAGCCCGTCCGGCGTAGGCCGGACCAGGGCCGGAGCGAACTCAAGCGACTGGTTAAGACGCTAGTGGCCATTGCCGATTCTTCCCCAAGCTTCGCTGAATTCATCGACGCAATATGATCTTGGTTGGAGCCAATAACTCACCCGGCCGTCTTTCTCACCCCTGTGAGCTAAATTGCGCACTTCGCTAGGTCGAAGAACATAGGTCGATGGCTCCTTGCCAATATTATTAACTACCACCCACCAATCACCCATGATTTTATCCAGACTCGAACCCAACGGTACGGGTGCCCGCTTTGTTAACGCTTTCACTTGGACGCCAATGAACTCGGTGCCCGTCTTGTCATAAGCAATAAGGTCGATTCCACGTGCATTTCGGGCCGTTGGCATCACATTCCAGCCCATTCGGGACAAGTGGTAGAACACATAATACAAACCAATATTACCAGTGACCTGTGTGTCTAGCTTCACATGACCTCTCTCTGCGTCTTAACGCCATGGCTTTGCGGCGCACCGAAGCGCCAGCGTAGGGGCGTCCGACAACAGCCACTTGTTAGAGCATAGTCCTATTTCCATGTATAGCGGATAGGATTGGCTGTGCCGAAACGGTATTCATCTGGGATTCGTCGCCCAACATACATGCTCCATATTTCGGATGGTGCTTCACGACCGATGAAACCTAACCTGCCGGGGCGATCAGGCCGGCCAGGGAAGTTATCGGCTGTAGCCTCCATCCATTTTTCAGGGATATAGGCACCTCGGATAACTCCTTTTTCAGAGGCGAGCACAACTGCTGCTTCTTTTGCCCGTTTTTGACTGACCTTCCAGGCGAACCGTGTTGCTTCATAGAGTGGGCGCTCGGATGCACTCCTGTTCACACTGATCAATAACGCTTGATGTTCGAAAACTGCCGGTTCCGCAAGGTACTCCCGAACAATCTCATTCGCATGCATTGCACCACGATCGCCGCTTTCTTCGCCCCCCATCACATTTGTGAGCCCTGGATACGCATCAATAAGTGCAGCTTCTACCTCTTTCGCCACGGATGGTTCCATTCCGTGGCGGTGCACTACATGCGCAACTTCAAAGCCAGCAAGTCGGATCTCCCTGATTCTTCTTAACTTATCGCCAACTTCGTCTGATTCTTTCCCCAGTTCGTCACGAATGTGGGAAAAAAGACGGTTCCCAACACCCCGACCAACATAAAATGTTTCTCCATTGCGTGGGTCGATGAGCCGATAAACGTAGTTTCTCAGCTTGTCAATTACTTCGGCCGGAAATTTATCCAAGAGGACTCCTCGTGCATTCGGTATGCTGTAGCTCTAACAGTAGATTAGACAGAATCTGTCATATTGGTGATATACAGATTCTGCATATCATCCCGGCGTTCTCCTCTCGGTGGCACACCGCCACGAGGAAACCATACTGTTATCATGGTAGTGGGCGTCGCGTCGAGTGGCAGGGCGCCCCACGCGCTGGGACGAACGATTTTCGTGTCTTGGTCAAAGTCTTACACCGGCCCATCGGTCCAACATAGGGGAGACGGAGGGGCCGCGGTGGAAGGCTTGGGGGTGGACTGAGTCGGGTCGAGACGCGGAAGACCGCGGCTCGGGCGCGACAGAGCGCGGTGCTATACAGAATCGGTTTATGACCGCTGTCGCAGTGTGGCGAGACGGCCGGAGACACCACGCGTGGCCCGAGAAAGGTGCTTCCGGCGGGAGGCGTGGCGGCGTTCCTTGGTACGATCCGACCAGGCGAAATGGAGAGCCGTGTTGGAAACGCTCATAGAAGCGAATCAGGCGGTGGTGGTCTGCGGCATTCTGGAGGACGCACAGGGGCGGATCTTTCTGGCGCGTCGCGGGGCCGATCAGGTTTTGGCGGGGTATTGGGAATTCCCCGGGGGCAAGGCTGAGTCGGGCGAGAGCCTGGAGGCGGCGTTGTGCCGCGAATTCCGTGAGGAGCTGGCGATGGAGCTCCGGGTGGGGGAAGAGATCGGGCGCACGCGGATTCCGGGGAACGGAAGCCTGGAGTTGGTGGCGCTGCGGGCGTGGACGGATGACGAGAGCCCGGTGCTGACGGTGCACGATCGGTGGTGCTGGGTGTCGCCATTGGAGGCTCAAGGGCTCGAGCTTGCGCCTGCGGACATCCCATTGCTCGAAGCCTTTATGGCTGCACGTTCCGAATGAGCCGAGATAGCGCCGCCAAGTCGCTGTCCGGTGTCCAATGGGTCGGCCTACATGAACGGCTGGATACGCCGCGGGTACGGCAAGCGCTGGAGGCCCTGGGGCTGGAGGAGCATGCCCGCTGGAGCCAGGGTTTGGAGGGCGACGATCTGGCGTTGACCCTGGTCGCTGAGCTGGCCCAGCGGCTCGCGGAGCGCGCGGGTGAGCTGCGGGAAAAGGGACACGACGACTGGACGCGGGCCGTGCAGGGGCTGGCGGATGCGTTGGCGGCGGCGGGGCATCCGCTTTCGGGGATCGAGGAGGACCTTCCGCAGCCGCCGTTTCGGCAGTTGCTGGAGGTGCGTTCCCCGTCGGCTGATCAGGTTGGGCAGCAGGAGACGCCACGGCCCGATGTACCGCTGGCCCTGTCCAGCCTGCTCACTGGGTCCGATCGCACACCGAGTCTGGTCACGCAGATCGAGAAGGAGCTGGCCAGTGCGGAGCGGGCTGATTGGCTGGTGTCCTTCATCAAGTGGAGCGGGATTCGCGCCCTGCGCGAGACGCTGAAGCGCTTTACGGAGACCCCGACGGCCGATGGCTCTCCCAGGCTGCGGATCGCGACGACCTCGTACCTCGGGGCTACCGATCTCAAGGCGATCGAGTTTCTGCTGAGCCTGCCGAACACCGAGATTCGGGTCTCGTACGACACGCACCGCACGCGTCTGCACGCCAAGGCTTACCTGTTCCATCGGAGCACGGGGTTTGGCAGTGCCTACATCGGCTCGGCGAATGTCTCGCGAGTGGCGATGGATGAGGGGCTGGAGTGGACGGCCAAGGTCAGTGAATACGAGCTGCCGCATATGTGGCGCCAGATCCAGACCTCGTTCGAGGCGCACTGGGCAGACCCGGCGGAGTTCGAACCGCTCACCACGGACGACCTACCCCGCCTGCAACAGGCCTCCTGATTAGCAACGAGAGTCAGCTAGTCGCAGAACCCGCTCGGGCACGGGCCGGCAGTGCACGGCGGCGACCAGCAGTCGCGCCGGCAACGTCGCCAGATCAAAGCGTCGGTTGAAGCGGTAGGCGAATGCCGCGAGGTAACGGGCCGCGTACTTGGCGAACGCAAATGCATGGTAGCTCCCGCTGAGGCTGGTCTTGAGGTTGCCGAGCACGGTGTTGATCCATTGGAATTCGGGAAGATCCTGGGGTTTGCGCCCGGCCACGACCGTCGGCTGGTGCCGGCA
>NZ_AQXY01000021.1 GCF_000376845.1 Thioalkalivibrio sp. ALE14
ACGGCTGGATGCGTTGGGCTTCGTGCCCTCCATGAGCCGCAAGGGCAACTGCTGGGACAACGCGGTGATGGAGCGCTTCTTCGGCGCACTGAAAAGCGAGTGGACCGACGCCCGGACCTACCGTACCCGCGAGGCCGCCCGACTGGATGTCGTGGAGTACATCGAAATGCAGTACAACAGCGTCCGACCCCACACGGCCCTGGGCCAACTTACCCCCCGGGAGTGGGAAAAGGCCGTTGCTTAGAGGGGTGTCCGTTCTCACTTGACCAGAACAACCCGACGTCACGAAGACGCAGAGCAGCCGGTTCTCTTGGGCTCAGAGATAGCGTGAAACGCGCGGCACGGCATCCAGCAGGTGGCGGGTGTAGTCGGCCTTCGGGTTGGCGAGCACCTCCGCGGTAGTACCGATCTCCTCCATGCGTCCGTCGTGCATCACCAGCATGCGGTCGGAGAAGTATTCCACCACGCCCATGTCGTGGGTGATGAAGATCATCGCCAGGCGTCTTTCCGCACGCAGCCGCCCGAGGATCTGCAGCACCTCGGCCTGCACCGAGACGTCCAGCGCACTGGTGACCTCGTCGCAGATGATCACGTCCGGGTCCAGCACCAGGGCCCGCGCGATGGCGATGCGCTGGCGCTGGCCGCCGGAAAACTCGTGGGGATAGCGCCACAGGGTGTCCTCCGGCAACGCCACCTGGTCGAGGACCCGACCGGCCAGGGCGATGCGTTCGTCCGTGTCCGTCCCGATGCCGTGCACCGCCATCGGCTCGGTCAGCAGCGTGAGCACGTTCAGGCGCGGATTCAGCGACGAGGCGGGGTCCTGGAACACCACCTGCAGGTGGCGCCGCAGCCGCCGCAGGGGCTTGCGCGGCATGCGCGTCAGCGACTCGCCGCGGTAGCGAATCTCGCCCCCGGTGGGTTCGATCAGGCGCAGGATCGCCCGCCCCAGCGTGGTCTTGCCGCAACCGGATTCCCCTACCACCGCCAGCACCTCGCCGTTCTCCAGGTCGAAACTGACGTCGTCCACCGCCCGGACCACATCGACCTGGCGGCGCATCAGCCCCTTCAGCACCGGGAAGTGCACCTGCAGACCGGAGACCTGCAGCAGGGCGTCGCGCCCCGCCCCCGGGACGGGCGGCAGCGGTGGCAGGTTCTCCGGCAGGGCCTGGATCAGCTTGCGGGTGTAGGCATCCTGCGGGTCGCGCAGCAGCGGCAGGCATTCGCCCTGCTCCACCAGCCGGCCCTCGCGCATCACCGCCACGCGGTCGGCCACCGAGGCCACCACGCCGAAGTCGTGGGTGATCAGCAGTACCGCCATGCCGTTCTTCTCGCGCAGGTGATCGATCAGCTTGAGGATCTCGGCCTGGATGGTCACATCCAGCGCGGTGGTCGGTTCGTCCGCAATCAGCAGGTCCGGCTCGGCGACCAGCGCCATCGCGATCATCACCCGCTGGCGCTGGCCGCCGGAGAGCTTGTGCGGATACTCGTCGCGGCGCTGTTCCGGGTTCGGCAGCTGCACCTCGCGCAGTACCTCCAGGGTGCGCGCGGCGCGTTGCTCCGGGCTCATCTGCGGGCGGTGCAGGCGCAGGACCTCCTCGATCTGGTCGCCCACGGTCAGCACCGGGTTCAGCGAGGTCATCGGTTCCTGGAAGATCATCCCGATCCGGTCGCCGCGGACCCGTTGCATCACCGCACCCGGCAGCCCCAGCAACTCCTGGCGCCCCTCGCGCCCGGCGAGCCAGACCTCGCCCGTGGGGCGTTCGAAGCCCTCGTCCAGCAGGCGCATGATGGCCAGCGCGGTAATCGACTTGCCGGAGCCCGATTCCCCGACCAGCGCGAACAGCTCGCCGCCGCGGATAGCGAAGCTCGCGCCCTCCACCAGAGGGGCCTCGGTGTCGCGATGGCGAATCTGCAGGTTGCGCACCTCCAGCATGCTCAGCGCACCCCGCCGCTGGTCGCGCCGCTGGCGCCGGCGCCGGCTGCCGGGCGCGCCCCGGCGTCGCGATTGGCGGTGCGCGCCGCCGAGCGGGCATGCGGGTCCACCGCGTCGCGCAAGGCCTCGCCGATCAGGTTGTAGGCGAACACGGTCAGGAAGATCGCCCCGCCCGGGAAGGCCGCCATCCACCAGTTGAAGGTCGAGCTTTGCACGGCCTGGTTCAGCATCTGGCCCCAGGAGGGATCATCGACCAGGCCCAGGCCCAGGAACGAAAGCGTCGCCTCGGCGAGGATCGCGGAGGCGACGCCGAAACTGGCGGCGACCAGGATCGGCGCGATCCCGTTCGGCAGCATGTGGCGGAACAGGATCGACGGCAGTGACAGCCCCGAGGCGATCGCCCCCTGCACGAAGTCCTGCTGGCGCAGGCGCAGGAACTCCGCCCGCACGTAGCGCGCGTAGCCGGACCACGACGTCAGGCCGATGATCAGCATCATCAGGTACAGCGAACGCCCGAAGAAGGCCACGAAGGTCAGCAGCAGGAACAGCGTCGGAATCGCCTCGAAGATCTCCACCAGGCGCATGCCGATCATGTCGACGATGCCCGAGAAGTAGCCCATGAGCCCGCCCAGGATCACCCCGATCCCCAGCGCGATGCCGGTGGCGATGAAGCCGATGGACAGCGCGATGCGCGAGGCATGGATCATGCGCGAGAGCACGTCCGCGCCGGTGTCGTCGGTGCCGAACCAGTGCACCCGGTCCGGGTCCTCGCGCGGGGCCTCCAGCCCGGTGTCGGCGTAGTCGCGCAGGTAGTCGCGCGGGGAATACGGGATCGGCGCGCGGATCACCGTCTGGTATTCGCCCATCCGCTCGGCCTCGCGGTACTGCTCGTGGATCACCAGCGACGGCGGCGAGACCGTCTGCCAGGCCACCACCGCCAGCACCGCACCGAGTACGGCCCACAGTCCGAAGCGCCGCCACGGGCGCCCGGGCAGCCGCCAGAAGACCAGCGCCAGCGCCAGCAGGCCGAACAGGGTCACGTCGGCCGCGGTCAGGTAGCGCAGGAACGGCATGGACCACGTGCCATCGGCGGTCTGGATCAGCAGCGGGTGGGACGTGGCCAGCACCGGCGCGAGGATCGCCACCAGCGTCAGCAGCGCGATCCAGCCGATCCCCAGGCGCGCGCCCCAGCGCAGCAGGACCTCGCCCACCACGCGCCGCGCCCAGGAACGGCTGCGGCGCCCGCCGGTTTCCGGGTTGGATCGGGCCTCAGTCATAGTTCACCCGCGGATCGACGATGGCATAGGCAAGATCGGCCAGAAGGTACCCCACCAGGGTGAGCAGGCCGGAGATCAGGGTGATCGACAGCACCAGTTCGCGATCGCGCGTCTGCACGGCCTCCACCGCCAGCTTGCCCATGCCGTCGATGGAAAAGATGGCCTCCACGATCACCGAGCCGGCCAGCAGCGAGGGCAGCAGGGTGGCCGACACGGTAATGAGCGGCAGCAGGGAGTTGCGGAACACGTGGCGCCACAGGACATCGTGCTCGGCGACGCCCTTGGCCCGCGCCGTGCGTGCATAGTCCGAGGTCAGGTTCTCCAGCACCGCCGAGCGCGACAGCTTGGCCAGGAACGCCAGCCCGCCGTAGGACAGACACAGCACCGGCAGCACCAGGTGCCAGGCACGGTCCAGCAGGAAGCCCGGCACGATCTCGCCCGGCGCCAGGCCCAGGGCCAGCGCCAGTCCCGCACCCAGCCCGAGGGTGCCCAGGTAGAAGCCGCGCAGCACGCCCCAGTCGCTGTGCGCCATCAGCCAGCCGACCGCGGCCCCGACGATCACGGCCACCCCGGTACTGACCATCCCGGCCACCGCCAGGTCGCGGAACATCAGCCAGCCACACAGCGCCCCGAACGCGGCCCCGATCCCGCCACGGATCAAGGCCGGCAGGGTACGGGCCAGGTAGATCCCCAGCGCCGCCCCGAGAAACGGCAGGATCAGCAGAAGCGGCAATGCCCAGACCACCTCCACCGTTGGCAGGAACGTCATATCCAGTGCCGCGCGCTGGCTGATGCCCCCGGTCGGGAACCACTGCCAGAACTGGTCGGAGGCGAAGAAGCCGATCATCAGCACGCCGGCCAGCATGGTCGGCACCGACCACAGGGCCAGCAGGACCACGCCGGATTGCGAGTCGAAGGCCTGGCCGTGCCGGGTCGCCGCCCGCACCCCCACCGCGACCGCAACGATATAGATCAGCGGGATCGACAGCACGTTCAGCAGCAGCGTGATCGGCAGACGCTCGGCGACCAGATCGGTCACCGGCCGCCCGTAGCGAAAACTGGTGCCCAGATCGGGGGCCTTGAAGTGCGGCCAGCCGGTCAGCGAGCCGTCCTCGTCCTGGGCAAAGCCGACCGGCGAGATATTGTTCAGCCAGCGTCCGAACTGCACCGGGGCCGGCTGATCCAGGCCATAGAGACGGTTGTAGTACTCCTCCATCGCCTTCTGCGCCTGCGGCTCCAGGCCCTGCCCCTCCACCAGGGTCAGGGCGCTGATGCCGCCGGGCGCGGCCGCCATCACGGCGAACACCACCACGGTGATGCCGAACAGGGTCGGCACCATCAGGATCATGCGGCGCAGGATGTAGGTCAGCATCGTGCGCGCCGGGTCCTTGTCGCTTCAGCTGCTGCGCGCATGAACCGCTACTGCCCGTGGCGCTGCTGTTCGAACGGGACGTAGATCTCCAGCGGCACCGCCCCGAGATTGAGCCCCAGCGCGGTCTGCTGCAGGTTCTGGATACGCCGGTCGATGAAGGCCAGCGTCTGGCGCCGCATCAGGAAGGTATACGGCTGGTCCTCGTGCAGGATGCGCTCGGCCTCGCGCCACAGCTCCATGCGCGCCGGCTCGTCGACCTCGCCGCGCGCCGCCTCGATGATCGCGTCCAGCTCGGGGTTCTGGTAGTGGATGAAGTTGTCGCCACCGGCGACGGTCTGGCTGGAGTGGAACATCTGGTAGATATCCACCTCGACGCCACTGGTCCAGCCGAGGGTAATCGCATCGAAGTCCTGGCGGCTGAGCTGCTCCAGCATCACCGACCACTCGGTCGGCGCCGGACGCATCTCGATCCCGGCCCGGGCATAGAGATCGCGCAGGAACAGCACGATGCGGCGGGTATCCTCGTTGTCCTGGAAGTACGCAAGCTCGAAGGAGAACGGCTCGCCATCCTCGTTCACCAGCACGCCATCGCGGTTGCGTTCGCGATAGCCGGCCTCGGCCAGCAGTTCCAGGGCCCGCTCGACGTCATAGGGGATCGGATCGAGATCCGGGTTGTGCTGATCGCTGCGCGGCGAGAAGGGCGAGATCGCCCGCTCGGCATACCCCAGCATGACCTCCTCGATCAGCCGGTCGACGTCGGCAAGATGGCTCATCGCCTTGCGTACCCGGGGATCGGCGAAGCGCGTTGGCTCCCCATCGCGGCGCTGGTTCCACGCGATGTAGGAATAACCGGCGGTGGGGCTCATGTACTCGTGGGTATCCGCGCGCTCGCGCAGCGCCTCGTCGTCGCGCAGTCGGGCGTACTCGCGCGGACGCGCGCCGTAGACATCGATATCGCGGTTGCGGAAGGTGGTCAGGCGCGCGCTGTCGTTCTGGATCACGCGCCACACCAACCGGTCCAGGGGTGGCTCCACCGGGCCCCAGTAGCGCGGGTTGCGCTCCAGCTCGATGCGGCCGGCATCCGGCGTCCATCCGGTCGGGTCCTCCAGGCGATACGGCCCGGACCCGAGCAGGATGCCGCGCGACTCGTTGAAGGTCTCCGGGTCATCGAGATAGCGCTCGTAGAAGTGCTTCGGCAATACGTCGAGCCCCCCGGCCACCCGCATCGCATCGAAGTACGGCTCCTCGAAGGTGAACCGGACCGTGCGCTCGTCCAGTGCTTCCACCGCCTCGACCTTCTCCAGGAAGGCACGCGCCCGCGGCACCGCGATGGCATCGGTCATCAGGAAATCAAAGGTGAATTCGATGTCGGCGGCCGTCAGCGGCTCCCCGTCGGAGAACTGTGGCCCGGAACGCAGGCGGAAGGTCAGCTCGGTCCCGCTGTCGTCGAACGCCCAGGACTCGGCCAGCAGGCCCTGCCATTCCAGGCTCTCCGGATCGCGCACCACCAGCGACTCCAGCACGTAGTTCTGCACCTCGGAGGCATAGGCATCCGAGGAGACATACGGCGTAATGGTGGCGAGCCCCGTGCCGAAAGCCTGCACCAGCCAGTCGCCCTCGGCGTAATCCTCCTGTTCCGCCGCCCGCGCCGCACGGCGGAAGGCCGACGGCACCTCGTCCGCCCGCGGGGCCTGACCGGCCTCCATGCCGGCGAAGCGCCCGGAGGCGAGATCCGCCTCCAGCCCCTGCAGGCTGCGCCGCAGAGCCCGCAGATCCCGGGCCTGCTCGCTCATGGTGTTCTGCATGGAGGCCATACGCTGCCACTGGCGGTCGATCTGGACCATCACCAGCAACAGCAGGATGCCCAGCACGATCAGGGTCACGATCCAACCAAAATGACGACTCACAAGGCCTCCGGGTTGTTGCGGTGGCGATCCGACGGCCCCGTTTCCGGGGCCGCGATCGGACGGTCGCCGGGACCGCCCATCTCGGGGAAACACCGGCACTATAGCAAGCCACCTGGCTCGGCTCATCGGGTGCTGGCCGCACTTGCGGCACATCGGTATGATCCGGGAGACAGTCGCGTCCGTCCCCGGTTCCGCCCGCGGCCGGACGCCGTCGAGACGACCCGCCCGGGTGCGTCGGCACGGATCCGAACCAAGGAGTTTCAAATGGGTTTTCTGAAGGGCAAGCGCGCACTGATCGTCGGCGTTGCCAGCAACCGTTCCATCGCCTACGGCATTGCCGCGGCCATGCACCGCGAGGGCGCCGAACTCGCCTTCACCTACCAGAACGAACGGCTGCGCGATCGCGTCGAGAAGCTGGTCGCGGATTTCGATTCCGACATCCTCGTCCCCTGCAACGTGGAAGACGACCGCGAGATCGAACAGGTCTTCGAACACCTGGACAACTACTGGGACGGCATCGACATCCTGGTGCACTCGGTGGCCTTCGCACCCAAGGAGCAACTGGAGGGCGACTTCCTCGACAACATGACCCGCGACGGCTTCCGCATCGCGCACGACGTCAGCTCCTACAGCCTTGCGGCCTTTGCCAAGGCCGGCCGCGCGATGATGAAGGATCGCGACGCCTCCATCCTTACCCTCAGCTATCTGGGTGCCGAACGCTCGATGCCCAACTACAACGTGATGGGCCTCGCCAAGGCGAGTCTGGAGGCGAACGTCCGCTATCTGGCCTATACGCTGGGGCCGGAGAGCACCCGGGTGAACGCGATCTCCGCCGGCCCGATCCGCACCCTCGCGGCCTCCGGAATCGGCGAGTTCAAGCGCATCCTGGATCACGTGGAGGCGAATGCGCCGCTTCGGCGCAACGTGACCACCGAACAGGTCGGGAACGCCGGCGCCTTCCTCTGCTCCGATCTCGCCTCCGGCATCACCGGCGAGATCATGTATGTCGACTCCGGCTACAACACGGTTGGCCTGGGCGCGGCCGAGATCGGCCTCGACAAGTAGGTCGCCGGCTTCCCGCCCCGTCAGGGGCGAGAACGTAAAAAAGCCCGGCCCGCGCAAGCGGAGCCGGGCTTTTTTGCCTGCGGGCCTCAATACCGTACACGCGAGCCCACGCCGGGGGTCACATCAGCCGTCGGACCACAGAAAGGCGCCTCGTCTGTGGTGAAAAGGCTGTTTGTCCTTCCCTTCTTCGTGCCTTCGTGTGCTTCGTGGTGCAAACGCCCTTGACCTTTACACTCGGCGCTTGAAGCTAGTCGAGCGCCTCCGGGAAGCGCTTGATGTCGGCCTGGTCTTCCAGCCAGGCCAGATAGGCCCGGAACTCGGCACTCCCGTAGGCATTGCCAAGCTGGTCGCGCGCCTGCTGCCGGGCGGCGGCATCGGCGATGTCATCGCCCATGCGCACCTGTTCCAGCACGGTCACCGCGAAGTCGCCATCCCCGACCCGGGCGCCGGCGATCTCCACCGCATTCTCGCCCGGGGCCGGCAGACGGAACAGGTGATCCTGCAACCCGGTCGGCAGCTCGGTCGCACGTTCGCGTGTCACCTCGACCGAACGACTCCAGTCGCCGTTCTCGTCCGCCTCCGCGGTCCAGTCGTCCGCTGCGTGCAGGCGCTCGATCAACGCCTCGCCGGCCTCGCGGGCGGCATCGGCGGCCGCCTGGCGCTGCAGGCGCTGGCGAATCTCGTCTGCCACCTCGGCCAGCGGGCGCACCTCGGAAGGCTCGTGTTCTTCGACGCGCAGGATCACGGTGGAGCCATCCTGCAGGTCGATTGCCTCGCTGTTATGGCCGTCCTCCAGCACCCGCGGATTGAAGGCCGCATTGCGAATCGCGCGGTGACGGGCGATGCCATCCCCGGAGCCGCGGGAGAACCAGCCACTGCTCTGGATCTCCAGTCCCGTCGCATCGGCGGCCGGTTCCAGGCTGTCCGGGAATTCGATCGCCAGGGCCATCAGGTCGTCCAGAGCGTCGATCTGCATCTGCTCGGCGGTGCGGTCACGCAGATCCTGCTCGACCTCGTCGCGGACCTCCTCGAATGGCTGCGGCTGGGCCTCCTGGATATCGGTGACCTCGAGGATGAACCAGCCGCGATCGGTGCGCACCGGCTGGCTGATCAGGTCCTGCGGCAAGGTAAAGATGATGGTCTCCAGCGTGGAGTCCAGGTCCCCGCGGGCGATCTCGCCCAGGCGCCCGCCACGGTCGGCGGTCAGGCTGTCCTCCGAGTGTTCCTCGGCCAGTTCGGCAAAGTCCTCGCCGGCATCCAGGCGCTCGCGCAGCTCGCGGATGCGGGCCTCGCCCTCCTCGCTCGTATCCTGGATACGGATCTGGCGCACCTCGCGCAGCTCCGGTTCCTCGTAGCGGCTGCGATTCACCCGATAGTGCTCGAGCACCTCTTCCTCGGTGACGTCGACCCCGGCCTCCAGCCCCGCCGGGTCCAGGCGCAGATAGTTCACGCGCACCCGTTCGGTCGTGGTGAACTCGCCCGGGTTGGCCTCGTAATAGTCCTGAATGGCGTCATCGTCGACCACATCCGGGCGGTCGAAGTCGTCCGCGGAGAAGATCGTCCAGCTTGCGACCCGGGTCTGGTTGCGCAGGCGGCTGTAGTCCTCCACCAGGGCCTCCGGGACCACGCCGGTGGCCTGGATACCACGCTGGATCTGCGACATGACGATGCTGCGCGCGATGTCCTGCTCGAAGTCTGCCGGACTGATGCGCTGGGCATTCAGCAACTGACTGTACCGCTCACGGCTGAAGCGCCCCTCTTCCTGGAACACCGGCATGCCCCGAATCTCGCGCAGGACGCTGTCGCCGGCGGCCTTGAACCCGGCGGAGTCGGCAGCCTGGCGCAGCAGCTCCTGGCGGATCAGGGTCTCCATGGCCTGCAGCCGGATGCCCTGCTCGTCGAGCACATCGGCCGGGATCTCGCCGCCGAACATGCGGGCCATCTCGTCGCGCTGGGCGCGGGCCTCCTGGTGCACGTCGCGCACCGCGATATCCGTGCCGTTTACCTCGGCCGCCACCAGCGGCCCGGCACCGCCGAAGTACTCGCCCAGGCCCCACAGGGCAAAGGGGATGGTGATCAGGCCGATGATCACATAGGCGAGCCAGCCGCTCGCCCGGTCACGAATTGCTTGCAACATGATGGTCTCTGCTCACTCCGCCGTGGAGAGGAAATCGGGAATCAGCGGCCGATGGTAGCAGGCGCGCCCGCGCACGTCTGCGCCTGAACCACCCACCACGAACCACACGAAGCAGGCCAAGGGCGTTTACAGGAAGATCAGAAGACTGGAAGGCGAGTTGGTGAAAACCTGAACTTCTGGACTGGCGTCCAGGTATGAAGCCGTGCGGACTCGCGGGGCCGGGACCGCCTGGTGTGGGGGCCCGCCTCGTCGTGGCCGGCGCGGAGCCCGGGGCGCTGCGTCCGAAGCTCCGTCACGAGGACAGCGCCCGCCCCGCATTCCCAAGATTCCTTTTCAGGGGTTCTTCCGTCCTTCCCATCTTCCTGTCGATTGATCTTGACCTTGATCCGGCCCTCCTTCGTGTCTTCGTGTGCTTCGTGGTGGCCCAAAAAAGAAAAAGGCGCCACAAGGGCGCCTTTCTCGGAGATGGCGGAGCGGACGGGACTCGAACCCGCGACCCCCGGCGTGACAGGCCGGTATTCTAACCAGCTGAACTACCGCTCCTAATTATTGCAGTGCAACCAGGGTCAGGGTTGCACTTGGTGGGTGCTGACGGGTTCGAACCGCCGACATTCGCCTTGTAAGGGCGACGCTCTACCAACTGAGCTAAGCACCCGATAAAGCGCGCTAGTTTACTCGATCCTTGAGCGCTTTACCAGCCTTGAACGAAGGCGTTTTCGATGCGGCAATCTGAATGGTCTGGCCGGTACGCGGGTTGCGGCCGGTGCGGGCTTCGCGCTCGCGCACCAGGAAGGTACCAAAGCCAACCAGGGAGACCTGGTCACCCTTGGCCAGGGTATCGCCAACAACACTCACCATGGCATCCACGATCCGGCCGGCCTGGGCCTTGGGGACATCGGCTTCCGCCGCGATCGCGTCGATCAATTCGGATTTATTCATGAAGCGCTTCCTTATCTCAGTGGTGACTCAGGCTTTCTGCCGGACGGGGCCTAGCTTACACCAGCCCCGGGCCTTTTCTCCATGGCCCGGTGGCTACCCTCGGCGAGAAATCAGATGATGCGGTTGGGGTTATAGCAAGCCCCCCGAAAACGAGTCAAACGCCGTTCGGCACGGGCCCGCGAACGGGTGTGACGCGGCGCACAAAAAAACCGCGGGAACCGGTCAACCCGGTGCCCGCGGTTTTCTGAGGATTACAACTGCTTAGTGATGCCGAACCCGCCGGCGACCGGATTCCTTGGCCGGCTTGACGACCTCCTCGACCTTCTCCGGGACCTCGCCCGCCTTGCCTTCCGGCATATGCGTCAGGGCCACCTCGAGCACCTCGTCGATCCAGCGCACCGGACGAATATCGAGCTTCTGCTTGATGTTCTTCGGGATGTCGACCAGGTCCTTCTCGTTCTCTTCCGGGATCAGGACCGTGCGGATGCCACCGCGATGGGCCGCCAGCAGCTTCTCCTTGAGCCCGCCAATCGGCAGGACCTGACCCCGCAGGGTGATCTCGCCGGTCATGGCGACGTCCGCACGCACCGGGATCCCGGTCAGCGCCGAGACGATTGCCGTGCACATGCCGATCCCGGCCGAGGGACCGTCCTTGGGCGTAGCGCCTTCCGGCACGTGGATGTGCAGGTCCTTCTTCTCGTGGAAGTTCTCTTCCAGCCCCAGGGCCTCGGCGCGCGAGCGCACCACGGTCAGGGCGGCGTGGATGGACTCCTGCATCACGTCGCCAAGCTTGCCGGTCTGCTGGGTCTTGCCCTTGCCCGGGACCACGCTGGCCTCGATGGTCAGCAGCTCGCCACCGACCTCGGTCCAGGCCAGGCCAGTCACCTGCCCGATCTGGTCGTTCTCCTCGGCCAGGCCGAAGCGGAAACGGCGCACGCCCAGGTACTTCTCGAGCGTCTTCGGCGTGACCGAAGTGGTCCGTGCCCGCTCCTTCTCGCTGGCCAGGAGACGCTGCTTGGCCACCTTGCGGCAGACCTTGGCGATCTCGCGCTCCAGCGAGCGCACGCCGGCTTCGCGGGTGTAGTAGCGCACGATGTCGCGCACCGCGGCATCGGAGATCTGGATCTCCGATGCCTTCAGGCCGTTGGCCTTGATCTGCTTGTCCAGCAGATAGTTGTGCGCGATATTGACCTTCTCGTCCTCGGTATAGCCGGACAGACGGATGACCTCCATCCGGTCCAGCAGCGGCCCGGGGATGTGCATGCTGTTGGCCGTGGCCACGAACATCACGTCGGACAGGTCGAAATCGACCTCCAGGTAGTGGTCGCTGAAGGTGTGGTTCTGTTCCGGGTCCAGCACCTCGAGCATCGCCGAAGCCGGATCACCACGGAAGTCCATCGCCATCTTGTCGATTTCGTCCAGAAGGAACAGCGGGTTGCGCACCCCGACCTTGGCCAGGTTCTGGATGATCTTGCCCGGCAACGAGCCGATATAGGTACGGCGGTGGCCACGGATCTCGGCCTCGTCACGCACCCCGCCCAGCGCCATGCGCATGAACTTGCGATTGGTCGCACGCGCGATGGACTGCCCCAGGGAGGTCTTGCCGACCCCGGGCGGACCCACCAGGCACAGGATCGGTCCCTTCAGCTTGCGCACGCGGGACTGCACCGCGAGGTATTCGAGGATGCGTTCCTTGACCTCCTCCAGGCCGTAGTGGTCCTCGTTGAGGATCTTCTCGGCACGCGCCAGGTCCTTGCTGACCCGCGTCTTCTTCTTCCACGGGACATTGACCAGCCAGTCGATGTAGCTGCGCACGACGGTGGCCTCGGCCGACATCGGCGACATCATCTTCAGCTTGTTCAGCTCGGCGGTAGCCTTCTTCTTGGCCTCCTCCGGCATTCCTGCCTTCTCGATCTTCTCGGCCAGGTCTTCCTGTTCGTTCGGCGCGTCCTCGAGATCACCCAGCTCCTTCTGAATAGCCTTCATCTGCTCATTCAGGTAGTACTCGCGCTGGGACTTCTCCATCTGCTGCTTCACGCGGCCGCGGATCTTCTTCTCGATCTGCAGCACGTCCATCTCGCCCTCGATCTTGGCGACCAGGTGCTCCAGGCGTTCGCGCACGTTGGCGATCTCGAGGACCTGCTGCTTCTCCTCGAGCTTCAGCGACATGTGCGCGGCGATGGTGTCGGCCAGACGCGAGGTATCGTCGATCCCGGCCAGCGAGGTCAGGATCTCCGGCGGGACCTTCTTGTTCAGCTTGATGTACTGCTCGAACTGGTTCAGCGCGGAACGGCCGAGGACCTCGAGTTCCTTGTCCTCGGTGTCGTATTCCTCGTCGATCAACCGGATGTCGGAGACAAAGTAGTCCTCCTCCTTCTCGGCATCGCCGGTGGTGGAAACATCCATCACGCGGGCGCGCTGAGCCCCCTCCACCAGCACCTTGATGGTGCCATCGGGCAGGCGCAGCAGCTGCAGGATATTGCCGAGGGTGCCGATCTCGTGCAGGTCGCCCGCCTCGGGCTCGTCGACCTCGGCGCTCTTCTGCGCGACCAGCAGGACCTGCTTGTTCTCGGCCATGGCCGAATCCAGCGCGCGGATCGACTTCTCGCGACCCACGAACAGCGGGATGACCATGTGCGGATAGACCACGACATCGCGCAGCGGCAGCACCGCGACGCGCTTGACGGGGGGGTCCACCTCGTTCTGGGAGGAGTGAGTATCGGTCATGTTGCCCCCTCAGGGCTGGACGAATGTACAGGAGGAAGTGGGGGCGGCGGCGCCCATTTCAAGGGCGCCGCGACACTTCCGCTCAGGAATCCGCGGCCGCCTGCTTCTTGACGAACGAGTCGTTCTCGTACACCAGGTACGGCTCGGCATCGCCGCGGATCACCGCCTCGTCGATCACCACCTTGCTGACCCCTTCCATGGACGGCAGTTCGTACATGGTGTCGAGCAGGATGTTCTCCATAATGGTGCGCAGGCCGCGGGCGCCGGTCTTGCGCTCCATCGCCTTGTGGGCAATCGCGGACAGTGCGTCGTCGCGGAATTCCAGCTCCACGCCTTCCATCTCGAACAGGCGGGCGTACTGCTTGACCAGGGCGTTCTTCGGCTGGGTCAGGATGGTGATCAGCGCATCCTCGTCCAGCTCGTCCAGGGTTGCCTGCACCGGCAGGCGACCCACGAACTCGGGGATCAGGCCGTAGCGCACCAGGTCGTCGGCCTCCAGCTGCTTGAGCCACTGACCACCGGACTTCGCCGCCTCGGTGGTACGCAGCTCGGCGCCAAAGCCGATGCCGCCCTTCTCGGCGCGCTGCTGAATGACCTTCTCCAGCCCGGAGAAGGCCCCGCCGCAGATGAACAGGATATTGCTGGTGTCCACCTGCAGGAATTCCTGTTGCGGGTGCTTGCGCCCGCCCTGCGGCGGCACCGAGGCGGTGGTGCCCTCGATCAGCTTCAGCAGGGCCTGCTGCACGCCCTCGCCCGAGACGTCACGGGTGATGGAGGGGTTGTCCGACTTGCGCGAAACCTTGTCGATCTCGTCGATATAGACGATGCCGTTCTCGGCCTTCTCGACGTCGTAATCGCACTTCTGCAGCAGCTTCTGGATGATGTTCTCGACATCCTCGCCCACGTAGCCGGCCTCGGTCAGGGTCGTGGCGTCGGCGATCGTGAACGGGACATTGAGTACCCGCGCCAGGGTCTCGGCCAGCAGCGTCTTCCCGGACCCGGTGGGGCCGATCAGCATGATGTTCGACTTGGACAGCTCGACTTCGTCCTTGCCGGCCTTGGCCTGCAGGCGCTTGTAGTGGTTGTACACCGCCACCGAGAGGATCTTCTTGGCGGAGTTCTGCCCGATCACGTAATCGTCCAGGATCGCGCGGATCTCGTGCGGGGTCGGCAGGGAATCGCGTTCGGCGTGGCCGGCCTCCTGCATCTCTTCGCGGATGATGTCGTTGCACAGCTCGACGCACTCGTCGCAGATGAATACGGATGGCCCGGCGATCAGCTTGCGCACCTCGTGCTGGCTCTTTCCGCAGAAAGAACAGTACAGGAGCTTGCCGTCGGCGGAAGGGGTGGTTTCGTCGCTCATCCGTTTGCCTCGGTTGCGATTTCAGTGTTCTTCAGAACATGCCCCGTTTGCCTGCGGGATGCAAACGAGCCAAGCAGAAGTCCGGTCTTGAGGCCCCACCCCGGAGTGGGTTCCGGGGCGCGGTTGCGAACGATGCGGACTCAATCGTTCGCGGAGTCGCGATGGGTCAGCACGTGGTCGATCAGCCCGTATTCCTTGGCATCGGTCGCGGTCAGGAAACGGTCGCGATCGGTGTCCTGCTCGATCTTCTCGATCGGCTGGCCGGTGTGGTGGGCCAGCACGCGGTTCAGCTCATCGCGGATCTTCAGGATCTCGCGGGCGTGGATATCAATATCCGACGCCTGACCCTGGAAGCCGCCCAGGGGCTGGTGGATCATCACCCGCGAGTGCGGCAGCGAATGCCGCTTGCCGGGGGCACCACCCGCCAGCAGCACGGCACCCATGCTGGCCGCCTGGCCCACGCAAAGGGTGCTGACCTCGGGCTTGATGAACTGCATGGTGTCGTAGATCGCCATGCCGGCGGTGACCGCACCACCCGGGGAATTGATGTACAGGCTGATCTCCTTGTCCGGGTTTTCCGACTCGAGGAACAGCAGCTGGGCCACGATGACGTTGGCCATGTAGTCCTCGACCGGACCCACGCAGAAGATGACCCGGTCCTTCAGCAGGCGGGAGTAGATGTCGTAGGCGCGCTCGCCGCGGGCGGTCTGCTCGACCACCATCGGGACGAGGTTCAGGCCCTGGGCATGCTGCGCGCCCTGGTCGGCCATGTCGTGGCTCATTCAGTCGACTCCTTGTTCGGATTCATCACGTCCTGGAAGCTGGTTTCCTTCTCGGTAACCTTGGCTTGATCGACCACCCAGTCGACCACCTGGTCTTCCAGCACCAGTGACTCCAGGTTGCTCTTGGCCTGGGGATTGGAGCGGTAGTAGTTCTTCACCTCTTCCGGGTCCTCGTAGGTCGCGGCCATCTCCTCGAGATCGCGCTCGACCCGCTCGGCGTCCACCTCGAAGCCCTTCTGCTCGATGATGGCCCGCAGTGCCAGGCCCAGACGGACACGGCGCTTGGCCTCGTCCTCGAACAGGCTGTCCGGCAGCGGCTGGGTCTGTTCGGCCCCGCCAAAGCGCTTTTCGGCCTCTTCGCGCAGACGGTTGATCTCCGACTTCACCAGGGCGTCCGGCAGATCGAAGCCGTGCTTCTCGACCACGGCCTCCAGCACCTGCTGCTTGACGCGGCCCTTCAGGGCCTGGCGCAGTTCCCGTTCCATATTGGACCGCACATCGGCGCGAAGTTTCTCGACCGAGCCGTCCTCGATGCCGAATTTCTTCGCGAATTCCTCGTCCACCTCCGGCAGCTTGGGCCCCTCGACCTGCTTGATGGTCAGGGCGAACTGCGCGGTCTGGCCCTTCAGGTTCTCCGCCGGATAGTCCTCGGGGAAGGTGACGTCGATGGTCGGTTCCTCGCCGGCCTTCACGCCCTTGAGCTGCTTCTCGAAGTCCTCGATCAGACGCCCGGCGCCCACTTCGACCTGAAAGTCCTCGGCCTTGCCGCCCTCGAACTCCTCGCCGTTCAGGCTACCAACGAAGTCCAGGGTTACCCGGTCGCCCTTCTTGGCCTTGCGCTTGACCTCGGCCCACTCCTTGTTCTGCTCGCGCAGGGAATCGATCACGCGATCGATGTCCTCGTCGCCCACCTCGGCCTTCGGGCGCTCGATCTCGACGTCGGAGAAATCGGCCACCTCGACCTCCGGGAACACCTGGAAGCTGGCGGTGAACTCGATGGCGTCGCCGCCCTCCAGGTTGGTCGGCTCGATACTCGGGTTGCCGGCCGGCTCCAGACCTTCCTGCTGCACCGCCTCGCGGTAGCTCTCCTGCAGGACCTCGCTCAGCACTTCCTGGTAGACACCGGTGCCATAGCGCTGGCGCACCACCTTCAGCGGGACCTTGCCCGGGCGGAAACCGTCCAGCTTGACCCTCTTGGCCAGGGACTTCAGGCGATTGTCGACCTCGGTGTCGACCCGCTCGGAGGGGACCTGGATGGTCATCTTGCGTTCCAGGTTGCCGGTGGCTTCAACAGAAACTTGCATGGAGGGCCTCGTCATAGTTCGGATATCGGTCATCCCTGCCGATCGCAGTGGTAACCTTCATGGCTTTTCGAAATGCGGACAGTGGTGCGAAAGGAGAGACTCGAACTCTCACGGGTTTTACCCCACTGGGACCTAAACCCAGCGCGTCTACCAGTTCCGCCACTTTCGCGATCTTGCAGAAAACTCTTGTTGCGTTCGCGCGTTAGCCGCGCATTCTAGCGTGTTCCCCGCCCACAAACACAAAAGGCCCGCATGAACGGGCCCATGTGCCGGCGCGGGGACCGGAGAATAATGGTGGGTCGTGTAGGATTCGAACCTACGACCAATTGGTTAAAAGCCAACTGCTCTACCAACTGAGCTAACGACCCTTTTCGGTTCGGCCCGGAGCGAACACCTGGATCGCCCTGGCCGTTGCAAAGTCGAAGGCCCGGGATCGCCGGGCCTCCAGTGCCGCGTAGTTTACGGCGCGACGGGGAAAACGCAAGACGCGCCCCCGTCGCTACGCCATCAGATGGCTTCCAGCTTGCGCATGCCACCCGGCAGCAGCTTCATGTCCACCAGTGAGGTAATCAGCGCCTTGCCGAAGCTGGCCTCGTCTTCGTAGACCATCTTGTAGTACTGGATCTTCATGGTCAGTGCGGCGCCAAAGACGATCATGATGAACGTCAGGAAGCCGCCCAGCGCGAGGGTGGAGATCCCGGTGATGCCCTGACCGATGGTGCAGCCCATCGCCAGCACGCCGCCGAACCCCATCAGGATCGCGCCGATGAAGTGGTTGACGAAGTCACGCACGGAGGCGAACCACTCGAAACGGAACGCACGGGTGACCAGCGCCCAGAACAGGGAACCGAGGATTACGCCGGCCAGCGCCATCACGCCGAAGTACAGAACGGTGTTGTCAAACCCGGTCGACACGTAGCGCAGGCTCTGACCCATCGGGTTGATGAAGGTGAACGACTGGTTGGCCCAGGGGCCGCCCTCGGCCGGACGTTCGGCATCCGCCGGCGCCACGAAGTCCCAGTCGGACACATAGGCCTGCGGGGTGTAGGTGTCCATGCCGTCGTCGATCTGGATGTTGCTGGTCAGCCACCAGGCGCCCAGCACCATCAGGCCGATTACCAGCCCGCCGAGGATGTTGTCGAAGCTCTTGCGGAAGTCGGCGGCCTTGAAGATCAGGGCCAGCAGCAGCACGCCGATCACCAGACCCAGCACCAGGCGCGCGGTCAGGCCGTTCTCTTCACCGGCCACGAGCGTGCCCAGATCCTGGCCCGCCGGGGTGGAGATCGCCAGCGCGGTGGTCCAGTCCATGAACAGCAGGGAGTACAGGGTGTCGGAGGTGCCCGGCAGCGGGCGCACCATGTAGAAGGCGATGATCGCGATCACGATCAGCACCATCAGCGACTTGATGTTGCCGCCGCCCACGCGGACCAGGGTCTTGTTCCCGCAGCCGGAGGCGTAGGTCATGCCGATCCCGAACAGGAAGCCGCCCAGGGCGTGCTCGACCCACTGGAACTCGCTCATGCGGTAGTTCGGGAAGGAGCCGTCGGCGCTCAGCACCCCGAAGAACTCGAGGATGGCCACACCCAGCATGGCCACGGCGATCGCCAGCAGCCAGGAGCGCATACGCCCGGTATCACCCATGTTCACCCAATCGGAGACGGCGCCCATGGTGCAGAAGTTGGTCTTGTTCGCCACGGCCCCCATGATGAAGGCGAGGATGAACGCCCCACCGAGGAACGCCATCGCGGCAGTTGAAAAACTGGAGAATTCCATCACGTATCCTCTCGACGAAAGATTTCAGGGCAGGCCTGCACCCACGGGGTGCGCAGCATACATCGGACGACTAGACGATATCGACCCCATTTTAATTCCGGGCTCGCGAATACCCGCCTCCGGGGCACCGCGCATGCGCCGGCACGGCGTCAGGACGGGGCGTAGCGGGTGGGATCCGGCACACCGGCGGCGGCAAAGCCCTCGCGCCGGATACGGCAACTGTCGCAGCGCCCGCAGGCCCGGCCGTCCGCATCGGCCTGGTAGCAGCTGACGGTCCGGCTGTAGCCCACCCCCAGACGGCTGCCCGCCTGGATGATCTCGGCCTTGGACAGGTGCATCAGCGGCGCCCGCACCTCCCACGGCGCGCCCTCCACACCACTGCGGGTCGCCACCCGGGCGAGATTCTGGAAGGCGTCGATGAAGGCCGGCCGGCAGTCGGGATACCCGGAATAGTCCACCGCATTGGCACCGACATACAGCAGACGCGCGTCCAGGGTCTCGGCCAGCCCCAGCGCCAGCGAGAGGAACACCGTGTTGCGCGCGGGTACGTAGGTTACCGGGATACCCTCGGTCGGGGCCGTGGGCACCTCGATCGCGGTGTCCGTCAGCGCGGAACCGCCGATGGCGCTCAGGTCCACCGGCACCACGCGGTGGTCGGTCACGCCCTGGTCCGCGGCGACCCGCCGCGCGGCCTCCAGCTCGGTCCGGTGGCGCTGTCCATAGTCGATGGACAGGGCGTGGCACTCCAGGCCCTCGGCACGTGCCATCGCCAGGCAGGTCGCCGAGTCGAGCCCGCCCGAGAGCAGCACTACAGCCTTCTCCGCACGCCCGTCCATGTCAGCGCCCCGGCTGATCGCCCCAGAGGAGCTTGTGCAACTGGACCTGGAAGCGCACCGGGACGCGTTCGGCCACGATCCAGTCCGCGAGGGTTCGCGGCTCCAGTTCGCCAAATACCGGCGAGAACAGGACCTCGACCTCCGGGTCCAGGCCCAGGCGGTCCAGCTCGGCCCGGGCCCAGTCGAAGTCCTCGCGCCCGGCCAGCACGAACTTCAGCTGATCGCCGGCCTTCAGCCGGGGGATGTTCGCGGCGAGATTACGCGCGGATTCGCCGGACGCCGGCGCCTTCCAGTCCATCACGATGGCCACCCGGGGGTCGACCCCGGCCACCTCCATGGCCCCGCTGGTCTCCAGCGAGACCGCGAACCCGGCATCGCACAGGGCCTCCATTAGCGGCAGACAGCCCGGTTGCGCCAACGGCTCGCCACCGGTCACGCAGACATGCCGGACGGCGGTGCGCCCGACCCAGTCCAGGACGGTCGGCAGCATCAGTGCCTCGCCGCCCTCGAAGGCGTATTCGCTGTCACACCAGCGACAGCGCAGGGGACAGCCGGTCAGGCGGACAAAGGCGGTGGGCCAGCCGACCTGCGCCGCCTCCCCCTGAAGGGAGACGAACATCTCGCTGATCCGGAGCCGCACGGATGCCGGGTCGGCCACCCCCGTGCCCCGGGCGTCACGCAACGGGGCGGTGGTCATTGGGCGCGGTCGATCCGCTGCAGGCGCTCGCGGGCCAGGCGGTCGAGCGTGGTACCGCCATAGTCGGCACGCACCGCTTCCAGCGCCTCGCGGGCCGCGTCGAAGTTCTCCAGCTCGTACTGGGAATACCCGATCTTCAGCAGGGCATCGCCACTCTTGTCGCTTTCGGGGAAGTCCTCGCGCAGACGCTGGAAGTCCTCCAGCGCGGCCTCGAATTCCCCGCTGGCGTACTTGGCCTCGGCCAGCCAGTACCAGGCGTTCGCGGTAAAGCTCCCGTCCGGGTAGTCCTCGATGAACCGCTCCAGCTTGCGCATCGCGGTGGTGTAGTCCCCCGCCATCAGATTATCGAAGGCGTCCTGGTAGGCGGCCTGTTCGTCGGCCTCCGGCAGATCCAGGTCGACGACCTCCTCGCGCGGGGCCGCCTCCGGCGCCGCCGCCCCGCCCTCGACGGCGGCCACCCGCTCGTCCAGGTGGCGAAACTGGTCGCGCTGGCGGGTGCTCAGGCGGTTCACCTCGTGGCGCAGGGTCTCCACCTCGCCGCGCAGCTCGCGCAGGTCCCGGTTCAGTGACTCGGAGACCTGCAGCAGCTCGTTCATCGCGCTGGAATCCAGCACGCGCTCGATGCGCTCCAGACGACGATCCAGCTGGCGGATCTGCGACTGGGTCGCGAACACCGTGTCGTCCTGGGCCCCGGCCGTCCCCGGCATCAGGGCCAGCGGGATCAGGATCATGGTCGCGGCCAGCATGGCTGCGGGGAGAAGGCCCGAAGGTCCCGGGCACCGAAACAGAAATGCCCCCGAGGGGGCATTTCCGCAAGACGTGTCGAACTGTGATGGCATCTCGTGTCCCGTCGCTCAGCGCCGGGATTCGTAGACCAGCTCGACCCGGCGATTCTTGGCCCAGGCCTCCTCGTTCTGCTGGAAGGCCACCGGCATCTCCTCACCATAACTGATGACCTCGAGCTGGTCATCCGAGGCGCCGTTGAGATTCAGCACCCGGCGCACCGACTGCGCGCGGCGTTCGCCCAGAGCCAGGTTGTACTCGCGCGTGCCGCGCTCGTCGGTATGCCCCTCCAGGCGCATGCGCGCGCCCGGGTTCTGCGACAGGTAGGCGGCATGCGCCTCCAGCATCGGCATGAATTCGGACTTCACCTCGTCACGGTCAAAGTCGAAGTACACCAGACGCTCGGCCAGCGGGCTGTCCGGGTCGTCCAGGGCGGCGGCATCGAACTCCCGGTCGCGGCCGATGCCGCGGGCCTCGGCGGCCTCGCGTTCGGCCCGCTCCTGCTCGGCGGCGGCCTCGCGTTCGGCGGCGCGCTCGGCATCCTCGGCATCGCGGGTCGGCGTGGCACAGGCCGACAGGGCCGCGATCACCACGGCGGCAAGGGTCAGACGAAACAGGTTGTTCATGATGTTGGTTCCTCGCGAGAAGGTGATAGTCAAAGGGTCCGAAAATCAGTTCAGGGGTGACCAGGCCGGCTCGCGCACCTCGCCTTCGCGGGCCGCCAGTCGCTGGTGCACCTGGCCGTCGCGGCTGACGGAACCGAGCACGCCTCGCCCCCCATCCGTCATGGCATAAAGAATCATGCTGCCATTGGGTGCAAAGCTTGGCGATTCTGCATCGCGTCCGTCCGTGAGCTGCGTCACACGGCGGTCATCCAGATCGAGACGGGCCAGCTGAAATCCGCCATCACCCCCGTGTACGTACACAAGCGAACGTCCATCCGGGGAGATCGTGGCGGCCGCCGCATAACCACTCTCGAAGGTGAGCCGGCGCGCGCTGCCACCCCCGACCGGCTGGGCATAGATCTGCGGGGCACCCGCACGATCCGAGGTGAAATAGATCGTCTGGCCGTCGGGCGACCAGACCGGCTCGGTCTCAATAGCGCTGGAACGCGTGACCTGGCGCAGATCCCCGGAGGCCAGGTCCATCACATAGATATTCGGCGAACCGTCCCGCGACAGGCTGAGCGCCAACTGGCGACCGTCCGGCGACCAGGCCGGCGCACTGTTGATGCCGGTAAAACTGGCGATGCGACTGCGCTCGCCGGTCTCCACGTTCTGGCGAAAGACCTCGGAGCGGCGGTTCTCGAACGAGACGTACACGAGCTCGCGCCCGTCCGGGGACCACTCCGGCGACATGATCGGATCCTCGGAACGGAACAGCGTGCGCGGGTTGGCGCCATCGGAGTCCGCAACCTCCAGACGGAACACGCGCGAGTCGTTCCGGCGTTCGACGCTCACGAAGGCAATGCGCGCGCTGAAGGCGCCCGGGTCACCGGTAATCTGCTCGTAGACGATATCCGACACGCGATGGGCGCCACGCCGGAGCATGTCCGCCGGCACCGGGATGCGCCAGCCGCCCAGGCGCTCCTCCGCCAGCACATCGAAGACGTGGAATTCCACGATCACGTTGTCGCCGTCCCGGCGCTTGGAGCCCACCACCAGGTACTCCATGCCGGCGTCGGCCCAGGGCTGCGCGATGAAGTCGGCCGGGCCCGAGGGGGCCCGCGGCAGCCCCTCGCGCTCGACGTCGAACAGCCCGCTGCGGGTCAGGTTCGCCGCCAGGATCCGGCTGACGTCCTCGTCCGGGCGCCCCTCACCTTCCCAGGTGAATGGGGCCACGGCCACCGGAATGGCCCCGGTCACCCCCTCGGTCACCGTCACTTCCAGCACCGCGTGGGCCTGCGCCGACCACAGCAGTGCCAGTCCCAGCAGCATCGCGTGAATCATTCGTTGCATGGTATTCCTCATGGGCCGGTTGGCAGCGGGCCGGTCAGTCAGGCTCGAAACGGATGCGCATTCCGCCACGCACGGCATCCGCATCCGGCGGGCGCGGCAGCGAGGACAGGCGGTCCATGGTCTGGCGAACCGATTCGCAGAAGGCGGCCCCGCCCGAGCAGCTCTCGATATCGAAATTGATGATACGCCCGGTCTCGTTGACGCGCACGAGAACGATGGCACGATCCGAGGCATCCAGCCCCGACGGCTGGCGCCAGCGTCGCTGCACCACGGACTGCACCTGGGCACGCCATTCATTCAGATCCCGGTCCAGTTGGGCCTGACGCTCCGCGGCCTCGCGCCGGGCCTGCGCCTCGGCCATGCGCTCCTGTTCGCGCTCCATCGCCTCGCGCCGTCGCTGTTCTTCCAGTTCGCGCTCCTGCTCGGCGCGGCGCTCCGCCTCCTCCCGCGCGCGGCGTTCGGCCTCCTCGCGCGCCCGCCGGCGCTCTTCCTCCGCCTCCCGGCGGGCCTGCTCGGCCTCTTCCAGCGCCCGCTGGCGCGCGCGTTCCTCTTCCTCGCGGCGGCGCTGTTCCTCGGCCTGACGACGCTCTTCCTCGCGCCGGGCCTGTTCCTCGGCGCGGCGGCGTTCCTCTTCGGCGCGCAGCTGCTCGGCGATCTGCTCCTGTTCGGCGACCTCGCGCTCGTGCTCGATGCGGTCGAAGGTCTCGGCATCCACCGCGACCGCGTCGATCACCTCGATATCCTCCTGCACCGCAATCTCCACCGCCGCCCGGGTGGAGGTCGGCGACATCAGGCTCACGTTCAGCAGCAAGGCCGCGAACAGCACCCCGTGCAGGAGCAGGACGAGGAGCAGGCTGAGGGGGTGACGGCGCAGGAGCTCGAACACGGCGTGTGGCTCAGTCCTGGTTGTTACGTGGCGGTTCGGTTATCAGGCCGACACGACCGCCCCCTGCGCGCTGCAGGGCGACCATTGCATCAATCACCCGGCCGTAGTCCACGTTGCGGTCCCCGCGCACGAAGGTCTGGGTGCCGGGGTTCTCGGCGAGGAACTCGCGCACGATCTCGGTCATCTCCTGCGGCGCCAGGGGCTCGTTCACGTACGGGCCCTGGTTCAGGCTCATGGCCCCGGACGCATCCACGGTGACCACCAACGGCTCGGCTGCGGATGGGTCCTCGTCCATGGCCTCGGCATCGGCCTCCGGCAGATCGACCTCCACGCCCTGCTGCAGCATGGGTGCGGTGATCATGAAGATGATCAGCAGGACCAGCATCACGTCGATAAACGGCACGACGTTGATCTGCGACATGGGCCGCCGCAGGCGGCGGCTGTTACGACGCGACTCGGCCATGGCTCAGGCCGGCGCCCCGGCGGCGCCCTCGGCCGGCTTGCCCGCGCCCTGGCGGTTCAGCAGGGCCACGAACTCGTCGCTGAAGTTCTCCAGCCGGACCGCCACACGATCGACGTCCCCCGCAAAGCGGTTGTAGGCGATCACCGCCGGGATGGCCGCGAACAGCCCCAGCGCGGTGGCGATCAGTGCCTCGGCGATCCCCGGTGCAACCATCGCCAGCGTGGCCTGCTGCACCCCGGACAGCCCGAGAAAGGCGTGCATGATGCCCCACACCGTCCCGAACAGACCGATGTACGGGCTGGTGGAACCGACCGTGGCCAGGAACTGCAGGTAGCGTTCCATCTCGTCGGTCTCGCGCGCGATGGCCACCCGCATCGCGCGGTGGGCGGGCTCGCCCGGCGTCATGCCGTGCTGCCGAGCACGCAGGAACTCCTTGAAGCCGGAGGAGAACACATGCTCCATGCCGGACATCTCGGCCTTGCGGCGCACCCCCTCGTACAGGTGCGAGAGGTCCGCACCCGACCAGAAACGCTCCTCGAACTCGTCACTGGCGCGCTGCGCCGCGTTCAGCGAGCGTGCCTTGATGATGATCACCAGCCAGGAGAGCACCGAGGCGATCACCAGGATCACCATGACCAGCTGCACGATCAGACTGGCGTCCATGATCAGCTGGTACATCGAAAAGTCGACTGTCACTTGTCCATCTCCCGTTATGCCTCTGTTCCTTCCGCCGCACGCATCGCGCGCGCCACTTCACTGGGGATCGCCACCGGCGCCTGCCGGGCCACGTCGACGCAGGCAATGGCGACCTCGCCGGTGGCCAGCGCCGTCGCCTCGCGCTGCACCACCTGCTCGAACTCGATGCTGGCGCGGCGCATGCGCTGTACCCGACAGGTGACCGTCAGGGCCTCGTTGAAGTGCGCGGGGCGCTGCATCTCCACAGCCAGACGCCGCACGGCGAACACAATTCCATATTCGGCCCGCAGCCGATCCTGCTCGAAGCCCAGGGCGCGCAGCCATTCGGTCCGCGCGCGCTCCATGAACTTCAGGTAATTCGCGTGGTAGACCACGCCGCCGGCATCGGTATCCTCGTAATACACCCGCACCGGCCATTCGAACGTCGCGGTCATGGCTGGCGCGAATCCTCCGCCGCGGGCATCAGCAGGTCGCCCTCGTCCATCCGGGTCAGGCCGAACATCGCCAGCGTGCGCCGGGTCGCCTGGCGCCCGCGCGGGGTGCGCTGCAGGTAGCCCTGCTGGATCAGGAAGGGCTCGACCACATCCTCCAGCGTGCCGCGCTCCTCGTTCATCGCCGTGGCCAGGCTCTCGACCCCGACCGGGCCGCCGTCGAATTTCTCCACCAGCACCTCTAGCAGGCGGCGGTCCTGGGCATCCAGCCCCGAGGCGTCGATCGCCAGCAGGTCCAGCGCCTGCGCCGCTACCTCGTGGGTCACCACGCCATCGGCCCGTACCTGGGCGAAATCCCGCACCCGCCGTAGCAGGCGATTGGCCAGCCGCGGCGTCCCGCGCCCGCGGCGCGCGATCTCCGCCGCGCCCTCGGCCTCGATCCCCACGCCCAGCAGCCCGGCCGCGCGATCCACAATATGCGCGAGGTCGGTGACAGTGTAATGATCGAGGCGCTGCACGATACCGAACCGGTCACGTAACGGGGCCGAGAGCAGCCCGGCGCGGGTGGTCGCGCCCACCAGCGTGAACGGCGGCAGGTCCACCTTGATCGAACGCGCCGCCGGGCCCTCGCCGATCACGATGTCCAGCTGGCCATCCTCCAGCGCCGGATACAGGATCTCCTCCACCACCGTCGGCAGGCGGTGGATCTCGTCGACGAACAGGACATCGCGCGGCTCCAGCGCGGTCAGGATGGCGGCGAGATCGCCGGCGCGTTCCAGCACCGGACCGGAGGTCTGGCGCAGGCCCACGCCCAGCTCGTTGGCCACGATGTGCGCGAGGGTGGTCTTGCCCAGCCCGGGCGGCCCGGCGACCAGGGTGTGGTCCAGGGCCTCGTCGCGCCGGCGGGCGGCCTCGATGAACAGCCCCAGCTGCTCGACCACGCGGGGCTGGCCGGTGTAGTCCGCGAGCCGCTTCGGGCGCAGGCTGACCTCCGCCCGATCTTCCTCGGACCGACTCTGCATATCCACCAGACGTGATTCCATAGCCCCGCAGTATGCATGGCCGCCGGTGCCGTTTACAGGGCCAACCGGCGGGTTCAGGGATTCACGCGCGCGCGGGCGCCGCGACCCGCTCCGGCCTCAGGCTGCGGGCAGGTCGCGGGCGTGGACCAGGAACACCCCGTGCCCGCCGGCCTCGAACTCCAGCCAGATCAACGGCAGGTCCGGGAAGGCCGCCTCCACCGCGGCCTGGCTGTTGCCGACCTCGACGAGCAACACGCCGTCTTCCGTCAGGTGCCCGCGGGCGCCGGCCAGGATGCGCCGCACGATATCCAGGCCGTCGCCACCGGCGGCCAGCCCCAGCGCGGGTTCGTGACGGTATTCGTCCGGCAGGGCCGCCATGTCCTCGGCATCGACGTACGGCGGGTTGGACACAATCAGTTCATAGCGATCCCCGGGCTCCAGCCCGTCGAACACGTCGGACTGCACGGCGCGCACCTGATCGCCCACCTGGTGGCGCTCGATATTGATTGCCGCCACCGCCAGCGCATCCGTCGAGACATCCGCCAGGTCCACTCGCGCCTGCGGCAGCGCCAGCGCCAGCGCGATCCCGATGCACCCGCCGCCGGTGCACAGGTCCAGCGCGCGGGTCACGGCATCGGGGTTGACCCAGGGCTCGAAGCCCGCGGCAATCAGTTCCGCCAGCGGCGAGCGCGGCACCAGAACCCGCTCGTCGACATAGAATGACAACCCGGCGAACCAGGCCTCGCGGGTCAGATAGGCGGCTGGCTTGCGGGTCGCGACGCGCTCGCGCAGCACCGCCACCACGCGCGTGCGCTCGGCCTCGCTCAGGCGCGAATCCCACCACGACTCGGGCAGATCCAGCGGCAGATGCAGGGTGTGCAGCACCAGCCAGGCGGCCTCGTCGAAGGCGTTGTCGGTGCCATGCCCGAAACTCAGGCCGGCCGCGCGAAACTGGCTGGCGCCGAAGCGAATGAAGTCGCGCAGGGTGCGCAATCCGGTGGTCGAATCCATTCCGGTCTTTCCGTTGCGTGCGAGGGCGGTCATCATACCGCCTCGGCCTCAACGCCACCCACCCCATCGGACACCGCATGAGCAAGATCGACCCCTGGCTGGCGCGCTTGTCGCACCTGCTGCCCCAGCACGCCCTTTCGCGCGTCGTGCACCGACTGGCGCGCATCGAGTCGCCGCACCTGCAACCGCTGCTGCGCGCCTTCGTACGCCGCTTCGGCCTGAACCTGGACGAGGCCGCCGAGCCGGATCTGGCCGCCTACCCCAGCTTCAACGCCCTGTTCACCCGGGCCCTGCGCGACGACGCGCGACCACTGGAGGGAGACGCAAATACATTGGTCAGCCCGGCCGATTCCCGGGTCAGCGCCGCCGGGCGCATCGAGGCTGGCCAGATCTTCCAGGCCAAGGGGCATCACTACACGGTCCGGGAGCTGCTGGGCGGGGAGGACGAGCTGGCGGAGGCCTTCCGCCATGGGCACTTCGTGACCCTGTACCTGTCACCGCGCCATTACCACCGGCTGCATATGCCGCTGGCCGGCACCCTGACCCACATGATTCACGTACCCGGCCGGCTGTTCTCGGTGGCCCCACGTATCGTGCGCCACGTGCCGCGGCTGTATGCCCGCAACGAACGGGTCATCGCCTGCTTCGACACCCCGGTGGGGCCGATGGCCATGGCCCTGATCGGCGCCCAGAACGTCGGTTCCATCGAGACCGTCTGGGCCGGGGAGGTCACCCCGCCGCGCGGGCGCGAAATCAGCGTGAGCGAATACCCCGACCGGGCCATCACGCTGGAGCGCGGCGCGGAGATGGGGCGCTTCAACCTGGGCTCGTCGGTCGTGCTGCTGCTGCCGGAACACCCGCTGAAGCTTGCGGACCACCTGACGCCCGAGACCGAGGTCCAGGTCCGCTCCGCACTCGGCCAGTTCTACTGACTTGACTCACCACGAAGCCCACAAAGGGATGCAAGGGCGTTTCACAGGAAGATAGGAAGTTCGGAAGGTTTTCGGGCTGGACGCCCGGGTTACCCGGGGGTGATCGGTTCACACCATCTTCCGGGTTATTCCCGCCGCCGTGTAACTGCAACTTCCCGTCTTCCCCTCTTCCTGTAAAAGCCCTTGAACTGGCTTTCGGGACGGGCGGGGAATTCAGGCGTGGGCGCGGGTCCCGGCGGGCGGGTTGAAGTAGGCGGCCTTCCAGCTTTCGTAGTCGGCGACCAGCTGTTCGACGTCGGCGGCATCGAACGGGCGCAGGCCGCTCAGCACCAGGTGCTTGCTGCCGTCGGCGACCACGGACTGGCCGATGACCAGCTCGTAGTCCAGGCGGATCTCGCCGCGCTTGCCGTTGACCGTCATCACCGCGTCCTTCAGGCGTGGCTCCGGCAGCCCGGCGCTCGCCGCCAGCGGCTCGGGCAGGCGAAAGCCCATGCGCTCGTACATCACCAGCGGCCGCTTCGGGTTCACCATCACGCCATGCTCCTCCATCAGCGGCACCAGCACGTGCGGGAAGTTTTGCCCGGAAAAGCCGACATAGCTGCGGATCAGGGACTCGATGGCATTGGGCTCGTCAATCACCGGCCCGGAGCGCTCCACCTCGATCACGCTCTTGCCACCCTCGTCGGTAATGGCAAAGGCCTCGCCCGGGTTGGCCGGGAAGACCAGTGGCACGTTGCCACCCACCATGCCGGTAAAGCGGAAGTGCATGTTCGCGCTGGCGCCGTAGGTATCCAGCACCAGTGCGAACAACAGGTCACCCGGCACGCAAAAGCGCCGGTTGTCGGCGTCATGGATCGGATTGAAGTCACCGGCGAGCGTCTTGGCAAAGTCGCTGCCCTGCTCCGGGGTCACGACCAGCTGCCCGTCGCGATGGCGGTAGAAGTCCTCAAGGAAGCTTTTTTCGGTCACGCGGTCTCCCCGAAATCATCGTTCAATGTGCAACTTGGTTCTTCCGCCACTATAGCCCGAAATGCCCCTCGATGGCCTGGATGAAGGCGTCACCATAGCGTTCCAGCTTGTGCTGCCCCACCCCTGAGATCCCGGCCATCTCGTCGCGCGTCCGGGGGGCCGCGGCCACCATCTCCAGCAACGTGGCATCGCTGAAGATCACGTAAGGCGGTACCCCCTGGTCGCGCGCGAGATCGGTGCGCAGCGTGCGCAGGGCCTCCCACAGGGCGCGATCCTCGCTGTCCATCGCCGCCACGCTGCGGGCCGTGTCGCGGCGGGCCGGACGCGCCGTGCGCGCCTCGCGCTCCGGGCGGGCCGCCTCCTCGCGCAGGTGGATCGTCTCCTCGCCCCGCAGCACCGGGCGGCAGGCCGGGTCCAGCTTCAGGCCGCCGTAGCCCTCCTCGTCCAGCCGCAACAACCCGCGTGCCAGAAGTTGTCGGACGACGCCCCGCCACTGCGCCTTGTCCAGTTCCTTGCCGATGCCAAAGGTGCTCAGACGGTCGTGTCCCAGGCGGCTCAGGCGCTCGCTTGCGGAGCCGCGCAGCACGTCGATCACGTGCCCCGCCCCGAAGCGCTCGCCAGTGCGATAGATACACGACAGGAGTTTCTGCACCGGCACGCTGGCATCCCACGTCGCCGGCGGCTCCAGGCAGTTGTCGCAGGCCCCGCAGGGCTCGGGCATGTGCTCGTCGAAGTAGCCCAGGAGCGCCTGGCGCCGGCAGCTGGTGATCTCGCAGAAGCCCAGCATGGCCTCCAGTTTTTGCTGTTCGACTCGCTGACGTTCGGCCCCGGCCTGCGAGCCCTCCAGCATCTGGCGCAGGGTCACGACATCCTGCAGCCCGAAGACCATCCAGGCATTGGCCGGCAGGCCGTCGCGGCCGGCGCGACCGGTCTCCTGATAGTAGCCCTCCAGACTCTTCGGCAGGTTCAGATGGGCGACGAAACGCACGTTCGGCTTGTCGATGCCCATGCCGAAGGCGATGGTGGCGACCATCACCACGCCCTCCTCGCGCAGGAAGCGGGTCTGGTTCGCCGCGCGCGTGGCCGCCGACAGCCCGGCGTGATAAGGGAGCGCGGTGACGCCCTGCTCCGCCAGCCACTCGGCCACCGCCTCGACCTTCTTGCGCGACAGGCAATAGACGATTCCCGCCTCGCCCGCGTGTTCCTCGCGGATAAAGCGCAGCAGGCGATCGCGCGCGGAACCGCCACGCCCCCCGTCCGCCTGGGCGATGCGGTAGCGGATATTGGGCCGGTCGAAGGAACTGACGAAGGCGCGCGCCTGCTCGAGGCACAACCGCTCGCGAATCTCCTGGCGGGTCGGGCCGTCGGCGGTGGCGGTCAGCGCGAGGCGCGGCACCTGCGGGAAGCGCTCGGCCAGCACCGCCAGCTGGCTGTACTCCGGACGAAAGTCATGCCCCCATTGCGAGACGCAGTGGGCCTCGTCGATGGCGAACAGGGCCAGATCAATGCCTTCCAGCCGCTCCAGCATGCCCGGGGCGAACAGCCGTTCCGGCGACATGTACAGCAGGTCCAGTTCACCGGCGTGCAGGGCCGCCAGCACGGAGCGCGCCTCGTCCGCCTTCTGGCCGGAGTCCAGGCTGGCCGCGGCCACGCCGTTCTGGCGCAGGGCGGCCACCTGATCCTGCATCAGCGCGATCAGCGGCGAGATCACGATGCCGCAGCCGCGCCGCGCCAGCCCGGGGATTTGATAACAGAGTGACTTGCCGCCGCCGGTAGGCATCAGCACCACGGCGTCACCGCCCGCGGTCACATGCTCGACGATGGCCTGTTGCTGACCGCGAAATTCCGTGTAGCCGAAGGTCTCGCGCAGGATCTCCAGTGGCGCCGCCGCCGGAGCGCTTCCCTGCGCTTCTCCAGCTGCAAGACCCGAGGGTTCCAATGGACGTACTCCAGACGGGAAGACAAGCCACGAAGACTGCCGAATGCCCGCCACCGCTGCAAGCCACCAGCGCCACAACCGCCCCGCGCCGGCCGCAATCCCTCCCGGTGCGCAGTCGCCCGCCGTGACCCGCCGCGATAAACTCCCCACCTGAATACCAAAATCCAGGACGCCCGATGCCGACAACCGCCCGCCTCCTGCCCGCCGCCTTGCTGGCCCTGTTCGCGTTGACCGCCTGTTCCGACGCCCCGGAACCGGACACCGCCGCCGAGCCGCCTGCGCAGGCATCCAGCGAAGACTCGAGCGCGGCCTCCGGCTCCACCGCGCAGCTCGACTACAGCCTGCCGCCAGAGGACTTCGCCGCCGACCCCGAGGCCGGGCGCTCGCTGTTCCGCGCCAACTGCATGCAGTGCCACGGCGAGGACGCCCGCGGCACCGACCAGGGCCCGCCCCTGATCCACCGCATCTACGAGCCTTCGCACCACCCGGACATCACCTTCCATCGCGCCGTGGCCCTGGGCGTGCACGCGCACCACTGGGACTTTGGCGACATGCCGCCGGTGGCCGGCGTCACCGGCGAGGAGACCGCCCACATCATCGCCTGGATCCGCCAGGAGCAGCGCGCCGTCGGCATCGACTGAACTCAACCCGTACATGACAGATCCACGCACGGAGGCGATCCGCGGCACGGTCCACGCCTACCTGGACGCCTGGCTGCGCCAGCGCGATCTCGCGGCCCTGCTGCGCCTTCACACCCCCGCGGTCAGCGGCTTTGGCACTGGTGCCGACGAGGCCGCCTTCACTCCGGAAGAGGTCGAACGCATCGCCGGGCGCGACATCGAACAGGTACCGGAGCCCTTCGACTTCGCGATCCACCGCGAGGACATCCGACTGCTGACGGATGACGTGGCGCTGGTCATGCTGATCTTCGACATGATGCTGGACACCCGTGGGCAGCGGGTCCGACTGAACGGCCTGCGCGCCAGCCTGGTGCTGCACGCGACCGCCGACGGCTGGCGCCTAACGCACCTGCATGGCTCCTTCCCCGCGAGCGTCCATGGAGACGACGAGCCCTACCCGGTGAAAGAGCTGGAGGAGCGCGCACAGGTGCTGGAACGCCTGGTACGGGAACGCACGCACTCCCTGGAGGCCGCCCAGCAACACCTGGAACACCTCGCCACCACCGACCCGCTGACCGGATTGAACAACCGCATGAAGGCCAGTCAGGCCCTGGCCGAAGAGATCCTGAGGGCCGAGCGTCACGCGAGCCCGCTCAGCGTGATCCTGCTGGACCTTGATCACTTCAAGCCGATTAACGATACCCTGGGACATGGCCGCGGCGACGCGGTACTGACCGCGGTCGGGCGGCTGATCACGGGCCGTATCCGCGCCACCGATCGGGCCGCGCGCTGGGGTGGCGAGGAGTTCCTCATTCTCTGTCCGCAAGACGACATCGCCGCCACAGCCCGGCTGGCCGAGGACCTGCGCCAGTGCCTGGAGATCCACGACTTCCAGACCGGACAGCCACTGACCGCCAGCTTCGGCGTGGCCCAGCTGGAGCCCGGCGAGAGCGCGGAATCCCTGGTGGACCGGGCCGACCGCGCCCTGTACGCAGCCAAGCACGCCGGGCGCAACCGGGTCCAGAGCGCGTGAAATAAATCCGGCGCCTGGGCGTCCCGTCCATGAACCACAGGAAAGCATTCACTCCTAACCGGCAAACGGAGCATTGCCATGTGCACAAAAAGCCTGACCCTCGCCGCCCTGCTGGGCCTTCTGGCCCTGCCCGCCCAGGCAGACCCGGTCGACATCCTGGAGGCTCAGCTGCATGCCAGCGGGCCGGACCAGTGGCGGGTCGCCGTCACCGTGGAGCACCCCGACACCGGCTGGGATCACTATGCCGATGCCTGGCGTGTGCTCGATGCCGACGGCAACGTCCTCGGTGAACGCATCCTGCACCACCCGCATGTAAACGAGCAGCCGTTTACCCGCAGCCTGCGCCGGCTGTCGATCCCCGATGGCGCGCGCTTCCTGCAAATCGAGGCCCGCTGCTCGCAGGACGGCTGGAGTCACCAGCGCCTGCGGATCGACCTCGAACAGGACCGGGGCGAGGGCTACCGCATTCACCGCTGACCTTCCGCGAACGCCGGGGAGGAGCCGCTACTGAACGCGCGCCCATGTGCGAATTCCGCCGCGCCTCTCTAAAGTAAGCGACCTACCCAGCCCCGGACTCCCCCATGCGCGGTCATTCCAGCGTGCACGATGCGCCCGACGAGGCGATCAACTGGCGCATCGTTCGCTCCCTGTTCCCCTATCTCGCGGAATTCCGCGGGCGACTGTTCCTCGCCCTCGGGCTGATGGGTCTGGCCAAGCTGGCGACCGTGCTGGTCCCGCTGGCACTGAAATACATCGTCGACCACTTCGAGGATTCCGGCACCGACGCGCTGGTCACGGTCCCGGTGGCGCTGGTCGTCGCCTACGGCCTGCTGCGCTTTGGCGGCACCCTGTTCGGCGAGCTGCGTGACGCGGTCTTCGTGCGGGTGGCCGAGCGCGCCATGCGGCGGGCGGCCCTGCGCGTGTTCGAACATCTGCATCGACTGGAGCTGAGCTTTCATCTGGCACGCGAGACCGGCGGGCTGGCGCGGGACATCGAGCGCGGAACCAGCGGTATCAGCTTCCTGCTGCGCTTCATGGTGTTCAACATCCTGCCGACGATCATCGAGATCGCGATGGTGGCGGTCATCCTGCTGGTGGCGGTGGGCCCGGTATTCACCCTGACGGTGATCATCGCGGTGGCGGCCTACATCGCCTGGTCAGTGTGGATTACCGAGTGGCGCACCCGCTTCGTGCGCGAGGCCAACCAGCGCGACAACGAGTCCAACACCCGCGCGATCGATAGCCTGCTGAACTACGAGACAGTGAAGTACTTCGGCAACGAGGGCTTCGAGGCCCGGCGCTACGACGAGGGCCTGGCCACCTGGGAGCAGGCGCGCACCAAGAACGTGCTGTCGCTGGTGCTGCTGAACTCCGGTCAGGCCCTGATCATCGCCGGGGCGATCACCGTGATGATGCTGCTGGCCGCCAGCCGCGTCGCCTCGGGTCAGATGTCGCTGGGCGACCTGGTGATGGTCAACGCCTACATGATCCAGCTGTTCATGCCACTGAACTTCCTCGGTTTCGTCTACCGCGAGATCCGCCAGTCGCTGGCGAACATCGAACGCCTGTTCGGGCTGCTGGAAAAACCGGTTCAGGTCGAGGACCGGCCGGACGCACCGGACCTCGAGGTCACGGGCGGACATGTACGCTTCGAACAGGTCGCGTTCCACTACCAGCCGGAACGACCGATCCTCGAGGACGTGTCGCTCGAGATCCCCGCCGGGCACAAGCTCGCGGTGGTCGGCCCCAGCGGGGCCGGGAAGTCCACGCTCGCACGCCTGCTGTTCCGGTTCTTCGACGTGACCGACGGGCGCATCACTATCGACGGCCAGGATATCCGCGAGGTGACCCAGCAAAGCCTGCGCCGTGCGATCGGCGTGGTCCCGCAGGATACCGTGCTGTTCAACGCGAGCATTCGCTACAACATCGCCTATGGGGATCCGGAGGCCTCCGAGGAGGCGATCCGGCGCGCGGTCCATCTGGCGCACCTGGACGATTTCATCCAGCGCCTGCCCGACGGCCTGGATACGGTCGTCGGCGAACGCGGCCTCAAGGTCTCCGGCGGCGAGAAGCAACGCATCGCCATCGCCCGCATGCTGCTGAAGGACCCGCCGATCCTGGTCTTCGACGAGGCCACCTCGTCCCTGGACTCGGGCTCGGAGAAGGCCATCCTGCAGGCGCTGAACGAGGTCTCGGCCCGGCGCACCACGCTGGTCATCGCGCATCGCCTGTCGACCGTGAAGGACGCCGAGCAGATCGTCGTGTTGGACCAGGGCCGCGTGGTCGAACGCGGCACCCACCGCGAACTCCTCGCCAGGAACGGCGCCTACGCCCGCCTGTGGCAACACCAGCAGGAACACGAACCAACCACCTCTAGCTCGAACCCGACCGCCAGCGGCTGACGTCATTCACCACGAAACGCACGAGAAAGGGCCAGGTCAACAGCGATTCACAGGAAGATGGGAAGGCTGGAAGAAACAATTATTGGATAAAAGGGCTCGGGGACGCCCCGGTGGTTTGGATCATTTTGCGCATGGCCCGCGATTAGCTCGAGCGCCAGCTGTTCTTCCAATCTTCCCGTCTTCCTGTCCGCTTTTGGCTATTGACCTGGGCCCTCTGCGCGCGCCACGGGGAACAAATCAGTCAGGGTCGACGCGGCCGCGCAGGGCCTTCTTGCGGCCGCGCTGGGTCTTGCCCTCCAGGCGGCGCAGCTTGGAGGCCCGCGTCGGGCGCGTCGGCTTGCGCGTCTTGATCGGGCGCCCAGCCTCGCGCAGGAGCTCCGCCAGACGCTCCAGCGCATCCTCGCGGTTGGCCTCCTGGGTGCGGTACTGCTGTGCTTTGAGGACGATCACGCCATCCTTGGTGATGCGCTGGTCCCGGCGGCGCAGCAGGCGCTCCTTGTAGACGTCGGGCAGGCTGGAGGCGCGGATGTCGAAGCGCAGATGAATGGCCGAGGCCACCTTGTTCACGTTCTGCCCGCCCGCCCCCTGGGCACGGATCGGGGTCAGCTCAATCTCGTGCTCGGGGACACTCACGCTGTTGGAGATGCGCAGCATCGCTCGATCAGCGGAACTCGCCATCGTGGATACGGCCATCCGCGTCCAGCTCGGCGAAGAAGCGGCTGTTATCCGTGCGGTATTCCTGGGTCACGATATCGCCCGGGAGGACCAGCATCACGTCGGGGTAGACACGCTTGAACTCCTCGGGCGTCGGCCGGCTCTCGAGGAAATGCAGGAACGGGTTCATCTGCTCCACCGTACCCGGGCGCGGCTCGGGCCCGTCGGCCTGGGTTTCAGCCTTGTACGCCGAACAGGCACCAACGCCCAGCGCCAGCACTACAACCACAAGGGCCGGGGTCCATCGGAAATTCAACTCCATGCAAACCTCCTGCGCACGCAAGATGCAACGTCATTGCGAGGCGCCGAAGGCGCCGCGGCAACCTCCAGAAGCTCGCACTCCAGCTAGATCCGATGGCCCACGGGAGATTGCTTCGTCGCTTCGTTCCTCGCAATGACAGGCGCGTACGCCGCGCACCGGGAAAGATCTGTTCGGAGCCCGGCGACCTACTCCGTCGGCTGGCCGTGCTCGCGGGTCGCCTCGAAGCGGATCTCTGGCCACTTTTCCATCGCCATCTGCAGGTTCACCCGGGTCGGGGCGATATAGACCAGGTCACCGCCGTGGTCGACGGCCAGGTTGGCCGCGGCCTTCTCCTTGAACTCCTCGAATTTCTTCGGATCATCGCTTTCGACCCAGCGGGCGGTCTGGACGTTCACGTTCTCGAACTGCGCCTCGACCTTGTACTCGGTGCGCAGGCGCTCGGCGACCACGTCGAACTGCAGCACGCCGACCGCGCCCAGGATCAGGTCGTTGTTGGTCAGCGGACGGTAGAGCTGGGTCGCGCCCTCCTCGCACAGCTCCTGCAGCCCCTTGGCGAGCTGCTTCATCTTCAGCGGGTCCTTCAACTGCGCACGGCGGAACAGCTCCGGGGCGAAGTTGGGCACACCGGTAAAGGTCAGATCCTCCCCCTGGGTGAAGGTATCGCCGATGCGGATGGTGCCGTGGTTGTGGATCCCGATGATGTCGCCGGGATACGCCGTCTCGACATGCTCGCGGTCGGAGGCCAGGAAGGTCAGTGCGTCCGGGATCTTCACGTCGCGCCCGATGCGCACGTGGCGCAGCTTGGCGCCCTTGTCGAAGGTGCCCGAGCAGATGCGCATGAACGCGATGCGGTCGCGGTGGTTCGGATCCATGTTCGCCTGGATCTTGAACACGAAGCCGGTAAACTTCTCCTCGGTCGGCTCTACCTTGCGCGAGTGGGTCGGACGCGGCAACGGGCCCGGGGCATACTCGACGAAGTCGTCCAGCAGCTCCTCGATCCCGAAGTTGTTGATCGCCGAGCCGAAGAACACCGGGGTCTGCGCACCGCTCAGGTAGGCCTCCGGGTCAAATGCGTGCGAGGCACCCTGCACCAGTTCCAGTTCCTCGCGCAGCTCCTGCGCCTGGTCGCCCAGCACCTCGTCCAGGCGCGGGTTGCCCAGGCCCTCGATGATCTCGCCGGTGGATTTCTTGCCGCCCTCTTCGGGGTCGTACAGATGCACCGCGTCCCGGCGGAGGTGATAGACGCCACGGAAGCGCTTTCCCGAGCCGATCGGCCAGGTGATCGGGGCGCACTCGATCTTCAGCACCTCCTCAACCTCGTCCAGCAGCTCGATCGGGTCGCGTCCCTCGCGGTCCATCTTGTTCACGAAGGTCATGATCGGCGTGTCGCGCAGCCGGCAGACCTCCATCAGCTTGATGGTCCGCTCCTCCACGCCCTTGGCCGCGTCGATGACCATCAGCGCGGAATCCACTGCGGTCAGCGTGCGATAGGTGTCCTCGGAGAAGTCCGCGTGTCCCGGGGTGTCCAGCAGGTTCACCATGCGGCCCTTGTACGGGTACTGCATGACGGAAGAGGTGACCGAGATGCCACGCGATTTCTCCATCTCCATCCAGTCAGAGGTGGCATGGCGCGCTGACTTGCGCCCCTTGACCGTACCGGCGAGCTGGATCGCGCCGCCGTACAGCAGGAGCTTTTCGGTCATGGTGGTCTTGCCGGCGTCCGGGTGCGAGATGATCGCGAAGGTCCGGCGTCGGCGGGTTTCCTCGATAAAGGACATGCATTCGGGCCGCTGGGAACAGCCCGCAAGTTTAAGGAAACACCGATCAATGTACACCCTCGCGTTGGCACCCCAGGTTTTCCGAGACAAGGCGCGGTGCGCAGCCGGTAGTGGATCTACCGGCAAAGGCCGCAACGCAGGATCGGGGAACCTGGGGGGCCAACCCCGAAGGGGCTCGGCCGCTTTTGCATGCGCACGGCGTTGCGGCTCCCTTGTGCAGAATGACTGCACGGCAGTCACCGCGCCTTGTTCGCACGCAAAAGCGACTCGAGCGCGAGCGTGTACATTGATCAGTGTTTCCTTAACGCGAAACCGGGGCTCCGGTTCAGGGTGGCAGCCCCTGACACGAAAACGGCCCCGGAAACCGGGGCCGTCGTGCGGCGCCAGACTGGCGGCTGCAGGCTCAGCGCGCGGCGGCCGCCTGGATCGCCGCGTTCTGCTCTTCCAGACGCCCGCGGGCGGTCACCAGATCGCGGTTGTTCATGCGGGCCTCGAGGCTGGCGATGCGCTCCTCGTCCTGGGCCAGGCTGTACCAGACGTGGGCCTGGACCAGGTCGCGTTCGACCCCGCGTCCGTTCTGGTGCAGGCGGCCCAGTCCGATCTGGGCATGCCGGTAGCCTTGCTCCGCCGCGGCGGTGTACCAGCGAGCGGCCGCGGCCGCATCGCGCGTGGTGCCCTGGCCATTCTCGTGCAGCAGGCCGACGTAATACTGCGCGGCGGGCATGCCCTGGTCCGCGGCCCTGGTCAGCCATTCGAGGCCGGCCACCGGATCCTGTTCGCCATTGGCCAGGTGGCTCCCCAGCCAGTACTGGGCGTCGGCATGTCCCAGTTCGGCGGCGCGGGTGTAGTGCTCGCGACTGCGGTCGGCATCCGCCGCGGCCCCCTTGCCGGTGGCGAAGAGATAGCCCAGATAGTAGTGCGCGCCGGCATGATCGGCGTCCGCGGCGCGGGCAAACCAGCGCACGGCCTGATCGTGATCCACCGCCGTGCCGCGACCGGAGTAGTTGGCCATGCCCACGTCGAACATCGCGGCCGGATCGCCCTTCTGCGCATTGCTTTCGCGGATTTCGTACCAGACGCCCAGCAGTTCCTGCTGGCGCTCGGCCTCGTCGTAGCCAAAGGCTTGCTGGGCCTGCACGGCACCGGCGGAAACCAGCAGCGGGAGGGCCAGCGGAAGCGAGAAGAACATTGCACGCAGGGATCGGGACATGGGAAACCTCATCCGGTGTCGGGGCGAATACCGGTCTTGATCATAGACCGGGGGGCGAACCGCCACAACGCGAAGCCCTCGGGACGAGAACCGAGGGCGACAAAACGTGGCCAAATCCCGGAAACCGTCGCATAACCTGTGAACGGGTTCACGACCCGCGCGGGAACCCGGGGTTCAGGCGCCGGCGGGTGCGGCGCAGCGACGCGTCAGCACCCAGGCATCCTCGCGGCCGCTGGGAAGCGGGTAATAGCGGGGCCGCGTACCGATATGCTCGAAGCCCTCGGAGCGGTACAGCTGGACCGCGGCCACATTGGACGGGCGCACCTCGAGAAACAGGGCCTCGGCATCCTGATCGCAGACATAGTCGAACAGGCGCCGGACCATGAATCGGCCGAGCCCGTTACCCTGCCAGCGCGGATCCACGGTCAGGTTGAGCAAATGCGCCTCGCCAGCGGCGACGGTGAGCACGCTGTGACCCACCTGGCGCCCGTCCACCTCGAGGATCCAGCAGTCATAGCCCACGCGGATGCAGTCCTCGAAGATCCGGGCGGTCCACGGGTAGTCATAGGCCTCGCGCTCGATACGCATCACGCCCTCCACATCGACCGACTCCATGCGGCGCAACTCGGGCTGGACGCGGGGTTCGGCACTCATGACGCGGGCTTCTCCGGCAGCAGTGAAGGGACGAGGGACGAACGGTTCCTGTGGTGTGGGAGCCCGCCGATGCCGCGCGGGTTCCCATTTCCACAGTATTTTTCAGGCTATGTCAGGCAGGCACGGGCCCGTTGCAGATCCTGCCAGGCCCGCGCCTTGTCGGCCGGCTTTCGCAGCAGGTAGGCCGGATGGTAGGTCACGACCAGCGGCACGCCCTGATAGCGATGATCCCCACCGCGCATGCGCCCGAGTGGCTCATCCGAGGCAAGCAGGCTCTGGGCCGCGACCCGCCCCAGGGCGACGATCACCTCCGGCTGGATCAGGGCAATCTGGCGGTCGAGGTAGGCGCGGCAGGCTGCCGATTCCTCCGGTTTCGGATCGCGGTTCCCCGGGGGGCGGCACTTCAGCACGTTGGCAATAAATACGTCGTGATGGCGGTCCAGGCCCAGTGCCAGCAGCATGTTGTCCAGCAACTGCCCGGCCCGGCCGACGAAGGGCTCCCCACGCCGATCCTCCTCCGCACCCGGAGCCTCGCCGATGAACAGCCAGCGGGCCTTGCGATCCCCGACGCCAAACACGGTCTGCGTGCGCTCGCACGCCAGTTCGGCGCAGGCCTGGCAGCCGCGTACGCGCGTCTCCAGGGCCTCCCAGTCCAGTGTCTCGACCGCAACACCCTGCGCCCCACTGCCGGCATCCACCCACTCGGCCACCGCTTCGGGGGCTGGCGCGGCGGCCCCGGTTTCGCTAAAGGACGTTTCGGCATCCGGGGCGGGCGCGAGGCGCGACCGCCATACCGGTATGCCCATGTCCGCGAGGATGCGGCGCTGGCGCACCGACAGCGTCACGCGGCTATTCCCCGGTGGGCGCACGGCGACGATGGCGGCGCCAGCGCTCCAGTGTCAGCAGCGGGCCGGACAGGGCATAGATCACGAAGCCCGCCAGCAGGACCTTGGGCGGGTCCAGCGCCAGCAGCATCAGCGCCACCACCACCCCGACAATCGCCAGGAAAGGTACCCGGTGCTTGAAGTCCATGTCCTTGAAGCTGAAGTAGGTCAGGTTGCTGACCATCGCCGCACCCGAGAGCACGGTCACCACCAGGATGCCAACCACGTACGGATCGGCGAGCTCCGTGGGGATCCCCCAGTCCTCCAGCACCCAGACCATGCCCACCAGGATCGCGGCGCTGGCGGGGCTCGGCAGCCCCTGGAAGAAGCGCTTGTCGCTAACCGCGAGGCGGCTGTTGAAGCGCGCCAGGCGCAGCGCGGCGGCAGTGGCGAAGAAGAAGGCCGCCACCCAGCCGAAATTGCCCAGGTCGTGCAGTTGCCACAGGTAGACGATCAGCGCTGGCGCGACACCGAACGAGACCAGGTCCGACAGCGAATCGTACTGCGCGCCGAACTCGCTCTGGGTATCGGTCATGCGGGCGACTCGCCCGTCCAGGGTATCCAGCACCATGGCCACGAAGATCGCGATGGCGGCGGTGATGTATTCGCCGTTGATCGCGGAGACGATGGCGAAGAACCCGGAGAACAGCACCCCGGTGGTGAACAGGTTGGGCAGCAGGAACACACCACGCCGGCGGCGGCGATGCGGTGGCTGGTCGTCCGCCACGGTATCCTCGCCCTCGATGTAGTCCGGCTCGGACGGCCGGTCGCCTTCGTCCCCTGCGCTCATTGCAGCATCTCCACGGTCCCCTCGCTTTCCCCGGTGGCTTCGGACTCCGGCAACCCGCCCAGCAGGGCAGATCCGGCCAGCACGCGCTGGCCCGGCTCGACCATGACCTGCGAGCCCGCCGGAAGCCACACCTCGAAGGTACCACCAAAGCCGGCGAACCCCATGCGCTTGCCGCGTCCGAGACGGTTGCCCGGAACGTTGTTCTGCATGCGGATCATGCGCGGCCAGTGATCGACACTGAGGGCCAGCGTCAGCCGCGTGCCCTCGTCGGTCTCCAGCGCATAGGCCAGGCGGCCCGCCAGCTGGGCGTCCGGGGGTTCGTCGGTCTCCTTGCCGGGCCAGACCCGTTCGTGGATCTCGGCCTCCTGCGGGGCATGCACGTTGTATTCGCCCAGCCGCCGCTGGCGCAGGCGGATGCAGACCGCCGGCTTCTGCGTGAACGGGTCACGGGCCTCGGAGATCGACTCGATGGTGCCATCGGCCGGGGCGATCACGCCCAGGGCTGGTGCCGGGGCCTTGCGCCGCATATCGCGGAACAGCGCCATCAGGAACACGGTGAGGATCACCATGAACAGGCCCAGCTCCGCCTCCCCGACCAGCAAGGTGACGACCGCCATCCACGCGGCGATGATCACGAACAGGCGACCCTCGGGGGCTAGCGGAAACAGCATCGGACGCTCGGCAGGAAAGAAAGGCCGCGGCGGGCCGGAACGCCCGCCGCGGGGAGCCGCATCAGTTGCGGGACTTGTCGACCAGCTGGTTGGCCTTGATCCACGGCATCATGGAGCGCAGGCGTTCGCCGACCTGCTCGATCTCGTGGGCCGCGTTCAGGCGACGGTTGGCGGTCATCGACGGGTAGTTCATCGCGCCTTCCAGGATGAACTGCTTGGCGTACTCGCCGTTCTGGATGTTGCGCAGCGCCTCGCGCATGGCCCAGCGCGACTCTTCGTTGATCACCTTCGGGCCGGTCACGTACTCGCCGTACTCGGCATTGTTGGAGATCGAGTAGTTCATGTTGGCGATGCCGCCCTCGTACATGAGATCGACGATCAGCTTCAGCTCGTGCAGGCACTCGAAATAGGCCATCTCCGGGGCGTAGCCCGCCTCGGTCAGGGTCTCGAAGCCGGCCTTGACCAGTTCCACGGCCCCGCCGCAGAGCACGGCCTGCTCGCCGAACAGGTCGGTCTCGGTCTCGTCCTTGAAGGTGGTCTCAATGATGCCGGTGCGGCCGCCGCCGATCGCGGAGGCATAGGACATGGCGATGTCACGGGCCTTGCCGGAGGCGTCCTGCTGGATGGCGATCAGGTCGGGGATGCCGCCGCCGCGCACAAACTCGGAGCGCACGGTGTGGCCCGGGGCCTTGGGCGCGATCATGATCACGTCCAGGTCCTTGCGCGGCTCGATCTGGTTGTAGTGAATCGCGAAGCCGTGGGCGAAGGCCAGGGTCGCGCCCTGCTTCAGGTTCGGCTCCAGCACATCGCGGTACAGCGCGGCCTGGTACTCGTCCGGGGCCAGCACCATGATCAGGTCGGCGCCGGCGGTCGCGGCGTCGACATCGGCCACCTTCAGGCCGGCCTCTTCGGCCTTGGCGCGGGAGCCGGAGCCCTCGCGCAGACCCACGGTCACGTCCACGCCGGAATCCTTCAGGTTGTTCGCATGGGCGTGGCCCTGCGAACCGTAACCGATGATGGCCACCTTCATGCCCTTGATGATGGAGAGATCGGCGTCTTTGTCGTAGTAGAGATTCATCGCAATTTCCTTGATATCGGGCAAACAAACGGGTCCGGCCCCGGAAACCGGGGCCGGACCCGGGGATTCAGATTTGCAGGCTGACGTCGCCCCGGGCGATGCCCATGACGCCGGAGCGCACGACCTCCAGCACCGGGAACGGCTGGAGCGCCTCGAGGAAGGCATCCAGCTTGGACCCCTCGCCGGTGATCTCGATCACATAGGTGTCATGGGTCACGTCGATGATCCGGCCGCGGAAGATGTCGGCCAGGCGCTTGGCCTCCTCGCGGTCGGCAGCCTCCGGGACGCGCACCTTGACCAGCGCCATCTCGCGCTCAATGTGCGGATAGGCGGTCATGTCCAGCAACTTGATCACGTCAATCAGCTTGTTCAGCTGCTTGGTGATCTGCTCGACGATCTCGTCGGAGCCGCTGGTGACAATGGTCATGCGCGACAGCGACGGGTCGTCGGTCGGCGCGACGGTCAGCGATTCGATGTTGTAGCCACGCGCGGAGAACAGCCCGGCCACCCGCGAGAGGGCACCGGCTTCGTTTTCCAGCAGGACACTGATGATATGACGCATACGGCTCTTCCCTGTACCCGGCTCAGACCAGGATCATTTCGTTCTGGCCGGCACCGGCCGGGATCATCGGATAGACGTTCTCGGACTGGTCGGTGATGAAGTCCAGGAAGACCAGGCGCTCCTTCTGCGCCAGGGCCTCCTTGATCGCACCCTCGACATCCCCGGGCTGGGTAACCTGGATACCGACGTGGCCGTAGGCCTCGGCCAGCTTCACGAAGTCCGGCAGGGCGTCCATGTAGGACATGGCGTAGCGGCCCTGGTAGAAGAACTCCTGCCACTGGCGGACCATGCCCAGATAGCGGTTGTTCAGGTTCAGGATCTTCAGCGGCAGCTGGTACTGGAAGCAGGTGGACAGCTCCTGGATACACATCTGGATACTGGCCTCGCCGGTGATGCAGCCCACGGTCGCGTCCGGATGCGCGAACTGCACGCCCATCGCGAACGGCAGACCGACGCCCATCGTGCCCAGGCCACCGGAATTGATCCAGCGGTTGGGCTTGTCGAAGCGATAGAACTGCGCGGCCCACATCTGGTGCTGGCCGACATCGGAAGTCACGTAGGCATCGCCCTCGGTCAGCTCCCAGAACTTCTGTACCACGTACTGCGGCTTGATCAGTTCGGAGGTCTGGTCGTACTTCAGGCAGTCCTGCGCCTGCCATTCCTCGATTTGCTTCCACCAGGTCGCCAGGGCCTCGGCATCCGGCTTGCCGCCGTTCTCGTTGAGCCCCTTGATCAACTCGCGCAGTACCGGCTCCACCTCGCCGACGATCGGCACGTCCACCTTCACGTTCTTGGAGATGGAGGACGGATCCACGTCCACATGCACGATCTTCGCGTGCGGGCAGAACTTCTCGATGTTGCCGGTCACCCGGTCATCGAAGCGCGCGCCGATGGCGATCAGCACGTCGGCGTGGTGCATGGCCATGTTGGCCTCGTAGGTCCCGTGCATGCCCAGCATGCCGAGGTACTGCTTGTCCGACGCCGGATAGCCGCCCAGCCCCATCAGGGTATTGGTGATCGGATAGCCCAGCTGGCGGGTGAACTCGGTCAGCGCCTCGGAGCCCCTGCCCAGGATTACGCCACCACCGGTGTAGATCATCGGCTGCTTGGCCGACAGGATCAGCTCCACCGCCTTGCGAATCTGGCCGGTGTGTCCCTTCGTGGTCGGGTTGTAGGAGCGCATGTGGATGCTCTCCGGGTACTCGAACTCGCAGCTGTCGGCGGTCACGTCCTTCGGGATGTCCACCACCACCGGGCCGGGGCGCCCGGTGGTCGCCACGTAGAAGGCCTTCTTGATCGTGGTCGCCAGGTCCTTCACGTCCTTGACCAGGAAGTTGTGCTTCACGCAGGGACGGGTGATCCCCACGGTATCAACCTCCTGGAAGGCATCGTTGCCGATCAGGCTGGTCGGCACCTGGCCGGTGAACACCACCAGCGGCACCGAATCCATGTAGGCGTCGGCAATGCCGGTGATCGCGTTGGTCGCGCCGGGACCGGAGGTCACCAGCGCCACGCCGGGCTTGTCCGAGGACTTTGCGTAGCCCTCGGCCGCGTGTACCGCGCCCTGCTCGTGACGCACCAGTACGTGGGAGACCTTGTCCTGCCGGTACAGCGCATCGTAGATGTGCAGTACCGCGCCGCCGGGATAACCGAATACGACCTCGACACCCTCGGCCTGCAGGCTGCGGCAGAAGATTTCGGCGCCGGTGATGGCGGTGGAGGAACTTGCGGTCTCGGACATGATGGTCGACTTCCTTACCGGGGGCTTGTGCACGATCGTCAGGCGATCACACACCACGAATCAAAATAGCCCACCATCCTAATATGAAATCGCCCCCATTTCACGCCATAAAGCGGATGGGCACGCGGCAGACGTCGCGAGGAGCCAGCGATTTAGCCACCTGCCAACGAAGCTGGCCAAGCCCGCCGGCCTGCCGGTCCCGCGAGATTGCCACGGCCCCTGCGGGGCCTCGCAATGACGGGGTTGCGAGCACCGTCATCGCGTGGCGCGCAGCGGCGTGGCACAAAAGCGCGGAGCGCGTTGAACGGCCGCAGGCCGGCCCGCAGGGCGAGTGCAGCGAGTAATCTCCCTGGGTGCCCTCTGAGTCAGCTGCGGTCTGCGTCGACGCCTGCCTGCGCGGTGGGCAGCTCGGCGAAGTGCTCGCGGGCCCGCGCCACCAGTTGCGGCGGCAGGCCGTTCTTCTCGGCGATGGTCAGGCCGAAGGAGACCCCCGGTTCGCCGATCAGCAACCGGTAGGTAGGGGACAGGGTCGCGGCGTCGAACTGCATCGAGGCGTTGACGATGCCCGCATGCTGCGCGGCGTAGTCCTTCAGCGGCGCCAGGTGGGTGTTGACGATCCCGCGCGTGCCGCGGGCCCGCAGCTCGTCCAGCATCGCCATCGCCAGGGCCGCGCCCTCGTCCGGGTCGGTCCCGGTACCCAGCTCGTCCAGCAGGATCAGGCTCTCGGGGCCGGCGTGGTCGAGGATGCGTTTGAGGACCTCGACGTGTCCGGCAAAGGTCGACAGGTGGTGGAACAGGCTCTGGTTGTCGCCCACGTCCACCATCACCTGGTCGAAACGCCCGATGCGGCAGTCCTGCTCCGCCGGGATGTGCAGCCCGCACCAGGCCATGGTGACCAGCAGGCCGAGGGTCTTCAGCGCGACCGTCTTGCCGCCAGTGTTCGGCCCGGTGATGAGCAGCAGCGGCTGCTCGCCGTCCAGACGAATCGACAGCGGCACCGGCTGGGGGCCGTTGCCCTCGGCGAACTGCAACAGCAGCAGCGGGTGATAGGCCTCGACCAGTTCCACGCCGGCCTCGGCCTCCAGCCGCGGGGCATGGGCATTCATCTGCGCCGAGAGTTGCGCCGCCGCCGAGGCGAGATCGATCCAGGTCAGCGCGGTCAGCATCAGGTCCAGCGGTTCGCCGTACTGGCGCACCACGTCGGTCAGCTCGCGCAGAAGGCGTTGCTGCTCGGTGTTGATCTGGTTATTGACCGTATCCAGCTGGTTGTTGAGCGGCACGGCCTCGATCGGCTCGACGATCTGGTCGCGCCCGCCCATGGCCGTGCCCCGGCGTACGCCCTTGACCGCATTGGCCGCCTCGCCGCGCAGCACCATCACCGCGCGCTCCTGGTGCCACTGCACCTTCAGCGCGTCCTCGCCCTTCTGCGCGAGATCGGAAGCGGCCAGGCGCTTTTTCACCACCGCCTCGACCTCGTCGCGCAGCCGCCCGCGCTGTCCGAAGGCCTCGACCAGCGACGCACTGGCATCCTCGCGCAGCGAGCCGCCGGGGTTCAGGCAGGCGGACAGGCGCTCTTCCAGCGCCTCGGGCGGATACAGCTTGTTCAGGTCGGCCGGGTAGATCTCCGGGGTGTCAGCAAGTTGATCCGCCAGCTCGCGGGCATGGCGCATGATGGTCTGCAGATTATGCAACGCCTGCACCGGCAGGGCCGAGCCGGGGTTGCCCGCCTGGCGCAGCGCCGCGCGCACGTCCGGCAACTGTCCCAACCGCGGCAGCGTGCCGGCATCCAGACGCTGGCGCGCGACCGTCACCGCCTTCTGCAGGGCCCGGGCCGCATCCAGGTTCGGCGCGGGCTCGAGCCCGCGCGCGGCGTCGGCGCCATAGGGCGTGGCGGTCAGGCGCTCCAGCAGGCGCTGGATCGCGGGGAATTCGAGGGCCTTCAGATCAACCTGCATGGCATACCCTTGTGTGAAATCTCTACCAGAACCTTGTAGGAGCCGGCTGGCCGGCGAAGCCTCTGCCCGCATCCAGCTTTGGCAGGGGCTTCGCGTGCAAGCACGCTCCTACACGAAGGGCGAGGATCCTGGTTACTCCTCGGCCTTCTTGAACATGCCGAGATAGGCCTTCTTGTCCATCATCGGCTCGCGCATCACCGCCAGCATGTCGTCCAGGTGCTCCGGCGTGCTCATGCCCACCAGCGAGGTGCCCAGACCCGGCGTAGACCGGTTGAACTGCATGGCGCGCTGGGCCGGATTGGGCAGACTGCCAAGTTGCTGCTCGACCACCTCCACCGACTGCTTCGCCAGGTGCCCCTTCAGCATGGAGTGCGAGGCGATCATGTACACCTCCAGCTGGTGCGCGGCCTGCAGCGGGCTCGCCACATTGCCCTGCCCGGTCGCCGTGTTGAAGCGTGTAAAGCCTTCCAGCATCACCTGGTTGAACGGGAGCATCCCGATCTTGAAGTGATGCCGCGCATGGTCGTCACCGGTTGCCGTCTGTGCGGCGCGCTCGGCCAGCCCCTGCATGGACGTAAGCGACTGGAACACGGCCGCGTCGGTCTCCTCGCGGAAGCCCTCGAAGGTGGAGATACCGTAGGTCCGGATTTTCTTCTCGCGCACCGCCCGCTCCAGCATCTCGAATACCGGCTCCAGCTTGCGGTTGGTCGGTTCCTTGCCGATCTCGTGGATATGTACCTCCGGCTGGTCGATCAGGAACGCGTCCAGCGTCTCCACTCCCATCAGCGAGCGCGACAGCTCCATCTGGTAGTGGAGGTACTCCGGCGTCAGCAGATGCGCGCCCTTGGCCAGGTCCTCCTTCGTACCCATGCCCTGGGCCTCGATCTCGCGCTGGAACCAGGCCTCCATGTCCTCCGGCGGTCCGCCACGCAGGGTCAGGAACCCGCCCTTGGAGATCAGGAACATCGCCTCGCGCGGGACCCCGGCCTCCAGCGCCGTGCGCACGCCGGCCCCAACCGCGGCCAGCGACCGGCCGTAGCGGTAGTGGGCGCCGGTATCCACCACGTTGACGCCCTCGGCCAGCCCGCGCGCGACGATCGCGGAGATCTGCGCATCCACCTCCGCGGTGGCCGCCCCGCCAAAGGTGCCGATACCCAGGCTCGACAGGCGCATCTTGGCGCGCGAGAACTCGCTGTAATGCCCCTCGGCGGCCTTGCCCTCGGACACGAACTGCTCCGCATAGCGACGCGTCGCCTTGGCATTGGCATATCCGGGTATCAGTTTCTGCACGGGCTCCATGCGTCTCCTCGATCAGTCGCGGGTCGAACGTGCCGGGTCCGTTGGCCCGGGAAGCCTGCGAATCCTACGTCAGCGGACGGGATTTGCGAAAAACCGCAACGGGAGCGGCAACTCCTCCGCCGTCCCCAACCCGCCTCACCCCAGGAGCGGATGAGTCCCGAACAATCGCTCCAGACACTCGGTCAGTTCGGGGCGTACGGGGCCTGAACGGTTCGCGTCGAGGCGGGAGACGAACAGGTTGTCGTACCACTCCTCTTCCTCGTCCATGTCCCAATCGACGTCGCGCAGCAGGGCCTGGCCCGTCGCGGGGATCTCGGCGGGGAGTTCGCGCCCGGTCAGCAGGGCCCAGACGCCGGTCCAGCAGCGGGCGAGCGCCAGCGGATGGTAGCCGCCACCGCCGAGGACCAGGAGCTTCGGCGTGCCATCGGCGTGGCGCGGGCTGGTTTCGATCACGTCGTCGATGCAGGCGAGGAAGCACTGGGTGGAGATGCCGAACTTGCCGAGCGGATCCGGCAGCAGGGCATCGGTGCCGGCCTGGACCACGATCACGTCCGGCTGCCAGCGATCCCGCACCGCACCCCAGACCCGGGTGAAGGCGGCGCGGAATTCGGTGTCGTTGGTCTCCTTCGGCAGCGGCACATTCACCGCGTTGCCGAGCGGGCCGGTGTCCTCGATGCGGCCGCCCTCGAAGGGATAGCCGTATTCGGTATCCATGTGCAGGGAGACGGTGAGGACATCCGCGTCATCGACGAACGCGGCCTCGACGCCGTCGCCGTGGTGGGCGTCGATATCGAGATAGAGCACCCGCTGGCCGGCCTGGCGCAGGCGCAGGATCGCGAGCGCCGGGTCGTTGAAGTAGCAGAACCCGCGTGCCTGGTCGGGTGCGGCGTGGTGCATGCCGCCGGCCGGATTGAAGGCCATCCGACCGCCCAGCACGACCTCGGCGCCCTGGATGGAGCCGAAGGTCGCGGTGGCCGGGGTGGCGAAGAAACCGGCGAAGAACGGGTTTTCGAAGTTGCCAATGTTGTGGCGGTCGCGGTAGCGCTGGAACACCTTGCCCAGCGCCTCGGCGCGCTGCATCGCGGAGACATACTCGCGAGTGTGGAACCATTCGAGCTCGGCCGGCTGCGCACGGCGGGTGACGGCCATCTCCCCGGGGGTGATTGCGTCATAGGCCTCGATCAGGTCAATGGTCAGCGAGACACGCGGGATACCCAGTGGATGATTGTCACCGTAGCTGTGCCCACGATAGCGCGGCGCATGCAGCAGGGTCGCGTGGCGCCGGGCCGGGGCGCGCCCGGACCCTTGTACCGTGGCGTCCGGGTCGATCGCTTCGGGAGTAGCACTCACTGGCGCAGCCTCAGGTAGATCTCGGGCAGACGGCGCGGCAGCTCGTCCACGTGGTCGATGATGGTGTAGTGGCCGGGACCGAAGATCGCCGGCAGGTACTCGGAGCCGGACGGGTCCAGGGTGATGCAGAAGGGGTGTACGCCGGCATCCACCGCCTCCTTCATCGCCATGCGCGTGTCCTCGTGCAGGTAGCGCTGGTCGCCGCCGTCGTCGTAGTCGGCCGGACGACCGTCGGACAGGATCAGCAGCAGACGGCGCTGGCTGGAGTTGCGCCGGAACGCCTCCAGCGAATGGCGGATGCCCGCGCCCATGCGTGATGCCAGACGCCCGGACACCCCGGCGATGCGCCCGCGCACAGTGTCGTTCAGGTCCTCGTTGAAGTCCTTCAGCCAGTAGTAGTTGACCTGGTCGCGCTGCTTGGAGGCGAACCCGGCGATCGCGTAGGGGTCGCCGACCTTCGCGATCGCCTCGGCGAACAACATCATCCCCTCGCGCACGCGGTCGACGATCTTGCCCTGCCCGCCCGGATGGCGCGCCATGATGCTGGTGGACATGTCCGCCAGCATCAGCACCGAGGTATCACGGTGCTGCACGGCACGCCGGCGGTAGATGAAGGCCTTCGGCGACAGCCCCGCCTTCTTGTCGGCGATGTAGTCGATCACCGCCTCGGTATCCAGCTCGTCACCGTCCAGTTGTTTCCTGAGCGGCGCCAGGCGCATCGGGCGCTGCATCTCCAGGCCGCGGGTCAGGCGCTTCAGGGTGTCGGCATTCTCGGACAGGATGGTTGCGGCCCGCTCCGGGTCCTCGTCGTCAAACACGCGTTCGTAGAGGTTGACCCAGTCGGAGACGTAGCGCTGCTCGCGGTAGTCCCATTCCGGATACGGGATGCCGTCCTTCTTCGGTGTGTAGGGGGCGGCGCGCTTGGCCACCTGGGCCGGCTGCGGGATGCCGGTGCCGATGCGGCCGCCGGTGCCGGAGGTCTCCTGCTGCGGGGTCTGGATGTCGGCGTCCGGATCCTTCTGCGCCTGCTCCGGGGCCTGCTGCGGCTGCTCTTCCTGCTTCTGGTGCTCGAACTTGTGTTCGTCGTGCGCCTCGTGGTCGCGGAAGTCGGCCAGGCTGCCGTCGCGCTTGCGCTGGGGGTAGACCGGCAGCGACTGGTTCAGCGACAGCCCCGGGAGGTAGGCCTCGGCGCGCTCCTCGATGGTGATCTCCGGGAAGGCCTCGTCGGCGAACAGTTCCTCGCCCACGGCCCAGGCGGTCACAACATCCGCATCCGGCTCCAGCACACGTGCCAGACGCGGGTCCTGTGCTTCGCCGCGCAGCAGGGCCTGCTGGGCCTTCAACGCAAAATCGAAGTACACGCCGGCGGCACCCTCCGGGCGCTCGTGGGCTTGTGCCAGCTCCACCAGGCGCGACAGGAAGTTCGGAATGCGCGGGGCCAGGCGCGCGTTCACGCGCAGGTCCTCGGCCAGGTCGAACAGCACCTGGAAGCGGAACATGCGTCCCTCGAACGGGGCGAACAGCGGACGCCAGGTGATACGCGACTTGTCGTCCAGCGGTGGATGCTCGGCGCCCGCGCGCTCGAACAGCCGCTCGACATCGCTCTGTGCATAGGTGTCGAAGGCGAGATGGGCGGCCGCATGCTGGGTGGCGACAATCGCCTCCTCTCGGGAATCCATCACCGCCGGCATGAACAGGCGCCGGCCATCGGTCTCGAGCATCGGGCGGCCCTCGCCCGGCTTCCAGCTGGAATCGGCCAGCGGGATGTCGGCATCCAGCCAGGCCATCAGCACCAGGCGCAGGAAGCGCCCGTTCATACGCGGGCGAAAACCCGGCAACGCCTCCAGCAGGAGCTTGAGGCTCTCGTCGCTCTCCAGGCGGAAGTACGCCTCGCCGCGCGAGCGTCCGGCCTTCAGCAGGTCCGCGCCGCGACGGGCCCAGGACAGCAGGCCCTCGTCGCCGACCAGGTTGCGCGCGATCGGAGCACCCTCGAGGTAGGCATCCAGGGTCAGGCCACGCTCGTCGAACAGCTGCTCGGCCGGCTCGATCAGGGCGCGCAGGCCCTCGATCCCGCGCCCGCCGGCGAGCTTCTCGAAGTCGGTCTCGAAATAGGCCCGGGCATCCGGCAGGCTGCGCGCGCACCAGCGCAGGCCGATCTCGGCCCACTCGCGCTCGCCGGCCTCGCCCCAGGCGTCGTACACGCGATCGGCCTGGGCCATGAAGCCTTCCAGGGCGTAGTTCGAGTTCACCCACTCCTGGAAGCGCGCGGCCTGCTCCAGCCACAGCTCCACCGTCTGCATGTGCTCGGCCAGCCGGGCCGAGTGGCGCATGAAGCTCTTGCCGGACTCGCGGTCATGGAAGAACAGGTCACGCGCGGTCTCGATCCAGCGCCGCGCGATGGTGGCGCCGAACGGACGGATCGCCGGCAGCGCCTCCTTCGTGTCGCGGTGGGCAACGAAGCTGATGTCCTCCAGGTGCTGGAGGATCTCCTCGATCTCGACGAGTTCTTCCGCCTCCGGTTTCGCGCCGCCGTTGGTCGCGGTGTCGCTCACGCCGCTGCGGACTCGGGGAAGTGGGCGTCGAAGATCTCCTCCAGCGCCTGGATCAGCTCGGGGTCATCGGTGATCGGGGCGATCATCGCCGCGCGGCAGGCCACACGCGGGCTCAAGCCCGCCTGCATCAGCTCGCCGGCATAGGCGAGCGCGCGGGTGGAAGTGGCCTCTTCCAGGCCATGGTCCTTGAGGGCACGCGCCTTGCGCCCGGCGGCCACAAGCTTCTCGACGCGGTCGGCGTCGAGGCCACCGGATTCCTTGGCCACAATCTCGCGCTCGACGTCTTCCGCCGGGTAGTCGAAATGGATGCCGACGAAACGCTGCTTGGTGGACGGCTTCAGGTCCTTCAGCACGGTCTGGTAACCGGGGTTGTAGGAGATCACCAGCATGAAGTCCTCGTGCGCGTCGATGATCTGCGCCTTCTTGTCCAGCGGAAGCTGGCGGCGGTGGTCAGTCAGCGGGTGGATGACCACGGTGGTATCGGTACGCGCCTCGACGATCTCGTCGAGGTAGCAGATCGCGCCTTCCTTGACCGAACGGGTCAGCGGGCCGTCCTGCCAGACGGTCTCCTCTCCCTCCAGCAGGAAACGGCCGACCAGATCGGAGCTGGTCAGGTCCTCGTGGCAGGACACGGTCACCAGCGGCTGGCCAATGGTGTGGGCCACATGCTCCAGGAACCGGGTCTTGCCGCAGCCTGTCGGTCCCTTGAGCATCACCGGAAGGCGTTTGGAGTAGGCGGCCCGGAAGATCTCGATCTCGTCGCCCTGGGGCTTGTAGAACGGGGCGTCGCCCGCGTCCCCCGGCTTTTCGATGACGTCGCGTTCCACACCGCGGATGCGGTTGATCAGGTTCTTCATGGGATCTCCGGGCAGGACTGGTGTATGCGCGGGTGTAGCGTTACCCTCCAGCGCGCTGGGCGGGCTGCCAATCGTGTTCGCGCAGGCTTTGTTGTATCATTTGCTGTTTATATTCTATCGAACCTGCGCACTTGCATGAACCAAATGCCCCATCACTGCGGGGTTGGGCTTGCGAAGGCGCCCGTCACTCGGATTCAGCGCTTCAATAGAGGACCCGGTATGAAACTTGTCAAACTCGTCAAGCTGAACAATCTGCAGTACAACCCGAACCGTGACCCGGAGGTGTACCGCCGTCCGATCAACGAGGAATTCCGGGTTCAGGCCTCGCTCAATGGTTCCGGCACCGCCCAGTGCAAGTTCTCGGTGGAAGGCGAGACCCTGTGCGAAGGCAGTGTGTCCCTGCCGGGCACCTTTGACTGCAAGTTCAGCTACGACACCGCCGGCACCCGCATTGGCGACCTGGTAATCGAGGGCAACGGCGAGACCTTCCACGAGAAGATCCGCATCGACGTGCTGGAACACGCCTGGATCGGCTGAGTCCGGCTCGACCCACCCCGGCTTGGTTCCGGGGCGCGTCACTCAAAGGCCCCGCGGCAACCTGCCCGGGGCCTTTCGCGTTTCAGGTCCAGCCACACCTCTCTTCTCGTCTGCCCGACCGCATGCCCCCTCGCAATCCCGGCCGCAGCGAAGCCGAGCGCCGGGATCTCCCGGGCGAGCCCCCTGACGTCCGGGTTATCTCCAGCGGTGGAGATCCCGGATAACCGCTGCAGGGTTTCCGGGATGACGAGGGGGAGAACGTCATGGTGACCGGAGAAGGCCGACAACGTGTTCCGATCGACCCGTCGCGCGTCCCCGAATCGGGTTTCTCCGTGCTCTCCGTGTCCTCCGGGGTGCAACCGCCCTTGCCCTTCTTCGTATCTTCGTGCGCTTCGTGGTGAAAAATGGAGACGGCCCCCAGACGAAGAAAGCCCCGCCGGAGCGGGGCTTTCGGGCGTTACGGATGCCTGCCGTGATCAGTCGATCACGCCGGTCACCCAGTACTGCACGTACTTCGGGTTGTCCTCGATAAAGCGGTCCACCGCCTCCTCGTAGGAGTTCTCCTGGGCGTAGAACATCGCGTCTTCCAGCACCTCCAGATCCAGGTGCATGCGCGAGATCATCATCGCCACGTCGTGGTACTCCTCGGCGAAGCCCTCACGCGCCAGGGCGTGGATACGCTCGAACCCGCCCAGAGCGCCTTCCGGGTCCTCCAGGTAGCGCAGGTCGTAGGCCCCGAACTTCCAGTGCGGGCTCCAGCCGGTCACCACGATCCATTCATCGCGGCGGATCGCCCGATCCAGCGCGGAGGTCATGCCCGCCCCGGAGGAGATCTGCAGGTCGTAGCCATCCAGCCCGTAGGTCTCGATGGCCTCTTCCGACAGCCGGGTCAGGCCCGCGCCCGGATCGATGCCGGTGATGCGGCCATTCAGCTGGTCACGCACGGAGTCCTTCTTCAGGTCTTCGATGGAGCCGAGTTCATCCTCGGGCACGTAGTCCGGCACGACCCAGCCGAGGCGGGCATTGCCATACAGGGGACCGAGATTCACCACGTCCTGACCGACGCGGTCCATGTAGTCCGCGTGGGTGCCTGGCAGCCAGGCCATCAGCATCATGTCGATGTCACCGGACGCGAGGCCCTGGTACTGCGGGGCAATGTCGGTCTGGATCAGTTCGACCGAATAGCCCATCTCGTCCTCGATGACGCGCTCGGCCAGTTTGGTCACGAACTCGGCATCGGACCACGCGGTCCAGCCGATCTGGATATCGTCGGCCTGGGCCGTCGCGAGGCCCATGGAGGCGGCCAGGACGCCGCCCAGAAGGGTTGAGGTCAGTGTCTTGTTCATCGCGCTACTCCTTCCTTCGTGTGAAACGGATGGCGCGACGCACGGAACGGCCCTAGCCGCTTGCCTTGCGCCGCAGCCCTACGCTCTGAGTGATCCGGTCGAGCAGGATGGCGAGGATCACGACCCCCAGGCCGCCCTCGAAACCCAACCCGACATCGAGCCGCTGGATACCGGTCAGCACGGTGTTGCCGAGGCCGCCGGCACCGATCATCGACGCGATCACCACCATGGAGAGTGCCAGCATGATGGTCTGGTTGATGCCCGCCATGATCGACGGCATCGCCAGAGGTAACTGAATCTTGGTCAGAAGCTGGCGTCGATTGCAACCGAAGGCCAGCCCGGCCTCGATCTGCTCTCGATTCACCTGGCGAATGCCGAGGTTGGTCAGGCGCACCACCGGCGGCATGCAGAAAACCACCGTGGCGATCGCGCCCGGCACCGTACCCAGCCCGAAGAAGATCGCCGCCGGGATCAGGTAGACGAACGGCGGCATGGTCTGCATCAGGTCCAGCACCGGACGAATCGACGCCTCGACCCAGTCGCTGCGCGCCATCGCGACCCCGACCGGCATACCAATCGCCAGTGCCACGGCCGTGGCCGCCAGCACCAGCGACAGGGTCTTGATGGTGGGTTCCCACAGGTCCATCCCGAGGATCAGGCCCAGCGCGACAATGGCGAAGATGCCGAAACGCCAGCTGACCCGCCACCAGCTCAGACCCACCAGGGCCAGCACCAGCAGCCAGGCCGGGATCGCCAGCAGCGCGCCCTCGAAGGAGTTGGTCAGGAGCCCGAGGAACCAGGCGATGCCATCCAGGGCCGGTTCCAGATTGGCGAGGATCCAGTCGACTGCGGCCTCGATCCAGTCGCCCACGGGGATATTGATGCGGTCTTCCATGTCAGTGATCTCCGTTGGCGACGGCCACGTTCCGGCTGCGGTCCAGGGCCTCGACCAGCCGCGGCAGAGTCACCAGCCCACGGAACGCCCCATCGGCGTCCACCACCGGGATGGACACCGGGCTCTTCGCGGCGCGCCCCGGCAGATCCGCCAGTGCCACATCCTCGGTGACCGGCTCCACCTCGACCGCGACCTCGCTTGCCGGGCGGTCCACGGTCAGCTCGCCGAGGCGCTTGGCCTGGACGACCGACCGGAACCGGCCCTCGGCGTCGACAATCACGGCCTCGTTGCCCGGCACATGGGCGATGCGGTTGCGCGCCTCGCCGGCCGTGGTGTCGGCATCCAGCACCGGGATATTCTCGCTGTCCATGATGTCACAGGCCTGAAATACCTGGGTGATGTCCACGCCGTGGAAGAACGAGCGAACATATTCGTTGGCCGGATCGACAATGATCTCTTTTGGCGTCCCCACCTGCACCACTTCGCCGCCCTGCATGATGGCGATGCGATCGCCAATGCGGATGGCCTCGTCCAGGTCATGGGAGATAAAGACCACGGTGCGTCGGCGCTCGTGCTGCAGGTCCAGCAGTCGATCCTGCATCTCGGTGCGGATGAGCGGGTCCAGCGCCGAGAAGGCCTCGTCCATCAGCATGATGGAGGGATCAGTCGCCAGCGCCCGCGCCAGACCCACGCGCTGCTGCATCCCGCCGGAGAGTTCATCGGGGTAACTGCGGGCATGGGCCTTCAGACCCACTTGGTCGAGCGCCTCCAGCGCCCTTTCACGACGCCGGGCGCGGCCGACGCCGGCAATCTCCAGCCCGAACGCGGCGTTGTCGATCACAGTCTTGTGCGGCATCAGGGCGAAGGACTGGAACACCATGGCCATGTCCTCGCTGCGGAGCCGGATCAGTTCGCGCTGGTTCATCCGCGTCACATCGCGCCCGCGGACCTCCACGGTGCCGGCAGTGGGCTCGATCAGCCGGTTGAGCAGGCGCACCAGGGTGGACTTGCCCGAGCCGGACAAGCCCATGACCACAAAGATCTCGCCCTCGGCGATATCCAGGTTGCAGTCCTTCACGCCCACCGTGTTGCCGGTGCGCTCGAAGATGGTGTCCTTGTCCAGCCCGTCCTGGATCAGCCGCAGACCCTCCTGGGGGTTCGGACCAAACACCTTGAACAGATCGCGCACCCGGATGATGGGTTCCATGCCACGCTCTCCCTGCCAGTAACGTCGCGATGCCGAGCCCGGCTGGCAGCGGACTACCAGTCGTACTGGCGAATGAATTCGGGCAGCTTGTCGATCATCTCGTCACGCCCGAAGAAGCGGTCGGCGCGGGCCAGGCGCATTTCGTCCTGGATGTCCTGATCGCCGCCAAAGCAGAATACCGGAAGATTGATCTGGTATTCCATGCGCAGCATACGGATCACGTCGAGCGGGTCGAAGACCTCGATCTCGTCCAGATCCAGCAACAGGAACCTGTATAACAGGATCTCGTTCCATGGCCCAAGTTCATCGAGATCGGTGACCCGGTGCAACTGCCAGTCTGACGGTAACTGGGCCTGCAGGCGTTCGGTCATCCCGGCATCCTGGGTCATCAGGATCAGGCGTTTCTCGAGGCGGCGCTCGATTGTCGGTTCGGACATGAGGCGACTCCGGCGTTTGGGGGTCGTGGGGCGCGAAACGGGCGGTTCAGGCCGCCACAATCCCGCGATAAAGCCCGTCGATTCGGGCACTGATCTCATCGACCATATTGGGCTGAAGCTGGCCGTTGAGCCGCGAGCGCACGCGCAGGCGCTCCGGCGACTCGCCCACCAGCCGTTCTTCGAGGATCGCCGTGGTCGCCGGATCCTCGCACCAGATGCGCGCGATGTGCGAGCCCTGCACGTGGAGCCGCAGGCGCCCGCAAGCCCCGCGGGTCTCGAACACATGGTTGTCGCGATTCACGCGGATGCCGTCGCGCACGGACGGCGAACCCTGCCCGTCGGCCAGGTCCTCCAGTTCCTCGAGCCCGACGGTCAGCCATTGCTCGATCGTCTCCGGATCCGGATCGACGGCACGCACGGGACCCCCGAAACGACGTTCCAGGACCGCCCGCAGTGCTGCCTCCACCTGCGCGGGCTCCGGGGGGTGCAGGCACTGGCGGGCGCAGTCGGTCATGCCCGTCTCCAGGGCCGGACGCAGCCAGTCGCGGTAACCCTCGCTGGGCGCGTGCACGCAGGCCAGAAAGCGCTCGACCGGGAAATGCCGCAGGAAGCTAGCGCCGAAGACGCAGCCCTCGTCCAGCGTTGCCGCGCCGGTGCCCATGATCTTGCGCCCCTGCACCCAGACGTCCTGCCCCCGGGCCTCAACGCCTTCCAGCCCGAGTTCGCGCAGGACATCCATCGCGATCCCGAGGCCCATGGCGAACAGGTGCCGATGGCCCCGCGCGAGGACATGGCGCGGCTGGATCAGGAAAAAGCAGGCCTGGTCGGCATCCACCCAGACCGAACCGCCCCCCAGGGGGCGGCGTACCACGGGCACCCCTTGCTCGGCGCAGGCCGCCAGGTCGAGATCGGTCCCGGCATCCTGGCTGGCCCCGACCGAGATATGCGGCTCGTGCGCGTGCGCCCACAACAGGCGCGGCGGCGCGTCCGGTGCGGTGGAGGCCGCCAGACCCGTGTAAAGCGCGTGGAGTTCTTCGGCGGACCGGGCCCCGGCGTCGATCCACTCCGGGGTTACCGTGGATGCGACCAAGTGTCAGCCCTCGGTCTTGCCCTGCCCGGCGCCGGGGTCGTCGGCCTTGTCCTCCTCACCGGGCTGATAGAAGTAACGGAAATAGAAGTCACTGCGCGAGAGGTCCTCGTACAGCTTGGCGCGCTCCTCAACCCCGCTGCGCATGATCTCGACCATGGCCATGGCCTGCTCGCCATCGATGATGTGGATGCCGCCGGTCAGTTCCTGATCGGTGTCGAGGAAGTGCGCGGCCAGCTCCTCCGGCTCCTGGATGTAGACCAGGAAGGACTTGCAGTCGGGATCCTCAAGATCCAGGGGCTGCATCACGATCTTGCCCAGCCAGGCCAGACGCGCCACCTGGTTAAACTGGTGGATATCGAGCTTCTTGCCCTTCTTGTACTTGTTGAGTTCGTTACGGATCTCGCCAATGTTGGCGATCTTCATCGATTTCATGGATGTGCATCCTGCCGCGAGTGTTGCGGGAGCATAAAACAACTGCCTGCCGCGAACGTAAAAAAACCCCGGCAGACCGGGGTTCTTGAGTGGGGCACACGGGAATTCCGCACCCCCTTGCGCCATTCCATGGCGCAGGCGGTCTCCAACGGTCTTACCACTGGAAACCGGTATCCTCTTCTTCGTAACCCGCGACTTCCTTCAGGGTCTCCTCCAGGGCGCCGGGCGAGCTGCGCAGCCGCATGAAGCTGTTGTCACCCAGCATGCGCAGATCCGGGAAGTGCAGGGCCTTGCGGAAACGCATGTGCAGGGCCTCGACCTCGCCGCCGCGGACCAGGATCTCGATCGGCACCGTCGCGGTATGGCGGAACTCGCCCACGTCCACGATGCCAAGCTGGTGCAGATCGGCCGAGTCCTGGGCCGCCCCGTCGGACTCGCGCACGGCCACACCGATCACGGTCACGTCCTGGCCCGGAATATCCACCCGGTAGATCTCGCTGACCCCCGCGACCCGGTTGCCCAGGTTGCTGTCCAGCTCGCTCAACGCGCCCCTCCGGTTGCCATGACTGGCCAGCTCGTAGGGCGCATCGAAGCGCTCCATGCCGAAGGTGTAGCGATAGCGATTCAGGTCGCGGTCGCTCATCCCGTCTTCGGAACCGAACTCCCGCTCGGCACCCAGGGTGCTGGCCAGACGGCTGGCGACGCCCGTTACCGGACGGTCCAGACGATAGGCGTGACGGAAATACTCCAGGTTGTTGTAGCTCACCTGAAGCTCGCCATCGACCGCCGTAACGGCCACCCGGATCGGGGCGATATACCCGCCGCGCTCCTCGGAACCGGCGACGGACAGCAGGTCATCGTGGGTGACCACGACCACATGCCGGTCGTCACTGACCGGGTACTCGCCCAGGAACCGGAAATCTGCTTCCTCCAGGCGTTCCCGCACACTGGCGGCCTCGGCGGAGACATCCGTCCCCGCTTCAGTGTAGGCCAGCACGAACGGACGGTAGTTGTCCGCCGCCACGGTCTGGCTCGCCGCGAACAGCGCAACCGCCGCGAACATGCCGACGGCACGGACACTCCGGCGCAATGCGTGGATTGCTCGCATGGCATCCTCCTTTGAATTCTCTAATAAGTTCGAGCGGAACGCTCGGCAGGAAAAAGGGCCCGGAACGCACCCCCCGGTGCGTCACGAACTTCAGAATCACCCGCCCTCCTTGGCGGATCCGGCCTTCCCCTCAAGACCGGCGCGCCCCTCCCGGACGCGCAATACCGAAGCCCGCGGCGGTCAGGCGACCGCCCCGGACCTCCCCATCAGAACCGGTACGCGTACCCGATCTCGAGCTCGTACTGCTCCATCTCGATCTTCACGTCCGTTCCCTGCTGCATCATATGCGCACCGGATACACTCTTGCTCGGTGCATACATGGCCGCGAAATTCAGCTCATGCTGGCCGAATGCCTTGGTGAATCCGGCGGTGAAGTGATCTTCCATCACGGCCGGCGCCAGGATATTGAGCGTTACGTCACGTGCATGGATCGGGTTCTGTCCCCGGTTGTAGCCCACACGCCAAGTCCAGTCGTTGGCCGTTTCGAACTGGGCACCAAGCTTGAATACCCCGATGTCGCGCCAGCCGAAACCGGGGCCACCTTCGGCGCCGAAGGGCATACCGGTCATGCTCGGGTTGGAGATCGAATCAATCTCGGAATAATTGATACGCGTGTAATCGGCGGAAACCGTAATGCTCGGCGTCACGTCAACGGCAATACCCAGACCCAGGGTCGATGGGATGTCGAAGCTCCCTCCGTCTGCAAAGAGCCCGCTGTAGTCATCAAATTCACTGTTCCGGATTTTGGTTCGGTAACTCCCGCCCAAGGTCACGGACTCGGCAAGTTCAGCCTGGAAACCGATCTGCGCCCCGTACCCCCAAGTGGTATCAGTGCCATTGTTAGTGAGGTTCTCGGGGTCGCTGCTCATCCCCTGAAACGCGCCCAACCCCTTCGCGCTGAAACGCTGGTAACTGATAATCGGACTAAAGCCGACGCTGAAACCGCCGTTCGCCGATTGCTGAGCGTAGGTCGGAATAATCGCCAACTGCTCCAGGTCCACACCAGCCGGCCCTCCGCAGAAGATCCCGCCTCCCCCTTGGTCACAGTTCGAATCACCGGTCATGTAGCCGGGATAATCGGTATTCATGCCACCGTTGCCCAGCAGTGCGATACCCCAAGAACGGTTGCTATCAATCTGCTGCACGTAGCCGAACGAGGGAATGAAGAAGTCTTCACTGCCGGAATCAACCGTCATCGACCCCATCTGGTTCTCGAAGGTCACGGAACGTTCGGGGCGGAAGTAGGCGAGGGAACCGTCGATACGGCTTTCCATGCCGGCGATGCCGGCGGGGTTGATGCCCGGGGCGTAGGCGTCCTGGGAGATCGCCATGCCGACGCCCCCCATGCCCTTGGCCTTGGTGCCGTAACCGTGGGCGAAGTAACCGTTGGTGGCGTGGGCGACGCCGGCGGAGCCCATGGCCAGGCCGACCGCGATCGTCACCAGGCTGCGGCGAATAATGCGTGCTTCCATTTTGTATCTCCTTTGGTGGTCTTCTTGTTGTCTTGTACGAACACCCCGGTTCCGCGCGGCCCCCTTGTATCGCCGCCGGTCCGGTCTTGGTGGTGTTCCCACGGCCCGCGCCACGGTGACCGACCGTGCCGCGAGTTTTTCGGCAGGAGTGTTCAAGGGCACTCACACGAATGGCCTTGATAACCCTGCTCGAAACCTGAATATTCAAAAAACCTTATTGACCCCCTAACGTGCGAAAGCCCCGGGGGTGCCGGGGCTTTCGCTGGATACTACCACTATCAATTTCAGGCTGTCTTCTCGTCTTCCGCCTCGTCGGCGTCGAAGTCGAAGGTCCCGACATCCTCCCCGGCCATCTGCCGCTGGACGAACCCGACATCGGTCGAGTTCAGCGCAAACGGGAAGGACAGGATGTCGGTCGGGCTGGAATCGCCGTACGGGCGGTTGCAGGCCGAGACTTCCTCGTCCGACTTGCCGGGGCAGCCGGAGGTCTGGAACGGCTTGCCGGAGGCGATCAGCTCCTCGACCTCGGACTGCGGCAGACCGAAGTCCACCACCTGGCCGTCGGCATTGAACTTCATGTCGTCGATGCGGCCACCGGCATAGTCGATGACGAAGCGACCCAGCTGCACGCGGCGCCACTGGTCACGCGGGACCGGGTTCCAGTCTTCCATCAGCGAGCCCTCTTCCGGGAAGAAGGCAAACATGTGGTTGTGGCCACCCAGGTCACGGATGCGCTGGCAGACCTGCAGGATCTCTTCCTCGGTCTCGCCCATGCCGCAGATCAGGTGCGCGCCGAACTTCTCGGGACCGAAGATCTCGGCGGCCCACTCGATGGACTGCCAATACTTGTCCCAGGTGTGCGGGCTCTCCACCGATTTGCCGCGGGTGCGCTCGAAGATCTCCGGGGTCACCGCGTCCAGTGCGACGGTGAAGATGTCCGCACCCTTGTCGCGCAGGAGCTGGAGGTCTTCATAGCTCATGGTAGTCGGGTTCGACAGGATCGACACCGGGATATGATTGACCTCGGCGACCCAGCGCTCCAGCAACTCGACGGTGTCGGCATCGGAGTTCGGGTGCGTGATCATGGAGATACACATGCGCTCGAACTGGCCGGCGTCGGCGTGGTTCTTCACGCGTTCGATCACCTCGTCGTACTTGGCCGTGGGCCAGTCGACGCGGATGAAGTTGCGATCGGCGTAGTCGCGCGATTCCTCACGATGGCGGGCCAGGCCGCAGTAGGAGCAGTTGGCGCGGCAGCCTTCCGGATAGGTCACCAGGAGGTTCAGGCAGTGCGTGCAGGACGTGCGATGCATGGTGCCCGGCACCAGGCCCAGCGTGATCGCGGCCGCGGTGGACATCTGCACGTACTCCGGCGAACGCATGTCCGGGGTCTTGATGTGATAGTCGGGCCGGTAAAAGTTGATCGGCGCGACCATCTCCTCTGCACTTGCACTCATGGGGTTCCTCCAGCGTTGTCTCGGGGATGCCAGGCATCCGTCGACCGGGGCCGATTACGCGGCCCGGTCACCATCGTTGAAATACTCGGAAAATGCAATCCATCCGCGGCGCTGGGTGGCATCTTCCTGCGCCCGCGGGGTTCGCCAGTGTTCGTTGAGAAAGGCACGCCGCTCGCAGGCTCGGTCCAGCGCCGGCCCGTACTGGTCGCGCATCTCCTCGTCATAGTCGGCGAAGGCCTCGTCGTCGCCTTCCAGGTGGCCACTCGCGGCCTCGCCCGCAGCCTCGCCCGACACCACGGCTGCGGCGATCCCCGCCCCGGTGATCGGGTGGGTCAGGCCGGCGGCGTCGCCGACAAACAGCACGTCGCCCGCCACCAGCGAGTCGCGCAGTCCGCCGACCGGGATCGCCCCGCCGGTGCGGTAACGGATCTCCTCGCCCAGCAGGCCCTGCTCCACCAGCTGGCCGTGCAGCGACTCGAGAGGCTCCTTCAGATCACCGGCGATGCGTTTGTCCGCACCCAGGCCGAGGTTGGCCCATTCGCCCTTGGGGAACAGCCAGGCGTAGCCACCCGGGTAGTCGTCGGACAGCCAGACGTCGGTGGCGGTGTAGGCCTTTTTCAGCGGTACGGTGTACTGACGGGTCTGCACCGTCGGGAGGGCCGGCAGCCCCAGCGACTCGGCCACCGGAGAATGCGGGCCGTCGGCGGCGATCAGCACGCGATACTCGACCTCCTGCTCCTGCCCCTGATGCTTCACCCGGGCGACGTGGCTCTCGGCGTCCACTGCCACCAGCGGCGTGGAGGTGACCAGCTGCGCCCCGTTCGCCTCGGCCGCGCGGATAATGGCGCGGTCGAACTCACCGCGATCCACCATGAGGCCAGGGAAGTCGGAATGCTCCACGGCGCCGGACGGCAGAAAACTCTGCATGGAGTCAATGCGCTGCAGCAGCACGCCCTCGGGCTTCGCGTAGGCACCCATCGGGTTGGGGATAAACTCGGCGCACTGCACCGGCTCGCCGAAGGCCTTGTTGCGCTCCACCGCGAGCACCGACAACCCGGCTGCGGCGCACACACGCGCGGCGGAGGCGCCGCCGGGCCCCAGCCCCACCACCAGCACATCCACCCTGCCCGGCAGCATCAGCGATGACTCCGGACGAGGATCATTGCGCGGCGGCCTCGTCGACCTCGGCCTGCGCCAGGGCGGACTGGATGGCGGCGATGAAATCATCCGCCGTCAGCTGCAGCATCTCGACATCGCGCTCGGCGAAAAAGGCGCGGACACGATCTTCCATCTCGGCCTGCGGTGTATCACGCAGCGCGGCTTCGAGATCCGCGATGGTACGGGCCGGTTTCACGAAGATATCGCCGGTAATCCAGAGCTGCTTGAGGCGCTTGCGTTCGGGATCCAGCGCCACACCCACGCGCATCAGGCCGCCGTCGGACTTGAAGATGCTCTCGAACATCGGGGCATCGGTCGCCGGGCGGTTGCGCTGGTAGACCCACTCCTCGGTATCGATCTCGGCCAGCGCCTCGTCGAATGCCTCGCGTTCTTCCGGCAACAGGTCCGCGGCCTCGGTGCGGACACCGAACTCCTCGGCGAAGGCACGCGCGATGGCGTCCTTCACTACGTCCAGTGCGGGCATGTCGTCCAGCAGCGTGGCGAGGTTCACCACGCGGTCGCGGGCGGATTCGATCGCCTTGTTGGAGAGCTTCTCGGCCGGGATACGCAGAATGCGCAGCATGTCCTCGACATCGAACTCGATCAGCAGCGTGCCCTGGTACATGATCGATTCGCCATCGAAGGCGCCGCCGGTACCGGAGATCTTGCGGCCATCGACCTCGATGTCGTTACGCGGGCGGAACTGCGCGTCCACGCCCAGCGAGCGCATGCCCGCGGCCGCCGCGTTGCAGATGCGGGCGGCGATCTGGCCCATGTCCGCCGTGCCGAGGAAGCGCTTGTCCAGGTACAGCTCCCAGCCGAGCTGCGTGGCATCGAAATAGATCGCACCGCCGCCGGTAATGCGCCGCTGGATCGCGATCCCGTGCTCCTTGCAGTACTCGGTGTTGATCTCCTGGTCGACGTTCTGGTGAAAGCCCACCAGCGCGCAGGGCTCGAACTGCAGGAAGCGCAGGGTATGCGGCGAAACGCCTTCCTGGTGACACTCCAGCAGCGAGCGGTTGAAGGCCATGTTCTCGGCCGCCGGACGCAGCCCGGTATCGAGGATACGCAGGGTCTCTTGATCGCGTTCAGGCATGACAGCCGCCCCCGGCCGCCACCTCGCCGCCCTCGGTCACGATGCGAATGCCGCCCAGGCCCTGGCGCGCCTTGCGTTCCTGCTCGCGGCGACGGGTCTCCTCGGCCACGATGGTATCGAGATCCAGCTCGACACCGCTCCCGGCGCCGGCATCCTCGGCCATGACCTCGTCCCCGACGGCGATGGAGCAGCAGGCCGGCGTTACCCGCACCTTCTTGCCCAGACGGGCCGCCAGTTCAACGACACCCTCGGCCGGATGCGCAATCCCCGAAAGCCCCGCCATTACGGCGTAGCTGTCGATCTGGCTCTTGGCCTCGCCCGGCGGACGCGCACAACCCAGCAGCAACGACGTATCCCCCAGCCGCTCGCGGGCGTCGTGGAAGAAGCGACCGACCGCGTGCACGTCGGGGGTTTCGAACGGCCGGCTGGCCGGAGCGTAGAACGGCATCACCACCACCAGCACCACCGCATCCGGCAGATGCCGCGCCAGCATCTCCAGCGCATTCCACTCACCCAGGAGCTTGCCGTAATGCAGACCGATCACGATATGCGGGACGACCTTCATGTTGGTGTTCACCAGGCTCTCGAGGGTTCGCTCGAAGTCGTCGACACTGCGGCGGAGGTGATAGACCTGCGTGATCGTATCCTGAGCGCCGATCACGTCCATCATGGCCGCATCGATCCCGGCCTGCTCCATCGACAGCGCAATGTCGTCGTCCACCAGCGCGGTGTGCATCGCGATCCGGAACTCGGGGAACTCGTCCTTGATGCGACGGATCGTCGAGTAATAGGGGTCGTACTCCACCTCGTTTCGGTGGTTCGAGCCGCCGGTCAGCAGCATCCCCTGGGCACCCGACTCGATCACGCCGTTCACCTGGCGCCAGAGATCCTCCGGGGTGCGGACGGGGATCATCGGTTCCAGGATCTTGGCCTTGCAATGATCGCAGGCCAGCTTGCAGTCGCCGCCGGTGATCGACATCGCCGGCCAGGCACTCTTGCCACAATCGGCAATCTCGCTGGACTGGTAGGACTTGAAGGTCGGGGTATAGAAGTGCACCGAACCCGGGTCCCCGGCGTGTCGCAGGCTATGCTGGAGGTCATCAACCAGCGACGGATCGACAGGGACATCCTCGAGGGGCTCTACCCGCTGGATCACATCATTCCAGCTCATCATGGGCATTCTCCGGGTCGGCGAATTTCTTGAAGGTTTTACTCGGGTATTACCGAAAAAAAGGGGCCGCCGACCTCAAAGGAACGGCGGCCCGGACCGGAACCGGGATCAGCAGCCGCCGAAACCGTCCGCTTCCATCTTGGCCTCGAAGGCCGCCAAGGCATCGGAGCCGGTCTTCAGATCGCCGATTTCGCCGTCCCAGTCTTCCGGCTTCAGCTTGATCAGCCAGCCTTCGCCGTAGGGATCTTCGTTGATCAGGCCCGGGTTCGCCGCAACCTTGTCGTTGGTCTCGGTGACTTCACCGGTGACCGGGGTCTTCGCCGGGCCCACCCACTTGCCGGATTCGACGGTGGTGCAGGACTTGTCCTTCTTGACCGTCTTGCCGACCTTCTTCGGGGTGTAGGACACAATCGTGCCCGCCAGCGAACAGGCGTAGGAAGTCAGGCCGACCGTGGCGGTACCGTCGCCTTCCTTGCGCACCCAAACGTTGTTTTCAACGTTGTACATCAGATCTTCCGGAATATCACAACCCCGAACTGCACCCATGTCTTCCTCCAGGAATATTCAAATAAAGCGGGAAAATTAAAACGTTATCGTTTTATCACTGCGTAGAATCAGGTCGGCTAGCTCGCTCGCCCGATTGACTGCATCGACTTCGTCGATGAGATCCGAAGACGCGTCGATTCTATACCCCGGCAGCGCGGGCTGGCAAACGTGCAGCCGCACTCCGGCGCGTTTTGCGTCCTGGATAAAATCCTTGATCAGCTTGCCGTCCTCCATGGCCCGCAGATCGTCTGCCACACCCTTCTCCATCAGGCGCACACCTTCCATCGTAAAGAAGATGTACACGTCCACATCCATGGACGCCATCACGGAACCGAGATAGAACGGCGTGGCACAGCGCCCCGGCGTCGACGGGCCCGAGGTCATGATGATCACAACCAGCTGCTCGTCGTTGTCCAGGTAATAGTCGTCGTCGAGATCCGCCATCGTATCGCTCACCGAAGTTTGCGCTGGCACTGGATGTCGTCATCCTTGGCCCGCTTGCAGTAGCCCTCTTCCGCCTTGTCCCCGGTCAGGAATTCCTCCAGCGCGGCTTCCACGCCGTTGGTCGGCTCCACCCGGGCAATCCAGGCGTTGTAGGGATCGGAGTTCAGCAGCACCGGGTTCTCCAGGACCTCGTCATTCCCCTCGACGATCTTGCAGTCGATGAAATTCGGGATCGGGCCCGCCCACTTGCCGCTCTCGATGGTGGCGACGGGCTTGCCCGGCGGGCGCCGGGTACCCGGGCGTCGCACACGCACATGGATGATCTTGCCCGCAATGGTCTGCGACAAATCCGTCATCCCGACCGTCAGGGTGCCGTCGTCCTCGCGGCGCAACCAGATCTGGAACTCGTCGTCGTAGAACAGTTCAGGGTGAAACTCGCAGCCGTTGCAATCCATGTTTCGCCTCGTTCCCGGGACCGAGCGGACCCGTGCCTCCACAAAAAACGGGCGCCAGGCGCCCGTCTTCTGAACTTATCGATGGGCCATGCAGGGCATGGAGCCAGGGGTCAGATGACCCCCTTCTCCTTCAGCAGGCCGATCGAGTCACTCACGTTTTCGTGAATGCCCAGCTTGCGCGGGGACAGGCCCATGGCCAGACCCAGCAGCTGCGTGAAGTACAGCACCTTGACGTCGGTCTTGATACCGAACTCGGTCTCGGCCCGTACCTGGTGCATCTCCAGACCGGAGTGGCAGGTCGGGCATTCGGTGGCGATCACTTCCGCCCCGGAGTCCTCCGCCGACTGCAGCAGGTTCAGCACCAGCTGGGTCGAGGTGTCGGAATCCGACAGCGTATGCGCACCGCCACAGCAGGAGGTCTTCAGCGGGTATTCCACGTTGACCGCGCCCGCGGCGCCCAGCAGGTCATCCATGAAGTGCGGCTGGTAGCTCGACTCGGAACCCGGGCCGTTGTCCTTCTCGGGGAAGATCTGGCGCGGACGGGTGTACATGCAGCCGTAGTAGTTGGCGACCTTGATGCCGTTCAGGCTCTTGGTCATCTTCTGCTTGATGCCTTCCGGGCCGAGTTCTTCCATCAGCCATTCGAGCAGGTGCAGGGTACGCACGTCGCCGCTGTAGACCGGATCGTCCGACTTGCGCGCCAGGTCCTGGACGGTATTCATCGCGTCCTCGGAGGTGGCAGTCTCGTACTCGGCCTTCTTGAGGTTGTGGTAGCAGCCATTGCACGGCGCCATCACGGTATCCATGCCCATCTGCTCGGAGGCGATCGCCATGTTCCGCGCCGACAGGTAGGTCTGAAGCATGGGATGAACGTTCTTCACCTCCATCGCGCCACAGCAGTTCCAGTCGCGCAGGTTCTCCATCTCGAGACCCAGCGCCTTGACCAGCACGCGGGTGGAGCGGTCATACGGGCCACCGGAGCCCTCGAGCGCGCAACCCGGATAGTAAGCAACCTTAGCCATGAGCGGCCTCCTTCTGTTCGCGCACGTAGTTCTTCAGTACGTCCCCGGTCTTGCCCCAGGACTTGGTGCGCGGCGTATGAATCGTGTTGAAGCCCATCGTCATCAGGTGCTTCACGGGCAGGTGCTTCATCATGCGGAAGACGAAAACCTTCAGCCATTCCTGCAGCAGCGGCTGACCTGTCTTCTTGAAGAAGTTCTGCATGACCTTGCCGTCTTCGATGCGGCCGGTCTTGTAGATCTGATCGGCGAACTCTTCGTCGAAGTGCGTGGACGGGGCCTTCTCGGTGATCCCTTCCTCTTCCATCCAGTGCGCCAGCGCCTTCATCACGCCTTCGGGCTTCACGTCCTTCGGGCAGATGTTCGTGCACTTGTTGCAGGACACGCACTGCCAGATGATGTCCTTGTCCTTGACCAGCTCTTCCTTCATGCCCAGACGGGTCAGGTAGATCCAGTAGCGCGGATTGAACTGCACGTTCTGCGCATACATCGTGCAGGAGTTCGTGCAGGAACCACACTGCCAGCAGCGGTGGACGTTCTCGCCCCCCGCAAAGCTCTGAATCTTCGCCTCGAAGTCGTCGTCGTAGTCGCGAACCGTGCGCGGGGCGATCATGGTGTTCCAGTGCCCGGACACATCCACCCCGTCGACCACCAGCTCGTCGTGCTGCTGGAGTCGTTCGTCTTCGATCAGTGCCTTTTCATGTATTGCCATGACGTCTCTCCGAAAACCTGTGTAGCCAGGCTCAAGTTCGTTCCGTTATTCAATGCAGCGACGCATCGGTTCCTTTCAGGCGACCTTCCGGGGAATCGATCCCCAGCATCTTCACGGCCAGCTCCAGCGGGTCCTGCTTGGCCCCGAACTGGTTGTCGATCATCCCGAGACTCATCGACAGGGCCCGGGCGTAATCCGAATAGGCCTGCACCCAGACCAAGTCCGTCACGAACGGCAGGTCGCGGTAGAAGCCCTCTTCGGCGAGCGCGTCGTAAAACCAGCGTCGTGCGCCCTCGATGGCCCCGACCGAGTCCCCGATCGGGATGGACCGGAGCGTGTCGTTCCCGCGGATGAACTCCCGCAACGCCCCGGTCGTGGTCGACGTATCCCAGACCCAGCGGCACGCAAGTGGCATCGCCTCCGGATCCGCGAAGTGCAGGATCTCGGCACCGAAGTCCCAGATCGCCCGACGCAGCTTTTTGTCATCGGCCGCCAGGTCCGCAAAGGCCGCCAGGCGTTCGTTGACATCCATGTCCGGGCGAGCCAGGCCCCGCACGCCGTCGACCAGGGCCCCCTGGCGCTCGGCCATCAATGACCCGAGCTTGCGACGCACCGAGAACACCAGCCCGCCCAGGGTGCGAACATCCTCGGCATCGATCTCGTCGCCCTTGGCGACAATCGCCGCGAACACTTCGTGCTTGGATCGCAGCGCCTCGATGAAAGTCTCCAGCCCATCGACCCCGCCCGCTTCGGCGATGGCCTCGCGGAGGCTGGATAGCTTCGTCGCCAGGATCTCCTTGTCGAAGCTGACCTCGAGCGGCTCCGGGGCAAGCCCCGCAGCCGCTTCGTCGCTGACGACCTCAGCCGGCTTTCTGAACCAGCGCATGCAGATCCGCAACCGCGCGGCCACCAGCGGCGGCACCCTGGGCGATCGAGTCATCGATCGTCTCGGGACCATAGGCCGCACCGCAGGAGTAGATCCCCTTGCGGGTGGTGCCACAGGTGTTGGTGTACTGCTCGGCGCGCTCCAGGAAGCCGTGCTTCTCGAGACCCACGCCGAACACCTGCGAGATCTCGGGATTGTCGGCATTCGGATCCATGCCGATGGCATGCACGACGATGTCGAACGGGATCACGATCGGGCGCTTGACCAGGGTGTCCTCACCCTTGACCAGCAGACGACCGTCGCCGGACGCGGTCACTTCCGCGATACGGGCCTTGACGAACTTGGTTTTGAACTCTTCCTGGGACTTCCAGTAGAACTTGTCTTCGTACAGGCCGAAGGTCCGGATGTCCATGTAGTAGATGAACACATCGGTTTCCGGCGAGATCTCCTTGATCTCCATCGCCAGGTTGGCGGACACGGTGCAGCAGATCTTGGAGCACCACTCGCGGCCGATCTGGCGGTCACGGGAACCGACGCACAGCAGGATGCAGACCCGCTCGGGCACACGGCCGTCGGACGGGCAGGCGATCTTGCCGCTGGCGACCATCTGCTCCATCTGGGTGGTGGTCAGGACGTCTTCGTACGTCCCGAAGCCCCACTCCGGCTTGTTGATGGAGTCAAAATGGGTGAAACCGGTGGCCAGCACAACGGCACCGGCCTGGACCAATTCGCCGTTGGTCAGGGTCGCGGTGAAGTTGCCGGCTTCGCCATCCAGCTTCTCGACCTTGGCACCCTTGTGCACGGTGGAGTTGGCATCGTCTTCGACGCGCTTGACCATGCGGCCGATGGCGTCCTTCGCCCACTCGCCGGAAGGCACCAGCTTGGCGTAACCCGAGAGGATCGGGGCACCGCCCAGGACGTCTTCCTTCTCGACCACCACCGCCTTGTAACCAGCGGAATTCACATTCGCGGCGGCGGCCAGACCGGCCGGGCCACCACCCACTACTAGAACGGTATCTTGCTGCATCAGACCTTGCCCCCGTAAGCGAGTTCAGGATTGTAGAGGTATTCGATATTGCCGGCCTCGACTTCCTTCAGGTATTCCTGGAAAGTCTTCTTGGCCTCGGACCAGGACATGCCCATCTTCTCGACCAGATCCTCGCAGGGCGACGCGTGCCACTGGAGCTGGACGATCTTGAACGGGTCCGCGCCGCAGGCCAGGGCCGCGAACTGGACTTCCGCCATGATCGGAATCTGGAAGTTCTGGTTGTGGGCCTTACCGATCCACTGGTTCTTGTCCATCGTCGTGACACAGCCGGTGTCGTTGGCCAGCATCACGTCGGCGTTGGCTTCCTCGCGGGCCACGCGGATCTTGCGATCCATCGTGAACGAGCGGGTGAATTCACGCTCGGAGATGATGTGGCGGAAGCCGAAGCCGCAGCAGTCGTACCAGGTGGAGTAGTCGATCACCTGCGCACCCAGAGCCTGGGCGGTGGAGGTAATGATCGCGGTACGGTTGCCGCCCAGCACGGACGGATCGTACACCGCGTCCTCGTGGACCATCTTGTAGTAATGGCAGGCCACGTGGGCGGTGGTGCGGATGTTGGACACGTCGATGGTCTGCAGCTCGGAGGCGATGCGGTTACGCATCACGTGCACCCACTCGGAGTAGTGGATGATCTCTTCCGGGATGACCAGCTTGCCGTCGACCAGGCGCCCCAGCTTGCCGAGGATCTTGGTGACCTTCTCGCGCAGCTCGGCGGATTCGACCAGGTACTTGCGGATCTCCTTGTAGTTACCGAAGGATGTGCCGCAATGCACCAGCGGGAAGAAATGACCCAGCTCGTGGCCGTGCTGCTTGCCGGAGACGTACGCCTGGTGGAAGTTGCGCAGGAATACAGCGGCGAGCGACTCGACGTTCCCGATACCGGAGCCGTGATAGTTCCACGCGGTGCAGGAGGTCTGGTCGGTCTCGTCCAGGTAGTCCTTGCCCGGCTCGAAGCCGAACTTGTTCATGAACCACAGCAGCGAGGTCGGATAGCCCGGAATGTTGCCGCACTGGCCACAGGACTTGTGATGCCACAGCTGCTTGGTCGGGACCTTCTTTTCCCAGCCGAACAGGGTGTTCACCGTGGCCGGCTCGTGGTCATCCCCGATGCGGTGGATGATGAGCTGGCCGTCCTTCTCGAGCTCGTACATGTGCTCGCGGACGTCGTCCATGCGGTCGCCGAGGTCGATGGTGCGGCGGTCGACGTGCTTGCGCACCCAGTCGGTGGCCTTGACCGCGTCTTCCTTCGACAGGTCGGTCGACTGGAAGAAAGAGCCGTGGCCGGCGATGCCCTGGCCGTCGGTGTTGTGGTAACCGGGCTTCATGGTGCCAGCACCGGCACCTTCGCCGTTCTGGTTGTGGTTGCCTGGGGTCTGTTCACTCATAACGCTTCTCCTGATGTCTTGGATGCGGGAGTCGGGCGACGAATTACTCGTCGTCTTCCTCTTCCTGCTCCTCGAGCCAGTCTTCGTAGTCCTCGCGCTTCTCGTCGATGAAGTCTTCGATCACGTCGAAGAGGTTCTCGTCCATCAGCTCGAGGGACTTCAGGACCCCGGTCATTTCCCAGATGGTGTACATCTCGACCGAAGTCTTCAGGGACACTTCCCAGGCGGTCTCGACCGTCTGCAGCGTCTTCACCGGAATCGCCTTGCGCAGGATGCGCAGGTCGCCTTCCACCTTCTGGATGTTGGGACCCCAGTCGGGGAAGTGATCGGGCTGGATCATGTCGGGCGACAGCTGGTTGCCCGTGGTGATCAGCTTGAGCATGACGCGGCCGAACGGACGGAGGACGTCCTTGGCGGACTGCATCTCGTGCTTGATGGCCACTTCGCGCATGATCGCGACCAGGCCACCGGGGGAGTTCTTGAACGGGCAGCGCGCCGCGCAGGTCATGCACTGGGCGCAGGCCCAGATCTTTTCCTGCATCGCGTCGTAGATCTGCTCGACGTTTTCGGTCCAGAGCAGCTGCACGATCTCGCGCGGCGAGTAATCGTAGAACTGGGCGGACGGGCACGTGGCCGTGCAGATCCCGCAGTTCAGGCAGCCGTTAAGCTCGTGGTCGTAGCGAAAATCCCCGCGAATATCGTCGAAGATTTGCTGCATCTCAGCGTATGTCGCCATATCTCACACCTCTTCGCTTTAGGCGATGCAGGTTTCTTGTGAACCTTGCGCAGCCAGCCTAGACCTCGTCCAGGCACCAATCCAGTTACCGCATGGCAACCGTCGTTATTCAGGATTCGGGGCGGCCAACCCTTGCGGATTGCCGCCCCGAATCAAGCGTTTGAAACGCTTCAGGCCTTCTTCACGAGGAAGTAGAACTTGCCGCCTTCTTCCTTGTGTTCCATCAGCTCGTTGCCGGTCTGCTTGGCGAAGGCCTGGAAGTCCTTCACGGCGCCCGGGTCGGTGGCGATGATGTGCAGAACCTGGCCGGCGTCCATCGCGGCGAGCGCCTTCTTGGCGCGCAGAATGGGCAGCGGGCAGTTCAGGCCGGAAGCATCGAGTTCTTGGTCAAAGTTGGCCATCGTTTCTCTCCTTTGAGTGCGTTTTATCAGTCGGGTACTGCAGTCCGGATCGGGGCCTGAACGCGGCAGCCACGATCGAACGATTACCTACCGAATTCCCCCTTATAGGCGAAACGGAATCGGAATACAACCGAATTCTAATCCGGGCTTACCACCGGCTTGCCCGTCTGTGCCCAGCCTACAATGCCGCCGCGCAGGTTGTTTGCGGTGTCCACACCCTGCTGCGCAAGGAACGCACAGGCCTGGGCGGACCGCGCCCCGCTCTGGCAGTAAATCACCAGGGGCGTATCGTCGCCGGTGAACTCGTCCTTGCGCATCGGCAAGGTCGCCAGCGGGATCAACTCGGCGCCCGGAATAACGCCGCGGCCGGTCTCGCCTGGCGAGCGCACGTCGAGGAGGCGAAAGGTCTTGCCTTCGTTGCGCCACTGTTCCAGTTCGTCCGGGGTGATCTCGGTAAATCCGTACACGCTGCGCTCCGGGTGTCCTTTACTCGTAAAAGCCGTACTCTCGCGAGAGCCGCCGAATGGTGCGGACGGCACATGAGTGGGCGCGGAGCATAGCGAAACCCGGCACAAATGCAAACAAGACCAACTGCCGCCGGGTGGATGGTCGCCCGCGGCAAAAACTTCTGCTATGGTCGCTCCCGCTTAAGAAAACGCTGATGCATACTGATCAGCTTCATTGCTTCGCGGAGGATATCCCGGTGGACAAGAGCGAATTCCAGGTGGACGGCCATTACGCCGTCACGCTGAAAGACGAAAACGGCAAGCTGCGCCCCGCCAACATCTACGTGCACGACATGCAGGACAACTACATGATCGCGCGCCGGACCTCCGGTGGTGATGTCGGTCTGCTGTTCAAGATGAGCTATGACGACATCATCAAGAAGGTCCGGACCCACAAGGTTCTGGACCGCAAGAAGTTCATGGTCCCCGAGGCGATGCTGAAGCCGAAGCTGTGGGAAACCCGTGACAGCATGCGCACCTATTCGTCGGCCCCGGGGCTTGGCAAGTAATCACGCCCCCCGGCATGACCGCATGAGGGGGCCGGCGCCCGCCGGCCCTCGCGGCATGCATGCACTACTTCATTTCCTGCTCGCCAGCGTCCTGGTGCTCGCGAGTCTGGCGGCCCCGCCCGCCCAAGCAAGCGGTGTTTCCCTGCCCGATCTGGGCGAAGCCTCCGGGGGTGTACTGACCCCTGCGGAAGAACGCGAACTCGGTCGCTCGCTGTTGCGCGAGGTGCGGCGCACCGCGCCTCTGGTGACCGATCCGGAAGTCGTCTTCTATGTCGACTCGCTGGGGCGCCAGCTACTGGCGAATGCCCCCAGCGCGGACGGCCCGTTCTACTTTCTGACCATCGACAACGACCAGGTCAACGCCTTCGCCATGCCCGGGGGGATCATCGGGATCCATGCCGGACTGATGCTCGAGGTCCGCGACGAGGCGGAACTCGCGGCCGTCATGGCGCACGAGATCGCCCACGTGACCCAGCGTCACCTTGCGCGCATGTTTGCCCGCGGGCGCGAAATCAACTTCACCACCGGGCTCGCGATCCTCGCCGGCATCCTCGCGTCGGCGGTGGATCCCACACTGGGCTCGGCCGTCATTACCGGGGGCGTGGCCGGCGGGATCCAGCAGCAGATCAACTTTACCCGTGCCAACGAGGCCGAGGCGGACCGCGCCGGAATGCAGATCCTCCAGGGCACCGGCTTCGACCCCCACGCGATGGCCGACTTCTTCGAACGTCTCCAGGAGCTCTCACGCGGGGTCGGCGACCAGGTCCCGGAATACCTGCGCACCCACCCGGTAACCCTCGACCGCATCACCGATGCCCGCAACCGGGCCAGCCAGATGGCCGCCACCGACACCCGCGAACGCGGGCCCGAGTTCCAGTGGATGCAGGCGCGGGTACAGGCCCTGAAGGACCCGCGCCGCACCCTGCAACGCTTCCGCGCGACCGACTCCCCCTCCCCTTCACAGCGCTACGGTGCGGCAGTGGCGCATCTTGAACGGGGCGAGGCCGGCCGCGCCCGGGAACAGCTCGAGCGTATTGACGCCAAGGACGCCCCCGGGCTGACCCTTGAACTCGCCTTCGCCGCGCTGCTCCGCGAGGAGGGTCAGCACAAACAGGCGCTGGAACGCCTGCAGGATCTGGACGCGGTATACCCCGGCCATCCCGTGATCCGCGAACGGCTGGCCCGCGTTCACCGCGACCTCGACCAGCCCGACCGCGCGATTCGCATCCTGTCCGACATGATCCGGCAGGAGTCCGCCCCCAACCCGGAGCTCCTGCGCCTGCAGGCCGACATCGCGGACGCGGCGGGGTATATTGCAATCAGTCGCGAGGCCATGGCCGAATACTTCTTCCACCGCGCCCAGTACGAAGAGGCGGTACGTCAGTTCGAGGCCGCCATGGACGCCTCGGATGCCAGCGAGCGGGACCGCCAGCGTATCGAGGACAAGCGCGACTCGGCGCGCGAGACCGCGCGCGAGGCCCGCGAAGGGCGACGATAGCCGCCCGCAAGGGAATGCGCTCCAACGACGGATCGTCTAATCCGCGTCGCAACACATTCTTTACTGTCACTCCCCATCAACCCGGAACAGAGAGGTAGGATTCCTCATGCACATCTCACGCCGAGAATTCATGCAGTTGCTGGCCGCCGCCAGCGCCGCCGGTTTCCCCCTGGGCACGACCGCCTGCAGCAACAACAAGGGCGGTACCGCGGGTGACCCGTATGACACCCTGGATCGCTTCGGCAACGTGCATCTGCTGCACTACACCGACTGCCATGCCCAGCTGAAGCCGATCTACTTCCGCGAGCCGAACATGAACCTCGGCGTGGCCAACATGCGCAACCGCCCTCCGCACATCGTGGGCGAACACTTCCTGAAGCACTACGACATCGACCGGAACAGCATCTACGCGCACGCCTACACCAACCTGAACTTCATGGAGGCCGCCGAACAGTACGGTCGCGTCGGTGGCTTCGCGCATCTGAAGACCCTGGTCAACAAGCTGCGTGACTCCCGGCCCAACGCCCTGCTGCTCGACGGCGGCGATACCTGGGGCGGCGGTTCCGGCTCCGCGCTGTGGACCAACGCGCAGGACATGGTCGATGCACAGAAGCTGCTGGGCATCGATATTGCTACCGGGCACTGGGAATTCACCTATGGGGCCGACCGCGTCGAAGAGGTCGTCAATGGCGACTTCGCCGATGCCGGCATCGACTTCGTCGCCCAGAACGTGCGCGACGTGGACTGGGGTGACCGCATCTTCAAGCCGTACGTGATCCGCGAGATGAACGGCGTGAACGTGGCCGTTGTGGGTCAGGCCTTCCCCTACACCCCGATTGCCAACCCGCGCTGGATGGTCGAGCAGTGGTCCTTCGGCATCCGCCCGGACGACATGCAGGAGACCGTTAACGACGCGCGCGCCGAGGGTGCCGAGATCGTCGTCGCCTTGTCGCACAACGGCATGGACGTCGACATCAAGATGGCCGGCATGGTCGAGGGCCTGGACGCCATCATGGGCGGCCATACGCACGACGCCGTCCCGCAGCCCCTGCCAGTGGAGCGCCCCGACGGCGGGACCTGCCTGGTCACCAACGCCGGCTCCAATGCCAAGTTCGTCGGTGTGCTGGACTTCGACTTCCGCGACGGCGCGATCAAGGACTGGGAATACCGCCTGGTGCCAGTGTTCGCCGAGATGCTGCCGGAAGATCCCGCGATGGCCTCGTTCATCCACAACATGCGCAACAGCGAGGTCACCTGGAAGGGCGAGACCTTCAACATGGAGGACAAGCTGTCCGAAGAACTGGCCGTCACCGACGACCTGCTCTACCGCCGCGGCAACTTCAACGGCACCTTCGACCAGCTGATCTGCGATGGTCTGATCGAATACAACGATGCCCAGATCTCCTTCTCCCCGGGCTTCCGCTGGGGCACCACGGTGCTGCCGGGCATGCCGATCACCTTCGAGCACGTGATGGACCAGACCGGCCTGACCTATCCGGAGATGACCCGCAACACCTTCACCGGGGCCCAGATCAAGGACATCCTGGAAGACGTGGCGGACAACCTCTACAACGCCGACCCGTTCTATCAGCAGGGTGGGGACATGGTCCGCGTCGGCGGCCTGAAGTACGCCATCGACCCGACCGCCGAGATCGGCAACCGCATCTCCGAGATGGAACTGGACGGACGGAAACTGGACGCCGACAAGGAATACGTCGTGGCGGGCTGGGCCAGCGTGCAGGAGAGCGTTCCCGGCGGTGTCGGGGTCGACATCTGGGACGGCGTCGCCGATTACCTGCGCAGCCAGGACGGCAACGTGCGTATCAGCGACCTCAACGAACCGAAGATCAAGGGCATAGGCGAGGACAACCTCGGTTTCATCCCGACCACCGAGGACATGTACCGCAGGTCCTGATCGGCTCGCACCCCATCCGGGTCCGTCCCGGAACGAGAAAGCCCCGCTCATGCGGGGCTTTTTTGTGCTCGCATCCCGACCTTGCGGCCGTTCCTACACGTTCACCCAGCGCCCACTGGCATCGCGACAGGCGGTCCCGGTAATCGTCTCGGGGTATCCGTCCATCGTGGCCTGCACCTGGTACTCGCGACAGTCCTGTCCCGAGGAACGGTAGGTCCGGGTGGGCGTCGCCTGGTACTGACGCCCGGTGTTCGGGTTGCGCCAGGTCGAGCTCTGCCGATCCGGTACGGTCTCCAGCGTGCGCGACACGCGCATCCGGTCCACATCGTCCATGCTGCGCCCCACGGAACCGCCAACCGCCGCGCCCGCCAGAGTCCCGGCAATGATGGCCGCGGTACGCCCGCGCCCGCCCCCGATCTGGCTGCCAAGCGCGCCACCGGCCGCGCCCCCGATCAAGGCCCCGGTCTGCTGCTTGCTGATCGTCTGGCACCCCGCCAGCCAGGTCACCGAACCCACCAGCACCAGCGTCAAAAGGATTCTGCCCTTCATCTTCAACCTCCCGACGGCACAAGCCGCCTCGATCCGCGAACACGCCAACAGGCTACGCCCGCGGAACTGAATGGAAGGTGAAACCAAAGCCCGAGCCCGTGCTCACCCAGGTGCCAGACACACCGAAGGGATACGCCGTCTGCAGCGAAGCTTGTCGGGAAGTCACCGAAAAAGGAAAAGAAATGGTGGGCCGTGTAGGAATCGAACCTACAACCAATGGATTAAGAGTCCACTGCTCTACCAATTGAGCTAACGGCCCCCGATACAAGAAAGGGGATGGGGTGACCGATGGGACTCGAACCCACGACAACCGGAGTCACAATCCGGGACTCTACCAACTGAGCTACGGTCACCACCGTGTCACTGTACAGCTACTTGCGCGAAGGGCGGCTCTGGCGCGCCCGGCAGGACTCGAACCTGCAACCGTCGGCTTAGAAGGCCGATGCTCTATCCGGTTGAGCTACGAGCGCGTTACCGCCGAGCATTGGGGCCATGCTGCCTGATTCGGGCCTGCCTGCAAGCCTTGGCCGGGAGCCATGGTCGGGGTAGAGGGATTCGAACCCCCGACATCCTGCTCCCAAAGCAGGCGCGCTACCAGACTGCGCTATACCCCGTCGAGCCGTCCCCGCAAAAGGGCCTACACAGCGAGCGCAGGATGGTAGCCCCGGCGCGGGGCCCCGGTCAAGATAAAGGTGGAAATTCGGACCGGGTGAGCACTATCGGCCTGCCACTCGTGATAACGTCAGAACCACACGTTCGCAAGGCCGCGACGCAGGGGAAGACGGATGCTCAATTGGGTAGCCAGTACGGCCATCGTGCTGGGGGCAACAGGCCTCCTCTATGCCCAGTGGAAGCTCGCCCAACTGCTGCGCGAGCTTCCGGAGAGCCGCGTCCGCACGGGCTGGAAGACGATGACCCTCCTGGTCCCGGTATTCACCCTAGCCTACTTCGGCTACATTCCCTTGAACTGGGGCCACTATCAAGGCCTGCCGGACCTCCTCGTCCCGGTGATCTTCCTGCTGGGCGGGTGCTTCGTCTGTACCGTCGTCGCCCTGACCCACAGTTCCGTGGAAAAAATTCGCCGCATCACGCGGCTGGAACATGAATCAATCACCGACCCTCTGACCGGCTTGTTCAACCGACGGCATATGGACCGCCGGCTTGACGAGGAAGTCTCTCGCGCGCGGCGGTACGGCCAGCCCCTCTCCGTAGTGATGCTGGACATCGACCAGTTCAAGCCGATCAACGACCGCCTCGGCCACCTGGTCGGCGACTACATCCTGACCACCCTCGCCGACCGCGTGCGGATGGTGCTGCGGCGCTCCGACCTGGCCGCGCGTTTCGGCGGGGAAGAATTCATCATCATCGCCCCGCACACCGATCTCGAGTCGGCAATGACCCTGGGGGAAAAGTTGCGCGACACCATCGCCGGCACCCCCATCACCCTGACCGGCCACCAGGCCGCCCCGCCCTGCGCCCCGGACAACCTGACGGTGACGGTTAGTGTCGGCATCGCCAGCCTCTCCAACGATCCGCAATCCGTTGACACCGCCGAGACCCTGATCGCCCGCGCCGACGACGCGCTCTACCGGGCCAAGCAGGACGGGCGCAACCGCTGCGAGGCCAGCCCCGCTGCCACCGGCCTGTCAGCCGCCCTGTAGGCAACCCTCCGGCGTCCGCGGGCGGACCGGGTTCCCCGCCGAGGCGGCTTGAGCGTCCGTCCCCGCCGTGGGAAGATCGCGAGCATCCCTTCCAAGGCGAGAACCCATGACGGCCCAGCTCATCGACGGACGCGCGATCGGACAAAGCCACCGCGCACGGATCGCGACCGAGATCGAATCCATGACCGCCCGCGACCTGCGTCCGCCGGGTCTCGCCGTGGTGCTGGTCGGGACCAACCCGGCCTCCGAGGTCTATGTCCGCAACAAGCGCAAGGCCTGCGAGCAGGTCGGCGTGGTCTCGCACTCCTACGACCTGCCGGCCGGCACCCCGCAGACCGACCTGCTGGCGCTGATCGATCAGCTCAATGCCGACCGCACCATCGACGGCATCCTGGTCCAGCTCCCCCTGCCCGACCACATCGACCCGGAAACGGTGATCGAGCGCATCTCCCCGGCCAAGGACGTGGACGGCTTCCACCCGTACAACGTGGGCCGCCTGGTGGCGCGCGTGCCGCGCCTGCGCCCGTGCACGCCCTGGGGTGTCATCCAGCTGCTGCGGCACATCGAGGAACCGTTCAAGGGCCGTACGGCCTGCGTGATCGGCGCCTCCAACATCGTCGGGCGCCCGATGGCCCTGGAACTGCTGCTGGCCGGCGCGACCCCGACCATCTGCCACCGCTTCACGCCGGACACCGCCGCGATCGCGCGCCAGTCCGACATCGTCGTGGCAGCGGTGGGCAAACCGGGCCTGGTGAAGGGCGACTGGATCAAACCGGGGGCGACAGTCATCGACATCGGCATCAATCGCCGTGACGACGGCACGCTGACCGGCGACGTGGAGTTCGACGCCGCCGCCGAGAAGGCCGCCTGGATCACGCCCGTGCCGGGTGGCGTCGGCCCGATGACCGTCGCCATGCTGCTGGACAACACCCTGCGCGCCCGCGCCTTCGGGACCCACGAGGCCGCCTGACGCCTCGCCCCGGAAGGAATCTCAACCGGCCGCGGCGATCTCTTGCGCGGCCCGCAGCCGAGCCCGCACTCGCTCGCGTCCCAGGTACTCCCAGATCCGCGGCAACTCCGGGCCATAGGTCTGGCCGGACAGGGCCGCGCGCAACGGCATGAACAGCTTGCGCCCCTTGGCACCCGTCGCGGCACCCACGGCCTTGGCCAGCGCCGGAAAATCCCCGGCATCGTCCAATGCCGCCAGCGCCGCGCCATAAAACTCCGACCCGGCCCCCACCAGCTCGTCGCGGGCACTGTCGCTGTACGGCATCGGATCGTCCGCGAACGCCGCGACCCACACCGGCGCCTCGGCCGCCCGGCTGATGTTGTCACGCAGCAGGCGCGCCAGTGCCGGGCGCTCCCCGGCGGCGACCCCATCCAGCACGCCGGCCGCCTCCAGATAGGCCTGCAGCGCCTCGTCCGGCAGGCCGCGCAGGGCCTCCGACTGCCAGTGTTCCAGCTGCTGCGGGTCGTGCCGGGCCGCGCTGTGCCCGATACGTTCGGGGCTGAAACCGGCCGCCAGGGCCTCGGAGGAGAGCAGCTCGTCCGACTCGAAGCGATGCCCGAGCCGCGCCAGGTGATTCAGAATCGCCAGCGGCAGATAGCCATCCGCGCGCAGCTCCTCCACGCTCGCGGAGCCATTGCGTTTGGACAGCGGCGCGCCGTCCTGCCCCATCACCAGCGGCAGGTGGTGGTACGCCGGCACCTCCAGACCCAGCGCCTCCAGCAGCAGCATCTGCCGCGGGGTGTTGGCAATATGGTCCTCGCCGCGCACCACGTCGGTCACACCCATCAGGGCATCGTCGATCGCGTTGGAAAAGAAAAAGGCCGGCGTGCCGTCGGAGCGACGGATCACGAAATCGCCGATCTCGTCAGTGCGGAAGCTGACCGGTCCGCGCACCCCGTCCTCGAAACGGATCGTGCGGCCCAGCGGTACGCGAAAGCGCAGCGTCGGCTTCTGCCCCTCGGACTCGCGCCGCGCCACCTCGTCCGCGCTCAGGTGGGCGCAGGTCCCGGGATAGCGCGGCGGCTTGCCCTGGGCGCGCATGCGCTTGCGCCCCCGTTCCAGTTCGGCAGGCGAGCAAAAGCACGGATAGGCCAGCCCCTGGTCGATCAACTGCCGGTAATAGCCCGCGTAGAGCTCGCCGCGTTCGGACTGCGCATAGGGTCCTGCATCGCCGCCAGCACCAAAGCCCTCGTCCCAGTCCAGCCCCAGCCAGCGCAGGTCGCGCTGCAACGCCTCGACAAACTCCGGTCGCGAGCGCTCGGCGTCGGTATCCTCGATGCGGAGCAGGAAATGCCCCCTGCGTGACCGGGCCAGCAGCGCGCTGAACAACGCCGTGCGTACATTGCCCAGGTGCAGCAGGCCAGTGGGGCTGGGGGCGAAACGGGTTCGGGTCATCGTGTTCGTCATCGCGCGCATGGTAGCGGAGCGCCCGCGGGCTCACCAGCGCCACGCCCCCACACCCAACCGGCGTGCTGGCAGGCCCCGCCGGTGGCGGGTACCATGCCCAACTCAAATTTCCCGGAGGTCAGACCCATGCAGCGCATCCGTATCCGGCTCGGCATCGTGCTGGCCACCGCCCTTCTTGCCCTACTGCTTTCAGGAGCCCCCATGGCCGATACCAACCCGCAGGTCGCGATCGAAACCAACCACGGCCGCATCGTGCTGGAACTCAACGCCGAGGCCGCCCCGGAGACGGTTGCCAACTTCCTGTCCTACGTCGATGACGGCTTCTACGACGGCACCATCTTCCACCGCGTGATCCCGGGCTTCATGGTCCAGGGCGGCGGCTTCGACAAGAACATGAGCCAGAAGTCCACCGGCGAGCCGATCCGCAACGAGGCGGACAACGGCCTGAAGAACGAGGTCGGCGCAATCTCCATGGCGCGCACCCAGGACCCGCACTCGGCCACCGCGCAGTTCTTCATCAACGTGAACGACAACGACTTCCTCAACCACACCGCGCCGAACGCCCAGGGCTGGGGCTATACCGTGTTCGGCAAGGTCAGCGAAGGCATGGACGTCGTGCGCCAGATCGAGGGCGTGCCCACCAGTCGCTCCGGCATGCATCAGGACGTGCCGCAGGAGCCGGTCGTGATGGAAAGCGTCAAGCGCGTCGACTAATCCCGTGGGTGCCACCGCGCCGGCCCTGGTCATCTCCGACCTGCACCTGGACCGCGAACCCGGCCCCCTGCTGGATGCCGTGCTCGCGTTTCTGGAGGGCCCGGCGCGCACCGCCTCCGCGCTGTACATCCTCGGCGACCTGTTCGAGTACTGGGTCGGCGACGATGCCGGCTTTCCCGCCGCCGAACGCCTCGCCACCGCCCTCAAGTCACTGGACATCCCGGTCGCCTTCATCCATGGCAACCGGGATTTTCTTGTGGGTGAGGCCTTCGCCGCGCGCGCCGGGATGCAGCTCGCCCCCGAACCCCTGCACGCCGCCCTGCCCTGCGGACCCGCCGTGCTCCTGCACGGCGACTCCCTGTGCACCGACGACACGGAGCACATGGCCTTTCGCCAGCAGGTGCGTAGCGGCGAGTGGCAACGGGACTTCCTGCGTCATCCATTGGAAGAACGCATCCGCCAGGCCGAGCACATGCGCGCCACCAGCCGTGACAACAGCCAGATGAAGGCCGCCGCGATCATGGACGTGAACGACGCCGCGGTTGCCGACGTCTTCCGCGATGCCGACGTCCCGCTGATGATCCACGGCCACACCCACCGCCCGGCCATCCACGAACTGACCGTCGACGGCCAGCCCCGCCAGCGCTGCGTCCTGCCCGCCTGGGACGAACACCCGGGATACCTGGAGATCGACGCGACCGGTCCGGTCCTGCGCCAGCTGGACGGCGCGCCCTACCCGGCGCACCTGCTGCACGCCTGAACTCCTGCATTCCTCACGGCGAGCCCGCCTTGTCGTGTCCGTGGCTAGGCCCCTGTTCTCATCCGGTGTTTATGGTGCCTGCGGTCGGCCGCCTGCCATACGGTGGCTGGCCCTGGTTCGTCGCCCGGTGTTTACGTGCCTTCGTCCGGCCGCCTGCCAGGCGCTGACTCGCCAGCGCGCCCCGAGGTACTTCTTTGCTCGTGCAAAGAAGTACCCAAGAAACACGCCCGACTGCCGCGACCCCGGGGAGGAAGGCCCAAACAACGGCTGGTCTGACAATCGTGCTCATGGATGAGGACTAGGTTTTCGGGACATCTTCGGCACGCTCGGCCTGCGGCCGTTGCGTGCCGCGCCCGCGAAGCGGGCGCCGGGGGCTTTCGGGCGGCGATGTGCGTGGTCAGGCAGCAGTGCGCGGATACCGCTTGTTTGGACCTGCCCATCCCGATATGAGCCCCTTGCGGAGGGCGTGCCAGGCCGGAATCAAGGCGCTGGATGTCTGAGCGAAGCGCAGCGTAGCGAGTTCAGCGCCGCCGGCCTGGCGCGTCCGGAGCAAGGTCCCCGGGCGAATTGCGGGCGATTTTCTTGGGTACTTCTTTGTTCGCACAAAGAAGTACCTCGGGGCGCGCTGGCGAGTCAGCGCCTGGCAGGCGGCCGGACGAAGGCACCGTAAACCCGAACGACAAACCAGACCCAGACCCAGAACCAGCCTTAGTACGCGAGAGAACGCTCGGTATCGATGCGATTCGCTGCGCTCATCGGCATCCTACAGCGAGGTCGCGGCGGCAGCCTGGGCCTCCAGCTGGGCCATCTCGGATTCGGTGAAGCCGGCGGCGTGGCGCGCAGCATGCGCGAAGGGCGGACGCACGCGGCCGGGCATGTATTCGGCCAGCAGGTCGAGGAACAGCGGCTCGGGGTCGAGCCCCCGTGCCCGGGCCAGCTCGCGGAACCAGCGCGTGCCGATGGCCACGTGCGCGACCTCCTCGCGCTGGATGATCTCCAGCAGCGCCACGGTCGCGTGATCACCCGCCGCGGTCAGACGCTCGATCATCCCGGGCGTCACGTCCAGCCCGCGCGCCTCCAGCACCCGCGGCACCAGCGCCATGCGGATCATCACGTCGTGGTCGGTCGCCAGCGCCGCCTCCCACAACCCGTTGTGGGCGGGGAGATCACCATAGTCGGCACCTAGTTCGGTGAGGCGCGCCCGCAGCAGCCGGAAATGGCGTGCTTCCTCCGCCGCGACCTGCAGCCAGTCACTGACAAACGGCGCCGGCATGTCGCGAAAGCGGTACACGGCATCCAGCGCCAGGTTGATGGCGTTGAACTCGATATGCGCGACCGCATGCACCAGCGCGACCCGCCCGGCGGTGGTGTGCAACCCGCGCCGCGGCAGATCCTTCGGGTGCACCAGCACGGGCTGCTCGGGCCGCCCCGGCACCTCCATACGTTCCGGCGCCGGGGCGTTCCCGCCCTGCAGCTCGTCCGCCCACCACGCGTGCATGAGTTCCAGCGCCCGCTCGCACTTGGCCTGGGGATCGCACTCGCGCAGCGCGCGCTCTGCCGCTTCATAGACGGCCGGATGCGGCCGCGCTTGTTCCGTCATGGGCTCCCTTTCGCTTGCCAGCGCGTCGGTCAGGCCCGGACGCGCACGTTCACCATCATGTCGTTGTCCTCATGTTCCAGGTTGTGGCAGTGGAACACGTAGAGCTGGTCTCCTGCGTAATCATGCGTGAAATCGATCGCGATGCGCACCGTCTCGCCCGGCCACAGCAGGACCGTGTCCTTCCAGCCCAGGTCGGCGACCGTCAGCCCCTGTTCGTTCACGGCCTGTTCGCGCACGAAGTCGGGACCGCCCGAACGCGACAGCACCTGAAACGAAAAGCCATGGATATGCATGGGATGCGGCATGCTGTGGTCGGCATTGCGGATCGACCATACCTCGGTGGTATTGGCATCCACCTCGATCGGCACGCGGTCCGGATCATACACCTCGCCGTTGATGCGCCACTGCATCGGTGCCATGTCCAGACGGATATCCCGTTCGGCTGCATTGGTGACGTCGATGGGCTCGATGCGCGACAGGCGCCCGGGGACCTCGGCAGAGGTCGCCTCGCCCGCGCGGACGACAAACTCGAGCAGTACGAGCGGGTCGCCGTCGTGCATGCCGCCGCCCATCATTCGGCCCATGCCACCACCGCCCATCATGCCGCCGCCGGCCATCGGGTCGAATTCCAGGCTGTGCAGTTCCACCCGGTCGCCGCCGGCCAACACGGCGAAGTCGACCAGCACCTCCAGGCGTTCTCCCGGCGCCAGGAAGGCCTCCCGGGCCTCCCGGGGCGACTCCAGCAGCCCGGCGTCCGTGCCGATAACCCGGAACGGAATGGCCTCCCCGCCCGCGCGCAGGGCCAGGCGGTAGACCCGTGCAGTGGAACCGTTCAACAGGCGCAGGCGATGGATGCGCCGCTCCACCTCATGGGTCGCAGCCGGCGTCATGTTCACCAGCACCTCGTCGCCGAGATACCCCATCATCCCCTGCATCGGGTTTGGTCGGTACACCAGATGACCGAGCCGGTCGAAGCGCTTGTCCTGCAGCACCAGCGGCAGGTCGGTCTTGCCGAGTTCCAGCCCCAGCGCCTCGTTCAGCGCCTCGTTGTCGTCGTCGCTCACCAGCAGGAAGCTCGCCAGCCCCTGGTGGGCCTGGCGCGCCGTCCGGTGATGGGCATGGGTGTGATACCAGTAAGTACCGCCGCGATTGGTGACCCGGAACCGGTACTCGTACTGCTGGCCCGGGTCTACCGTCTGCATCGGATGTCCGTCCACCCGGCCCGGCACGTGCAGGCCATGCCAATGGATGATCGTGCCCTCGTCGAGCTGGTTGTCCAGGGTCACGTCCAGTTCATCGCCGCTGCGCAGCAGCAGGATCGGATTCTGGTACTCGGTCCCATTCACCTGGGTGCGGTACCAGAGGAACGGCGTCTCCTCGCGTCCCGGCACCGGCAGCCACCCCTGTTCGGCCACCAGGGTGAACGGGTTGTCAGGTGCCAGCACGGCAAACGGTCCATCGGCGCCCGGCAGAAACAACGGGTTGTCGAAACGCGGAGCGGACACCGCATGGTTGAACAGCGTCCAGCCACCAAACGTGGTGGTTACGGGCAGCGCGGCGGCCAGCCCAAGAAACTGACGGCGTTTCATCATTGTTCTCCTTGCGAACGCGGCGCCGGCATGCTCCGGCGCAGCAGGATGGAGTTGCCGATCACCGAGAGCGAGCTGGCGGTCATTGCGATTACACCGATCATCGGGTGCAGCAGGCCGGCCGCGGCGATCGGGATCGCGGCGGAGTTGTAGCCCCAGGCCCAGAACAGGTTCTGCACGATCTTGCGGAAGGTCAGACGCGAGAGCTGAACCGCCTCGACCACCTTGGTCAGTTCGCCGCGCACCAGGGTCACGTCGGCCGCCTCGATGGCCACATCCGCACCGGCACCGATGGCGATGCCGACATTGGCCTGCTGCAGGGCCGGAGCGTCGTTGATGCCGTCGCCCACCATCGCCACGTGGGCGCCGTACTGCGCCTGAAGCTCGCGGATGGCCTCGACCTTGCCCTCCGGCAGCACCCCGGCACGGACCTCGTCGATCCCCACCTGGGCGGCCACGGCATTCGCGGTGCGCTCATTGTCGCCGGTGACCATTACGCAGCGGATGCCCAGGGCATGCAGCTGTTCGATGGCGACCTGCGACTCCTCCTTGAGCGTGTCGGCGACCGCGACGATGCCGGCCGGCCGGTCGCCAATGGCCACCAGCATCGCCGTCTTGCCCGCATCCTCAAATCGCCGCAGCGATTCCAGCAGGCTGGACGGATCCAGGCCCTGTTCCTCCAGCAGCCGCTGGCTGCCGACCAGGACCCGCTCCCCGTCGAGGCGGGCCTCCACCCCGCGCGCGGTATGCGACTGGAACTGGTCGACCTCGGCGATCTCCAGTTCGCGGTCGCGCGCACCCTGCACGATGGCCTCCGCCAGTGGGTGCGCGGAACCGGCCTCGACGGCCGCTGCCGCCCGCAGCACGCGGGGCTCGTCGAAGCCCTCGGCCGGGATGACATCGGTCAGTGCCGGCTGCCCGCGGGTGATGGTGCCGGTCTTGTCGAGCACGATCACCGCAATGTCCTTGAGCGTCTGGATCGCGGAGCCGGAGCGGATCAGCACGCCGCGCTCGGCGCCCATGCCGGAGCCGACCATCAGGGCGGTGGGCGTGGCCAGCCCCAGCGCACAGGGGCAGGCAATGACCAGCACCGCGATCGCCGCGAGGATCGCCAGCACCAGCGGGGGACGCTCGGAGTCCACCCACGGCAGGAAGCCCTCGCCCCAGATCAGGACCGGCTGCAGCGCCCCGGAAAACGCCAGCCAGGCCGCGAACGCCGCCAGTGCGATGACCAGAACGGCCGGCACGAAGCGCGCGGTGATGCGATCCGCCAGCTCCTGCACCGGTACCCGCGAGCCCTGCGCCTCGTTGACCAGCCGGATCACCTGCGACAGGAAGGTATCGGCCCCGACGCGGGTCGCGCGCACCTTCAGCCGCCCCTGCTGGTTCAGGGTCGCGCCCAGCACGGTGTCGCCCTCGCCCTTGTCCACCGGGACCGACTCGCCGGTGGCGATGGACTCGTCCACGGTGCTCTCGCCGGTCACCACCTCGCCGTCGGTGGGCACCTTCTCGCCCGGGCGCACGATCATCACGTCACCGATCTTCAGCGACTTCACCGGCACTTCGACCTCCTCGCCATCGCGCTCGACCCGGGCGGTCTTCGCGCCCAGATCCAGCAGCTTGCGAATTGCGGAGGAGGCCTCGCCCTTCGCGCGGTACTCCAGATAGCGCCCGAGCATGTGGAAGGCCATGATGGTCGCGGCCATCTCGATGAACGAGGTCATCGGATAGACGAAGCCGATCAACCCCAGCAGATAGGGTGGCAGCGAGCCCATGGAGATCAGCACGTCCATGTTGAGGCTGCCGCTTTTCAGCGCGCGCCAGGACGAACGGTGCGTCGCCGCGCCGCCCGCCATAAAGACCACCGGGAAGGCCAGTACCGCGATGATCAGGAGGTAGCCGGGGATCTCCTGCCAGAACATGTGCGGCATCATCAGGACCATGATCGCGATGGTCGGGATCATCGCGATCCACAGCCGGCGCCAGGCCTGCTTCAGATACGCCGCGTCGATCTCGGCGTCGTCCGCCTCGCTGCCGGGCTCTTCGGTCTCCACCGCCGCCACGTCATAGCCGGCCCCCTCTACCACGGCGCGCAGGGCCTCGCCGTCGGGACCGCCAGGTGCGGGCTCCACCGTCACACGGTGGTCCCCGATGTTGGTGCGCACCGACTGGATGCCATCCAGCTTCTCGATCGCACCGCGCACGATCCCCGCGCAGTGGTCCGAGCCCATGCCCGGCACCACCAGGCGCACGGTCGCGGAGCCGCCCGACTCGCCCTCCACCTGCGCGACGTCGTAGCCGGCGCCCTCCACGGCCGCACGCAGGCCGGGCGGGTCCACCTGATCAGGGTCGTAGCCGACGGTCACCCGGTGCCGGGCGATGTTGGTGCTCACTGTCTGCACGCCCGCGGTCTTTTCCAGGGCCGCGCGCACGATGCCCGCGCAATGGTCCGAGCCCATGCCGGGTACGATCACCACCGCCTCGCGCGGGGGTTCCTCGCTGTTGGTCTTGTTCATCAAACGACTCCTCAGCGGTTGCCGAAGAGGTACTTGATCAGCGCCGCGATGCCGAGAATCAGGAGCACCAGGACGAGCAGCCCGATCAGGCCTCCACCCAAGCCCATGCCGCCCATCCAGCCAAAACCTTGTTCATTCATCATGATGTAGTCCTCCCGGGACATTGATACAAACACGGTGCGCGAAACGGCGCACCGAAACGACGATCGTGGATCGCCGGATGCCGGGCCAGATTCCCGGCGGGGGGGGAGGGCTCAGAGAGGCGGGCGCAGGTCCGGACCGGAGCGGGTATCAGGGGCGATGGCCACGGCCCCCGGAACGAGGCGGGAGGGATCTGCGGTGACCGGCATGGTAACGCTGGAAGGCAGGGCCGAGACCCCGCAGACACCACAAACCGCGCAGGGCAGCTCGCAGGGCGAGGCATCGACCTGGGTCACGGGATCGACGGAATGCGCGCCCGCATCCTGGTCCGGGCAGTGGGCCTGGGTGGCCACCCCCGGCCCGGGCTCCCCGTGCACCATCCCCGCACTGGCGATCGGCGCCACGAGCAGCGCGGCGGCGATCAGCAGGGTCAGCAGGTGGTGCGGGGCTCGCGACACGGGCAGGCCTCGAAAACGTATTCTGGCTACAAGTCGAGCACCGGCATGGAGTGGCCACATGACCCAGATCAAGCCACGTGATCACCGCGCGGAACGCTACAGCACGGGAGCCAGCAGGTAAGCGGCCCGCGCGGCCACGCGACGCCACAGCGGCAGGTCGTCCACGTCCTGCCAGGTCATCTCGCGCGAACGCACAAAATCGGCCTCGAACATGCGCGCGGTCTCGCTGGCAAAGGCCGGGTCCATCACCAGTGCAGTGACTTCGAAATTGAGCCGGAACGAGCGGTTGTCCAGGTTCACGGTCCCCACGGCCGCGCCCATGTCATCCACCACGAACGCCTTGCCGTGCAGGAAGCCCTCCTGGTAGCGGTAGACCCGCACGCCGGCATCCAGCAGCGGCCCCAGGAAGGCATAGGCGGCGTGCGTGGTGAGCCAGTTGTCGGTCACCTCGGGGATCAGCACGCGCACGTCCACACCACTGAGGGCGGCCAGCTTGAGCATGCCCTGCACGCCCTCGTCCGGGACAAAATACGGGCTGGCAATCCAGATGCGCCGCTCCGCCGAGTGGATCGCCTGCTGCATCATTAGGCTGGCGGTCTCGAATTCGTCCGCCGGACCGGAGGGCAGGATCAGCACCGGGACGCCGTCATCCGCCATGGTCGCCGGCTTCCATTCCAGCTCGGGCACCGCCTCGGTGGCCCAGTGCCAGTCCTCCAGGAACAACGACTGCAACGCGAGCGCGGATGGCCCCGCAATGCGCAGGTGGGTGTCACGCCACGGTCCGATCTGTGGATCGCGGCCCAGGTACTCGTCGCCCACGTTCAGCCCGCCGACCCAGGCCTGTTCGCCATCGGCCACCATGATCTTGCGACCTGATTAGCAACGAGAGTCAGCTAGTCGCAGAACCCGCTCGGGCACGGGCCGGCAGTGCACGGCGGCGACCAGCAGTCGCGCCGGCAACGTCGCCAGATCAAAGCGTCGGTTGAAGCGGTAGGCGAATGCCGCGAGGTAACGGGCCGCGTACTTGGCGAACGCAAATGCATGGTAGCTCCCGCTGAGGCTGGTCTTGAGGTTGCCGAGCACGGTGTTGATCCATTGGAATTCGGGAAGATCCTGGGGTTTGCGCCCGGCCACGACCGTCGGCTGGT
>NZ_AQXY01000022.1 GCF_000376845.1 Thioalkalivibrio sp. ALE14
CTACCAGGAACGGCTGGATGCGTTGGGCTTCGTGCCCTCCATGAGCCGCAAGGGCAACTGCTGGGACAACGCGGTGATGGAGCGCTTCTTCGGCGCACTGAAAAGCGAGTGGACCGACGCCCGGACCTACCGTACCCGCGAGGCCGCCCGACTGGATGTCGTGGAGTACATCGAAATGCAGTACAACAGCGTCCGACCCCACACGGCCCTGGGCCAACTTACCCCCCGGGAGTGGGAAAAGGCCGTTGCTTAGAGGGGTGTCCGTTCTCACTTGACCAGAACAGTTCGGGGCGGTCCATCATTGCCACGCCGCTTGCAGCGGAATAACCCTGCCTGAATGTTGCGAAGGATCGACGGTGAACAGCAAACGGCGTTCCCATGCCTCCATCGCGGCGCGCTTTTCATCGTCATAGCGGTGGAGGTCATAGACTGCGGCCATGCCCTTCCTGGTGTGGCCAATGGCGAGCTCGGCGATATGCTCCGGCACCCGTGCAGCGGCAAGGCCAGTCCGCATAGTCCGCCGCAAGTCGTGTGGCCGCCAACGGGTTTCGAGTTCCATTCCAAGTTCATCCGCACAGCGCAGCACGGCCTTTGCAATGGCGGCAGTCCCCGGCGCACGGTCCCCTCGGGCCGCGAAGACGAACGCCCGGCTTTCGTTTGTCTGCGCTGCCTGTTTCAGTAGCGCCTGGGCGGTCCCGCTCAGGGGCACGGTGTGAGCGGTTTCGGTCTTTCCGCGCCGGTTCGCAGGGATGGTCCAGATATCGCCGTGGACTTCGGACCACTTCATGCCGGCCACCTCCCCCGGCCTCTGCCCCGTTATGAGGATCATGCGCAACACTAGGAGCGTCATTGGATGCATACCCTCTGGCGGCTCCTCCCGGGTCCAAAGCGCCCGCATTTCTCCGTCCGTCAGGATGCGATCCCTTCGCTTAGGAGACAGGCTCGAGGCCACCTTGCGCGGTTTGATCCCGGCGGAAACGTCCACTTCCACCAAGCCGCGATCCTCCGCCCATCCGAATAGCTGCTTGGTGTACGTCAACAGTAGGGCTGCGGTGCGGCCGTGCGTCGACGCCACGTCCTCAACCACCTCGATCAGGTGATGTTTCCGAATGTCCCGGATCTTGCGGTCACCCAATGCACTGGCCAGGTGGTTCTCCATAATCCCGCGCACACTCGCCAGCGAGCGAATCCCGGCCTTCGATTTCAGGAAGCGTTTGAGGGCTTCGCGGACGGTGGCTTGCGCGCGTTCTTCGCGCCTTTGCTCAAGGATATCGGTTCCGCCGTCGATCTCCTGGCGGAACTCCCCTGCCCGTTTTCGAGCAGCCGCCAGTGACCAGGTGCCGTAGTCGCCAATTGTCATCAAGCGATCCTTGCCTTGCTTCGACTGGTACCGCAGGACGAAGGCCTTCTTTCCTCCGCTGGTGACACGGATACCGAAGCCCTTCGGGGCTTCTTTATGGTCATCGAAGACCAGGCGTCGGCCCTTCTCCGGTGGTTCCAGTTTCGCGAGTCGCGCCTCGGTCAACGTTGGCATGTGAACATTCCTCACTTGCTGTGACGGTCACAGTATGGTCACAGTATAGGAGGATATTTCTTGACACTCAATGTCACTTGGTGTCAGGATCGAAACCACTACCAAACAGGTAGTTGCGAACGGAACGCCCCTTGTGACAAGGGTTTCCGGAAAGGGCTTGGCGCTGACTGTTAATCACTAGGTCGGCGGTTCGAGCCCGTCCCGGGGAGCCAGATACAGAAAAAGGGCCAGGTCTTGTGACCTGGCCCTTTTTCGTGGTGCCGAAGGGCTTCGCAATCCCTAGTCGGGCTCGTGCTCGAGGGCCTCCAGGGACCCGAGATAGATTGCGATGGCGCGCCGGTCGGCATCCGTCAGGTGAGCGGTTCCATGATCGATCACCTCGGCCATACTGCCTCCCGCAAAGTCGCCATCCCGTGTCAGCCCCATTTCCAGATAACGGGCGATATGCCGCTCGCCCCAACGGCCGATTCCAGTCTCACGATCGGGGGTGATGTTCGGCGCGACGTCGCCATCGGGCAGCCGTGCCCCGGCCCCGATGCGGTTCAGGTCGAGGCCCCCGGTGCGGGTCCTCGGGGTATGGCACTCCATGCAGTGACCGAGGGCGTGGGTCAGATACGCCCCGCGATTCCAGTCGTCCGACTGGTCCGGGTCGGCCTCGAAGGTGCCCGGCTCGAAATGCAGCCATTTCCAGCCGATCAGTGACGGACGAAAGCGGGCGTACCAGACCAGGTCATGGGGCGTGTTCTCGCGGGCCACTGGCTCCACCTCGGACTGCAGAAAGGCCCACAGGGCCTCTACATCGCGTGGCTGCATTCGGGTGTACGCGGTGTACGGAAACGCCGGGTAGTAATGCCGCCCGTCCGGACCCCGCCCCTCCAGCAGGGCGCGCTTGAATTCGTCCTCGGACCAGTTGCCGATGCCGTGTTCCGGGTGCGGCGTAATGTTCGGGCCGTAGAAGGCCCCGAACGGGCTTTCGATTGCCCGGCCCCCGGCCAGAAATTCCCCGTCGTCCGCCGTATGACAGGTTACGCAGCCTCCCGCCCGCAGCACATACTCGCCATAGGCGATCTGCTCGTCGCGACCGGCCGACGGGTCATGTTCGCCGATCGAGACTTCCGCCTGGGCGACCGCGCCCACCAGAAAAAGGGCTGACAGACCGGCTGTCAGCCCCTTCGTGCTCATCACCACCGCGGATCAGTCGCGGCGGAAGTCGTCGTGGCAGGCCTGGCAGGACTGACCGAGGTTGCGGAAGCGAATGGCGTATTCGTCCTCGTTGCCGGCCTCCACTGCGGCGTGCAGCGCCTCGGCGGCTTCGCGGGTGTCATTCGAGAGCTCTTCGAAGCGCTCCCAGTTATCCCAGATCTCTTCCTTGGCATCGGTTTCCGGAAAATCGCTTCCCTCCGGAAAGAGGCTCGGGATGTCCTGAGTCAGAGCCACAAGCTGGCTCGTATGCATCTTCAGGTTGTCGCCGAATTCGGCGCCGTCCACGACCACCGCGGCAAACGCCCCCACATTACCCCCAATCGCGCTCATCACCCCCTGGCGGTAGTCGATCGTGGGGCCGTGGTCCTCGAAGGCGTGAGCGGTGCTTGCGGCACCCAGCCCGAGGGTCAGGGCGGTAGCGACGGTGGTGGCGGTCAACAGACTTGCGGCTTTCTTCATGGCGTGTACTCCCTTTAAGAAACAAAGACTTCGCCTGTATCCGGCGAACGGAATATGCAAGTTAACTATAGTCGGTTCACCCGCCGGTTTTCCATTGGATGGACCTGTTCGCATCCGGCGCCCCGGGCTTTCACCGTTGACCCCAGGATTTGCGCGGGGTTCCCGCCGAACCCGGTACAATCCCCCTGTACCCACCACCTTATTATCCCCATGCACGAACACGCTCCCTCGGCCGTAGACGAGACCACCCTACGCAAGGCTGTCATCCACGCCGGTCTGGAGACCAACCGGCGGGGTCTGAACCAGGGCACCTCCGGCAATATCAGCGTGCGTCTGGGTGATGGCATGCTCATCACGCCCTCCGGCGTGGCCTACGAGGCCCTGCAACCGGAGGACCTGGTGTTCGTGAATGGCGAAGGCCGGTGGGATCCGGACCGGAAGCCCTCCAGCGAGTGGCACTTCCACCGCGCCATCCTGCAGGCGCGTCCGGATCTGGGTGCGGTCATCCATGTGCATTCGGTATATGCCAGCGTAGTGGCGATCCAGGGCCTCGATATCCCGGCCCTGCACTACATGGTCGCGGCCGCTGGCGGGAACTCGATCCGCTGCGCCCCGTACGCCACCTTCGGCACCGAGGCCCTCTCGCAGCGGGCGGTCGAGGCCATGCGCGATCGCACGGCGTGCCTGCTGGCCAATCACGGGATGATTGCGGCCGGGCCGGACCTGGCACAGGCCCTGTGGCTCACCGAGGAGGTCGAGCTGCTGGCGCGCCAGTATGTGCTGAGCCTGCAGATCGGGGGGCCGCAGCTGCTGGACGATGCGGAAATGGAGCGCGTCCTGGAGAAATTCCGCCACTACGGACCGCAGCGTGACGACGCCCCGTCCGGGAGCGATTAGGCAGCCGGTTCAGGGGCTAGTCAGAGACCCGGGATCGCGTCGTCCGGGTCGGGTAGCGGCGCCGAGCGCGGGGCGAAATCGGTGCGTTCGCGGGTCTCGAGGTAATGGCGCAGGGCCCAGGTTACGGACGGGAAGGCGCGATCCTCCGGCAGCGCGTCGAACCGGAACAGGCCCACTTCCTCCGATTCCGGCCCTGGCGCGATCGCGTCACTGAGCAGTCGCGCGCGGTAGATCATCTGTACATGTCCCACGTGTGGAACGCTGTAGACGCCCAGCAGCTGATCGGTCTCCAGTACGGCGCGGGCCTCCTCCCAGGCCTCGCGTCGGGCCCCCTCCGCCGGGCTCTCGCCCTTTTCCATGAAACCGGCCGGGAGCGTCCAGTAGCCTCGGCGTGGGTCAATGGCCCGACGACAGAGCAGGACACGGTCTTCCCAGATGGCCACGCTGCCGACGATGATTCGGGGGTTCTCGTAGTCAACGAAGCCACAATGGTCACAGACGCGCCGTTCGCGATCATCACCCTCCGGGATGTGCAGGTGAAAGCTGGGATCAAGACCGGACGGGTTGCGACTCATGGCGGCACCGTGAAGGGTGTTCAGGGACTACAGCAAAGCACGTTGGAAGAACCCGACGCCGCTTGAACACGCAACGCCGGCGACGGTCCACTATAGAGAAAAGCGCACCGAGGCAGTACAGAGGGGATTATGACCACACGCACACGCTTTACCGTCGGTGAGCTCGTTCACCATACCAAGTTCGATTACCGCGGTGTGATCGTTGATGTGGACCCGGTCTACGCCGGGTCTGACGAATGGTACGAAACTGTGGCGAAGAGCCGTCCGCCGAAGGATCAACCGTGGTATCACGTGCTGGTGGACGGTTACTCGCACAGCACGTATGTGGCCGAACGCCATCTGGAGCCGGATACTCGTGGCAAGCAGATCGAGCACCCGGCCCTCGGACAGTTCTTCGACCACTTCATGAACGGTCGCTATTTGCGCCACGGCGATCCCGGCGCCCATTAATCCGCGTTTGATGAAGGCATGATTGCCGGATCGGTGTATCCGGACCTGCCGCCTATCCAGCCACCACGACAGGGAAGAACATGGCACAGGACAACCGTCGCAGCCGCGTCGTCACCGAAGGCCCCCGCCGCACGCCAAACCGCGCCATGCTGCGCGCCGTCGGCTTTGGGGATGATGACTTCCAGCGTCCGATCGTGGGTATCGCCAACGCCCACAGCACCATTACGCCCTGCAACATGGGCATTGGTGCCCTCGCCGCCCGTGCCGAGCAGGCGGTACGCGACGCCGGGGGGATGCCACAGACCTTCGGCACCATCACGATCTCCGACGGCATCTCCATGGGGACGCCCGGAATGAAGTACTCGCTGGTTTCGCGCGAAGTGATCGCCGACGCCATCGAGACCGTGGTCAATGGCCAGAGCCTGGATGGCATCCTGGCCACCGGCGGCTGCGACAAGAACATGCCCGGGGCGATGATCGCCCTCGCCCGCCTCAACGTCCCCGGGATCTTCGTCTACGGTGGCACCATCAAGCCGGGCCACTACAAGGGGCAGGACCTGACCATCGTCAGCGCCTTCGAGGCGGTCGGCCAGCATGGTGCCGGTAACCTGTCCGACGAGGACCTGCTGGGCGTGGAGAAGGGCGCCTGCCCGGGGGCTGGCTCCTGCGGTGGCATGTTCACCGCCAACACCATGTCCAGTGCCTTCGAGGCCATGGGCATGAGCCTGCCCGGCTCGTCGACCCAGGCCGCGGAGGATCCCGAAAAGGGGGATTCCGCCGCGCGCTCGGCCGAGGTGCTGCTGGAGGCCATCCATGCGAACCGACGTCCGCGCGATATCCTGACCCGCGAGGCCTTCGAGAACGCCCTGGCCGTGGTCATGGCCCTGGGCGGTTCGACCAACGCGGTACTCCATCTGCTGGCCATCGCGCACGCCGCCGACGTGCAACTGGACATCGACGACGTCGAGCGCATCCGCCGCAAGGTCCCGGTGCTGTGCGACCTGAAGCCTTCCGGGCGCTATGTGACCACCCAGTTCCATGCGGTGGGCGGCACCCCGCAGGTGATGAAAATGCTGCTGGAAGCCGGCCTGCTGCACGGCGACTGCCTGACCATCACGGGCGCGACGCTCGCCGAGACACTGGCGGACATCTCCGCGACGCCTCCCGCGGATCAGGACATCATCCGCCCCATGGACCGCCCCCTGTACCCGCACGGCCATCTGGCGATCCTCAAGGGGAATCTGGCAACCGAAGGTGCGGTTGCCAAGATCACCGGCCTCAAACGGACGGCGATCTCCGGGCCTGCACGCTGTTTCGATTCCGAGGAGGAATGCCTGGACGCGATCCTGGCCGGCCAGGTGCAGGCGGGCGACATCCTCGTCATTCGCTACGAGGGCCCGCGAGGCGGGCCCGGGATGCGCGAGATGCTGGCACCGACGGCCGCCATCATCGGCGCCGGTCTCGGGGATGCCGTCGGCCTGATTACCGATGGCCGTTTCTCGGGCGGTACCTACGGGATGGTGGTGGGCCATGTCGCGCCCGAGGCCGCGGCCGGCGGCACGATTGCGCTGGTGCGGGATGGCGACCTCATCGAGATCGATGCCGCCGATAATCGCCTGGCGCTCCAGGTCGAAGACGCCGAACTGGCACGCCGGCGCGCCGAATGGTCGGCGCCGGCCCCGCGCTTTGATCGCGGGATCCTTGGCAAGTACGCCCGTCTTGTAGGATCGGCGAGCCGTGGTGCCGTGACCGACGATTTCAGCGGATCGTGATCCGGAACCCGTATCCATGACCCACCCGGATCCCCGGCATCCCGACTTCAGCATGATGCCGCCGGTGATCGGTTTCCTGCTGGTCACTAACGTCGCCCTGTTCCTGGCCATGCCCTGGCTGGGCGACTGGCTGATCAGCCATTTCGGCCTCTGGCCCATCGGGACGCCGGCGACGGTCCATCAGGACGGCACCTGGATGCGGGTGCCGGACTTCCAGCTCTGGCAACTGGTGACCTACGGCTTCCTGCACGGTGGCCCGGTCCACCTGTTCGTGAATCTGTTTGCCGTGTGGATGCTGGGCGTGCAGATCGAGAACGCCTGGGGTTCACGCACCTTCGCCGTGTACTTCCTGGTCTGCGTGATTGGCGCCGGGCTGGTGCAGCTGGTGGTGACCGCCCATGGTAACGGCGACATGATCTATCCGACCATCGGGGCCTCGGGCGGGGTGTTCGGGGTGCTTTTGGCCTTTGGGATGATGTTCCCCAACCAGCGCCTGTTCCTGATCTTTCTGCCGATCCCGATCAAGGCCAAGTACTTCGTGATTGGCTACGGCGCGCTGGAGTTGTACCTGGGGATTTCCGGCACCCTGGCGGGCATCGCCCACTTCGCCCATCTGGGCGGCATGGCCTTCGGTTTTCTGATGATCCAGTACTGGCGCGGGCGGCTCCCGATCCGGCCGCGCCAGCGCCGTTTCTGGTGGTGACGCGAACCCCTCAGGTCGCCGAGCGAGCGCGCAGATAGGCCGCGAAATCGTCCTTCAGCTCCGGATGGTTCAACGCGAACTCCACGGTCGCCTCCAGGTACCCCAGCTTGGATCCGCAGTCGAAGCGGCGTCCCTCGAAATTGAAGGCCGTCACCCGCTCCAGTTCCAGCAGGCGTGCGATCGCGTCCGTCAGCTGGATCTCGCCACCGGCGCCCGGTTTCTGCGTGGCCAGCATCTCGAAGATCTTCGGAGTCAGGACGTAGCGACCGACTACGGCCACATTCGACGGGGCGTTGTCCGGCGCGGGCTTCTCGACGATGCCTTTGACATCCCAGCTGCGCGGCCCGGTCTGGACCGGATCGATGATCCCGTATTGATGGGTACGATCCTCCGGCACTTCTTCCACCCCGAGAACGCTGCAGCCATGCTCGGTGTACTGCTCCACCATCTGCCGGGTCGCCCCCCCGTTGGCTGATTCGATCAGGTCATCGGCGAGGATCACGGCGAAAGGTTCATTGCGGACAATGGGATGGGCGCAGGCGACCGCGTGGCCAAGACCCAGTGCGTCCGACTGGCGCACATACACGCACGTGACTTTGGGGGGGACGATGTTCCGGACCTGTTCGAGAAGCTCCTTCTTCCCCCGTTCCTCCAGTTCGTGTTCGAGTTCGTAGGCCTTGTCGAAATGGTCCGGAATGGAGCGCTTGTTGCGGCCGGTGACGAACACCAGCGTTTCGATCCCCGCGGCCACCGCCTCTTCCGCCGCATACTGGATCAACGGCTTGTCCACCACCGGCAGCATCTCTTTCGGGTTCGCCTTGGTGGCCGGAAGGAAGCGGGTACCCATCCCGGCGACCGGGAACACGGCAGTGCGGATCGGGGCGTGACTCTGGCTCATTCCATCTCCTTAAGGAACACTGATTCATGTACATGCTCGCGCTCGAGTCGCTTTTGCGTGCGAACAAGGCGCGGTGACTGCCGTGCAGTCATTCTGCACAAGGGAGCCGCAACGCCGTGCGCAGGCAAAAGCGGCCGAGCCCCTTCGGGGTTGGCACCCCAGGTTCCCCGATCCTGCGTGGCGGCCCTTGCCGGTAGATCCACTACCGGCTGCGTACCGCGCCTTGTCTCGGAAAACCTGGGGTACCAACGCGAGTGCGTACATGAACCAGTGTTTCCTTACCAGCGAACCCCCAGCCCATGCGTCCTGCCGGACCCATCGACCGGGGGCTGAAAACGGGCGGCGCTGCACACGCCGTCCGCTGCGGGCTACTCGACGACGATCAGGTCGAGATTCATCTCCACGGTGCGCTCGCCGATCCCCGACACGTCCGTCAGGGCCTGCACCGAGGCGAAGTCACCGTGTGCCTCGCGGTGCTCCACGATCGCCCGCGCCTTGACCGGGCCTACGTTCTCCAGTGCCGCCAGTTCGTCGGCCGACGCACTGTTCAGGTTCACCGGCTGGCCACCGGTTGCGGTCAGCATCACCAGCGGCAGGACACAGAGTGCCGCAAGGGCCCAGCATTTCGCGCATTGGAAAATCGGCTTCATCACAAACCTCCCTTTCTTCATTGGACAATCGGTGCATCCATGCACCAACGGCATCCTAGCCGGAACGATCCCGCTCGAAAAGCCCCGGACCCCAGTGGCGTTATACGGCCTGTGCCAAACGTGAGACGAAGGTCTCCATTGCCGCTGCCGGATCCGCCGCACGGGTGATGGGACGCCCGACCACGATCGCGCTCGCGCCCGCTGCAATGGCGCGTTCCGGGGTCATTACGCGTTTCTGATCGTCGCCGCCGGCCGTCTCCAGTCGAATCCCCGGCGTGACCAGTAAGGGCTGCTCTCCCAGGCGCCGACGCAGCACACTTGCCTCCTGTGCGGAACATACCAGCCCTTCGAGCCCGGCTCTGGCAATGGCCAGTTCTCCCAGCAATTCGACCTGTTCGGAGGGTTCCCGGCTGATGCCGGTCTCGCGCAGGGTCTCGGCGTCGCTTGAGGTCAATACCGTCACCGCCAGGAGCGCCGTTGTGTCATTCGTCTCGCGCACCGCCTCGTGTGCTGCGCGCATCATCTCCAGGCCACCGCTGGCGTGTACGTTGATCAGCCATACCCCCGTGCGGGCCGCGGCCCGGCAGGCCGCCGCCACGGTGTTCGGGATGTCGTGGAATTTGAGGTCCAGAAAGACGCGGAACCCCAAGTCGTGCAAACGGTGCAACAGCTCGGGGCCGGCAACGACGAACAGTTCGAAGCCGACCTTCAGTGCGCACTGGGCCGGGTCCAGTTGGCGGGCAAAGCCAAGAGCCTCGTCGGCGTCTGCGAAGTCCAGCGCCACGATCAGCCGTGTTGCGGGTTCCGGGATTGTGTTCATGGATGGGGACTCCCTTCACGGATCAGCGCCTCCTCGGCGGCCTCCGTCGTCTGGTCGATGTCGAAATCAAGCCCGCGCAGCGTATCCCAGCGTCGGCAGCTCGGGCACTGCCATACATGCGCCCGGCCCTGATAGCCGCAATTCACGCATTGATACAGATGCTGACTCCCGAGCTGGTCGGCCAGCGCCTTCTCGAACGCCGAGAACTCGGTACTGTATTGCTGTACGGCTGGCAGGATCTTCATCCAGCGAACCGCCTCCAGCAACCCCGACGTGGGTACGGGCCGCTGGGACAGAATGAGACCCAGTTCGGTGAGGGCTGCATCCAGTCGGCCGGTGCGCCGATAGAGCCGCATCAGCGCGATTCGAGCCATGGTGATGCCGCGATTGCGCGCCAGGTCGTCCAGCAGATCTTCGAGCTGCCCCAGCCGGTTCTCCCCCGGCAATTCCTGGTGCAGGCGCTCGATCCGCGGCACAAGAAGCGGCGCCAGTTGCGGGGTGCGGGCCACGGCGTCCCGACCAAAGCGGATCGCCTCGCGGATCTCGCCCGCCCGTGCGGCAATCTCCGACTGGATCAGCAGGGCACGCGACAGGCCCGGAACCAGCTCCTCGGCCTGCTCCGCCCGTGCCCGCGCCGCGTCCCAGTCGCCCTGATCCAGGGCAATCTGTGCCAGTTCGCAATGGTAGTGCGCGATTCGCTGGTGTTCATGCGGGACACCGTGCCCCTTGAGCCGGTCCCCCACCTCGATCGCCCGCTCCCATTCCCGCTGCGTCTCGTAGACCTGACGCAGGCCCTCCAGTGCCGGTACAGCCTGATGGGGGGAATCCGCTAGTTCGCGAAATACGGCCTCGGCCCGATCGAGGACGCCGGCGAGCAGGAAATCCTCACCGAGTTCGCACAGGGCCTGCGCGCGCTGGGCGTCCGGCAGCGTTGGGCGCGCGACCAGGTTCTGATGGATCCGGATGGCGCGGTCGACCTCCCCACGCCGCCGGAACAGACGGCCGAGGATGACATGGGTCTCGAAGGTCTCGTGATCCACCTCCACCATCTCGATGAAGGCCTGCAATGCATCATCGGTGCGGTCGTCCAGCAGGTGCCGAACGCCCTCGAGATAGCGATCCAGGGACGGTTCGCGTTCTTCGTGGTCTTCCGGGACGCCGTAGCGCGCAAGCCACCAACCGCTTGCCGCCGCGATCGGCAGCAGTAGCCAGAACCAGTCATCGATCATGAGCGAGAACGGTTCCCGGCTGCGAAAGGATCGGAAAGGGAGAGGCGGCGTCGCATGGGTTCACGCGACTAGTAGAAATCCCGCATCGGCGCGGTACGCAACTGCTCGACCTCGACTTTGAGGGCGTGGTTCTGTTCGCGAAGGTCGGCGATCTTTTGCTGGAGGCGGCGGAGTCGCAGCCACAGTACAAGCGAAGCGAGGACGACTCCGAACAGTGCAGCGATCCCGAGAAACACCACCATGGGTGCCTCGATCTGGATACCCGGCAACGCCAGCGTCACCAGATCCTCGTTCAGGACCACGAGAATGCCGACAGCGGACGAGATGATGATCAACGCGGCGAATGCCACGCTGTTGCGAATCTTCTGTCGACGCCGGTCATTCATGGGGAGGATCAGTGTTCCCCTACGCGTTCTCTGCTATTGAATCGTTGACCCGTTCGCGCAGTTCCTTGCCGGGCTTGAAATGGGGCACATGCTTGCCGGGCAAGGCCACGCCTTCACCGGTCTTCGGATTGCGACCCAGCCGCGGGGGCCGGAAATGCAGGGAGAAACTCCCAAAGCCGCGAATCTCGACTCGTTGCCCGTTCGCCAGCGCATGACTCATGCGTTCGAGCAATGCCTTGACCGACATCTCGACGTCCCTGGCAGGCAAATGAGGTGTCTTTCGGGCGAGGTTCTCGATCAATTCCGATTTGGTCATCTGGCACTCGTCACAGACAGGGAGGAATTCCGGTTTCCCGGAACAAAATGGCCCACGGCACCTTCCGGCACCGTGGGCCGCCGCAGGACGGACTTAGTCGTTCTTGTCCATCTGTTCCTTCAGCAGGTCGCCCAGGGTGGTGCCACCGCCGGCATTGCTGCCGTAGTCGGACACCATCTCGGCTTCTTCGGCACGATCCTTGGCCTTGATCGACAGGCTGATGGCGCGGGTCTTCTTGTCGACACCCATGAATCGGGCCTCGACGGTGTCGCCAACCTTCAGGACCGTGCTGGCATCTTCCACGCGATCCTGGGAGATGTCGGCCGCACGCAGGATGCCGTCGATGCCGTCGGCCAGTTCGACCACAGCCGCCTTGGCGTCCACTTCCTTGACGGTACCGGACACGATGCTGCCCTTGCTGTGCTCGGCCACGAAATTGGCGAACGGATCGCGGTCCAGCTGCTTCAGGCCCAGCGAGATGCGCTCGCGCTCGGGATCCACGGACAGGACCACGGCCTCGACCTCGTCACCCTTCTTGAAGTTGCGGATCGCCTCTTCGCCGGCCTCGTGCCAGGACAGGTCGGACAGGTGGATCAGGCCGTCGATGCCGCCTTCCAGACCGACGAACACGCCGAAGTCGGTGATCGACTTGATCTGGCCACGGACCTTCTCGCCACGGTTGTGATTGGCGGCAAAGTCGTCCCACGGGTTGGACTGGCACTGCTTCATGCCCAGCGAGATACGGCGGCGCTCTTCGTCCAGGTCCAGGATCATGACCTCGACCTCGTCACCGATGGCGACCATCTTGCCCGGGTTGACGTTCTTGTTGGTCCAGTCCATTTCGGACACGTGCACCAGGCCTTCCACGCCGTCTTCGATCTCCACGAAGCAGCCGTAGTCGGTGATGTTGGTGACCTTGCCGAAGATGCGGGTGCCGGTCGGGTAACGGCGGGTGATGTTCTCCCACGGATCCTCGCCCAGCTGCTTCAGGCCCAGCGAGACGCGCATGCGCTCGCGGTCGAACTTGAGCACCTTGACCTCGACTTCCTGGCCGATCTCGACCACGTCGGACGGGTGCTTGACGCGCTTCCAGGCCATGTCGGTGATGTGCAGCAGGCCGTCGATGCCGCCGAGATCCAGGAACGCACCGTAGTCGGTGAGGTTCTTGACGATGCCCTTGACCTGTGCGCCTTCCTGCAGGTTTTTCAGCAGCTCTTCGCGCTCGGCGCTGTATTCCTGCTCGACCACGGCACGACGCGAGACCACCACGTTGTTGCGGCGACGGTCCAGCTTGATGAGCTTGAATTCCAGCTCTTTGCCTTCCAGGTACGCGGTATCGCGCACCGGACGAACATCCACGAGTGAACCCGGCAGGAACGCCCGGATATCGCCCAGCTCGACGGTGTAACCGCCCTTGACCTTGCCGGAGATCTTGCCGGTGACGTACTGCTCTTCTTCCATCGCACCTTCGAGACGGTCCCAGGCCTTGGCCCGCTTGGCCTTCTCGCGCGACATGCGCGTCTCGCCGAAACCGTCTTCCGGGGTCTCGAGGGCCACTTCGACGACATCGCCGACCTTGACCTCGAGCTCACCCTCTTCGTTCATGAACTGCTCGGTGGGAATGACCCCCTCGGACTTCAGGCCGGCGTTCACCACGACGACTTCCGGGGTGACCTCAATGACGGTGGCACTGAGGATGGCACCCGGCTGCATCTGGGTGTAGGCCATGCTCTCTTCGAGCAGTTGCGCGAAACTTTCACTCATGGATTTGTGAACCTGTGGTTTAACAAATGCTTGCAGAGACTTCCTGCAACCAGTTCTAGACGTTTATGATCCCGCTTCCGACGGCTTATTCCGCGGGGCGGGGGCTTGGTTCCGGGAGTACGTCCCGGAGGCGCTCCAGGATCATGTCCACCACGCCAACGATGTCGAGGTCCGTGGTATCCAGTTCCCAGGCATCCTCGGCGGGTTTGAGGGGGGCCACGCTGCGTTCGCGGTCACGACGGTCACGGGCTTCCATCTCATCCTGAAGGGCGGAGAGATTAGCACTAAGTCCTTGTTCCTTCAACTGCATGTAACGCCGTCGTGCCCTCTCCTCGGCGGAGGCCGTCAGAAAGATCTTCAGGTCGGCTTCCGGGAAGACCACCGTGCCCATGTCGCGTCCGTCGGCGACCAGTCCCGGGGCCTTGGCAAAGCCACGCTGGCGCTCCAAAAGCGCCTCGCGCACCGCGGGAATCGCGGCCACTTGCGAGGCATCGCTGCCGGCCTGCTCCGTGCGCAGCAACTGATCCACCGGCGCCCCCTCCAGCAGGGTGGTCACGGCCGTGGCGTCGCGATTGACCTCGAAATCCACATCCAGGCCCGCGGCCAGCCGGACCAGCGCGGACTCGTCGGTCAGCTCCACTCCGTGCTGTCGTGCCGCCAGACCCAGCAGGCGGTACAGCGCACCACTGTCCAGCAGGTGCCAGCCCATGGCGGCCGCCACGCGCATGCAGACCGTGCCCTTGCCGGCGCCGCCCGGCCCGTCGATGGTCAGAACCGGTACCTCCGAACTCATGCTGCCTCCAGTTGCAGTCCGGCCTCGCGCGCCAGTTCCACGAAGCCGGGGAAAGACGTACCCACATTCTCGCAGTCACGGATATGGATGGGTGAGCGGGCGCGCAGCCCCGCCATCGCGAACGACATCGCGATCCGATGATCGCCGTGACTGTCGATCTCGCCCCCGGTGAAACCGTCTCCACCCCGGATGCGGATACCGTCCGGCCGGACGTCGCAATCCACACCCAGGGTCGTCAGCCCGTCGGCCATGACCTGGATGCGATCGCTTTCCTTCACGCGCAGCTCTTCGGCGCCGGTCAGCACGGTTTCGCCCTCGGCGCAGGCGGCGGCGATGAAGATCGCGGGAAACTCGTCGATCGCCAGCGGTACCAGATGCTCGGGGATCTGGATGCCCTTCAGCGCGGCGGCCTCCACCTCGAGGTCTGCTACCGGTTCGCCGCCCGCCTCGCGCTCGTCCAGCACCCGGATCTCGGCTCCCATCAGGCGCAGGATGTCGATCACGCCGGTGCGTGTCGGATTGATCCCCACGTGTTCCAGGCGCATGCGTGAGCCGGCGGCGATGGAGGCGCCTACCAGAAAGAAGGCCGCCGATGAGATATCCGCCGGTACATCCACCGGGCTCGCGACCAGCCGGCCACCGCCCTCGACACAGGCCCGGGCGCCGTCACGCTCGACGGTGTAGCCAAATCCGGTCAGCATCCGCTCGGTGTGGTCACGGGTGGGCGCCGGCTCGGTCACGCAGGTCCGGCCGTCGGCCCACAGTCCGGCCAGCAGCAGGGCCGACTTCACCTGGGCACTGGCGACCTTCAGCACGTGATCGGTGCCGCGAAGCGGTGCCCCACCATGCACGCGCAGCGGCGGTGTACCGGCCCCGCTGGTGTCGATATGCGCGCCCATCCGGGCCAGGGGTTCGGTGACCCGGCGCATGGGGCGCCCGCTGAGGGAGCGATCCCCCACCAGCTCGCTGTCGAAGGCCTGCCCCGCGAGCACGCCGCACAGCAGACGCATCGCGGTTCCCGAGTTGCCCATGTCCAGCGGACGGTCGGGGGCCTTCAGGCCGTGCAGCCCGGCACCCTGGATGCGCACGCAGCCCGGTCCGGTCCGCTCGATGGCCACGCCCATGGCGCGGAAGGCCTCCAGCGTGGCCATGCAGTCGGCACCTTCGAGAAAGCCGGTCACGTGCGTCTCGCCCTCGGCCAGCGCACCCAGCATGATCGACCGGTGAGAGATCGACTTGTCACCCGGCACGCGGGCCTGGCCCGCGAGCTGTCCCCCGGGCTGTACGGTAAAGGTATTCATCAGGTTTTCAGGTATCCAGTTGTGCATCCGTGGGGTCGCACAGGCGATCGCGGGTTTCCTTGGCGTGTTCAAAGCGTTGTTCGATGGTCGCGGCATCACCGCGCTCGATCGCGGCGCGCAGGTTTTCGAGATCGGCCTGATAATGCCCGATCACCTCGAGGATGGCGTCGCGATTGGCCAGGCAGATGTCGCGCCAGACCACCGGGTCGCTGGAGGCGATGCGTGTGAAGTCACGAAAGCCCCCGGCGGCGTAGTGAAAGATCTCGTCGCGCTCGCTCATGTCGGCGAGCGACGACACCAGCGTAAAGGCCAGCACGTGCGGCAGGTGGCTGGTCGCCGCCAGCACCCGGTCGTGGTGCGCCGGGGTCATGTATTCGACCCGGGCACCAGCGGCCTGCCACATCGCGGCCACGCGGTCCGTCGCCATTGGATTGGTGGCATCCGCCGGTGTCAGGATCACCAGGCGATCCCGGAACAGGTTGGGGAAGGCGGCCGTCACCCCGCTCTTCTCGGTGCCCGCGATCGGATGGCCGGGGACGAAAGCCCGCGGAAGCTCGCCAAAGCCAGCCGCCAACGCGTCAATCACGGCCTGCTTGCTGCTTCCCACGTCGGTCAGCGGGCTGTCCTCGGGCCAGGCCGCCGCGAGGGCGCGGGCCAGGGGCTCCATCGCACCCAGCGGGACCGCGAGCACGCCCATGTCGGCGCCCTCGGCCGCGGCGGCGACATCCGTGGTCCAGCGGTCGATGACGCCCAGGCGTTGCGCCTCGCGGAGGTTCTCGGCATTGCGCGAACACCCCACGATCTCGCGAACCGCCCCGGCCTCGCGCAAGGCCAGGGCCAGCGACCCGCCGATCAGGCCGACGCCGAAGATCACCAGCCGTTCGATCACGCCAGCGCCTTCTGGAGCGACGCGAGGAAGCGGTCGTTGTCCTCGCGGGTGGAGACGGTCACGCGCAGGTGTCCGGGCAGCCCGTAGTTCTCGACGGGACGCGTGATTACCCCGTCACGCAGCAGGGCGTCATACACCGGACCGGGATCCCGGCCGGTGTCAAAGGTGACGAAATTGGCCACCGACGGGATCACGCGCAGCCCCATCTCGCGCAGTGCCGCGCTCACCTGCCGCAGCCCCTCCCGGTTGATGGCGACGGACTTCTCCACATGCTCGGCATCGTCCAGCGCGGCCAGGCCGGCGGCCTGGGCAATGGCATTGACGTTGAACGGCTGTCGCACCCGGTTCAGCAGATCCGCGATCGCCGGGGAACTGACGGCGTAGCCCAGGCGCAGCCCGGCCAGGCCCTGGATCTTGGAGAACGTCCGGGTCACGATCAGGTTCGGGTAGCGTTCCAGCCACCGGGTGGTATCCGGGTATCCCGCCTCCTCGACATATTCGAAGTAGGCCTCGTCCACCACGACCACGGTGGTCGTCGGCATCGCCGCCACGAAGGCCTCAAGCACCTCGCCGTCCAGCCAGGTGCCGGTCGGGTTGTTCGGGTTGGCTACGAAGACCACGCGGACGTCGCCGTCGATCCGGGCCTGCATCGCCCCCAGATCGTGCCCGAAGGGCTGCTCCGGGTGGTCGGCGGCCAGCGCGGGTGCGACGCGTGCCTCCGCATCCACCGCCTGGGTCACCAGCGGATAGACGGCGAAGGCATGCGCGGAAAAGACGGCCGCGCGCCCGGGCGCCAGCCAGGTGCGCGCGATCAGCTCCAGTACCTCGTTGGAGCCGTTGCCAAGCGTGATCTGGTCGGGTGTTACCCCGTGGCGCTCGGCCAGACGCGCCTTCAGCTCGAAACCATTGCCATCGGGGTAGACATGCGCCTCGGACAGCGCCATCCGGCCCGCCTCCACCGCCCGTGGGGACGGCCCCAGCGGATTCTCGTTGGAGGCCAGCTTGATCGCCTGGGTAATGCCCAATTCGCGCTCGAGCGCGGCCACCGGCTTGCCCGGCTGATACGGGCTCAGGCCCCGGACGCCGGCGACCGCGAGAGCGACCGGATCAAACACCTCGCCGGCCACGGCGGATACGGAGGGGTTGGATGCCATGCGGGAAACCTCGGCCATTCACGTAACGGGTTCAGGTAGATAAGTCGAGCGGATTCAGGTGGCGGCCTGGGGATAGCTCCCCAGCACCTTCACGGTATCGGCGCTCGCGCGCAGCTGCTCGAGGCAATCGCGGATCAACGGGTCCTGCTGGTGCCCGACCAGATCAAGGAAGAAGACGTAGTTCCACGGCGTGCAGCGCGACGGGCGTGACTCGATGCGGGTCAGGCTGATCCCGGCCTCGGCGATCGGCTTGAGCAACGAGTAAAGCGAGCCCGGCCGGTTGGCGGTGCTCAGCATCACCGAGGTACGGTCGGCCCCACTCGGCTCGGTCGTCCCGGAGCCGATGATCAGAAAGCGTGTGGTGTTGTCGGCGCGATCCTCCACATGCTGTGCGCGCACCGGAACATTGAAGTGCTCCGCGGCCGCCCGGCTCGCGAGCGCCGCAACCGTCGGGTCCTGGGCCGCCAGTTCCGCCGCGCGCGCGTTGCTGGAAACCGCCTCGCGCTCGGCATCGGGCATCTCGGTGTCCAGCCACTGCCGACACTGCGCCAGCGCCTGGGCATGCGCGAGCACGCGCCGGATCTGGCCGAGGTCCTCGGCCTGCGCCAGCAGGTGATGGTGAATCGGGGTCACGACCTCGCCGCAGATCTGCAGCGAGGAATCCATGAAGCAGTCCACCGTGTGGGTCACCACGCCCTCGGAGCTGTTCTCGATGGGCACCACGCCGAACTGCGCGCGCCCGGTCTCCACGGCGCCGAACACGGCATCGATGGACGCCAGCGGCTGGGTCTCCACCGCATGCCCAAAGTGCTTGCGTGCCGCCAGGTGGGTGAAGGTACCCACCGGCCCGAGGTAGGCCACATGCAGCGGATGCTCCAGCGCCAGGCATTCGGACATGATCTCGCGGAACAGCCGGGTGATCGCCTCGCCGGACAGCGGGCCGGGATTCTGTTCGCGCACGCGGCGCAGGATCTCCGCTTCGCGCTCGGGGCGATAGAACACCGGATCGCTCTCCTGCCGGCGCTTGACCCGTGCCACCGCCTCGGCGCAGCGGGCGCGCTCGCTCAGGCGCTCGAGCAGCTCGGCATCCAGCGCGTCGATGCGCGCGCGCAGAGCAGCCAGGTCCTCCAGCCCCTCGGCGGGCCGCGACGAATGCGAATCCCCGGCCACGACCTACAGCACCCGCGCTCGCAGCACGCCGTCGATCTGGTGCAGCGCATCCAGCGTTGCCGCGTCCGGATGGCCATCGACGTCCAGCAGGGTGTACGCCAGATCGCCGCGCGAGTCGTTCATCAGGTGAAGGATGTTGATGTTCGATTCGCCCAGGGTGTGCGAGATGCGCCCGACCCGGTCCGGCAGGTTGCGGTTGATGATCGCGATGCGCGTATCGCCCTTGCGGTCCAGGACCAGCGTAGGCAGGTTCACGGAGTTCACCACGTTGCCGTTCTCGAGGTAGTCGCGGAGCTGGTCCGCGATCATCACCGCGCAGTTCTCCTCGGACTCGGTCGTCGAGGCCCCCAAGTGTGGCAGGGTGATCACGCGCGGGTGGCCCACCATGCCCTGAACCGGAAAATCGGTGATATAGGCATGCAGTCGTTCGGCATCGAGGCCCTCGCGCACGGCCTCGTCCTCGACGATGCCCTCGCGCGCCAGGTTCAGGATCATTGCACCGGGATTCATGCCGGCCAGGTTCCGGGCGTTCACCAGATTGGCGGTGTTTTCGGTCAACGGTACGTGCACGGTGACCGCATCGGCCCCCTCCATCGCCGCCTCCACCGAGCGCGCCCGTTCGATGCCGGAATCCAGGCGCCAGGCATTCTCCACCGTCACCTTCGGATCGAAGCCGACCACCTCCATGCCCAGCGCACGGGCGGCATTGGCCACGCCCACGCCGATCGCGCCCAGGCCGAGGACCGCCAGGCGTCGCCCTGGCAGCTCGAAGCCGGTGAATTTCTTCTTCCCCTGCTCCACCGCCGACATGAAGTCGTCCTTGGTGGGATCCAGCTCCTGGACATATCCCGCGGCCGGCAGCAGGTTGCGCGCGCCCAGCAAGAGCCCGGCAATCACCAGCTCCTTGACCGCGTTGGCGTTGGCGCCCGGGGCGTTGAAGACCGCCACGCCCCCTTCCGACAGGGCCTCCACCGGGATGTTGTTCACCCCGCTGCCCGCGCGGCCCACGGCCAGGACTGAATCCGGGATCTCCACCGAATGCAGGTCGAATGATCGCAGCATCAGCGCGTCCGGCTGATGGATATCCGAGGCGACCTCGTACTGGTCGCGCGGGAAGCGGTCCAGCCCGCGCACGGCGATGTTGTTGTAGGTCTGGATCCGGTACATCACGACCTCCTGGCCCGGTGGCATCCCCGGCCACTGCGATTCGACGGGATCAGGCGTGGCGGTTTTCGAAATCCGCCATGAACTCGATCAGGGCATCGACGGCGCTTTCCGGCACCGCGTTGTAGATACTGGCGCGCATCCCGCCCACCGAACGATGGCCCTTGAGCGAGGACAGTCCGGCGGCGTCCGCCTCGTTCAGGAAGGTGCCGTCGAGGCCATCGTCCGCGAGGATGAACGGCACGTTCATCCAGGAACGGGCCGAGGGCTCAACCGGATTGCGGTAGAACGCCGAGTTGTCGATGTACTGGTAGAGCTTCGTGGCCTTGCGCTGATTGATCTCGGCCATCGCCTCCAGGCCGCCCTGCTCCAGCAGCCATTCGAACACCAGCCCGGCCAGATACCAGCCAAACGTCGGCGGGGTGTTGTACATCGAGTCGTTCTCGGCCTGCAGCGCCCAGTCCAGTACCGCCGGCACCGGGCCCTTCTCCCTTTTGAGCAGGTCGTTGCGCACGATCACCACGGTCAGGCCCGCCGGGCCGATATTCTTCTGCGCCCCGGCATAGATCACGCCGAACTTCGAGACATCAATCGGGCGCGACAGGATGGTGGAGGACATGTCCGCCACCAGCGGGACATCGCCCGCGTCCGGCACATCCGGGAACTCCACCCCGCCGATGGTCTCGTTCGGCGTGTAGTGCACGTAGGCCGCGTTCGGGTCAAGGTTCCACGAGGCGCGATCCGGGATCGAGTCGTACCCGCTTGCCTGCGAGCTCGCCACGATATTCACCGGCCCGTACTTCTGGGCCTCCTTGATCGCCTTGCCCGACCAGGCGCCGGTATCGATATAGTCCATGCCCTGGCCATTGGCCAGGTTCATCGGGATGGCCGCGAACTGCCCGGTCGCCCCGCCCTGCAGGAACAGGACCGAGTAGTCGTCCGGGATGTTCATCAGCTTGCGCAGGTCATGTTCTGCCTTCTCGGCCACGGCCATGAAGGGCTTGCCGCGGTGGCTCATCTCCATCACCGACATCCCGGACCCGCGGAAGTCCAGCAGCTCGTCACGCGCCCGTTCGAGCACCGCCTGCGGCAATGCCGCCGGCCCCGCGCTGAAGTTCATCACTCGCGTCATTCCTGTTCTCCATCGTCGCTGGATTCGGGACCCACCTCCGGGTCCGTCCCGGCGTCCGCCTGGCCGGGATCCTCGTCGTCTTCCTCGCCCTGCAACTGCGCCACACGGGCCAGTTCCACCAGGTTCTCGCCTTCGTCGAGGCGGATCAGGCGCACCCCCTGGGTGTTGCGTCCGATCAGCGGGATCTGGTCCACCGGCGTGCGTACCAGCGTGCCGCCGTTGGTGATCAGCATCACCTCGTCATCGTCCAGTACCCGCGACGCGCCTACCAGGAGGCCGTTGCGGCCCTCGGTCTGGATCGCGATCACGCCCTGTCCGCCGCGGCGATGCACCGGGAACTCGTCAAAGCGGGTGCGCTTGCCATAGCCATGTTCGGTTGCCAGGAGTGCGGATCCCTCGTCCACGTTCAGCAGCGCGATCACCCGCTGGTCATCCTCCATGCGCACGCCGCGCACGCCGCAGGCGGTACGGCCCATGGCCCGCACATCGCTCTCGTGGAAGCGAACGGCCTTGCCGGCGGTGGTCACCAGCATGACATCCAGGGTGCCATCGGTGAGGGATACATCGACAAGGTGATCGCCCTCGCGAAGATCCACGGCGATGATGCCGGAGGCCCGGCGGCGCGAGAAATCCGTCAGGGGGGTCTTCTTGACCGTCCCCTGTTCGGTGACCATGAATACGTAGTGGTCCGGGTCGTACTCACGCACCGGCAGGATCGCATTGATCCGTTCGTCGGATTCCAGCGGCAGCAGATTGACGATCGGCTTGCCGCGCGACGCACGCGAACCCTGTGGCAGCTCGTAGACCTTCAGCCAGTAGACCCGCCCGCGGCTGGAGAAACACAGGATCGTGTCGTGGGTGTTGGCGACCACCAGCCGGTCGATGAAGTCCTCTTCCTTGAAGCTGGTCGCCGCCTTGCCACGCCCGCCCCGGCGCTGCGCGCGGTAGTCCGCCACTGGCTGGTACTTCACGTAGCCGGCGTGGGACAGCGTGACGACCACGTCCTCCTCTCCGATCAGGTCTTCCAGGGTCAGGTTTGCCTGGCGCTCGCGGATCTCGCTGCGGCGTTCGTCACCGAACTGTTCGGCCACCGCCAGCAGTTCGTTGCGGATTTCCAGCTGCAGCCGGTCGCCCGAGCCGAGGATGTCCAGCAGGTCGTCGATCAGCTCCAGCAGCTCGCGGTACTCGTCGAGGATCTTGTCCTGTTCCAGCCCGGTCAGGCGATGCAGCCGCAGGTCCAGGATGGCCTGGGCCTGAGCCTCGGACAGGCGGTAGCCGTCCTCGCCCACGCCGTACTCCGGTGCCAGGTCCTCGGGGCGCGACGCACTGGCCCCGGCGCGATCCAGCATGTCGCTGACCACGCCCAGCGGCCAGGCGCGGGCCAGCAGCCCGGCCTTGGCCTCGGCCGGGTTGGGGGCGGCACGGATCAGCTCGATCACGGGATCGATGTTGGCCAGCGCGATCGCCAGGCCTTCCAGGATATGCGCGCGCTCCCGGGCTTTGCGCAGATCGAAGATCGTGCGCCGGGTGACCACCTCGCGGCGATGCCGCAGGAACGCCTCCAGCACCTGACGCAGATCCAGCACCTTCGGCTGGCCGTCCACCAGGGCGACGATGTTGATGCCGAAGACGTTCTGCATTTGGGTGTGCATGTACAGGTGGTTCAGCACCACCTCGGCCATCTCGCCACGCTTGAGCTCGATGACCAGACGCATGCCGTCCTTGTCCGACTCGTCGCGCAGCTCGGAGATGCCCTCGATGCGCTTCTCCTTCACCAGCTCCGCGATCTTCTCGGTCAGGCGTGCCTTGTTCACCTGGTAGGGCAGCTCGGTAACCACAATCGCCTCGCGCTGGCCACCCTCCAGCGGCTCGACATGCGAGCGTGCCCGGATCAGGACCCGGCCGCGACCGGTACGGTAGGCCTCGCGCACCCCGTCGATGCCATTGATGATGCCGGCGGTCGGGAAGTCCGGTCCCGGCAGGTGTTCCATCAGGCCGTCGATCGAGATGTCGGGATCGTCGATCAGCGCCACACAGGCGTTGATCACCTCGCCCAGGTTGTGCGGCGGGATGTTAGTCGCCATCCCCACCGCGATCCCGGCGGAGCCGTTGACCAGCAGGTTGGGGAACTTGCTCGGCAGCACCGCCGGCTCGCTTTCGGAGCCGTCGTAGTTGTCGATGAAGTCGACGGTTTCCTTATCGATGTCGGACAGCAGCTCGGCGGCGATGCGCGCCATGCGCACCTCGGTATACCGCATGGCCGCCGGGGAGTCGCCATCAATGGAGCCGAAGTTGCCCTGCCCGTCCGCGAGCATGTAGCGCATGGAGAACGGCTGCGCCATGCGCACGATCGCGTCATAGACGGCGGAGTCGCCATGCGGGTGGTACTTACCGATCACGTCACCGACTACGCGCGCCGACTTCTTGTACGGCTTGTTGTAGTCGTTGCCCAGCTCGCGCATCGCGTAGAGCACGCGGCGGTGGACCGGCTTGAGGCCGTCACGGACATCGGGGAGGGCCCGGCCCACGATTACGCTCATCGCGTAATCGAGATAGGACTGCTGCATCTCGTCTTCGAGATTGACCGGGAAGATTTCCTTGGCAAATTCAGCCATCGAGGGTTACGCCGTCCGTCTGAACAAGCTCGCGATGATACCACAGGGGTAACCACTGGGGCTCGGCTTTTCGCCCCTCAAAACGGTTCTCCGAGGCTCTCAGCCCCGAGCGCGGCATATTCGCCCACTCTTTTCCAATCGTCAGCGAGCGGATGCCGCCTGATCGGCGGGTACGGGCACTCGCAGGCTCGCCAGTCGTTCACGAGTAGGCGCCTCGACCACGCCGCGCTCGGTCACGATGGCATCGATCAGGTCGGCGGGCGTCACGTCGAAGGCCGGGTTGTAGCTGCGCGCCCCGTCGGCGGCCACCCGCTGACCGGCCAGTGCCAGCACCTCGTCCTCCCCGCGCTGTTCGATGGGGATGCCCGACCCGTCCTCCATCTCGAAGTCGATGGTCGCGACCGGAGCCGCCACCATGAAGCGAACCCCATGGGCGCGCGCCAGCAGTGCCAGGCCATAGGTGCCGATCTTGTTCGCGGTGTCGCCGTTGGCGGCGATCCGATCCGCCCCGACGATCACCCAGCCCACTCGGCCCGATTGCAGCAGACTGGCGGCGGCCCCCTCGCACAGTACCTGCACCGGGATCCCGTCGTGGACCAGTTCCCAGGCGGTCAGCCGGCTGCCCTGCAGCCACGGCCGGGTCTCGTCGGCGAACACCTCCTTGATCCGCCCGGCATCCCAGGCAGCCCGGATGACGCCGAGTGCGGTGCCGTAGCCGCCGGTGGCCAGCGAGCCCGTATTGCAATGGGTCAGCACCCCTCGCCCGGGTTCGATGAGCGCTGCCCCCAGGGCGCCGAGTTCGCGGTTGCCGGCGATATCGGCCTCCAGCATTGCGTCCGCCACCCGCCGGGTCTCGGCGACGGCCGCCTCCGCCGACTCGCTAGCGGCCACGACCTGCTGCATCCGATCCAGCGCCCAGAACAGGTTCACCGCCGTAGGCCGGGAACCCCTCAGGATCTCGATATCGGCGTCCACGCGGGCGCGCCAGTCGTCCTTTCCCAGCGCGCACTGGCAGGCGAGCACCACGCCAAACCCGGCCGTGATCCCGATCGCCGGCGCGCCGCGGACGACCATGTCGCGGATCGCCTCCGCCACGGCCGGGGCATCGCGGTAGGTCTGCCAGACACTCTCCTGCGGCAGGCGGCGCTGGTCGAGCAACTGGAGTTCGCCATCGCGAAAGCGAATGGGGCGGATTGTGTCGGAGTGTGCGCGGTTCATCCCGCCAGTCTACCAGCGTGTCCGATCGCTCGGCGCCTCCGTGCATGGCTCCGCATCCGCCGACGCCGGCATCCGGCCGGGCTGCCAGAGGCGGCGGTCGCGTACCCGATATCCGGACGCCACGTGCAGGTCCGAATCGGCGAGCACCTGCAAGGCGCCTTCGACGCCGGTCTCCCGAAGGGGTATACAGGCCGACCCCAGGCGTGCACGTACCGCGTCCGGCAGGCCCCGCCCCTGCGCATCCGTACTCGCCCACGCCCGGAGCGGCGGCGCATCGCGCAGCCATCCGCGACTCAGGCTATCGGCCCCGGCCCCGCGCGGCAGTATGAGCAGGTCGCTGGCGCGCCGTTCCGGCCCATTCCGCATCAGCACCGCCTCGCCGAGTCCGCCAAGGCCGCCGGTCAGCAGCAAGCGCACGCCCCCGGCGGTCTCGACCGCGAGGACACAGGATGCCGAGGCGCTCCCGTCCCAGCCCGGGGGTGGGTGCAGCACCTCGAAATCCACCTCGTCCCATTGCCAGCGTTCTCCGGCCTCGCAAGCCCGCTCGCGCGGCCCCGTCGGGGCTCGACGCAGGGTCTCCGCAACGGGCATGGCACTCCGGACGCCGGCGGCGCCCCCGGCATGTGCGGCATGCTCGTGACTGAGGATCAGCCGATCCAGGTGTCGCACCCCCACCGCCCGCAGCGCGGGCACCACAATCTGCTCACCCGCACTGTAGCCGCCCGCACGCCCGGGACCGGCATCGAACAGCAGGTTGTGATGGCGCGTCTGCAGCAGCACCGACTGGCCGTTGCCGACGTCCAGCATGTGCGCCCGCACCGCGCCCGATTCCAGATCGGGCCGCATCGGCAGCACCAGCGCCAAACCGGCGAGCAGGATCCACACGGCGGCCCGGCGGAGCCGGGGTTGCATCGCCATGACCACCGCCAAACCACCCAGCAGGCTCGCGGCCAGGGGGACCCGCCGTTCGTCCACCAGCACGGGCAACCCCGACAACCCGTCCAGCACCGCAACCAGCAGCGCCAGCACCGCATCACCCGCATGCATTAGCGGGTACCCCAGAGGAACCCACACGGCCGCCAGGCCGGCTCCCAGCAGCAGCACCGGCAGCACCAGCAGGCTGATCACCGGCACCGCGACCAGGTTGGCCAGCGGTGCCACCCAGGCCCCCAGCTGGAACCAGCCAAGGCTCAGCGGCAGCATTGCCAGCGCGAGCATGACCTGGATGCTTCCGGCCTCGCGCCACCCGGGCCGGCCCGAGCGCCCCTGCAGCAGCATGAGGATCACCGCGACCGCGCCGAAGGAGAACCAGAACCCGGGTGCCAGCACGCTCGTCGGCTGCCACAGCACCACCGCGATCGCGGCCAGCATCAGGCCACGCCAGGCGAATGCCTCGCGGCGCCACAGCAATGCCGCCATGAAGGCCGCCAGCATGATCAGCGCCCGCTGCGTGGGAATACTGAAGCCGGCCAGCGCCGCATACACCAGGGCGCCGCTCAGACTGGCCAGCGCGATGAAGGCCGCCCTGCGCAGACGTCGCTGCAATGGGAGCAGGGACCTCCAGAGCCCCGCGGCCAGGAGGCCGACAAATCCGGCGACCAGACCCACGTGCAGCCCCGAGATCGCCATCAAATGATTGGTCCCGGTGCGCAGGAAGGCGTGCCATTCCTCGTCGGTCATGGCCTGGCGGTCCCCGATCACCAGCGCCTGCACCAACCCGGGGTGGCGCAGGTCCGGCGCAGCCGATTCCACGCGTTCCCGGAGCCAGGCCCGCGCCCCGTGAAGACGGGCGCGCCAGGGCGTCGTGCCCTTCCCCTCGGAAACCGCGTTGGTCCCTTTCAGATCGATCAGTGTGGCAGAGCCATGCAGGCCCTCGCGGTAATACCATCCCGCCCGATCAAAGCCGCCCGGGTTGGCCGGCCCCGCCGCGGGTCGCAGCCGCAGGGTCATGACGGCCCGAGTGCCTGGCCTCACCTCGGGCCGGCCCGGATAGGCCGACACCAATAACTCGGTCGCACGGAACGCCCCCGGCCCCGCCTCGGTCGCCTCGATCGTTACCCGGAAACGGCTGCGATGGCCGGCGTGTTCCGGCAAACTCGTGACGGTCGCCAGGACGGTGACTTCCTCGCCGGAAAGCGCCGGCGTCAGGGTCCGGTCCAGCCATGCGCTCGCGGTCGTGAAAACCAGCCCCCAAGCCACCAGCATGCCCAGGGCCATGGTCCATGCTTTCATCGCGCGCAAGCGGAAAAACCGGAGACCAACCACCGCCACCAGGGTCACGAAAGCGAATACGAGAACCAGAGCGGGGGTCGGCGCAACCGGCTCCGGGAGTCGGTGTAGCCACCAGGCCGTGAGCAGCAGGCCAAGGGCAAACCCGGTCACGGCCGAACCTCCAAAGCCTGCGGCCCGAAACCGCGTGCGATCTGCGCGGCGCCCGCCACGAGCAGACGCCGGCCAAAATCGGCGAGAATGAATAGCCCATGCGCGGGCACCGGTCCGCGCGCGATGCAGCATCGGCAACCCGATAGATGGCAAAACACATCATCAAGAAGATGTTTCCCGGCATGGACCACATGCGCGGGCACAAGGCGCTTGCCCCGCTCGGGCCGCGCCTGGGTTCGCCGGATTTGTGGCATCTGAACCGCCGCTCCGTGGCTGGTGCGTTTGCCGTCGGGCTCTTCGTGGCCTTCCTGCCACTGCCCATGCAGATGCTGATCGCCGCCGCCGTGGCGGTGTTGGTCCGCGTGAACCTGCCGATCTCGGTGATCCTGGTCTGGATCTCCAACCCGGTCACCATGCCGCCCATGTTGTATCTGGCCTATACGATCGGGCGCAAGCTACTGGACGAACCCCGCCGTGACATCCACCTGGACTGGAGTTGGGAATGGTTCACAACGGAGCTGCTGACCATCTGGCAGCCCCTGCTGCTGGGAAGTGTGCTGCTGGGTGCCGCAGCCAGCCTGTCCGGTTACCTGCTCGTCCGGTTCCTGTGGCGCCTGAACGTGGTCCAGCGCGTGCGCAGCCGCCGCTACCTGAGACGCCTGCGCAAGGAAATGGCGGAACGTGAGGCGGCCACCCGGCGCAACGGGCAGCCGAAGAGTGAACAGGATCCGCCTCGCTAGTCCGGCCCGGGAAGGACTCCCGGCCATCACCCGGATCATGCGGGGAAACAGGAGCGGCACCAGGGAAACACTGATTAATGTACGCGCTCGCGCTCGAGTCGCTTTTGCGTGCGAACAAGGCGCGGTGACTGCCGTGCAGTCATTCTGCACAAGGGAGCCGCAACGCCGTTCCCACGCCCGTTTCTGTCAACAACGGGCGGCCGAGCCCCTGCTTTCAATGCCTTGTGGGGTTGGCACCCCAGGTTCCCCGATCCTGCGTTGCGGCCCGAATCAGTCAAAAACGGGCCGGTAGAACCACGACCGGCTGCGCGCCGCGCCTGGTCTCGGAAAACCTGGGGTGCCAACGCGAGCGTGTACCTTGATCCGTGTTTCCCTAGTTGTGCGCGCCCAACTGGCCGTCGAAGGATTCCGGCGCCAGGTGCCCCTTGACCAGCTGGACCGAGCGGTCCAGTTCGCGTGCGAGGGTGATGTCGTGGGTTACCAGGGCCAGCGCGGTACCGGTGGACCGATTCATCGCCCGGAGCAGCTCGAAGACCTGCGCCGCCCGTTCCTGGTCCAGGTTGCCGGTTGGCTCGTCCGCCAGGATGGCCGAGGGCCGCGTCACCAACGCCCGGGCGATCGCGACCCGCTGGCGCTCCCCGCCGGAGAGTTCCGCCGGCTTGTGTTCCAGCCGCGGGGCCAGATCGACCTGGCTTAGCCAGTGACGGGCCTCCTCCCGCGCCTTGCGGTTGGACAGTCCCCGGATCAGCAGCGGCAAGGCCACGTTCTCGGCTGCGGTCAGCTCGGGCAGCAGGTGATGAAACTGGTAGACAAAGCCCAGGTGCTGGTTGCGCAGATGGCCGCGCCGTGCCTCGCTCATCCGCGTCCAGTCCGTGCCCAGCAGGCGGACCTCACCCGCGGTCGGGCGATCCAGCCCGCCCAGCAGGTGCAGCAGCGTGCTCTTGCCACTGCCCGAGGCACCGATGATCGCGGTCTGATCGCCGGGTTGCAGGGCGAAATCGACGCCGCTTAGAACGGCCACATCCAGCTTGCCATCGCGGAAGCGGCGTTCCAGCCCGATCGCCTCGAGCACGGGCATATCGCGATCAGTCATAGCGCAGCGCCTCCGCCGGCTGGGTCCGGGCCGCCCGCCAGGCCGGGAACAGCGTGGCCACCACGGTCAGCAGGAACCCGAGGATCCCGACCCGGAGAACATCCGAAAGCTTGAGTTCGGACGGCAAGTCACTGATGTAATAGACCTCGGCGGACAGGAACTCGACGCCGGAGACGCGCTCGATGAAGGGCACGACCACATCGATGTTGGCTGCCAGCGAGACGCCGGCCAGTGTCCCCAGCAGGATGCCGATCGCCCCGATCACCACCCCCTGGACCATGAAGATCACCATGATCCCGGCTGGCGACAGCCCCAGCGTTCGCAGGATGGCGATGTCCCCCTGCTTGTCGGTCACCAGCATGATCAGGGTCGACACGATATTGAAGGCGGCCACGGCCACGATCAGGGAGAGGATGATGAACATCACCATCTTCTCCATCTGGATCGCGCGAAAGAGGTTCGCATGCTGGCGGGTCCAGTCGGATACCCGAAACAGCCCGTCCAGCTGGGCCGCCACATCGCGGGCCACCACCCCCGCCTCCATCATGTCGGTCAGGCGCAGCCGCAGGCCAGTCACCTGTTCGCCCATCTGGAACACCGCCTGGGCGTCTTCCAGGTGAATGAACGCGGTTCCGCGATCGTATTCGTACATTCCGACCTCGAACAGGCCGGATACCTCGAAGCGCCGCATGCGCGGCATCACCCCGGCCGGCGAGACCGACGCCTGCGGCGCCATCAAAATGATCGAATCACCGACCCGAACGCGCAGTTCGGCGGCCAGTTCCCGCCCGAGCACCACCCGGTAGCGTCCCGCCTCCAGGCTCCCCAGTTCGCCCTGGAGCATGTGTTCGCCGATCCGCGCGACGCGTTCTTCCGCCTCGGGCTCGACACCGCGGATCAACGCACCGGAGATGTTCCCGCGGGCACTCAGCATGGCCTCGCCCTGCACGTAGGGCGCGGCTGCCACCACACGGTCGTCGATCTCCGGGGCCGCGCGCTGCAGCCGCTGCCAGTCCCGCAGCCCGCCATTGGCCTCGCTGATGGTTGCGTGCGAGGCCATACCCAGAATGCGTTCGCGCAGCTCGCGCTCGAACCCGTTCATTACTGACAGGACCGTGATCAGTGCCATCACGCCGAGCACCAGCCCGATGATCGACACCACCGAGATGAACGAGATGAAGTGATTGCGCCGTTTGGCGCGCGTATAGCGCAGGCCGATGGCGAGGGTCAGGGGGCGGAACATCGCGAAATCATGCCAGAGATACTCGGTCGCGCCTATAGCCCGGGACAGGGTGCTGCGAGGGGGAGGCACGGCGTCACACTTGACGCTACCATGGGGGCATCCAGCAAACGGAGAGTTGGCCATGCCAGGGAAATGCAACGCCTCGACCCCCACCCCGAAAGCCGGCGCGCGCCGCTACGGCACCGCGCGCACCGCAACGGCCGCGATCGTGCTGGCCCTGTGTGCCGGGGCCATGGCCACCGCATCGGCCGACATCGTGCGCAGCCCCGAGGGCGGCTTCACCGTGAAGGAGCGTGAAGGCGTTCCCACCCGCGGCCAGACACAGTCGGCGGTCATTCGCCAGCATGGCGAGCCCGAAAAGCGTCATGCCACGGTGGGGGACCCGCCGATCACGCGCTGGGACTATGCCGACTTCTCGGTGGTCTTCGAGGGCGAGTACGTACTGCATAGCGCCGTGCGCAACGGATCCAGCGCCGATCATCGATGAGCGCGGGGGAGACCGCCCCGGCAGCGCCGCACCGCCGCCTCCCGGCCGAATGGGAGCCGCAGGGCGCGATTCAGCTCACCTGGCCGCATGACGGCACTGACTGGGCGCCCGTCCTGGACCGGGTGCACCCGGTCTTTGCGCTGATCGCCGCGAGCATCAGTCAATACGAGCCGGTCATCATCGTCGCCCGCGACCCCGAGCACATCGAGGAGATCTCCGGCTTTCTGACCGAGACCTCGATTCGGCCCGACCGGCTCTGGTTCGCCCTCGCCCCCAGCAACGACACCTGGGCCCGGGACCACGGCGCCATTACCGTGTTCGACGGCGACCAGCCACGCCTGCTGGACTTCACCTTCAACGGCTGGGGTGGCAAGTATCCCGCGGACCTGGACGACGCGATCACCCGCACGCTCGCCAGCCAGGGCGTGTTCGGCAGCTGCGTGCCGGAACCCACCGGCCTGGTCCTCGAGGGCGGTTCCATCGAATCCGATGGTTCCGGCACCCTGCTGACGACCTCGCGCTGCCTGCTCTCGGATACCCGCAACCCGGAACTGGACCGAGCGGGGCTCGAGCAGCGCCTGACCCAGTGGCTGGGTGCCGAGCGCATTCTCTGGCTGGAACATGGCCAGCTGGAGGGTGACGACACCGACGCCCATATCGACACCCTGGCGCGCTTCTGCGCGCCCGATACCATCGCCTATGTCCAGTGCGACGATCCGCAAGATGCGCATTATCCGGAATTGCAGGCGATGGAGCAGGAACTCCAGGCCCTGCGCCAGGCCTCCGGCGAGCCCTACCGGCTGATCCCGTTGCCCTGGCCCGCCGCGATCGTCGAGGAGGGCCGGCGCCTGGCCGCCACCTACGCGAACTTCCTGATCCTGAACGGGGCCGTGCTCCTCCCGGTCTACAACGATGCCGCCGACGCCGTGGCCCGCGACCGGCTCGCCGAGGCCTTCCCGGGACGCGAGATCGTGGAAATCGACTGCCGCGCGATCATCCGCCAGGGTGGCAGCCTGCACTGCCTGACCATGCAGTACCCCGCAGCCGCCCTTGGCATCCCGCAGGAATAACCCGCACCGCGAGCCCGCGCCATGTCCAGCAACGCCCTCTCCGTCGCCTTGATCCAGCACCGGGATACCGGCAGCGTCGAGGCCAACCTCGACGCAACCGCGACCGCCATTGCCGAGGCCGCCGCGAACGGTGCCCAACTGGTGGTGCTGGCCGAACTGCACACCGGCCCCTACTTCTGCCAGACCGAGGACCTCGCCACCTTCGACAGCGCAGAGGCGATCCCCGGCCCGAGCTGCGAACGGCTGGCTGCGATCGCGAGGGAAAACCGGGTGGTGCTGGTCGGCTCGCTGTTCGAGCGCCGGGCCCCCGGGCTCTATCACAACACCGCGGTGGTCTTCGAAACCGACGGCCGCCTGCTGGGTACCTACCGCAAGATGCACATCCCGGATGATCCGGGCTACTACGAGAAGTACTACTTCACCCCGGGGGATACCGGCTTTGTCCCGATCGACACCTCGGTCGGCCGGCTCGGCGTGCTGGTCTGCTGGGACCAGTGGTATCCGGAGGCGGCACGCATCATGGCGCTGTCCGGCGCCGAGGTGCTGATCTATCCGACAGCCATCGGCTGGGACCCGCAGGACACCCCGGAGGAACAACGACGCCAGCAGGAGGCCTGGATCACCGTCCAGCGTGGCCATGCGGTGGCCAACAACCTCCCGGTGATCGCCTGCAACCGAACCGGTCACGAACCCGACCCCTCGGGGCACTCCCCGGGCGCGACCTTCTGGGGCACGAGCTTTGTGGCGGGCCCCCAGGGCGAATTCCTGGCCCGGGCCGGCGAGGACGCGCCGGAGATCCTCGCGGTCGAGCTGGATCGCGGTCGCACCGAGGCCGTGCGCCGGCAGTGGCCATTCCTCCGCGACCGCCGCATCGACGCCTACGCCCCCATCCTGAAACGCTACATCGACCCCGACTGACCCCGGGGCACGGCTATCGAGACCGCTTGGGACTCGGAGGAAAACGATTCACAGGAAGACGCGAAGCTCGGAAGAGGGATAATGATGGGGGCCGCGGCAAGCCCCGCCCCCATGGCACGCTTCCCGGTGAGCCAACGGGCCCAGCCTTCACCCCAGCTCCCTTCCCGTCTTCCAAACTTCCTGTAAATCGCCCTTGGCCTGAACCTCTCCGTGAACTCCGTCGCCTCTGTGGTCAAACCGCCCTTGACCTTCAAGGGACCACGCGCACCCGTCAGGCGGAATCCGTATAATCGCGACCCTTTCCGCAGCCCCAACCCAACAGGCCCATGTCCGAACAACGGCGCAACCCGATCCAGCCCGGCCGCTTCCCCGGCTCCGGTTTCGAGGTCTGGACGGGGCTCAATGCCTCCGCGGCCACCCTCGCCCTGTCCCGCAACGCCGGCGAGTTCACCCGGCCCCTGCTGGTCATCACGGAGTCCAACGAGGCCGCCGACCGCTGGCAGGAGGAATGGGAATTCTTCGCCGGCGACCGCGACCTCCCGTTGCTGCGCCTGCCGGACTGGGAAACCCTGCCCTTCGATGTGTTCTCCCCGCACGAGGACATCATCTCCGAGCGCCTGCGGACCCTGTACCACCTGCCGGGGCTGGAACGCGGCATCGTGCTGATGCCGGTTTCGACCCTGATGCAGCGCCTCCCGCCGCGCGACTGGCTGACCACCCAGGGCCTCTCGCTGCAGACCGGCCAGCGCCTGGACCGCATGACCCTGCGCGAGAACCTTGCCGAGGCCGGCTACAGCGCGGTCCAGCAGGTGATCGGTCATGGCGAGTTCGCGGCGCGTGGCGAGATCCTGGACCTGTTCCCCATGGGTGCCGACGAGCCCGTGCGCATCGAATTTCTCGACGACGAGATCGACTCCCTGCGGAGGTTCGATCCCGAATCCCAGCGCTCCACCGAGAAGGTCGAGCGCCTGGAGATCCTGCCCAGCCACGAATTCCCGCTGAACGAGACGTCGATCAGCGAATTCCGTACCCGCTACCGGGCGCAGTTCTCCGGTGACCCGTCCAGCCACGCGGTCTACCGCGACATCAGCGAGGGCCTGGTCCCGCCGGGGATCGAGGCCTACCTCCCGCTGTTCTTCGAGCACATGGACACCGTGTTCGATTACTGCCCGGAGGCACAGGTTGTGCAGGTCGGCAACATCGCCGGGGCGGCCGAGGAGTTCGCGCAGGAGATCCGCGACCGCTTCGAGCAGCTCGGCCACCAGTACGACCGCCCCCTGCTCCCGCCCGAACGGCTCTACCTCGACCTCGACGATCTGGGGAACGCCCTGCGCGAACACCCCGGCATTGGCCTGGGGGACCCGGCGGCGCCACTCCCGCCGGACCGGGGCGCCCGGATCGAGTTCGCCTGCGACCCGCTCCCGGAACTGGGTATGCAGCAGGGCCGGGAGGATCCGGCCCAGCGCCTGAAGGGCTTCGTCGACACCCAGCAGCGCGTCCTGGTGACGGCCGAATCCGCCGGGCGCCGGGAGGCCCTGCTGACCCTGCTGCGGGAGCAGTCCGTGCCGCATCACGCGGTGGACGACTGGGAGGCCTTCCTCAACGCGGAGCCGGGCCTGCACGTCACCGTCGCGGCACTCGGCGAGGGTTTTGTGCTCCCGGAGGGCGTCGCAGTCGCTCCCGAGGCCGCGCTGCTCGGCGAGCGCGCCCGACAAACCCGCGGGCGCAATCGCACCACGCGCGACGCCGATGCGGTCATCCAGAACCTGAGCGACCTGACCATTGGCGCGCCGGTGGTCCACGAGGAACAGGGCGTGGGTCGCTATCTCGGCCTGCAGACACTGGACTTCAACGGCCAGCCCTCCGAGTTCCTCACCCTGGAATACGCTGACGAGGCCAAGCTCTACGTCCCGGTGTCGTCGCTCCACCTGATCAGTCGCTACACCGGCGCGGACGCGGAGCATGCCCCCCTGCACCGCCTGGGCAGCGAGCAATGGAGCAAGGCGCGTCGCAAGGCGGCGGAAAAGGCCCGCGACGTGGCCGCGGAACTGCTCGATATCCACGCGCGCCGGGCGGCGAAACAGGGCACGGTCTTCGATACCGACACCGCCGAGTACCACGCCTTTGCCGCCGGCTTCCCGTTCGAGGAGACGCTGGATCAGCAGCAGGCGATCGATGCCGTGCTGGCCGATATGGCCGACACCCGTCCGATGGACCGGGTGATCTGTGGTGACGTGGGCTTTGGCAAGACCGAGGTCGCGATGCGCGCCGCCTTCGTCGCGGTGCAGAACAACAAGCAGGTCGTCGTGCTGGTCCCCACCACCCTGCTCGCCCAGCAGCATCACCAGAACTTCACCGATCGCTTCGCCGACTGGCCGGTGCGCATCGAATCGCTGTCGCGCTTTCGCAGCACCAAGCAGCAGGCTGGGGTGCTGGAAGGCCTGAAGGACGGGAAGGTCGACATCGTGATCGGCACCCACAAGCTGCTGCAGGCCAATCTCGACTTCTCCAATCTCGGCCTGGTCATTGTCGACGAGGAGCAGCGCTTCGGCGTGCGCCACAAGGAGGCGCTGAAGAAGATGCGCGCCGAGGTGGACATGCTCACGCTGACCGCCACGCCGATCCCGCGCACCCTGAACATGGCGCTGGCCGGCCTGCGCGACCTGTCGGTGATCACCACGCCACCGCGCGAGCGTCTGGCGATCAAGACCTTCGTCAACGAATGGAATGACGCCATTATCCAGGAGGCGTGCCTGCGCGAGATCCGGCGCGGCGGCCAGGTGTACTTCCTGCACAACGAGGTCAACACCATCGAACGCACCGCCCAGCGCCTGCAGGAGCTGCTGCCGGGGGCGCGCGTGGGGATCGCACACGGCCAGATGCGCGAGCGCGAACTGGAACAGGTGATGCTCGATTTCTATCACCGGCGCTACAACATCCTGGTGTGCACCACCATCATCGAGACCGGCATCGACGTGCCCACCGCCAACACCATCGTGATGAACCGCGCCGACAAGCTGGGGCTGGCGCAGATGCATCAGCTGCGCGGGCGTGTCGGCCGCTCGCACCATCGCGCCTATGCCTACCTGATCACCCCGCCGGAAAAGGCCATGACCGCCGACGCGAAAAAGCGCCTGGAGGCGATCGCCTCGCTGGAAGACCTGGGCGTCGGCTTTACCCTCGCGAGCCACGATCTGGAGATCCGCGGGGCCGGTGAACTGCTGGGCGACGAACAGAGCGGGCAGATCCACGAGGTCGGCTTCTCGATGTACAACGACCTGCTCAACCGCGCGGTCAACGCCCTGCGCTCGGGCAAGATGCCGGAACTGGAGGCGCCCGAGTCCACCGGCACCGAGGTGGAACTCGGGCTGCCCGCGCTGCTGCCGGCCGAATATGTCCCCGACGTGCACACCCGCCTGATCCTCTACAAGCGCATCAGCAGCGCCGAATCCTCCGATGCCCTGCGCGAGCTGGAGGTCGAGCTGGTGGACCGCTTCGGGCTGCTGCCGGATCCGGCCAAGGCCCTGTTCGAGGCCGCCCGCCTGCGCCTGAAACTGACCCCGCTCGGGATCCGCAAACTGGAGCTGGGTCCGGCTGGTGGCCGTCTGGTCTTTGGTCCGAGTCCCAATCTGGACATCGCGGCCCTGATCCAGCTGGTGCAATCCGACCCGCAGGCGTACAAACTGGACGGCCAGAAGGCCTTCCGCTTCTTTGCGCCAATGGAGACACTGGAAGCCCGCGCGCAGGCCGTCCTGCGCCTGCTCAACACGATCAGCCCCGAACAACAGGCCGCCTGAATGTCCAACGCCCCTTCCGAAGCCCCGAATCGTTCCCGTCGCCGCCTGCTGGCCGGACTCGCTGCCCTGCCCGTTGTGGGCGTCGGCGGCCCGGCGCTGGCCCAGGCCGGGCGGGAATATCGCATCGAACTGGTGATCTTCGAGCACCGCACGGACGAGAGCCGGCGGCTGCAGATGGAGCTCGCCGCACCGCGCGAGGCGGCCTTCGGAGAATCCGAGCTGGGCGGGCGGATCTATCGCGACTCCCGCCGGGGTTTCGAACTGCAGCGGGTCGTCCGCCGTGTGGAGGATTCCGGTGCCGGGCGCATCATCGCGCGGCTGGCCTGGGACCAGACCGGCCGTGACCACGCCTCCGCACCGTGGCTGCGGGTCCAGCAGGGCCGGCGCCTGGGCCTGCACGATCCGATTGGCGGTGAGCGCGGCCTGTCGCCCCGCCCGCTGCTGGAAGACCGCGAGGAACGCTTCGAGCTGGAGGGCCGGCTACGGATCTGGGTGGGACGTTACCTGCACCTGGAGACCGACCTGATCTACCACGTCGACGAACCGATGGACGACCAGCCCGCCCGCGCCATCACCGTGCGTGGCAGCCAGCGCATGAACTCGGGCGAGGAGCTGTTCTACCTCGATCACCCGGTGATCGGCATGATCGCCCGGGTGACGCGCATCGACCGGGGCTGATCGGCCCCGGTCGAGCCGCCCGCGCGCCTCCTTCAGCGGGGCTGGATCAACGCCACTGCGGCGTGGATTCCCAGGTCATCCACTGCTGGAAGGCCGCCATGCCCAGATCCTCGAACAGCAGTTGCAGCGGGCTGCGACGCGGCTTGAACACCACCAGCTTTTCCACCCCTATCACGTCCCGGGCCACGCTGCGGTCGGTGCCCAGACCGTCGATCAGCCCCAGCTCCACCGAGTGGTCGCCGGTCCAGATCAGGCCGTTGAACAGGTCGTCCCGTTCGACCAGGCGATCCCCGCGACCGGCGCGCACCACATCCACGAACTGCTGGTGCACGCCCTGCAGGACGCCGTCGAGGTGGTCCACATGCCCCTCGTCCAGCGGCAGGAATGGGTCGAGAAAGCCCTTGTTCTCGCCCGCGGTGAACAACCGGCGTTCCACGCCGATGTTGTCGATCAGGTCCACCAGCCCGAAGCTGTCCATACGCACCCCGATCGACCCCACCATGCTGGCCTGACTGGCATAGATTTCGTCCGCCGCGACCGCGATGTAATAGGCCGCCGACGCGCCCACATCCCCGATCACCGCGTACACCGGGATCTCCGGATGCTTTTCCTTCAGCCGCAGGATCTCGTCGTGGACGTTGGCCGCCTGAACCGGGCTGCCCCCGCCGCTGTTGATCCGCAGCATCACCGCCTGGGTGCCCTCGGATTCGAAGGCCTCGTTCAGGACCTTGGAGATATCCTCGGCATTGGCCGCCGCGCTGGAGGCGATCAGCCCCTCGACCTCGACAACCGCCACGTGTTCGCTCGGCTCGCGTTCGCTCTCGAACATGCCCGCAAGCCCCATGTCGCCGCCCCGCACCAGAATCAGCAGCGCGACCAGATAGAAAAAGAACAGCAGCTTGAAGAAGATGCCCCAGCGCCGGGCCCGGCGCTGCTCGATCACCTGGGCCTGGACCAGTTTCTCGAGGGTCTCGCGTTCCCAGCCCGGTTTGTTGTCGTTTGCCCAGCCCATCGTGGCTCCTTGGTTAATGTGCGCCTTCGGCCTGCCGGAATGCCTCCAGCAGGGCTTCAAGATCGGGTAGCAGCGCCAGCGGCGCCGCACCCTCGAGTCGCCCGGGCGGATGCACCCCGTGGGTCACGCCCACGCCCGGCACGCGGGCATGCCGCGCCATCTCGAGATCATAAACGCTATCACCGACCATGCGCGTTCGGCCCGGTTCCACGCCGGCACGCGCCATCACGAACTCGAGCATGGACGGATCCGGCTTTGACGCATGCTCATCCCCGGTCGCGGTCGCGACGAAATACCGGCCCAGGCCGGTCGCCTCCAGCGCCTGGTCGAGCCCGCGCCGGGATTTGCTCGTGGCCACGCCCAGCAGCACATCGCGGCCTTCGAGCCAGTCGAGGAGCTCGGACACGCCCGCAAACAGGGGGGTCTCCGGGGCATCCACGGCATCCAGATAGCACGCGCGATACGTGGTCGCGAAGCGTTCCACGAAACGGTCATCGGCATCCGGATACAGTTCCCGCACCGCCGCCTGCACCCCGAGCCCGATGATATTGCGCAGGCTCGCCTCGTCACGCACCGGGGCCCCGATCTCCGTGGCAGCACGCTGCAGGCAGTGCACGATCCGCCGCGGCGAATCCATGAGCGTGCCGTCCCAGTCGAACACCACCAGCCGCAGCTCGCCATTGGCCAGGGGTAGCAACGGGGCCGTCACGCCCCCTCTCCCTCATCCGTATCCAGACTGGCGAGCACGGCGGACAGTTCGTCCGGCAGCGGCGCCGAAAAGATATGCCGTTCGCCATCCGACGACTGGTAGGCCAGCGACTGGGCATGCAGGAACAGGCGTTTCAGGCCATGGCGACGCAGGCTCCGATTGGCATCCGGCAGGCCGTAGTCATGATCCCCCCCTACCGGGTGACCAAGCGCCTGCCCGTGCACCCGGATCTGGTGCGTGCGACCGGTCCCGATGCGGACCTCGGCCAGCTGGAACGCCCCATGCGCTTCCAGTGGCTGGAAGACGCTGCGCGCGGCGCGGGCCCGCCCGTCCTCGGCATCGGTCTCCCCGGTCTTCATGCGGCGGCGACCGTCGTCCTGGCGGCCACTGGCGATGGGGGCATCGCATTCGACCGGCTGATCGCTCGGGAAGCGACCCACCAGCAGGGCCAGGTAGCGCTTCTCCACCCGCCCTTCGCGGAGGGCGGCGTGAAAGTCCTGCAGGGCCGCGCGGCGCTTCGCCAGCAGCAGGCAGCCGCTGGTCTCGCGATCCAGGCGGTGACCCAGTTCCAGCTCGCTATCCGGCCGCAACTGCCGCATCGCCTCGATAATCCCGAAGGCGAGCCCGCTGCCACCGTGCACGGCCAGTCCGGACGGCTTGTCCAGCACCAAAAGGTTGTCGTCCTCGAAGATGATCGCTTGCCGCAACCGTTCCAGGACCCTGGGCGGAATCTCGGTGGTCGCCGCCTCCGGCCGGTCAAGGTCCGGCACGCGAACTTCGTTGCCGACGACCAGGCGCTTGTGCGCCTTCGCCCGCCGGCCGTCCACGCGCACCGCGCCCTGGCGCACCAGTCGGTAGATCAGCCCCTTGGGCACGCCCTTCAGTTCGCGCAGCAAGAAGTTGTCCAGGCGCTGGCCGTCGCCACGCTCGGTGACACGGAAGCTACGTGGGCCGGATGGTTCTTGGCGTCCTTTCATGGCGCGGGATGCTACCCGAGCCGTGCACGCCGGGCTACTGCACCCGACCCTCCCACGGGCGAAAAAACTTGCCGAGACCGGGGGTTATGCCCTACATTGGCGCACGGTACGTTCCCGCGACAAGCCGGCAACGCGCCTCGAATCACCTGCCGCTTCGATCCACCAGCCAACGAAGGCTGCCGGTCGAAGGGCCATCGCCGCAAAGCGACACTGTGACGCTATTTTTTCTAACCCAGTCCTGTCCCCCCGGCTCCGCCTCTCGCAGGCGACTGATCCCGTGGTTGCTGGTGAACACCTGGCTGGCACGCTGGCTTTCGCTACGCGCCGCCGCTGCGAGCACGCGTGCGCAAGCGTTGCCGTGCCGCCGCTCGATCGCCGCACCCGGGGTTGTGCTGTCCCTCGCCGGACGCCAGGACGCCCTACCGAGTCCATTGCATGAAACGCATCCTGATCAATGCCACGCAGCCGGAAGAGCTGCGTGTCGCCATGGTCGACGGCCAGAGGCTGTACGACCTCGACATCGAACTGCCCTCGCGCGAGCGCAAGAAGGCCAACATCTACAAGGCCAAGATCACCCGTGTCGAACCGAGCCTCGAGGCCGCGTTCGTCAACTTCGGTGCTGATCGCCACGGCTTCCTCCCGTTCAAGGAGATTGCGCATACGGCCGTCGGCGCCCCGGCCGACAGCGACAAGCCGATCCGCGACTTCCTGAAGGAAGGCACGGAACTCCTCGTCCAGGTCGAGAAGGAAGAACGCGGCAACAAGGGCGCGGCGCTGACGACCTACATCAGCCTCGCCGGTCGCTACCTGGTCCTGATGCCCAACAACCCCAAGGCCGGGGGCGTCTCGCGCCGCATCGAGGGCGAGGATCGCGCCTCCCTGCGTGATGCGCTTTCCGGGCTGACCATGCCGGAGGGCATGGGCGTGATCGCCCGCACCGCCGGGGTTGGGCGCAGCACCGAAGAGCTGCAATGGGATCTGGATTACATGACCGCGCTGTGGGCCGCCGTCACCGAGGCCGCGGACAAGGCCAAGGCCCCGGCGTTGATCCACCAGGAAAGCAACGTGATCATCCGCGCCCTGCGCGATCACATGCGCAACGACGTCGGCGAAGTCATCATCGATGACAACGATGTCTATCAGCAGGCCGAGGACTTCGTCCGCCTGGTGATGCCGAATAGCCTGCGCAAGCTCAAGCGCTACGATGATCCGGTCCCGCTGTTCAATCGCTACCAGATCGAGAGCCAGATCGAGAGCGCGTTCGACCGTGACGTCACCCTGCCCTCCGGCGGCGCGCTGGTCATCGACCATACCGAGGCCCTGATCTCCATCGACGTCAACTCGGCCCGCTCCACCAAGGGTGGCGACATCGAGGAGACCGCCTTCCACACCAATCTGGAGGCGGCCGAGGAAGTCGCGCGGCAGCTGCGCATCCGCGACCTGGGCGGCCTGATCGTGATCGATTTCATCGACATGAACGCCAACAAGCACCAGCGCGAGGTCGAGAACCGCCTGCGCGAGGCGCTGGAGATGGACCGTGCGCGGGTCCAGGTCGGTCGTATCAGCCGCTTCGGGCTGCTGGAGATGTCGCGCCAACGGCTGCGCTCCTCGCTGGGCGAGTCCAGCCAGAACACCTGCCCGCGCTGCGAAGGCCACGGCCAGATCCGCAGCGTGGAATCGCTGGCCCTGTCGATCCTCCGCCTGATCGAGGAAGAGGCGATGAAGGACCGTACCGGTCTGGTGATGGGCCAGGTCCCGGTCGACGTCGGCACCTTCCTGCTGAACGAAAAACGTGAGTCGATCACCGATATCGAGGATCGCCACAAGGTCGACATCAGCATTATCCCCAACCCGCAGTACCTCACCCCGCGCTTCGAGGTCCGCCGGGTACGCGGTGACGAACGCGAGGAGACCCTCAGCGACCGTGGCTCGCACGAACTGGTGGAGATCGTGGAGGACGAGAACGAGCCCCATCAGGAACGCCGAAGCAAGGTCGAAAAGCCGCTGGTCCAGGGCGTGAAGATGACCGGGCCGGCCCCGGTCAGCGAAAGTGCACCCGCGGCCCCGGAAACCTCCGAGCCGGTGCCCCAGCCGGGCTTTTTTGCCCGCATCTGGTCGTCGCTGTTCCCCAACGCCGCCCCCACGGAAAGCGACGACGAGGGGCAGCAAGGCGATCGCAAGGAAGGCGGGCGCCCGCGGCGTGGCGAAGGCAACCGCGGTGGCAAGAACGGCGGACGCAGCGGGGGCCGGAAGAAGGCCGACAACGGCGGCCGCAAGGCCCAGGACAAGCGCGACGATGCCGAAAAGGGCAAGAAAAGCGGCCCTGACAAGACCGAAGGCGCCAAGGACGACAAATCCCGGGCCGATAGCGCCAAGGGCCGGTCGCGCCGGGGCGGCAAGAAGGACAGCGATGCCGACAAGGGCTCCCCGCGGGAAGCGGTGAAGCCTGCGCCGGACGGCAACGGATCCGAAACCCGAGGTGGCGAAAAGGCCGGCGACAGCCGGCCGGCAGAGAAGCCTTCAAAGGCCAGGGACGATGCACCCGCTGCGGAAACGGGCGAGCCACCGGCCGCCAAGGGCCCCGAGAAATCCGACGACGATGATGGCAGCAAGGGTCGCACCCGTTCCCGTCGCTCCCGTCGCGGGGGCCGCCGCCGCGGCGGCCGCGGCCGCTCCGGCGAGAATGCCGGCGACACCGGCAACGAGACCGCGCCGAACGCCCAGGGTGATGGTGCCAAGGCGCAATCGGGGACCGAGACGGCGGGCCCGTCCCCGGCGAAGGCTCAGGCCTCCGAGAAGCCCCGCGATACGGCTCCCGAACACGGCGAACCGTCCGGGGCTTCGGACGCCGTGCCGCCCAAGGCCGACACGACCAGTGAAACCCCGAAGGGTGACGATGCCCCGGCCAAGGGGCGCAGTCGAGGCGGGCGCACGCGCAAGCCGGACGCGGACACCGCCGCACCCGAGGTGACCCCGGCGACGGATGGCGCGGAGACCTCGTCCAAAGCGGAAGCGCCCGCGCCGGCGATGAACGAAGCCGCACCGAAGAAGGCCACAGCGGAACCCGCAGCCGCCGAAGGCAAGAACGAACAGGCCCCGGCCAGGCGTCCCTCCCGGTCCGGGTCTGGTAGCACCTCCGGCGATTCGGCTGGTCAAGCGGAGGTGAACGAGGTTTCGGAGGCACCGGCGAAGCCGAAGACCCGCCGCTCGAAGCCCGCCGCTGCGGAAAGCCGCGCGGACAGCGCGAATGAAGGGACCGCAACGGCCGCCCCGACCAAGCCCGCAGAGGGGAACGAGCAGAAACCCGCCGGATCCGGATCCACCGCGGACTCGACGGAGACGGCAGCCGAGAGCCCGAAACGCAAGGGTGATGACTGACCGATCGACCGGACCTGCGTCCGGGTAGAATCAGAAGGGGCCCGCCATTTGGCGGGCCCCTTTTCATTTGGGCCCCGGGATCTGCCGCGCTGGGAAGCCCGAGCGCGAGGCATCCGGGGAAATACGGATCAGGATGTCTTCAGTGTGTGACGGTCCCGGATATGCTCCAGCAGCCCGTCCGCAGCCGCTTCGACCAGGTCCATCACATGCACGAAGCCGTCGCCGCCGCCGTAATACGGGTCCGGGACCTCGTGCTCGTCGAACTGTGGCGCAAAATCCAGGAAGCGCAGTAACTCCGCCCGCGCAGCCGCCGGGCGGATCCGTTCGGCGTCGCGGTAGTTCGCATCGTCCATGGTGAGGATATAGTCAAACTCCAGGAAATCCTCGGGCTCCAGCTGACGTGCGCGGAGATGATCCAGATCGTAGCCGCGCGAACGCGCCTCCTTTTGGGCTCGACGATCGGCCTTTGCCCCCACGTGGAAGCCCGCGGTGCCGGCGGAATCGACCTCGATGGCATCCTCCAGACCCTGGTCGCGGATCCGCGTCTCGAACACGCCGTGCGCCATGGGCGAGCGGCAGATATTGCCCAGGCACACCATCAGTACTCGTATCTTCGACATCGCGTTGCCATCCCCATCAAGAAAGACTTCAAGGTCACACAGGTCAAAACCACCATTCGCGCGGTTGCCCCATATTCCGGGCACGGGCCGCGCTTCGACGCACTGGCCAACGGGCGGCCCCGTCCCACAAAACCCTGGATCTGCGGGCGCCCGGGCACGAACGTGAACCGTGGTCAGGATCGGGTAAGGATACCAAACCGCGCCGTCGTCCCGTGGGCGTTTCCTGCCCTGCCCTGCGGTATGCGATGCTGAGGCTTTGCATCAAGGAACCTGGCCATGGTCGACCTCGGCGGCCCGCGAATCCCCGGCTCGATGCCGTCCGGAACCGTCACCGTCGGTTCGGGTAGTGGCGATCGGCCCACCCTGCAGCCCGGGGCGCGCGTCGAGGTTCGAGTCCTCGATGTGCTGCCGGATCGCAGCGTGCGCCTGCGCATGGAACCCGCCTCGCCCCAGGCGGGTGCGGCCAGTTCGCCCCGCCCTGCATCGTCCCTCCCGGTGGTCACGGCGCAATTGGCCGGCGCCCTGCCCGACGCGCTGCTGAACCGTCCCGGTGGCGGGGGCGGCCCCGTGATGCTCGCGGAGGTCACCCGTACCGAACCCCGCCTGGAGGTGCGTCTGCTGGCCCTGACTGGGGATCGCGCCAGCCCCCGTGCGAGTCCCGGCGCACCGGCCAGCGCCACTCAGCAGTGGCTGGGTCAGGAACTGCGCCAGCAACTTCCCGGTGCACGACCGCTCGGCCCCGCCATCCAGACACTGCTGACGCAGACCACCCCGGTGCCGCGGGGTGACGCGTCCACCCAGAATGCGGGGGTGGCCGCTCCACCAGCACCGCCTGCCCTGCAGCGTCTCGTGGAACTGCTGCCCACGCCGGGACAGCTGACGCAGCCGGACAGCCTGCGCCAGCACGTCCAGCATTCCGGGCTCTGGATGGAAGCGATGCTGGGGCTGGCGGCCCGCGGTCAGGGGCCGACCCATCCCTTTGCGGCCGATCTCAAGGCTCAGCTGTTGCGGGCCGCGGACCAGCTCCGCCAGGCGGGCGACGCCCGCCCAACCGCACAGCCCGCGGCCCCTGCCACACCCTCGACTGCCACCGCTACCGCCCTCCCGGCCCTGACCGGCCTGCTCGAGGGGCTGCTCAAGCGGGTCACGTCCCTGCAGCTCCAGTCCCTGCAATCCTTCGCAAGCGACGAACCCGGCAACAGTCGCTGGTTCTTCGAGCTGCCCCTCCGCAGCGAGCAGGGCATCCAAGCCATCTTCGGCGAGATCCGGCGCGAGAAGTCGCTCGAGGACGGTTCGGATCCGCCATGGTCCATTGTGCTGAGCCTGGATGTGGGCGATCTGGGACCGACCCGGATCGCAGCGGCCTCGCGCAATGGGGGCGTCAGTGTGCACTTCACGGCCCGTGACCCCGACACCGTCACCCGGCTGCGAAACGAAATGCCGGCGCTGCGCGAACGGCTGGACGAGCGCGAACTGACGGTCACGGGACTGTCGGTTCGTCAGGGTGAGGTTGACCCGGACCCACCGCCGACGAACGCCCATCCGATGCTGGACGAGCAGGCCTGAATCGATGGCCCACAAGGACGCCGGAGGACGGAGCAAAAAAGGTCACTCGCCGCCCGAACGAGCGGTGGCACTGGAGTGGGACCGGCGGCGGGCCCCGAAGATCACGGCCAGCGGCTCGGGCCTGACCGCCGAGGCGATCCTGCGGATCGCGGAGGAACACGGCATCCCGCTGCACCAGGATCCGGCACTTAGCGAGGCGCTGGCCCAGGTCCCGGTGGGGAGCGAGATTCCCGAAGAGCTCTACGTCGCGGTAGCAGAGATTCTGGCCTTCGTGTTCCTGCTGGCCGGGATTACCCCCGACGATCGAGCTGGCGGCTACCAGGACCCATCACGCAGGCCCCCGTCACATCGTGACCGGGGGGGAGCGGACTCATGAACGCCCGGAAAGTCCCGAAGCGTCTGCCGTCCCGGTGCCGTGCAGGCTGAAGAGCAGGTCGAGTTCGGTCGAGGTCAGACCACAGCGCCGGCGCACTTCTTCGCGGCCCTGCCCCTGCTGGATCAGGCGAATGGCCTGCTCGTAGGCCCCGCTGTCCCCTTCGCGGGCGCGCAGCTCGCTGTGCTGGTCGTGCAGACGTTCCAGTGCGCGCTGCACCGACGCCTGAGCCTGACCATGGGTGGCCACCCCCTCGGACAGGGCCTTCATCGCACCCTGCAGGGCCATCACCGATGTGGCCTGGCGCTGATAGTCCTGGCGCAGTGCCGCCAGCTGGCGCCGCAACAGGATCACCAGCCCCACGGAAAACGCCGCTACGATGGTCGCCAGCAGCGCAATCAGCGCGACCAGCCAGATCAGCATTCCCTCTCCCATTGCACGCATTCTCCTGAAAACCGGGGCCGGTCGATTGTCGCGTGAATCAGGGTCGCATGACCACCTGGGGAAACGATTGCCAGTCAGTGTGGATCCGCCGACCCGTTCGATAAACCGGCTTGGGAACGCCCGGATATGCCGTGCGCCTTCAGGCGTAATCGTCGATCAGTCCGCGGCGCTTGCCGCGTTCGTCCTTGCGTGGGGGGCGCTGCTGGGCGGGTCGCACAGCAGGCCGGAACACCGGGTCGCGGTCGTGATCATCGCTCAACTGACGACCGGGCACCGTGGTGTGAACCGGACGTACGGTCCGATCCGGCTGCAGCTCATCGACCATGGCTCACCTCCCGGCTGGTCCTCGTCCATCTGGAGTATAGACCCGGCGTGGCGAGCTACAGTTCGCGCAACTGCGCCCACTCCTCGTCCGACAGCAGCTTGTTCAGGTCCACCAGGATGGTCAGACCCTCTTCGGTGCTGGTCACGCCCTGGATGAAGCGACTGCTGTCATCGTTCCCGACCTCCGGTGCCGGTTCGACGGAGTCCGGGGAGATCCGCACGACCTCGGAGACCGAGTCCACCAGGATCCCCACATTCTGGTTGTCCACGTCGATGATCACGATGCGCGAGGCTTCGTCCGACTCCCGGTCCTCCAGCCCCATCCGGCGCCGTGCATCGATCACGGTCACAACATTGCCGCGCAGGTTGATGATCCCGAGGATGTAGTCCGGCACGCCCGGGACCGGCGCGATCTCGGTCACTTTGAGGACCTCCTGGACCTGCAGGACGTCAATCGCGTAGGTCTCGTCCGCAAGACTGAAGGTCACATACGGAGCGGTGTCGGCCTTGGCCATGGCTTCTACGTCTTGTGCGCTGCTCATGTCGTCCTCGATAGTCCGTGCAGGCGGGGTCCGCCCTGTGATGTCATCCTGACCGGGTTATCGGCCGATCACCGCCATGCTTGAGTTTCGCGGGTCCGCGCTCAGTCCCAGCCGCCCTCGTCCAGTGTCCGGTCCAGTGCCTCCAGGTCGAGGAGAGTCGCCATCTTCTCGCGCTCCACTCCGGCCAGCCAGGGCAGGCGCCGGCGGTGGCTGCGCCAGCGCAGCGAATCCGGTTCGATCACGCGGGTTCCGTGGATCGCCCGGCAGGCCAGCGCAAAGCGGGAACCGGCCAGGAACACAACCTGACGCGCGGTGTCGGGTTCGTAGTCGCGATCTTCCGGAGTGACCACTGCGGCCAGATCGATCAGCTGTACCCGCCCCTGCTTGGTGTCGGCCAGTCCAAGGTACCAGACCGAATGATTCGGGGTCGGCCGCACCTCCAGGCTGTCCAGCGGCGCCACGCCGCCCAGGGCCTGCAGCGGTGCGAGCAGGGTCAGATTCCCGGCCTCGATCACCAGGGCGGAGAAGGGTTGCTCGGGCCGCGGGTAATCGCGCTCCGCGGGATCGGCCGGGGGTGCCGGCGGGGCCTGTGTGACGACCGCTTCAGGTGTTGCCACTTTCACCGGGTTCGCTTCGCGGACCGGGGCTTCCACCGACTCCGCCGGCGGGATTTCCGGTGCGGGCAACGCCGGTTCCAGAAGGTCCGGGCGCAACAGCGAGCGGACCGGTTCCGGTTCGTCCAGAAGGCTGCCGAAATAGTCGTCCAGCGCGTCCGGTTCGGCCTTCAGGGCCAGGTTGTCGACTGTGGATCGTTTCATCCGCGCCGCCTCCGTTCATGGGGTTCGGACAGCTGTCCGCCGATGGCCTCCAGCAGGTCCGAATACGCCAGCACGCCGCGCGCGTCCGGAATCATGAAGCACAACGGCTGACCGGCGCTGGAGGCGTCGCGGAACTTGGTGTCCACCGGGATGACGCCGGGCCAGACATCGTCCCCGTACAGTCGGCGCAGTTCCGCCAGGGCCTCGTGCGCCGCGCGTGTGCGGCGATCGAACAGCGTCGGAATGATCCGGTACTGCAGCTCGGCCTTGCGCGACTTCTGTACCATTTTCAGTGTGTTGATCATCCGTTCAAGCCCCTTCAGGGCGAGGAATTCGGTCTGCACCGGCACCAGCAGCTCGTCACAGGCCGCCAGCGCATTGACCATCAGAACCCCCAGCATCGGCGGGCAGTCCAGCAGCACGTAGTCATACTGCCCGGAGACCTTCTCCAGCGCATGGCGCAATACCAGCCCCATGCCGCTTCGGGTCCCCAGCTGCCGATCCAGCGTGGCCAGCGCGGTACTGGCGGTCAGCAGGTCCAGACCCGGGAAGCGCGTCTCGCGAATGAGCCCGTTCGGGTCCGGATCGGCCCCCTCGGCACACTGGCTGAAGAGCTCGTAGACCCCTCGTGTCGCGGTCTCCGGGTCGTGCCCGAAGTACGCGGTCAACGAACCATGCGGGTCCACGTCCACCAGCAGCACGCGCTGCTCCGGCCCGGAAAGCAGTCCGCCCAGTGTCACCGTGGTGGTCGTCTTGCCCACCCCGCCCTTCTGGTTCGCAACCGCCCAGACCTTCATGGTGTGTCTCCATCCGTCGGGAGCGGTGCGGGCGGAAGATCCTCGCGCAGGCGCTCCGGTTCCTGCGCGCCCTCGGCGCGCGGACGCGCCCCGGGCAGGACCACGATGGACACGCGCCGGTTCTCGGCACGGCCCTCCGCGGTTTGATTGGTGGCGACCGGCCGGTGTTCGCCATAGCCCAGCGCCACGAGGTTCTCCGGGTCTACCCCCGCCGTCTCGAACACGCTCACCACCGCGGCGGCCCTTCCGGAAGAGAGTTCCCAGTTGGAAGGATAGACCGCGGTCTGGATGGGCACGTTGTCCGTATGTCCCTCCACATGGATGCGCGAGACCCGTGGCGCCAGGATCCCGCCCACCTCCTGCAGCAGGTCCTCCGCCTGCGGGTTCAGGGTCGCCGAACCGGACGGGAACAGCAGACGGCTGGTGATCTCGATCTCCAGCCAGTAGGCCTCGCGAGTGACGCGCAGATCGCCCTGCTCGATCCAGCGTGCCATCGCCTGTTCGATCTCGCGCGCCGTATCGGCCAGATCGTCGAGGAACGCCTGCATCCCCTCGTCGCCCGGAGCATCATCCAGCATCCCGCTCAGGGCCATGTCGATGGGCTGCGGGCCGTCTTCCACCAGACCGGGCTGGACCTCGATCGGCACCAGGGCGCGCAGATCCTGCGGACTGCGTTCGCGCGCGACGGTCGGCTCGCCTACCTGGATCGGCTCGGCCTGCATCGGCGCGCGGAAGGCATCCACCAGCGATTCCGACAGCACACGGTACTTGCCGTCATCCACGGACGAGATCGCGTACATCACCACGAAAAACGCCAGCAGCAGCGTGACCAGATCCCCGTAGGGAATCGCCCATGCCTCGTGATTCTGGTGCTCCTCTGCCCGCTTGCGTCGTGCCATGGTGACCTCACTCGTGGATGAAGCCACTCAGCTTGCTTTCGATATTCCGCGGGTTCTCCCCTTCGGCAATGGCGATCAGCCCTTCCATCAGCATTTGCTGGTGTTGCGACCGATTCTGGATAATTGACTTCAACTTGTTCGCCACCGGCAAGAACAGCAGGTTGGCCGAGGCAATGCCGTAGATCGTGGCCACGAAGGCGGCCGCGATCCCCGCCCCCAGCTTGCTCGGGTCCGCCAGGTTCTGCATCACGGCCATCAGACCCATCACCGCACCCACGATCCCCAGGGTGGGCGCGTAGATCCCCATGCTCTCGAAGACCTTGGCGCCCTGCAGGTCGAAGTGTTCGCGGTTGTCGAGATCGGCTTCCAGGATCTGGCGGATCGTCTGGGGCTCGCTGCCATCGACCAGCAGTTGCAACCCCTTCCGGGCAAAGCCGTCGCTCTCCTCGTCAGCCAGCGTTTCCAGCCCGAGGAGGCCTTCCTTGCGCGCCACATGCGACCACTCGACGATCTGCTCAACCATCGCACGGTTGTCGATTTTCGGCGGCTTGAATGCCCAGGGCAGGATGCGCATGCCGTGCATGAACACGGACATGCGCGCCTGCACCAGGGTCGCCCCCAGCGTACCCAGCACCACAATTACAAAGGCCGCGGCGTTCCACAGCGCCCCCAGCCCGCTGCCCTTGGCAATGCTCCCCCCGAGCACGGCCACCAGCCCCAGCGTGACCCCGATGAGGCTCAGGATGTCCATGTCAGCAGAACCCCTTGACCAGGGCGGGACCGATCTCGGGCAGCGGATACACGTGATCGGTCAATCCGGCTTCTGCCACCGCCGCCGGCATGCCGTACACCACGCAGGTCGCCGCGTCCTGCGACCAGACGTGGGCGCCTGCGCCCTTCAGCGCGCGCACGCCCTCGCGCCCGTCCGCACCCATGCCGGTCAGCACCACCGCGAGGACCTGTCCGCGCAGCGCATCCACGGCGGAGGTGAAGGCCGCATCGACGCTCGGCTTGTAGATCGTTCCCAGCGGGCTCTCCGCAATCCGCACGTGCGTCTGGCTGCCACGCTCCAGGGTCATCTGCATGCCACCGGGAGCCAGTAGCGCCACGCCCGGCTTCAGAGCGTCGCCGTCCTTTGCCTGGCGCACCTCGATGTTGCACATGGCATTGAGGCGGTCGGCGAAGGCCGGGGTAAAGCTCGCCGGCATGTGTTGCACCAGGACGATCGGTAGCGGGAATGTCGCCGGCAGCGGCTTCAGTACCTCCTGCAGGGCCACCGGCCCCCCCGTAGAGGTTCCGATCAGGACCGCGCGCAGCTGGCGCAGGGGCGTCGGGGGACGGGTGCTCGTAACCGGCGGTTGTTGCCTGGCGGCGTCGGCGGCTGCCTGACGATCGGCCTCCTGCCGCCGCGCGGTCGGCCGCGCCTCGCGGGCCGGCGTACTGGTACCCGGGGCACTCGCCGAGCGCGCGCGGCTGCGCGACAACGAGCGGACCCGCCGCCGGAGCAGCATGCGAGCGCTGTCCTCGTCCCCCGCCATGTCGCTGAAACGCTTGGGCAGGAAATCCACGGCCCCGGCCTCCAGCGCGTCCAGGGTCGCCTGGGCACCCTCCGTGGTCAGGCTGGAGAACATCAGGATCGGCCGCGGGTGCTCGGCCATGATCTTGCGAACCGCCGTGATGCCGTCCATGACCGGCATCTCGATGTCCATGGTCACGACATCGGGGTCGAGCTCCCGGACCTTGGCAATCGCCTGTTCGCCGTTTTCGGCGGAACCGACCACCTCGATACCCGAGTCGGAATCCAGAATCTCCGCGATGCGGCGGCGAAAGAATCCCGAATCATCGACTACCAGAACCCTGATCGGCATCCTCAGCCCTCGCTCGTGCGCGATGCACGGCGCGGCCGACCGGACATCTGCAGTTGCCGCATCAGGATGGTCACCAGATCGGAGACATCCAGGATCAGCGCAATGCCGCCATCGCCGGTGATGGTGGCACCCGCCAGGCCCTTCACGCCCTGCAGGTTCTGACCCAGCGGCTTGATGACAACCTCTTCCTGCCCCACCAGGTCATCCACCACCAGGCCCACCTTGCGGTCGGCGGTGTGCACCACGACCACGTGCGCGTCCTTGCGTGGCTCGGGCTCGTGTCCCGGCTTCAGCCAGCGCTTGAGGTAGTGAATCGGCAGCGCCTGCTTGCGCACGATGATGACTTCCTGGTCATCCACGTAGTGCGTCTTGGTCAGGTCCAGGTCGAGGATCTCGGAGACCGAAGCCAGCGGGATGGCGAAACGCCGACCGTCGAGGATCACCATCAGCGCGGGCAGGATCGCGAGCGTCAGCGGCAGTTTTACCCGCAGCGTGGTACCGACACCGATCTCCGATTCAATATCGATCATGCCATTGAGTTGCGAGATCTTCGTCTTGACCACGTCCATCCCGACCCCGCGGCCGGACACATCGGAGATCTCGGACTTGGTGGAGAACCCGGCCATGAAGATCACGTTGAAGGCCTCGCGATCGGTCATGCGCTCGGCCAGTGCGGGTTCCATCAGGCCCTTTTCCACGGCCTTGCGGCGCAGGGCCTGCGGGTCCATGCCGCCGCCGTCGTCCTTGATCAGCAGCGCGATGTGGTCACCTTCCTGGGCGGCTCCCAGCACCACCGTACCCTTGCGCGGCTTGCCGGCGGCCTCGCGAACATCCGGTGTCTCGATGCCGTGGTCCACCGCATTGCGCACCAGGTGCACCAGCGGATCGGACAGTGCCTCGACCAGGTTCTTGTCCAGATCGGTGTCCTCGCCGAAGATCTCCAGTTCGATCTCCTTGCCGAGGTTCCGCGACAGGTCGCGGATGACGCGCGGGAATCGGTTGAAGACCTTCTTCACCGGCTGCATCCGGGTCTTCATCACCGAGGTCTGCAGGTCCGAGGTCACCAGGGCCAGGGAGCTGATCGCCTTCCCCAGTTCGTCATCGACATGCTGCGAGCGCAGCATGCTCAAGCGGTTGCGCACCAGCACCAGCTCGCCCACCAGGTTCATGATCTCGTCGAGGCGTTCGGTGTCGACGCGCACGGAGGTCTCCCCTTGCGGCGCCGAACGTCCGCCACCGTCGGCGCCGCCCCCGCCGCCGGCACGGGCCCCGCCCCCACCCTGGCCGCCAGCTGCCGCGCCTTCCGCAGGCGCTGCGGCCTTGGCCGGCTCGGATGCCTCGGGCTCGGGGCTGGATGCCTCGGGCTCCGGTGATTCAACGGCCTCGGAACCGGCCGCCGGGATCGCACCGGTCGCCGCCGGCCCGGCCCCCTTGGCCTGCAGCTCGTCCAGCAGGTTTTCGAATTCGTCGTCGCTGATCAGGTCGCCGGAACCACCGGCATCCTCCGTGTCCGGCGCCTCGGCGGATTCGGCCGCATCACCCGAGTCCACGGGCTTCGGCGGCTGGTCGCCGTGCAGGCTGTCCAGCAGGGCCTCGAACTCGTCGTCGGTAATCTCGTCGTCGGCGCCGACCATGGCTTCGCCCGCGGTCGGGGCTTCGGCGTCCGGGGTCGGTTCCGGCTCGGGCTCGGGCTCCGGGGCAGGAGGCGGCGCAGCCGGCTCGGCCGCGACATCCTCGTTGTTCGCCATGCGCCGGAGATTCTCCACCAGGTCCGCTTCGGCGGGCGTGGGATCCACACCGGAGCGCAGGTCCCCGAACATCACGTTCAGGGTGTCGAGCACCCGCAGCATGGTGTCCATCAGGTGGCTGTCGGCCCGGCGCTCGCCATTACGCAGAAGGTTGAACACATCCTCGGCGTGGTGGCACACGGTCACCAGCGGATCCAGGCTCAGAAACCCGGCACCACCCTTGATGGTATGGAAGCTGCGAAACACCGCATTGAGCAGATCCCGGTCATCCGGGTTCTGCTCCAGGTCGATGAGCTGCTCGTTGAGCCCCTCCAGCAGTTCCCCGGCCTCGATCAGGAAGTCCTGCAGGATTTCGTCATTGGGGTCGATGGCCATTCAGTCTCTCCGGTCGCGTGACGCCAGTCGCATGAGGGGGCGCTGCCTAGAAGCCCAGGCTCGAAAGCAGATCGTCCACCTCGTCCTGTCCTTGAACGACATCTGCGCCGGAATCTTGAGTCTTCGGCACGCTGGGACCATGACCCTTGCGGTCCGCTTCGCGGTCTTCCTCGCTGCGCTCGAGCGACGCCTCGGCCGCCTCGACCTGCTCCATGCGCCCGCTGGACAGCCGGATCAGGGTTACCAGGTTCTCTTCCAGGTCGGTGACCAGCTGAATCACCCGGCGGATCACCTGGCCCGTAATATCCTGATAACTCTGCGCCATCAGGACCTCGGACAGCAGGCGACGCAACTCCTCGGTGTCCTCGCCCGCCTGGGCAAAGAACGAGTCCAGCTCGCGGGCGAAATCCCGGAACTCGTCCACCGAGAGCTGGCGGTTGCGAAACCGCGTCCACTTCGCGGTCAGATCGGCCGCCTGCTGGCTGAACGATTCGGCGATCGGTAGGCTCGATTCGATCGCATTCATCGTGTCGTGGGCCGCCTGCTCGGTCATCGTCACCACGTAATTCAGGCGTTCCTTTGCATCGGGAATCTCGGCCTGGGTCAGTTCGACCAGGCGTGAATCCCCGCGGAAGCTCTGCAGGGCCTCGTGGAGATCGCGGGTCAGCTTGCCCAGCTCGTCGAAGAGTTCGCGGTCATACGGCCGCGCGAGATCCTGGACCAGGGCGCGGGCACCGGCGTCATCGCCCGCCTCCAGCGTCTGCACCAGTTGCCGGGCAAGCTCGAGCTGGCCATCGCGTGGTGGGTGTTCCTGTTCAGTCATGGGGAGCCTCTTGCTGATGCGGCGCCGAAGGAGCCGGGTCACGTCCGCCGTTGCAGGCGTAACGGGCGGCGTACGTACTCAACACAGGGAATCACTTATCCCTGGGCTTCAATACGTTCGAAGATCTTGTCGATCTTTTCCTTCAACGTCTCGGCGGTAAACGGCTTGACCACGTACCCATTCACACCCGCCTCGGCGGCCTCCACGATCTGGTCGCGTTTGGCCTCGGCGGTCACCATCAGGACCGGCATGGACTTCAGGTTCGGGTCCGCCCGGACCGCCTTCAGCAGGTCGATGCCCGGCATGTTCGGCATGTTCCAGTCGGTGATCAGGAAGTCGAAGTCGCCATTTTGCAGCATGGGCAGCGCGGTGCTGCCGTCATCGGCTTCCTGGGTGTTGTTGAAGCCGAGATCGCGCAAGAGGTTCTTGATAATGCGCCGCATCGTGGAAAAGTCGTCCACGATGAGAATTTTCATTCCCTTGTCCACACGTCACTCCGGGGTTCGTAGGGTGGGTTTTAGAATAACTGCAAAGCCGTTCCGTCTTCGAGCCACGAGCCCAGACGTGCACGCAACCGAATGGTGGCCTGACTGCGGATCTGACTGACGCGCGACTCGGTCACGCCCAGCACGGCACCGATCTCGCGCAGATTGAGTTCCTCGATGTAATAAAGCGAGAGTACCAGGCGCTCGCGCTCGGGCAGGTCACCCAGCGCCTCCGCCAGTTCCTCGCGAAATTCACCCGCCTCGAGGGTGCGCGCGGGGGAGACCTCCTGGCCCTCGATCACGCGATCGGCACCGTCCTCGCCGCCGCCCAGATCGTCCAGGGCGAACAGGTGCGCACCGGCGTGATCCTGCAGCATTTCGTAATACTGGTCGATCGGGACTTCCAGTTCGGCGGCCACCTCGCTGCCGCGCGCCGCCCGCCCCTCGCGCGCCTCGACGCTCTGGATGGCGGCGGCAATCCGGCGGCTGTTGCGGTGCACCGAGCGTGGCGTCCAATCGCTTCGGCGCAGTTCGTCGATCATCGCGCCGCGAATCCGGATACCCGCATAGGTGGCAAAGGTCGCGCCCTGCCCGCCCTCGAACTGGCGCGCGGCTTCCAGCAGACCGATCATGCCGGCCTGGATCAGGTCATCGACCTGTACCGAGGCCGGGAGCCGTGCCATCAGATGGTGGGCGATGCGATGCACCAGCTCGACGTGATCGGCAATCAACTGTTCGTGGCCACCACTCGCGGTGGAGGTCGCCTGATAGCCGGAAAGTCGATTTCGCGTCGTCATCATGCGCTCTGCAGCATTCGTTCCACGAAAAACCCGACGCCGCCATGGTCACCGCCACCTACTGGCCAGTGGTCCACCGTGCGCGCCAGTTCGGCAAACGCCTTGCCTGCCGGGCTGCCCGGGTACTGCTGGACCACCGGCGCCCTCTTCTGCACGGCCTTGCGCAGGTGTTCGTCCATGGGAATATAGCCGGCCAGGTCGAGCACCACTTCCGGCAGGTAATTGCCACAGACGGTATTGAGTTTCTGCATCAGACGGTCGGCGCCCTCCCGGCCGCTGACCATGTTGGTGACCATCCGGAAACGGCGCAGGCCGTGGTCCCGGTGCAGGACCTTGATCAGGGCATAGGCGTCGGTAATCGAGGCGGGTTCGTCGCACACGACCACCAGGGTTTCCTGTACCGCCCGGCAGAACGAGGTCACCGACTCCTGCAGCCCCGCGGCGGTATCCACGATGAGCACATCCAGGGGCTTGCGATAAGCGCTGAAGGCATGGATCAGGCCGGCATGTTCGGCGGGCGTCAGATTCGCCATGGCCGCGATCCCGGACGCCGACGGCACCACCTTCACCCCTTCCGGCCCCTGCACGAGGACATCCTCCAGACTCTCGACATCCCCGGTCACCAGGTCATGCAGCGTGCGTTCCGGGCGCATGCCCAGCAGCACATCCACGTTCGCCAGCCCCAGATCGGCATCGAACAGCATGACCTCGCGGCCCAGCCGGGCCAGACCCACCGATAGATTCACCGATACGTTGGTCTTTCCCACCCCGCCCTTGCCCGAGGCGACCGCGATGACCTTCAACGGCTTGTTAGTGCGTGGCATAGCGCCCCTTTCCAACCGGTTGAATCAGTTCCAGCGACGCGGCCTCGACGCCCCGCGACGGACGCGACTGCGAACGCGACCGTCGCGGCGGCTCCATCTCCGCAAGGCGCTCCGCGGCCCAGGTCTCCCGTGCATTGCCGGCCGCCCCGGCGGCGCCCGCGTCATCGTCCAGTGCCAGACGGGTGAGGTAGCCCGTGTCGACCCGGTGAAAATCCTCCGCGATGCGCTGGCCATCGCTGACGAACCCCAGGCCCAGATGCTGATCCAGCAACACCGACAACACCTCGCCCAGCTGTTCCGCTTCGTCCAGCTTGGTCAGCACCAGCGCCGAGGGTTCCGCCTTGCGGAACGCCTCCAGCACCCGTCGCAGAGCACTGCCCTGGGTCGTGGCCGACACCACCAGCCAGCTCTCCGCGCGGATGTCCGGTGGCAGGTGCGCGAACAGCGACTCGTCCTCCACCGCCCGCGGCGCCTGTCCGGCGGTATCCACCAGGATCAGGTGGCCATCGTCTACGCGTCGCGCCAGGTCGCGCAACTCCCGTGCATTCTGCAATACCCGCACCGAGATCCCCGCCATCTGCGCGAAGGCCTGCAACTGCCGCGTGGCCCCGATTCGCTGGCTGTCCAGTGTGACCAGCGTAACCGAATCCGGCCCCATGCGGCGGATCTGGCGTAGCGCGATACGCGCCAGCGTGGTGGTCTTGCCGACACCGGTCGGTCCGACCAGCGCCAGCAAGCCGCCTTCATCGAGGATCGTGGGACGATGGGTCGCGATCGCGCCGGACAACCGGGCCCGAAGCCGTTCCCAGGCCTGTTCCGGGGAGCTGTCGTCGAGGATGCTCCCCGCCAGGCTGCGCGCCAGGGCGTCGCTGAAGCCGCGATCGATCAGGCGCGCCTTGCATTCCGCCGCCAGGGGGTGACGGGCCGCCCAGCGCGCCTCTTCGCTCTCGGCATACTGGCGGGTCATCAGGCTGCGCAGGTCGCGCAATTCCTGACGCATGGCCGTCAGCTCGGGATCGGCCGGCCATGACGGGGCGCCCTGCCCGGCCCCTCGCTCGCGAGCGGGTTCGGCGGCGGGCTGGGCTGCACGGTTCGTGCCCACCGTTTCCTGGCCGCACACCCGCTCCGATGACGCACCGTCTTCCAGGGCGGCGACCACCTCCAGCCAGCCATCCACTCGCCGACTGGACAGGATGACCGCATCCTCGCCCTGCTGCTCGCGTACCTGGCGCATGGCGTCGCGCATGTCCCGGGCCCGATATCGTCTGACATTCATGCTTTCTCTCCTGCGCCGCTCGCGCGACGGAACCCTTCATTCTGTGGTTCAGGCCGTTTGCTTCTGCGACTCTTCCTGACCGACGGTGGCGACCACCCGGATCCGGCGATTGTCCGGAATCTCGGTGAAGGCCAGCACCGTCAGGCTGCGGACCGCGCCGCGCAGCCAGCCGGCGATCCAGGAGCGGATCTCCGGTGCCACCACCAGGACCGCCGGCTGCCCAGCCGTTTCCTGGCGGCGGGCCGCATCGGCGACCGAGCGTTGCAGTCGCTCCGCCAGCCCGGGCTCCAGTCCCACCGTGCCGCCCGAGCTACCCTGCAGGGACTTATGCAAGAGCTGTTCCAATGAAGGGTCCAGGGCGATCAGCGGCAGCTCGTCCTCCGGCCCCACTAGGTCCTGCACGATGGAACGCGCCAGGGCCACGCGCACCGCGGCGGTCAAAGTGCCGGGATCCTGACTCTTCACCCCCTCGTCTGCCAGCGTTTCGGCGATCGTGCGCAGGTCGCGGATCGAGACCTGCTCGGCCAGCAGGTTCTGCAGGACCTTCAGCACGATCGACAGCGACAGGGTCTTGGGTACCAGGTTCTCCACCAGTTTCGGGGAATGGCGCGCCAGCTGGTCCAGCAGGTGTTGCGCCTCCTCGTGACCGATCAGGCGATGGGCGTTCTCGCGGAACACCTGCGACAGGTGGGTGGCGATCACCGTGGCACAGTCGACCACGGTATAGCCGGCCCCCTGGGCCTGGTCACGGTCCGCCGGATCGATCCACAGGGCATCGAGGTTGAAGGTCGGGTCCTTGGTCGGGGTCCCCGGCACCGTGCCGAACACCTCGCCCGGATTGATCGCCAGCTCGCGTTCGGGGAAGACCTCCGCCTCGGCCACCGTGACACCCAGCAGGCTGATGCGATACGCATTCGGGCTCAGCTCGAGGTTGTCGCGGATATGCACCGGTTGCAGGAGGAAGCCCAGTTCCTGCGAGAGCTTGCGCCGCACGCCCTTGATCCGGCCCATCAGCTGGCCGTCCTGGGTGCGATCCACCAGCGGGATCAGGCGATAGCCCACCTCCAGCGAGACCAGGTCCACGGGCGGGACGTCTTCCCAGGTCAGATCCCGGTCTTCCGAACGCGCGGCGCCCTCGTCCTCCTGCGGGATGCGCTCGACCTCCACCTCGGCTTCGCGGGCCTGACGCTTGATCAGATAGGCGCCACCGAAGATCAGCGCGGCCAGGCCGAGGAACACGGCGTTCGGCATGCCCGGCACGATACCGAGCGCCGCGATCACGCCCCCGGCCACGTACAGCACGCGCGGGTTGGAGAACATCTGGCCGTAGACCTGCTGGCCCATGTCCTGACTGCTGGTTACGCGGGTCACGATGATCGCGGTGGCCGACGAGAGCACGAGCGACGGGATCTGGGCGACGAGTCCGTCGCCGATGGTCAGCAGCACGTAGTTGGTGGCGGCATCGCCGATCGACATCCCGTGCTGCACGGCCCCGATGGTCAGCCCGCCAATGATGTTCACGAACAGGATCAGGATGCCGGCGATCGCGTCGCCGCGCACGAACTTGGAGGCACCGTCCATGGAACCGTAGAAGTCCGCCTCGCTGGCAATCTCCTCGCGCCGCTTGCGCGCCTCTTCCTGGGTCAGGATGCCGGCGTTAAGGTCGGCGTCGATCGCCATCTGCTTCCCGGGCATGGAATCCAGGGTGAAGCGGGCGCTGACCTCGGATACGCGGCCCGCGCCCTTGGTCACCACCACGAAGTTGATGATGATCAGGATCGCGAACACCACCAGGCCGACGGTGTAGTTCCCGCCCACCACGAAGTCGCCGAAGGCCTGGATCACCTTGCCCGCGGCGTCGGTCCCGGTATGCCCCTCGAGCAGGATGACGCGGGTGGAGGCGATGTTCAGGGCCAGCCGCAGCAGCGTGGCGACCAGGAGCACCGTGGGAAATACCGCGAATTCCAGCGGGCGCGGCGTATACACGGCGACCATGATCACCACGAGCGACAGCGCGATGTTGAAGGTGAACAGCACGTCCAGTGCCACCGGCGGCAGCGGCAGCACCATCATGGAGAGCATCGCAATCAGCAGGATGGGTGCGCCCAGTCCCCACTTGCCGACGTTGCCCAGGCGGTCGAGGAAGGCCATCAGCGATCCCTCCGCTTGCCGCGTTGCTTGTCGGGATCGAGGTAATCCTCCGGCACCGGCAGGTCATCCGGCATCTGTGCATCGGCGTCGGCCCGCTTGAGCTGGTAGACGTAGGCCAGAATGCGCGCGACGGCGACGAACAGGCCGTTGGGGATCTCCTGGTTCAGGTCGGTGGTGAAATAGATCGCGCGGGCGACGCGCGGCGCCTCGACGCGGGTGATCGCATGCTCGTCGCCCACCGCCCGGATCGAGGCCGCAACCTCGTCGGCACCCTTGGCCACCACCTTGGGCGCCGCCATGCGCGAGGCCTCGTAGACGATGGCCACGGCATAATGGGTCGGGTTGGTGATGATGACGTCCGCCTTCGGAACCTCTTCCATCATCCGGCGCTGCGCCATCTCCTGCTGCAGCTGCCGGACCTTCTGCTTGACCTCCGGCTTGCCGTCCGTCTCCTTGTACTCGTCCTTGACCTCCTGCCGGGTCATGCGCAGTTGCTTCTGGTGATTCCACATCTGGAACGGCGCATCGATCGCCGCCACCACGATCAGGGCCGCCGATACCGCGATGAAGGTGCCCAGCACCAGCGTGGCCGCGTGGGCAATACCTTGATGAATGGGCTCGTAGCCAAGCATCAGCAGGCGGTCGGAGAACGTCGCGAGCACGGCCACCGCGACACTGGAGATCAGTACGAACTTGGCAAAGGTCTTGCCGAACTCCATCAAGCCCTGCCACGAGAAGATGCGCTTGAGTCCCTTGCCGGGATTCAGCTTCGAGGCCTTCGGCGCCGCTGCCTTCCAGGAGAAGTTCGCGCCCCCGATCACGATCGGCGCCATCACCGCCGCGACGATCAGCACACCGAACAGCGGAAACAGGGTCCGCAGGGTGCGGAAGAGTTCCTGGGCCAGGTAGGGCAGCAGCAGCGAGGAGTCGTACGCCAGTTCCGGCTCGAAATCGAGACGACTGCTCATCTGTTCAGCGAGTTGCGCGCCCATGTTCGGGCCGTACATCAACATGAACGCCCCCGCGGTCATCAGTACCAGGAAGGTGCTGAGTTCGCGCGAACGCGGGACCTGGCCCTTCTCCTTCGCCTCGCGGAGGCGTTTCGGAGTGGGCTCTTCGGTTTTTTCCTGTCCGCTCTCGTTCTCGGCCATGTCAGAAGCCCATCCGGGTCTGCATCAGGGTGAAGCCCTCGAGCACCAGCTCGCCGAAGCGTTCGGGCAGGCCCGGCAATGTGAACATCAGGAGCACGAACCCGATCAGGATCATCATCGGGAAGCCAACCGCGAAGATGTTGAGCTGCGGGGAGGCGCGCGTGATCACCCCCATGGAGATGTTGACCAGCAGCAGCGAGGCCACCGCCGGCAGCGCCACCAGCACCGCCCCGACAAACATCGTGGAACCGAAGGCCACCAACGCGTAGAAGGCCTCGGCGTTCAGGCCGGTGGGCGCGATCGGCATGGTCTCGAAGCTGGTCAGCATCAGTTCCAGCGCGATCAGGTGGCCGTTCATCGCCAGGAACAGCAGGGTCGAGAAGATCACGAAGATGGTCGACACCACCGGGACCTGTACCCCCTGGGCCGGGTCCACGATGGAGGCAAAGCCGAGGCCCATGCCCAGCGCGATCACCTCGCCCGCCTGGGTCACGGCGGAAAACACCATCTGGAGGATGAAGCCCATGAAAACACCGATGGCGACCTGGTGCAGGGTCACCACCACGCCCTCGAGGCTGAGGGGGTCGATATCCGGCAAAACGGGCCCCTGCATGGCGACGAAGATCGCTAGCAGCAGTGCCAGGCCCATGCGCACCCGGGCATTCACGGTATCGGCGCCGAAGATCGGCATGGCGACGAGCATGGCGCCAATGCGCGCGAACGGCCACAGGACCGCCCCCACCCACAGCACCAGCTGTTCCGCCGCCAGCGTCATCGCCTATCCCACCATCCCCGGCGCGCCCTCGTAGAGCCGCTCGGTGTAGTCGATCAGCAGCGCCAGCATCCAGTGGCCACTGATCAGCAGGGCCGCGAACATCGCCAGCAGCTTCGGGATGAACGACAGGGTCATTTCCTGCACCTGGGTGGCCGCCTGCAGCATGCCAATCGCCAGGCCCACGGCCAGCGCGGTCAGGAGCGGCGGCGCGGCCAGCAGCACCACGACGGTCAGCGTCTCGCGCCCTACATCGACGACCAATTCGGGTGTCATCGGAACCTCCTAGACAAAGAAGCTGGTGGCAAGGGTGTTCATCATCAGCGCCCAGCCGTCCACCAGCACGAACAGCATCACCTTGAACGGCAGCGAGATAATCAGCGGCGACAGCATCACCATCCCCATCGACATCAGGACCGAGGCCACCACCAGGTCGATGATCAAAAACGGGATCAGGATCAGGAAGCCAATCTGGAAGGCGGTCTTCAGCTCGCTGGTGATAAACGCGGGTACCAGCAGGCTCAACGGGATATCGTCCGCCTCCTCGAAGCCGTCGATCCCGTTGATCTCCGCAAACATCGCCAGATCGCTCTCGCGGGTATGCGCCAGCATGAACTCGCGCAGCGGCTGCACCCCGGCCTGCAGCACCTCCTCGGTGCCCATCTCCTCGTTCACGTAGGGCACGAATGCGGTGTCGTAGATCTCCTCGTAGACCGGGGCCATCACGAACAGGGTCAGGAAGAAGGCCAGACCGATCAGGATCTGGTTGGACGGCGTCTGGGTGGTGCCCAGGCCCTGGCGCAGGATCGCCAGCACCACGATGATGCGGGTAAAGGCGGTCATCATGATCAGGATCGACGGCAGCAGGGTCAGCAGCGTCATCAGCAGGATGATCTGCAGCGTCACCGAATAGGTCTCGCCCCCGTCGCCGTTGGTCGTCACGGTCAGGGCCTCGATACCCTGGCCGACCTGCGCCCCGGCCAGCCCCGGCAGGGCCAGAAGGCCCAGCGCCAGAACGATGCGCAGACATACCGCCATCACGACTGCCCCCGCTCGCCCGCCGCACCGCGACGCGTCACGGCGCGTTTCAGCGCACTGGAGAAGTCCGGAGCCTCACCGGCCGTCGCCAGCACCGGCTCATTCATGGTGTGCAGGGTGCGCATACCGCCGGGCCCCACGCCGACCAGGACCTGCTCGTCCCCCACCTGCACCAGCACCAGCCGTTCGCGCGCGCCCACCGAGCGCGCCGCAACGATCTCGATCACCTGAGAGCCCCGATTCAGCCCGCCCTGCGTCCGGCGCAGCACCCAGCCGAGCACGACGATCGCGCCGATGACGAGCACCAGGCCGCCGATCAGCTGCGCAAGATACCCCGCCGCGCCGCCACTGCCATTCTCCGCGAAGGCGGTCAAAGGCCAGAGGCTCCCCGTGACGGCCGTCAGGACGAGGGCCGCGATATGCATATGCCGTTGATTCATGGCTACTTGAGCTTGCGGATCCGCTCGCTGGGGCTGATCACGTCGGTCAGCCGAATACCGAACTTCTCGTTGACCACCACGACCTCGCCATGGGCGATCAGCGTGCCGTTCACCAGGACATCCAGCGGCTCTCCGGCCAGACGGTCCAGTTCCACCACCGAGCCCTGATTCAGCTGCAGCAGGTTGCGAATCGGGATGCGGGTGCGGCCGATCTCCATGGAGATGGTCACCGGAACATCCAGCACCATCTCCAGGTTCATCTCTTCGCCGTCGCCCTGCACCACGCCCGACAGCTGTTCCGGCTGGAGCGTCTCCGCGCCCGGGTCGGGCTTGTGCTTGCGCTCCTTCTTCTCGGCCTTTGGCGCCTCCTGTTCGGATTCGCCCGCGCCGCCCTGCGCCTCGTTGAGCAGTGCATCCGGATCGGCGGCCTCTTCGCTGTCGTCGTCCTTCTGTTCGGCCAGGGCGGCCGCCCATTCGTCGGCCAGGGCCTGGTCGTCGGAACCGCCTTCCGCCTCGGCGGTGTCGGTAGCGGCCTCCTCTTCCGGGCCGGGGGTGTCCTGTTTGGGATCGTCGGTGTCTGCCATGCTGCGGCCCTCTATCGTTTGATAATGCGTTCCGAAACCTGGATCGCATTCAGCCCATTGGATACGCCGAACTTCCCGCGGAACATCGGGATGTCTTCGACTTGCAGGGAAATCTTGTCGGGGAGGTCGACCGGAATGATGTCGCCGGGCTGGATATCCAGCAGCTCGCGGACGGTGACCTCGGTCTCCGCGAGGATGGAGCTGATCTCGACCTCGGCGGTCTGGATCTCCTCCTGCAGCGCGTGCATCCAGCGCTGGTCGACGTCGGAGCGATCCGACTGGATGCCGGTATCCAGCTGCTCGCGGATCGGCTCGATCATCGAGTACGGTAGGGTCACGTGCAGGTTGCCGCCGCCCCCGTCCAGTTCGATGTGGAACTCGCTGATCACCACGATCTCGGTGGGCGAGACGATGTTCGCGAACTGCGGGTTGACCTCGGAATTCAGGAACTCGAATTCCAGCTCCATCACCGGCTGCCAGGCCTTCTGCATGTCCTCGAACGCGCCTTCCAGCACGCCGTGGACCACCTTCATCTCCATCGGCGTGAAGTCACGCCCCTCGATGCGGGTGTAGTAGCGCCCGTCGCCACCGAAGAAGTTGTCCACCAGGATGAACACCAGCTTGGGATCGAACACGAACAGCCCGGTGCCATGCAGCGGATGCGCGCGCACCAGGTTCAGGCTGGTGGGCACGAACAGGGAGTGCATGTATTCGGAGAACTTGGTGATGCGGGTGCCCACCACCGAGATCTCCGCGGAGCGGCGCAGGACGTTGAACAGGCGGACCCGGAGATGGCGTGCGAAGCGCTCGTTGATCATCTCCAGCGTGGGCATCCGCCCACGGACGATCCGGTCCTGCGTGGCGAAATTGAATTCCCGCGCCTGGCCGTCACTCGGATACGGGTCTTCGGTCTCGACGTCGCCCTCGTCCACACCATGCAGGAGGGCATCGATCTCGTCCTGGCTGAGGATATCCGTCTGTGCCATGACGGGGCTCCTACTGCATCACCAGTTCGTTGAACAGCACGGCCTCGACCGCGTCCGGCGCATCGCGCGAGCGCAGGATCTCGCTGATCCTGTCTTTCAGCTCTTCCGCCAGCGTCGCCTTGCCCGCACGGGTATTCAGATCCTCGTAACGTTGTTCCGCCAGGATGCCCAGGACGTCGTTGCGGATCGCCGGCATGTGGCGCTGGAAGGCCTCCACGACAGCCGGGTCATGGGCGACCAGGCTCAACTCCGCCCGCAAGTAGCGGATGCGGCCCGGCGCCTCGATGTTCACGGTCATCGGTTCCAGGCTGGTGTACAGGCGCTCGGGCGGGCCGGCATCGACCTCCTCGGTGGCATCATCGTCTGCCGCCAGAAAGAACCAGGCCGCGGCGGCCCCTCCGGCCACCAGGAGGACGACGATCAACAGCAGGACGATCAGCTTGCCCTTGCCGCCCTTCTTCGGGGCTTCTTCGCCGTTGCCCTCTTCGTCTTCCAGATTGACTTCCTTCTCCGCCATGTCGCACCCGCTGTCCGGTAAACCGAGGATTTGCTCTCGGCATAGACCTTAGCAAGGCGGATGCCAGACTTCTATTTCATTCGGAATATCCGATAGTTAAATCGGATTCGGCGACGAGGAAGAGAGGACTTGGGGCGGGCGCAGCCACGAGAACGTCAAGAATCGGCCGTCCGCACCGGGGGATAGACGGAATCTTGGCGGCGTCCATGCGGGCGGGTACAGCCGCTGGCACGGCATCCCGGCGGGACCAGCCGGACGGCATCTAGGGAAACACTGATCAATGTATACGCTCGCGTTGGCACCCCAGGTTTTTCGAGACAAGGCGCGCCGTGCAGCGGGTAGTGGTTCTACCCGCAAGTGGCGCAACGCAGGATCGGGGAACCTGGGGTGCCAACCCCACAAGCGATTGAATGCAGGGGCTCGGCCGCCCGTTGTGGACAGAAACGGGCGTGGGAACGGCGTTGCGGCTCCCTTGTGCAGAATGCCTGCACGGCCGTCACCGCGCCTTGTTCGCACGCAAAAGCGACTCGAGCGCGAGCGTGTACATTGATCAGTGTTTCCCTAGGGCCGCGGCAATGAATGCCACGGCCCGGGAAAGACGCGCGAGGTTCAGGCAAACAGATCGAGACGGCGGCTCAGCATCGAGAGCGTGCTGCCCTCGTTTTCCCCGTTGTCGCCCTGGTCACCCTCGGTGCCGTCAGCGACGCCCTCGGCAGCCGCTCCATGCCCATCCTGTTCGGCCTGCTCCTCGGCCGCCTGGTCCGACACGGTGGCATCCTCCAGTTGCAGGCCACTCTCCGCGAGGCTGTCGCGGAGCCGCGGCATGGCCGCCTCGAGCACCTCGCGGGTCACCGGGTTGGCGCTGATGAACTGGATGCTTGTGCGATCCCCCTCGACCAGCACGCGCACATCCAGACTACCCAGCTGCGGCGGGTGCAGCTTGAGTTCGGTGCGCCCGCCCTGCGCCTGGGCCAGCATCCGCACCTGGTCGGCGAGTTCCCGGGCCCCGTTGGGCTGCTGCAGGAGTCGCGTCAGATCGAGGCGCGGCAACGCGCGAGCCCCATCCGCGCCTTCCGCCTGCCCGCTCCCCTGGGCCGGAAGGACCCCGTTCAGGGGATCCGTACGACCGCGGCGGGAGGGGTCATCCCCCTGGCCCATCCACTGGGCAAGGATCTCCAGTACGTTGTCGCGGGCCATGCCTCCCTGCGCACCCAGCACATCGGGCTTCAGGGCCACCGCGCCATCCCGTCCCGCATTGGCCTGCGCGGCTTCGACGAACAGCCGCATGACTGCGGCCGGCAACGGCTTGACCGGCAGGGCCCGCTCCTCGGCCCCCCCCCGCGCCGCTGAGCCTTCCACGCGCGGTGCATCCGGGCGGCCCGGTTCCTGGGTCGCAGCCATCAGCGCGGCGACCGGCAAGGCATTGCCTCCCTCGTCGGGATCCGCGGCCAAGGCCTGCCCGTCGAGCAAATCCTGGAGGCGAGCCAGCATTGCCTCCAGATCCAGGTCTTCCAGTTCCTCGCCGGGAACACCCATGCTCGCCAGCAGGGCCTCCATCTGGGGCTCAAGCACGGCCAGGAAACCTTCGCCTTCCTTACCGCCGAGCTTGCCTTCCAGGCCCTTCAGTCCGTCCAGGTCCTGCACCGAGTCGCCGCCCAGCAGTTGCAGCAGCGGCAGCATGCCCTGGCCCGTATTCTGTGTTGCGATCATGTCCGGATCCTCGGTCTGCCGGGGTCACCCCCGGGCCCTTGCCTCAATCGATATCCACGGTCCATTCAAGAACCTTGCCAACGCGTGTCTGCCTCGCGCGCATGGGCCTGCCGCGTCGCCCACATGTCCTGTTCGGTCTGCTGGCGCCGGGCGTCGTGCTGGGCGGTCTCGGCCCGCCGGCGCTCGAGCAGCTTCTCCAGCGAGAGGCTGTTGCGATGGCGCTCCAGCCATTCCTGGCGGGCCGTCTCCACCTGTGACTCCGCCGCCTGGATACGCAGGTCCTGCTGCTCCAGCGCCGAGCGCAGCTGGTCGCGCATCCCCGCCAGCCACTTCAGCGCATTCGCATCGTCCGGCAGGCTGGCATGGAGGTATTCGCGCTGATAGGTCTCGAGCCGCTCGCGCTGATCCGCGATCGCATCCAGCTGCTGCAACCGCTCGCCCAGTTGGCGCGTCGCCTCGCTCTCCTCGATCCGCCGCACCCGCAACAGGCGTTCCAGGCGCTTCGGATTCATGCCGCCGCGCCTACCAGCGCCAGCAGCTCGTCGCGGGCCCGGTCAAAGCCAATCGCCTCTTCCCGGCCCTGCGCCAGATAGGTCTCCAGACGATCGTGCATCGCCACCGCGTCGTCCAGGTGCGGATCGGCGCCCTTGCGGTACGCGCCCACCGCAATCAGGTCGCGATTGCGCATGTAGGTCGCGGCCAGATCGCGGAACCGCCGGGCGGCGCGTTCGTGTTCCGGCCCGATCAGCGACGACATGACGCGCGAGACCGACGCGCCGACATCGATGGCCGGGTAGCGGCCCGTCTCCGCGATCTCCCGCGAAAGCACCACGTGGCCGTCCAGGATCGCGCGTGCAGCATCCACGATGGGATCGTTCTGATCGTCCCCCTCGGCCAGTACGGTGTAGAAGGCCGTGATCGAACCACCACCGACATCCCCGTTGCCGGCCCGCTCCACCAGTTGTGGCAGGCGCGCGAACACGGACGCCGCATAGCCCTTGGAGGCCGGCGGCTCGCCAATCGCCATCGCAATCTCGCGGGCGCCCTGGGCAAACCGCGTGAGCGAATCCATCAACAACAGCACATGCAGGCCCTGATCGCGGAAATGTTCCGCCACCGCCGTGGCCACCCAGGCGCCATGCTGGCGCAGCAACGGCGACTGGTCCGCCGGCACGGCAACCACCACCGTGCGGGTACGCGATTCCTCGTCCAGGATCTCGTGAATGAACTCGTTGACTTCCCGGCCGCGTTCGCCAATCAGGCCCACCACGATCACGTCCGCCGTAGTGTTCCGGGTCATCATCCCCAGCAGCACGCTCTTGCCGACCCCCGAGCCCGCGAACAGGCCCAGGCGCTGCCCACGACCGACCGACAGCAGGCCATTGATCGCGCGGATGCCGACATCCAGCGGCTCGCGCACCGGCGCACGCTGCAGCGGGTTGATTGGCCGCCCGGCCAGGGGGCCGAAGTCATGCGTACGGATCGGGCCCTTGCCGTCCAGGGCCCCCCCGTTGGCGTCGATCACCCGCCCCAGCAGCCCCTCGCCGACCGGGATCTGGCGCTGGTTGTCCAGCGGTTCGATGCGCGCCCCAGGCGTCAGGCCCGTGGCCAACTCCTCGGGCATCAGGAAAGTACGCTCGTTCTGGAAGCCGACGACTTCGGCCGGCACCGGGTCCCCCGTCTCGCCATGGATCAGGGCACGCCCGCCAATTGGCAACCGCAGGCCCTCGGCCTCGAGCGTCAGTCCGGTCAGGCGCGACAGGTGCCCCTCCGACTGCGGCGGGTTGACCCGTTCGACCCGCCCCCGGGTCTGCTGCAGGCGATCCAGCAGGCCGCTATTCAGGCGCTCGCGGCGCTGGCGATGCAGTTCGTCGATCGGCGTACTCATGAGTCCTCCGAAGCTGGATCGCCTTCGGGGCCGGTCGCACCGGCGCCCTCGAAGCCGGCCTCCTCACCCGCAAGCGGGGTCTCACCGTTCCACAAGGCCTCCACGGCATGTTGCAGGCGCCGCTCCAGGCTTGCGTCCACACTGGCCGCGCCCGCATCGACCCGGCAGCCGCCGCGCGCCAGGCTCGGGTCCGGGACCCAGGTAATCCGTGCATCCGCCCGTTCCCCGTAGGTCTCGACCAACCCCTGGTCCTCCGGATTGAGATGCACGCGCACATCCTGGTTGCGTCCCGGAAGCTGGGCCAGGGCCCCCTCCAGGACCGATCGGATCTGTTCCGGCCGGGTCTCCAGCTCGCTCTGGACCACCTTGCGCGCCAGTACCGTGACCAGTGCCAGCAATTCCGGCTCCAGGGCATCCGCGGCATCGGACAGCGGGTCGGCCAGTCCGCCGGCCACCGCCTCCAGGGCCGCGACCGTCTCGCGCAGCTTCTTGTCCTCGCGCGCCCGGGCTGCCTTTTCGGCCTCCTTCTGGCCCAGCTCGTGGCCCTCGGCATACCCAGCCTCGAAGCCGTTCTTGCGCGCCTCCTCCTCGATCGCCTCGATCTCGGCGGCCGTGGGCAGGCGACGGGGCGGCTGGACGCCGTCCTCGCCAATCTCCGGCGGCTCCCACAACGACGCCGAGTCGTCGGTATACAGCCTGGCCGCCGGGCTGTCGGTCACAACATCGCCTCGCTACCACCGCCACCCAGCACGATGTCGCCGTTCTCCGCCAGGCGCCGGGCCACCGACAGAATCTCCTTCTGCGCGGCCTCGACCTCGCTGACGCGCACCGGACCCTTGGCCTCGAGGTCCTCGCGCAGCATCTCGCCGGCGCGCTTGGACATGTTGCGGAAGATCTTGTCCTTCAGGTCGTCGTCGGCGCCCTTCATCGCGAGCACCAGGGATTCGGTCTGGATCTCGCGCATCAGCGACTGAATACCACGGTCGTCGATATCCACCAGGTTCTCGAAGACGAACATCTCTTCCTCGATCCGCGAGCCGAGATCGGAGTCCGACTCCTTGATCGTCTCCATGATCTCGGCCTCCCGCGAGCCCTCCATCAGGTTCATGATGTTGGCCGCCGAACGCACCCCGCCCAGCATGGAGGTCTTGCTCGCCGCATTGCCGGAGAGCTGGCGGTCGAGGATCTCGTCCAGTTCCTGCAGCGCCTGCGGCTGGACACCGTCCATGGTCGCGATGCGCATCACGATGTCGGACTGCACTCGGCCGGGCAGATACTGCAAGGTGTCCGAGGCCTGGTCGGAATCCAGGTGCGACAGCACGATGGCCACGATCTGCGGATGCTCGTTGCGCAGCATGTCGGCGATGGCGCGCGGATCGAGCCACTTGAGGGCCTCGATCCCCTTGGAATTGCGCCCCAGCAGGATGCGGTCGATCAGGCCCGAGGCCTTGTCGCCGAGCGCATTCTCCATAACGCTGCGGACGTACTCGTCGGCCCCCACACCCAGCGCCGTCTGCTCCTGCACGTGGGTGGAGAATTCATGCAGCGCGGCGTTCACGTCACTGCGGGAGATGCGGTCCATGGAGGCCATGGCGGTGCCAATCTTCTGCACCTCCTTGGGCCCCATGTGGCGCATGACCTCGGCGGCGGCATCCTCGCCGAGGCTCATCATGAACACGGCGGCGCGTTCGGCGCCTTCCAGATTGGAGTTCTTGTCAGCGGCCATCGTCACCCAACCACGTCTTCATCACCTGCGCCACGCGCTTGGGATCCTCGCGGACCATCTCGCGCACGGCCTCCAGATCCATCTCCTGCTGGTCCGGCCCCTTGGGCCCGGTCAGCGCGGCCACGGCCGAGCCTTCGCTTGGCCCCTGCCCCATGCCGGCTTCTCCGCCGGACTCGTCGGTCAGGGCCTCGCGCTCATCCTCGCGCCGTGTCGGGGCCGGCGGGCGCTTCATCAGTTGTTTCATCGCGGGCCGTACCACCGTCAGCAGGATAATCAGGGCCAGCAACAGCGCCGCCACAATCTTGAGAACCTCGATGAACCAGGGCTGTTCCCAGAAGGCGATCTCTTCCGCGGGAATCTCTTCCACGGGCGCCTCGAACGGCGCCGTTACCACGTTGATCGTATCCCCCCGCTCGGCATTGAAGCCAACGGCCTCGCGCACCAGCGCCTCGATCCGTTCCAGTTCCTCGGCGTCCCGGGCGACCTGGACGGTCTCGCCGTCCTCATTGACCTCCGGCCGGAAGTCCACCACCACCGCGGTGGACACCCGCTGTACGCCACCGGGCATCTCGCGAATGTGATTGATGCGCCGATCCACTTCGAAGTTGCGGGTGACGTTGGTACTGCGACTGCCGGGGAGCGCCGCCGGGGCACCTTCACCCTCCTGGCCCTCCTCGCCGGCAACGCCGCCGGCCGGGGGCTGGTTGGTCAGCGCCCCCGGCACACCCCCCATCCCGCCTTCGGGGCCGGTGCGCTCTTCCTCGCGCGTCTGCTCGGAACGCAGCGCAATGGTCTCGGGATCGTACAGTTCCTCGGTGCGCTCGATGCGCGAGAAATCGATGTCGGCATTGACCTGTACCCGAACCTTGTCGCGCCCCACGATGGGAATCAGCAGGTCGCGGATACGGTCGGTGTAGCGATTCTCGACGTCGCGGGTAAAGCTCAGCCGATCGCCACTGCCGCCCATGCCGGCCTCGCCGCCGTCCTGGGTCAACAGCGTGCCGCGCTGGTCCACCACGGTCACCCGCTCGGGATCCAGGTCCGACGTGCTGGCGGCCACCAGGTGCACAATCGCGCCCACCTGAGCCTCGTTCAGGGAACGCCCGCCCCGCAGATGCACGACGACCGAGGCACTCGCGGGTCGACGATCGCGCACGAATACCGACTGTTCGCCCTCGGCAATATGCACCCGCGCGCGATCCACCGCGTCCAGGGAGGCCACGGTCCGCGCCAGTTCGCCCTCCATGGCACGGTGATGCCGGGCGCCTTCGATCATCCGGCTGGTACCCAGGCCGGTGTCTTCCTGCAGCAGTTCGAAGCCGAGATCTCCGGACTTTGGCAGTCCCTCGCTGGCCAGCTGGAGCCGGGCATCCGCCACGTCCCCCTGCGGCACCTTCACCTGCCCGGTCGTGGCATCCACCTGGTACTGGATACCGGCCTGGGACAGCACCTGCACGACCTCCGCCGCATCTTCGGCATCCATGCGCGGGAACAGCGGCACATAGGTCGGCCGCATCGCCCAGTACAGCAGCGCTACGATCACCACGATCGCACCGGCCAGCATCCCGATCAGGGCGAGTTGGCGGCCCGCGGGCATCCCGTTGAATTCCTTGATGCCCCCGGTCACCACCGCCGGCAGGGATTGTGCGTTTTCGGCCATCGTCCGTTTTCTCCTTCAGCCCGTCCGGCCGATCAGACCTGCATCCGCATGATTTCCTGATACGCCGTCAACAGCCGGTTCCGCACCTGGTTGGTCGCCTCGAAGGCAATGCTGGACTTGCTCATGGCCGTCATCACCTGCGGCAGGCTCACGCTGTCGTCGCCCAGCTCGAAGCGGGTCTGAAGGTCCGAGGCCGCCTGCTGTGTCTGATTCACGCCGCGCAGCGATTCGGTCAGCACATTCTGGAAATCCACGCCGCCCACACGCTGGGGCTCGCGCGTCTGCTGGGCCGGGTTCGTCCCTTCGACCCCGTTCGATTGCGTCAGTTGACGCATCTGCTGCAGGACATTCTGAATCTGCATCTCGCTCATGTTCACTACCCCCGGGGGTTCCCATCACGCGGGGCTGCCGCGCAGGACGGGCCCTTCGTGTCGCTGTTCTTTCCTGAATCCATCAAGCAATCGACATGCCAGGCAATCCCGAGTCAGCCCGATGCGGGCACCGCAAAGCCGTGCTCGCGCAGACGTGCCAGCTTGTAACGCAATGTTCTCGGGCTGATTCCCAGCCGATCGGCCGCTTCCTTGCGGCGTCCGCCCGACTCGCGCAGGACATTCAGGATCACCCGGCCCTCCTGGGTCTGCAGGGTCTGTTCCAGCATCGGTGTCGGGTTCTCGTCACTGACCTCCATTCCCGCGACGTCGCGCTGGCTGTGACCTTCCCCTGCGGCATCCGTCGTCCAGGGGCTCAGCATGTCCGCGTCCAGCCAGACTGACTCCGCCGTCACCTGCGCGCTCGTGGCCTCGTGGAGCGTGATCGCACGTTCCATCACATTGGCCAGCTCGCGCACGTTGCCCGGCCACTCGTGGGCCTGCAGGCGGCGCTGCGCGCCTTCGTCCAGTTCCTGCAATCGTCCACCGCTCAGGCGCCGCAGAAGGGCCTGCGCAAGCGGCACGATGTCCTCGCGGCGTTCGCGCAGGGGCGGAATGCAAAGGGGAAACACGTTCAGGCGGTAGTAGAGATCCTCGCGCAGCGCGCCCTCGGCAACCGCCGCCCGCAGGTCGCGGTTGGAGGTCGCAATCACGCGCACGTCGACCCGTTGCGCCTGGCGTCCACCCAGGGGTTCGACCTCGCGTTCCTGCAGGGCCCGCAGCAGCTTCGCCTGCAGGTGCACGGGGATCTCGGTCACCTCGTCCAGCAGCAGCGTGCCGCCATCGGCGCGCTGAAACTTGCCGGGCCGCGCCTCGACCGCCCCGGTAAACGCCCCCTTGGCGTGCCCGAAGAGCATCGCCTCGAGCATTGCTTCGGGGAGTGCCGCGCAGTTGATGGCCTCGAACGGGCCGCGATGGCGCGGCGAGCGCGCATGCAGCTGCCGGGCCAGGACCTCCTTGCCCACCCCCGACTCCCCGGTGACGAACACCGTGGCCGTGCTGCGCGCAATCCGCGAGACGAACCGATCGATGCCCTTCATCGCGGTGCTACGGGCCACCAGCGCCGGCGCCTCGAAGTCCCGATCGGCGGCCAACAGCGGCCGCAGCCACTGGGCCAGAGACTCCGCCATCTCCGGCAGTGCGAAGTGCGCGTCGACGCCGGCCCGCATGGCCGTCAGCTCGCGGTCCCGGCTGGGCTCCAGGCTGACGGCCGCAAAGCATGACCGCGGTTCCGGCAGGCTCCCCGCGCTGACGGCCCCGGCATCTCCCAGCAGCACCGCCGCGGCCCGGCTCCCCTCGAGCGTCTGCGGCAGGTCCGCTGCCGTACAGCTCTGCAATCGCACGCGCGGAATCGTGGCCAGCACCCGGACCACGGCCTCGCGCAGGGCCGGTTCGGCATCAACCAACAGAATGGTGGCTCGCGACATGGACGTCTTCCCTAAGAGATTCGGGAGACATCCAGCAAGAACTGCGCCATGAACGCAGAGGTTTGATTATACGGGCGTTATCACCCGCCTCTACCTCGACGCGTCAAGCACCCGACGCCAGATGCGGCGAACTCCGAGAGGTTCGGTGACGGGATCCTGACCCTCCCCGCACGTGGCACAAGGGCCAGTGAGGGACCGTGTCAGGCCTTGCCCAGCCCGAACTTGCGCATGCGTTCGACCAGGGTGGTGCGACGCATGCCCAGGCGCCGCGCGGCGCGCGCCACCACGTGCCCGGTCTCGTCCAGGGCGCGGGTGATCATGTCGCGCTCGAGGTCATTCAGGAAGCTGCGCAGGTCGACGCCTTCCGGCGGCAACCCGCCGGCCAGCAGGCCGGCACCCGTGGCGCCCGCCTCCGAGGTGCTGGGGGCGGTCGGTGGCAGGGTCAGGTCCTCGATCCCGTCCGGACGCACCCGGGGCGGCAGCTGCGCGAGGTCCACCGGGAGGTCGGGATACATGATCGCCAGCTGTTCCAGAAGATTCGCCAGCTCGCGAATATTGCCCGGCCACTCCAGCTGCGACAGGTGCGCGATGACGGCCGGTGTCAGGTGAGCGGGGGTCATCCCCTGCTCCCGCAACCGTTCTTCCAGCGCGACGATCAATTGTGGCAGGTCGCTGGTGCGTTCGCGCAGGGGCGGCAATTCGATGGGAAAGACGCTCAGGCGGAAGAACAGATCCTGGCGAAAACTGCCATCCGTCACCGCATCGTCCAGGTTCCGGTGGGTGGCCGCGATGATCCGGGCACGCGCCGGAAGGGACTTGTTCGAACCCACCCGTTCGAACACGCGTTCCTGCAGCACCCGCAGCAGTTTCACCTGCATCGGCAGCGGCATGTCGCCGATCTCGTCCAGAAACAGGGTGCCGTCCTCGGCGAGTTCGAAGCGCCCGGCACGGGCGGTAAAGGCACCAGTAAAGGCCCCCTTCTCGTGCCCAAACAGTTCGCTCTCCAGAAGGTCACCCGGAATCGCGCCGCAGTTCACTGCCACGAACGGTTTGTCTGCACGATCCGATGCGTTATGGATGGCACGAGCAACAACTTCCTTGCCGGAACCGGTCTCGCCCAGGATCAGGGCCGTGGCATCAGTGCGCGCGACCTGCCCCACCAGGCGCTTCACCGCCTGCATCGTGGGGTGTACCCCCACCAGCCCGGGCATGTCGTCGTACCCGGGTTCGCGCCCGAAGCGCAACCATTGCAGGACCTGCGATACTCCTCCGATCGACAGCGGGTGTTCGACCACACAATCCACGCCGGGGGCTTGAACCTTGCCCCCATCGGTGGGCTGAACTACCACCGGGGCGGCATCCTCCCTCCGTTCCTGCAGGCGGGCATCGAGTTCGGCCGCTGGGCCGCAAAGCCAAACGGCCGCCGCCGGCGTGCCATCCGTCAGGTCGTTGGGATTGTTGTGGGTCTCGGCCTGGAACCCGAGGCAATTCAGGATAGCCCGGGTGGCGTCCGTGGCGCCCGCCTCGCCGCTGAGCGCAATTCGCATCGTCTGCTGCTTGTCGCCCGAATCCTGCATACCGCTCTGTCCCGATAGGTCCCGCCGGATGCAAAGGCCTGCTCCCATCCGGTGATGTGATCGAGTTCGCAGTATCCGTTCTATTTGCGATCGGCGTCAACTTTCTGGCGTTTCTCGGCAATGTCGCGCCGGTGCAACCGGAAAATCCAGCGACCGATCGCCTCTTCCAGGGGGCCTTCGACACCCGTCCAGCGAGTCATTTGCTGGCCGCCCCGGGTTGTCGGAGTCTCGACGCCGAGTACACAGGGCTGCGGCAGGAGGCGGCTGAGATAGACCTCCACACGGCTGCAATCCTCCGGAAGGGTGCCCGCCGGCAGCGCGATCCCGTGGCCACTGATCGTCACCTCAACCGGGTCCGGACGTTCGGGATGCAGCGACTCGGCGACCAGGTGCAGCAGCAGGTCCAGCTTGTGTTCAAGGCGCTGCACCTCGGGAGACGTCTCGTCCTCGTGCGGCAGGGCACCGCGCGGGTGCGCATCATCAAAGAGGTCGAGGCTCTCGATCAGGCGCTGCGCCAGCACGGGATCGGTGGTGGGCCGCGTTGACGGCCCGATCATCAGGGCCGTCGTTACGCGCAGATCCTCTCCGAGAAACTCGTCCTGACTGACATCATCCATGTCCGCACTCGCCTCGTTCGTCATCCAGCCAAATGCCCTGGTTATAGACCATCGCTCCCGCCCGCTTCAGCCCGCGAAGGCCCGCGCGTTGCGGAACAACCGCAGCCAGGGACCATCCTCGCCCCAGCCCTTTGGGTGCCAGCTGTGCTGTACCGTGCGGAACACGCGCTCCGGATGCGGCATCATGATCAGCGCCCGCCCATCCTCGCTGGCAAAGCCCGTCGCCCCCCCCGCGGACCCGTTCGGATTCGCCGGGTATTGCGTCGCCGGGGTGTCATCCCCCTCCACGTAGCGCAGCGCAGCGTGATCGTGCACCGGCGCGCCGTCGGCATAGTGCGTACGGCCCTCACCATGCGACACCACCACCGGGAGCACCGAGCCGGCCATGCCGTCCAGCAGCACCGCCGGCCCCGGCTCGATACGTACCTGTGACAGACGCGCCTCGAACTGCTCCGAGCGATTGCGCACGAAGCGTGGCCAGTGATCTGCCCCGGGAATCAGCGGGGCGAGATGCGACAGCATCTGGCAGCCGTTGCAGACCCCCAGTGTGAAGGTCTCGGGTCGCTCGAAGAATCCCTGGAAGGCATCGCGCAGGGACGGATGGTTCAGGATGGTCTGGGCCCAGCCGCCCCCCGCGCCCAGCACGTCGCCGTAGGAGAAGCCACCGCAGACGGCCAGCCCCTGCATCGAGCCCAGCTCCTGGCGTCCGTCCAGCAGATCGGTCATGTGTACGTCGACCGGCGCGAAACCGGCCCGCTCGAAGGCCGCCGCCATCTCCAGCTGCCCATTGACCCCCTGCTCGCGCAGGATCGCCACGCGCGGGCGTTCCCCACGCGCAATCATCGGCGCCGCCACGTCCTCGGCCGGGTCGAAGCTCACCCGCGGCTGGAGACCGCTGTCGGCGTCCACCCGCGCCAGTTCCTCATCGGCACACTCCGGGTCGTCCCGCAGCCGCTGCATCCGCGCCGAGGTCTCCTGCCAGGCCCGCTGCAGCCCCGCCCGCGTGGCGGCAAGGTGCTCGCTCGCGTCCTGCCGAATCACCACCCGTTCGTCATCGCGGATACGGGCCACCGGGTGCAGATGTGCCTCCAGCCCGGCCGCGGCCATCGCGTCGCGCAGGGCGGACTCGGCACCGGCCGCCACCTGGACCACTGCGCCGAGCTCCTCGTTGAACAGCCATGCCGCGACGGATTGCCCCGCCGGCACGTCGATATCCAGCCCGCAACGCCCGGCAAAGGCCATCTCCAGCAGCGTTGTGACCAGACCGCCATCCGAGCGGTCGTGGTAGGCGCGCAGCAGCCCGTTGCGGCGCAGCGTGCCGATCGCATCGAAGAAGGCGCGCAGACGCCCGGCATCCACCACGTCGGGCGGCGTGTCGCCAATATACCCATAGGACTGGGCCAGGGCCGACCCGCCCATTCGGGTGTGCCCCTCGCCCAGGTCGATCAACCACAGCCGGTCGTCGGCCTCCGCATCCGGCTGGGGCGTCAGGGTCCGCCGCGCATCCGCCACCGGGGCAAAGCCCGAGACGATCAGCGAGACCGGCGCGTGCATGTGGCGCGCCTGCCCGTCCTCGGTCTCCCAGACCGTGCGCATGGACAGCGAGTCCTTGCCCACCGGGATCGAGATCCCCAGCGCCGGACAGATGTCCTCGGCAATGGCGCGCACGGTGTCGAACAGATTGGCGTCCTCGCCCGGCACCCCGGCGGCGGCCATCCAGTTCGCCGACAGCCGGATCGCCTGCGTGCCCTCGATGTCGGCCGCTGCCAGATTCGTTACCACCTCGCCAATCGCCATGCGCCCGGACGCCGGCGCCGACAGGATCGCCAGCGGCGTGCGCTCGCCCATCGCCATCGCCTCGCCGGTGTGGCCATCAAAGTCGGTCAGCGTGACCGCGCAATCGGCCACCGGCACCTGCCAGGGACCGACCATCTGGTCGCGCGCGACGAGACCGCCCACGCTGCGGTCACCAATGGTGATCAGGAAGTGCTTGGCCGCAACGGACGGCATGTGCAGCACGTGATCCAGGGCCTCCGCGAGTGGGCAGGCCTCGGGGTCGAATCCCGTCACCGGCGGCGGCAGGCGACGATCCTCGCGCGTCATCCGCGGCGTCTTGCCCAGAAGCATGCCCATGGGCATGTCCACCGGCGGTTCGTGGAACAGGCTGTCCTCGACCTTCAGGTGCCCCTCGTCGGTCGCCTCGCCCACCACAGCAAATGGGGCGCGTTCACGCGCGGCCAGGGTCCGGAAGGTCTCCAGCTGCTCGGCGGCGATCGCCAGGACGTAGCGTTCCTGTGCCTCGTTGCACCACAGCTCCATCGGCGACAGGCCCGGTTCCGCGGTCGGCAAGTCACGCAGCTGGATGACCCCGCCGCGCCCGGCATCGTCCAGGATCTCCGGGATCGCGTTGGAAAGCCCCCCGGCGCCCACGTCGTGGATCGACAGGATCGGGTTGCCGGCCCCGAGGGCCGTGCAGCGGTCGATCACCTCCTGGCAGCGCCGCTCCATCTCCGGGTTCCCGCGCTGCACCGAGGCAAAATCCAGTTGCTCGGAACTCGCCCCGCTCGCCATGGACGAGGCGGCGCCGCCGCCCAGCCCGATCAGCATCGCCGGACCACCCAGAACCACGATCGGGGTTCCGGCCGGCACATCCTGCTTGTGCACGTGCTCGCCACGGATCGACCCGACCCCGCCGGCCAGCATGATCGGTTTGTGATAGCCGTACAGCGTCTCGCCGCCCGCGGGATTCGGCAGCGCCATCTCCAGCGTACGGAAGTAGCCGGCGAGTGCCGGGCGGCCAAACTCGTTGTTGAATGCCGCAGCGCCGATGGGCCCGTCCAGCATGATCTGGCGCGCGCTCTCGATTCGCCCGGGGCGCCCGAAGTCGCGTTCCCACGGCTGCTCGAAGCCGGGGATACGGAGATTGGACACGGAGAAGCCGGTCAACCCCGCCTTCGGCTTGGACCCCTGGCCGGTCGCCCCCTCGTCGCGGATTTCCCCGCCGGAGCCGGTCGCCGCGCCCGGGAATGGCGAGATCGCGGTCGGGTGGTTATGGGTCTCCACCTTCATCAGGATCGGCAGATCCAGTGTCTCGCGCCGGTATTCGCTGGTGATGGCATCCGGCATCAGGCGCGTACCCTCGTGCCCGGCGATCACCGAGGCGTTGTCGCTGTAGGCGGAAAGCACCCCCTCGGGATGGCGCGCATGGGTCTGACGGATCATCCCGAACAGCGTCCGCTCGTCGGCCGCGCCGTCCAGCACCCAGGCGGCGTTGAAGATCTTGTGGCGGCAGTGTTCCGAGTTGGCCTGCGCGAACATCATCAGCTCGGCATCGGTCGGCGCCCGGCCCAGGGCCGAGTAGCCATCGGCCAGGTAGTCGATCTCGTCCGGCGACAGCGCCAGGCCCAGCTCGCCATTGGCGCGCTCCAGCGCCGCACGCGCATCCTCGCCCAGTTCCACGCGCGCCAGCGAGCGCGGCGTCTCGCTGTGAAACAGCTGTGCGGCCTCCGCCGGATCCTCGATCACCGCCTCGGTCATGCGGTCGTGCAGCAGATCGGAAAGTGCCTCCAGCTCCACGTGGCCGGCGCCCGCGCCGCCCACCTGCCAGTGGATACCGCGCTCGATCCGCTCGACCGCATCCTCCAGCCCGGCGTGATGGGCAATCTCGGTGGCCTTGGACGACCACGGGCTGATCGTGCCAAAGCGCGGGATCACCACCAGTTCGCGCTCCACCGCGAACTCGGGGGCCTTCCAGGCCTCGCCCTCGCGCAGCAGGCGCGCCAGTACGGCCTCCTCGTCCGGCGTCAGCCGGCGGCGGGTCTGCACGAAATAGATGAACCGGGCCGCCAGTGGACCTGCGCCCGATACGCTTGTCCGCAACCCCGCCTCCAGGGCCCGCAGCCGAAACGGCGAAACCGCCGCGCCTCCTTCCACAACCCGCATTGCGCTTCCTCGAAACCCGACGTGCCAAAAGCCGCGCATTGTACCGGACGCGCCCCCCGCGCGGGACCTGTTAGACCGATCTCACCACGGAGTCCACAGAGGGCACGGAGAAGGTCAAGGTCAAGGGCTTGTCTACAGGAAGAAGGGAAGGCAGGAAGGTTTTGGGGTGCCGAGGATCGCCCTGGCGGGTGCCTGTCATCCCATTAAAAATCTTCCCGTCTTCCAATCTTCCTGTAAATCGACCTGCTCTGTGTCCTCTGTGTTCTCCGTGGTGAACCCGCCCTTGACCTCCTGGCCTGATCTCCCCGTGGCCGGGGAACTCTCGATGCGCTACCATGTCCATGACAGTACTTGGGGGCGACATGGCTTCGACGCGGGTCGCGAAACCTGAGGTGCATGCCGAGGCTGTAGTGGACCTCGTAAAAACCGCTGCAAAAAAATAGTTGCCAACGACGACAACTACGCACTCGCCGCTTAAAAACCGGTAGATGCCGTCCGACTGGAGCCGTGCTTATGCGTCCAGTATCGGGCGTCGACTCTCATAAGCTCGTGGTGAAGCGCGCCCGGCGTGGATCCATTAAAACTCAACCGGGATCGCCAGCTGCATTCCCTGCCTGTCGGGTAGTAGCTGGTTAAACTCAAAGACAGAATAAGCATGTAGAGCCGAAGGCGGAGGTCCTGCGGACGCGGGTTCGATTCCCGCCGCCTCCACCAAATTAGACCGACCAATCAAGCGCCTACGGGCGCTTTTTTGTTTGCATTCGAGGAAGATGCATGGCCGTCTACCAGGACACCCTGACCGAGCAGACCCGCGGACGTGGCACCCTGAATATTACCCAGGCGGTCGAGCACATCGTGCGCGCCTCCGGCATCACCACCGGCACCTGCCACGTCTTCCAGCACCACACCAGCGCCTCTCTGCTCGTGACCGAGAACGCCGATCCCGATGTGCGTCATGACCTCGAGACCCTGATCGCCCGCATGGCTCCGGACGGCGACCCCGCCTACCGCCACGACATGGAAGGCGACGACGACATGGCCGCCCACGCCCGCGCCATGCTTACGCACAACGATCTGACCGTCCCGGTTGGCCACGGCCGACTGATCCTCGGCACCTGGCAAGGCATCTTCCTCTGGGAACACCGCTACGCCGCCCACACCCGCAAGCTGACCATCACCGTGCAGGGCGAATAGCGCTCCGGCTAACCCCGCTCCCGCTCCACATGCACCGTGATCTCCTCGCGGTCGTGGTAGAGCTGGCGCGCCCGCATCCGGTGCTTGATCCGAGCATCCAGCAGCCGCTCCTCGATGTGGTCCAGGCAGGCATATACCGTCTGCCAGCGCTGTTTCATCGGCAGCTTCAGGTTGAAGATCGCCTCGCGGCACCACCCGGCCTCCAGCCAGTCCGCCATGCGTGCCGCCACCCGTCCCGGCTTGTCCACGATGTCGCAGACCAGCCAGGTGACGGCGTTCGGTGGCTCCCAGGAAAAGGCATCTTCACGGTGATGTTCCACCTGGGTAGTCGCCATCAGCCGGGCGTCCATGGGGCCGTTGTCCACCGCATGCACATACATCCCGCGCCGCACGAGCTGCCAGGTCCAGCCACCCGGCGCCGCGCCCAGGTCCACGGCCTGCATCCCCTGCGCCAGCCGTTCATCCCAGGCATCACGGGGAATGAAGGTATGCCACGCCTCCTCCAGCTTCAGGGTGGAGCGGCTGGGCGCGTCGCGGGGCGAACGGAGGTGAAGGATGCCTCCGGGCCACTCGCTGCGTTCGCCGGGCCGGCTGATACCCAGCTGCACACAATCGCCCGCATGCCAGAAGACATGCAGGCGCTGCCCATCCGCCTGGCTGCGCAACACCCCGCGCTTGCGCAGGACCGCCGCCAGCGGCCGCTCCACGGCCTTGACCAGGCGTCGCAGGCCCTTGCCCTCATTGGTGTCCGGCATTTCGTGCCAGATGGAGTCCACCGCCAACCCGGAGGCAAGCGCCTGGTCGATGATGGGCGTCAGTCGATCCGACCGATCCAGCCCCTCGAGCGCCGGAAAGGCCGGGAACACCTGCCGCGCAAAGATCAGTTCCGCGAACGGCAATGCAGCCGCCAGCGCCTCCACCGTGCAGCCGGCCGGCTCGAAATGGACGCACCCGCTCCCCTGCTGCACCCGCGCAAAACCGCTCAGTCCGGCGCGGCCCGCGCGATCGGTCAGCTCCGCCGTCAGGTCCGCCTCGAAACCCGGGCGGCAATACAACAGCAGACCGGAAAAGCCGGATTCGTTCAGTCCCATACCGAATGCCCCCAAGCGAAAAAGCCGCCGCACACCCCAGTGGTGCACGGCGGCTGCGAGACTACCCGGCCCGGTTCCGCGGGCCAAGCCAGTGCCTGCAATTGTGGTTAACGATCCAGGCCGGGATCGCCGGACACGTTCTTCAGCTTCGGCAGGTAGGGCGTCCCGGGGCTGATGGTTTCACGGTCACGCAGGTAGCCGGCGACCACCTCCCACACCGGGTCCGTATCCAGCGGTTCGTGGACGTTCGCCCAGCCGGCCACCACATACTTCTTGTCCGGATCCAGCGGTTCGCCGTTGATGTGCATGTCGCTGATGCGGCTGCCCATCGACTCGTGCGGATCGATGGTGTATTCGATCCCCGAGGTCCGCACCATGTCGCCGCCGCGGTGGTGGTAGGGGTTGGAATTGAAGATCGAGTTGGCCACGTCCTCCAGCACGTTCTTCAGCTGGGCCCCGGTCATTTCGTTACGCTGCGTCTCCGAATAGGTGGTCGCGGTCTGCGTCATCAGCTCCTCGAAGGTGATGGGCGAGCCCGGCAGCACACTCACGCCCCAGCGGAAGCCCGGCGACAGGGCCACCTCGGCGTCCATCTCCTTGATCATCGCATCCATGATGACCTCGTCGAAGGTACCGTTGAAGTTGCCGCGCCTGTAGAGCACCCCGTCGGTGACCGCCAGCTCTTCGCTCAGCTTGTCCGCGTAGGGCTCGCGAACCTTGCGGATATGCTCTTCCATCTCGGCGTCCGGCTCGATCAGGTTGGAGAACACCGGCAGCAGCGTGAACTTGTAGTCGCGGATGCCGCTGTCCGTCACGTCCAGATCCATCACGCCCACGAACTTGCCGTTGGAACCGGCATTGGTGACCAGGGTGCGTTCGCCACCGGCATTCTCGATCTCCATCGCGCCCGGCACGGCATCATGCGTGTGGCCGCCCATGATCACGTCCACATCGCGCAAACGGCGCGCCATCTCCATGTCGGTGACCATGCCGTTGTGCGACAGGATCGCAACGACCTTCGCGCCCTTCTCGCGGCACTCGTCGATCATGCGCTGCATGTTTTCGTCGCGGATGCCGAAGCTCCACTCCGGGAACATGTAGTCGGGGTTGGCCACCGAGGTATACGGGAAGGCCTGACCGATCACCGCCACCGGGATCCCATTCATCTCGCGGATGGTGTAGGGCTCGAACACCGGGTCACCCCAGTCGCGATCCTCGATGTTCTGCGCCAGGAACTCGATGTTGTTGGGCTTGAAGTCGTTCTCGATAACCTCCATCACCCGTTCGTCGCCAAAGGTGAACTCCCAGTGGCCGACCATGATGTCCACGCCCAACAGCTTCTGGGCATCGACCATGTCCTGCCCGTCGGTCCACAGCGCCGTGGCGGAGCCCTGCCAGGTGTCACCACCGTCGAGCAGCAGGGAATTCGGGCGTTCTGCACGGAGCTTCTGGATCAGCGTGGAGAGGTGGGAAAACCCGCCCAGACGGCCGTATTTCTCGGCCGCGTACTTGAAGTCCATGTGTGTCACGGCATGCGCAAGCGGCGTGCCGGGCTCGATATCGAAGTACTCGAGCAGGTCCTTGCCCGCCATTACTGGCGGCTTCCCCTGCATGTCACCCACGCCGATGTTCACATCCGGCTCGCGAAAGTACACCGGCTTCAGCTGCGCATGGCAGTCGGTGTAGTGCAGGAGCGAGACGTTGCCGAACTTCGGCAGGTCGTACATATCCGCCTCGGCCGGTCGCCAGGACCCCTTCTCGCCGGCCCAGGCATTCATCGAGAAACCGGCTGCACTCGCGGCAACCATAGCCTCCAGGAATTCTCTGCGCGTCAGACTCATCGCTATCTCCTTGACAGTGTCCAAACGTCGGGGCTGTAACCACCCGCCCCTACGTGGCTCGTGACGCCGCCCATCCCCGAACGTTCCGCGGGTGATCCTGTAACCGGGCGTTACAACCAAGACGTTCTGGGTGTTTTACAAGGAGATCGATCCGTTTTTGCGGCACTTCCCGCATGATCGCGATTCTTTTATGTTGAGTGAACGCGATCACATTTCCGTATCGCGCGCCCACAAAAAAGCCTGCTATCCGGAGATAGCAGGCCAAGACGCGACATACACCGTCGGAAGCAACCGGCCCGCATCGCACGCGGGGGATCGTGCATCCCTTGCGGGCCGCCGATCGAGTCCGACGATGTCAGGCTAATCAGCCTGCAGCCGGCCTTTCTTGATCCAGATCAATACATAGGCCAATCGTTTGGCGAGGGCCCGGCGCAAGCGCGGACCGGCGACGGGATCACGCCGCGTACTTGCCCTGGGCCGCCAGTCCGTTGTCGCGCGCCCGTTCGAAGACCGTTTGCTGGGCCTTCTCGAAGTTCGCGCCCATGTCCTTGCCCCACAGCTCCATCGCCGCCTGCTGCATGCCGCGGCCGTAGGAGAAGGACAGCGGCCAGGGCGTCCCGCCGATACGGTTCATCGCATCAAGGTGATTGGTGGCATCGGCATCGCTCTGCCCACCGGAGAGGAACACGATACCCGGCAGGATGGCCGGCACCGCGGATTCCAGGCAGCGCAGCGTCGCGTGCGCGACGTCCTCCACACTGGCCTGTTCGGGGCAATCCTTGCCCGGCAGCACCATGCTGGCCTTCAGGATGGTGCCCTCGAGCAGCACGTGGTGCTCGTACAGCGCCTTGAAGACGGCCCGCTGGGTCGCCTCGGTCACGCCGTAGCAGGTCTCCATGTCGTGGCTGCCGTCCATCAGGACCTCCGGCTCCACGATCGGCACGATGCCCTGCTCCTGGCACAGCGCGGCATAGCGCGCGAGCGCATGTGCATTGGACTCGATGCAGGTATCCGTGGGCATGGTCTCGCCGATGGTAATCACCGCGCGCCACTTGGCGAAGCGGGCGCCCATCTTGGCGTATTCCTCGAGCCGTTCGCGCAGTCCATCCAGGCCCTCGGTCACCTTCTCGCCCGGGAATCCCGCCAGGTCCTTCGCCCCGGTGTCGACCTTGATGCCCGGCAGGATCCCGGCCTCGTTCATCACGTCCACGAACGGCTTGCCGTCGCGGGTGGACTGACGGAGGGTCTCGTCGTACAGGATCGCGCCCGAGATGTACTCGTTCAGCTGCGGCGTGGTCAGCAGCAGCTCGCGGTACGTGCGGCGGTTCTCCTCGGTATTCTCGACACCCACCGCGCCCAGGCGCTTGCCGATCGTCCCGGTGGATTCATCGATGGCAATGATGCCCTTGCCGGGGGTCACCATTGCTTCGGCCGTCTCTACCAACTGGTCGATCTTCATGCCTGCTCCTTGCATTTCTGCGTGGGATTGCTCTTAGAGTAGTCACCCTCCACGGGTTCTTCCAACCCGACAGACAAAACCCCACCACAGTTTCCGGAACAGCACGAAAGGCCGTGTTCGCGGCGCATAAAAACGCTCAGGCGTACTCGCCCGCGGCGTGACCGGAGGCCCACGCCCACTGGAAGTTGTGCCCGCCCAGATGCCCGGTCACATCCACCACCTCGCCGATAAAGTAGACCCCCGGCACGGTCCGGCACTCCATGGTCTTGGAGGACAACGCAGCAGTATCGACCCCGCCCAGCGTCACCTCTGCGGTGCGATAGCCCTCGGTCCCGGACGGCCATACCGTCCACGGCTGGCAGACAGCCACCACCTGCTCGATATCGTCATTGCTCAGGCGCTCCAGCGGCCGGTTTGCCACCCACAGTTCGCACCAGCGCTGCGCCACCCGGCGCGTCAGCTGCTCGCCCAGCACGCTCTTGAGCTCCAGCTTTGGGCGCAGATCGCGCAGCTCGCGCAGGTGCGCCGCCAGATCCATCCCCGGGAACAGGTCGACCGTGACCGCCTGCCCCTCCTCCCAGTACGACGACGCCTGCAACACCGCCGGCCCGCTCAGCCCGCGATGCGTAAACAGCAGGTTCTCGCGAAACCCCATGCCTCCGGCCGTCGTCACCGTGTCCAGCGACACGCCGGAAAGCCCCTCGAGCTCCTCCAGCGGCCGCCCGCTCAGGGTGAACGGCACCAGGGCCGGCCGGGTTGGCTGGACCGGGAGCCCCAACGAACGCGCCAGATCCAGCCCGAATCCCGTGGCCCCCATGCGCGGGATCGAATAACCGCCCGTCGCGATCACCAGCGAGTCGCAGGCAATGCCCTCCTCGCCCGCCACGAGCCGGTGCGGCGGGCCCGGTTCCACATCCGTCACCGCGGTGTCCGTGCGCACGGTGACGCCTGCCGCCGCGCACTCGTCCAGCAGCATCTGCACGATGTCCTTCGAGGACCGGTCGCAGAACAGCTGCCCCAGCTTCTTCTCGTGGTAGGGAATGCCGTGCTTCTCCACCAGGGCGATGAAGTCCCACTGCGTATAGCGGCTGAGCGCGGACTTCACGAAATGCGGGTTCGCGGAGATGAAGTTCTCCGGCTCGCAATACATGTTGGTGAAGTTGCAGCGCCCGCCGCCGGACATCAGGATCTTCTTGCCCACACGGTTGGCGTGATCCAGCACCAACACCCGCCGGCCGCGCCCGCCCGCCGTCAGCGCGCACATCAGCCCGGCCGCGCCGGCGCCGATCACGACCACGTCGAAATGCTTCGCCGTGTCACTCACGGGGCGGGTGGTGGCTCGAACCGAGGGTATGGCGTCGTTCCGCACACGCTCAGCGCACCCACTCCTTGCGCACCACCAGGGTCTGCGCAATCAGGTCATGCAGGGCCTGCCGCCGGCGGGTAAACGCCACCATGATGTAGCCGATCATCAGGATCAGGCCGGACAGGATGGTTGCAAAATGGCGCCCGGTCGCCCGCAGGAACGAGATCCGCTCGCCGTTGAAGTCCACCACCCGCAGCCCGAAGACCATCTTGCCCAGCGTGGCCTGGTACCGGGAGCTGTGCATACCGGCCCAGTACAGCCAGGCCACCACCATATTCACCAGAAACCAGGCCACCTCCGCCGGTGGCACCGGGTCATCCGGCCCGCGCACCGCCATCGTCTCCGGGCTGATCACGGCCTGCGCCACGATCTGCGGCACCCCGATGATCACACCATCCACCAGATAGGCCCCGACGCGGACCCAGAACCCGCCATAGGCCGCGCGGTCCTCGGGCGGGCCGTCGTGACCCCCGGCTCCGGCCGCCAGCGGTGCCCCGCACTGAATACAGAATCGCGCCTCCGGCGGGTTCTGCTTGCCACACTGTCCACATTCCATGATGTCTCGCTCTCCCTTTCGTGTGTGCCTGGGTACTCGACCGAGCCGCTACAAGAGCGGCTCGACCGGAAGAATCCGGGTCATGCCGGAGACAAACCGCCGCCACAGACTGGCCTTGGGCTCATACCGGTAGGCATTCCCGGACCCGTCCCGCCATATCAGGCCACCGGACGCATCCTGCTCCACGCGATAGGCGACCTGCGGCCGAATCCCTTGTTGATGCAGCGCGGCCAGCCGCTGCACCAGGACGGGCTCCTTCAGAAACACCCCGGATTCGCTATTGGTGTGCGCCGAGCGGGGATCGAGGTTGAACGAGCCGACAAAGGCCTCCTCGCCATCGAAGACCAGAAGCTTGGTGTGCAGGCTCGCCTGCGACGGCTCGATTCCGCGATCGCGCACCAGCCGCGCCCAGCGCGGCGGCCCGGTGGGGCGCAGCTCGAACAGCTCCACCCCGGCTTCCAGCAGGGCATGCCGCCGCCGCGCATAACCGGCGTGGGTAAAGGCTACGTCATTCGCCGCCAGCGAGTTCGTCAACACCTGAACCCGCACGCCAGCCTCGCTCATCCGCGAAAGCTGGGCGGTCCCGTCGCGCCCCGGCACAAAATACGGCGACACGATCAGCAACTCTTCTTCGACACCCAGCAGCCGCTCGCCCAGGGCATCCGCCACCCGCGACCCCTCGCCGCGCGCCCGAGCCTTGGCCTCATCATCCACCACGAACTCCGCGTGCGTAGTCCATACATAGGCGGCCGGATCGGCCACCGGCTGTGGCACGGGCTGTCCGTTCAGGGGCTCCATCTGCATCAGGGGGTGCGTGTGGTTCTGCGCCAGCCAGGCCCGCAGCGCGCCCTGCTGCATCGCCAGCTGCTCGGGCGACCCACCCTCACGCGCCAGGCGCCCCACCCCGATCGCCCCCGGACTGTTCCAGAACTCCACAAACGAAAGATCAATCTCCCGGACCAGCGGCCCCACCACCACCAGGTCCAGATCCGCAAAGTTGTAGTCCGGACTCGCCTCGAAATATTCGTCGCCGACGTTGCGGCCACCCGTGATCGCCAGATGCCCGTCCACGATCCAGGCCTTGTTGTGCATCCGGTGGTTCAGGTCGCTGCCACGAAAGAAGAACTCCGCGCTGGCGCGCAACAAGCCGTCGCGGCTGCGAAACGGATTAAAGATCCGGACCTCGATATTCGGATGCTGATCGATGGCGGCCAGGGTTACATCGCGCCCGCGCGCATCGATGTCATCCAGTAGCAGCGATACCCGCACCCCGCGATCCGCCGCCCCCAGCAGCTCGCCCATCAGCACCCGGCCCGCGGCATCGTCGCGCCAGATGTACGCCTGCACCTGAATCCGCTCGCGCGCCTTGCGCACGCTCATCACCCGCCAGCGAAACGCCTCCGCCCCCTCGTCCAGCATCCGGAACCCCGTCTTGCCTTCGTCGCGGGCCGGGCCATAGTCGGCCAGCCACTGCGCCAGCGGCCCCTCGCTCGCCGGCAACTCCAGCGCCTGCCATCCGCGCTCCGGCGCCGGCTGCAACGGCGCACAGCCGGCCGCCAGCGCCAGCAAGAGCGCCGCAAATAGCCAGGAAAACCGAACCGGATAGCGCATCAACAAGCAATCGCCGGACGCGAAGCCCCCCTTACAGAACGCACAATGGGCATCAGCCTGCCGCCTCGTCACCGCCCTGTCGACGCCGCCGCCCGAACCCCGGACACAAAAAAAGCGAGCCGGGCGGACCCGGACTCGCTTTTTTCATCAAACTGGTAGGCGCGATTGGACTCGAACCAACGACCCCTACCATGTCAAGGTAGTGCTCTAACCAACTGAGCTACGCGCCTGTCGTCTTCGAGCCGCGTATTGTACCGACTCCCCGCCCCCTGTCAAAGCCTACCGTAACCTTCTGACTTTACGAGCTTTACCTCACCCTGGGCGATCGCGTTTCAATCCCGCCGCGGCGGGCTCGTCGAATACGCTCCGCACCGAGACCAAAGCCAGCAAAAGCACTTGAGCCCATCTGGGGCCCACGTGGAGCCCACCGGTAGCCCAGGGTCCTTGCCGGGCGCTATCGCGTCGGCCGAAAAGTGATCACCACCCATTCGTGGGCCCAGGTTTACTTGGGCTCCTCGACACGCTCGGCCAGATCGCAGACGGAGCAGCCAAAGTAACCGCAAAGCGCATCAAGATTATCGGTTGTTGTGTTGTACCCCTTCTGATTCGCGATCTTCGATAGCGTCGTCCGGTTGACGCCGGTTTCGCGTGACACCTCGTCAAACGTGATGCGGCGACCTTCCGCGAAAGACTTGTCGGCCATGCGCTCTTTCAAGAGAAATCGAATCATAAATGTGCCTGTAGCGCTCGTTATGTTCTTGACAGGAACAAACGTTAATCGTATTATTTGTTGCGTAGGGTTAACGTTTGTTACGCAAAGGAGGCTATCGTGAACCAGAACACCTACCTTACCCCCGAACAGGCCGCGGCGCGACTCCACTTCTCGACGCGGTACTTCCGAAACATCGTCATGAAGCGGGACCTGATCGAGGGCGTCCACTTCATCCGCGCGTTCGACCGGCGCAAGTACCTGGTTATCTGGGAGCGCGTCGAGGAAGAACTTCTCCGAGACCATCCCATGGCATCGACCATCGATGCGGGTATCCCGATGTCAAAGGGGGGCCGCTGCTATGCCTAACATCCGCCGGCACCACAACGGAAAACTCTTCATGGACTTCCGTTACCAGAACGTCCGTTGCAGGGAATACACCAGGCTCGACGACACCCCCGCCAATCGCAAACGCTTGGAACGCGCTATGGAGAAGATCCAGGCCGAGATCGTCCTGGGTACCTTCGATTACGCCAAAACGTTTCCCAACAGCCCTCGCGCGGCACGGTTCTCTCAACCCACGTCTGTGCTACAGGCCGCAGAAGGCGCAAACGCAGGCCCTACGTTCCAGGAGTTTGGGGAGACCTGGTTTGCCGAGAACGAGCCCACCTGGAAGCCGTCCTACCGGACGAAGCTGCGAGACATCTTCGATAAGCAACTGGCCCCGCAGTTCGGGGAGAAGAAAGTCAGCGACATCCAGAAATCCGAGATCCTCCAGTACCGCGCCGAACTCGCCAAAGTATGCCGCGCCACTGGAAAAACGCTGTCTGCGTCCCGGATCAATCAAATCATGAATGTGCTCCGGCAGATCCTGGTGGAAGCCGCTGACCGATTCGACTTTATCACGCCCTATCAGGGCATCAAGCCACTGCGTGTCCCTCGCACGCAGGTCGACCCCTTCTCCCTGGAGGAGGTCCAGAAGTTTCTCGATACCGTCGATCCCCAGTGGCGGCCGTACTTCATCGTCAGGTTCTTCACGGGTATGCGGACGTCCGAGGTGGACGGACTGAAATGGCAGTACGTCGACTTCGACCGACGGGAGATCCTCATCTATTCGGCCCGCGTCAACGGTGAAGACACCACGACCAAGACCGACGGGTCGATGCGCACCATCCAGATGTCCGAGATGGTCTACCAAGCACTCTTACAGGCCCGAGAAGAGATGCGCGAACGGCCTGTCTCCTGTCGGAGTGATTACGTGTTCTCCAGTCGCTTCGGCTATCCGCTCTCGTACCACAACGTGAATCACCGCGTGTGGTACCCGACCCTCAAGAAGGCCCAGCTCAAACGGCGTAACCCGTATCAGACGCGTCATACGGCCGCGACGCTGTGGCTTGCCGCCGGTGAGAGTCCGGAGTGGATTGCCCGTCAGATGGGCCACTCCAACACCAAGATGCTGTTCACCGTGTACTCGAGGTATGTCCCGAACCTCACCCGCCAGGATGGCTCCGCCATGGAGCGACTGCTGCGCTCGCGCATGCAGTTTCCTCAGACCACTCCCGATCCGGTCACCGAGGAGGTCTCCGATGATGAGTGAGTCCCCGAAGACGAACCGCGTTGGCAACCACCTGACGCAAACCGACGCGCCACGACAGATGGCATCGGCGCTCATTCGGGCATACCAGCTCGAGCACCGGCCCAGCCTCGCCCAAGCGCTTGGTACCAATACTAGCGAGCCCGTCCTTGAAACGGTCGCCGCATGGATCGCCAGGGAACTGCCTTGCACCCCCCTGGCATTGGACGGCGCAGTGATCAACTGGCTCGCATTCCGCCTCGAGGAAGAGCTCAAGGCTCAGGAGGCGACTGGGCATGTGTAAGACCGTCGTAGACGTAAAAAGCCTGCTGGCAAACCCGGAGTTCGAAATCGACGTTCCCGTCACAGGGACCTTCGGTGCGGAGATTGGCAAACCGAGTTCCGGCCGGAATGGCGTGGCGTACTATCCCGTGTACCTCTGGGATTACACCGGCAGCGTTCGGGCCTTCGCCCCAATGACGGACTGGCAAGAGATCCACCCTGGTCGGCCAGCCACGCTGGAGTGCGGAATCGAATTGCAGCGAGACCGCAACGGGCAAGTTCAGGCGGTCCTCCGTCCCACTCTGGATACCGACAACCCGAGGTCCTCGATCGAACTGCTTCCTGGCCATGTCGCCCCCAACGTCCAAGACCTGGAACGGCTCGTCGACCTGGCCAACGCCCTGCGTGCCCCTGCCTATCGCGCATTCCTCGAGAACGTCTTTCGTGACCAGTCCTTCACCCGACTCTTCGTGACGCTCCCGGCATCGAAAAGCTGTCATCACACGGATGCCGGTGGCCTGCTCGCTCACAGCCTGGAAGTCGCAGAGGCACTTAAGGCGGCCACGCGCGAACTCCCGAACACCCCGGAGTTGTTCGCCGAAGCCGCTGTGGTGGTCGCCCTCCTTCATGACGCCGGGAAGGTTCTGCTGCGCGGCCCCGACGGCCATCGTTACCCCTGCCGGCACCACGAGCACGACAAGCTCTTGGAATTCGTTCTCAGTGCTCCGCTGACTCGACTCAAAGAGACGCACAAGGATGCGGCAGCCGCTCTATGGGGAACGATCAAGGCGTACCAAACCGGCGACGCCTACAACATGCCGCTGGCGGGAGTCATCCGCGGCCTGGATGGGACAAGCGCCCAAAACAGCGGGGGCAAGACGCATCTCGCCTCAAACCCTGGCTACTACTGGACGACTCTCGGAGGGCGGCGCCCCGTCTGGATCCCGCCAGCCCTCGAACACCCCAGCGTGCCCTGAGTTGGGGCACCCTCCCCTCTATCGGCCTCGGACACAACAAAAGCGCTCCAAGCCGGGCATCAGAGCCCCGTCACCCGTTCGCGACCACCATTGGCAACCTCAGCTCTGGAGAAACGTTCTGCATCAACTGAGTCAGGCGAGCTACCGAAATTTGATACTGGCCGTTGCTCGGCTTTCGTTTTCCTTCGAATTCTCGCCAGACAATCTCGCCCGGGCCGTTATAAATCTCTGCGAAACCACCCTCCCGATCCAGCCGAAGGACCAGCAGATGCTCCGGACCACTCCGTAGGCCGACTCTTGTTCCCTGAGTCGCCTTGATCTCGAGTTCTCGCCCATCCTTAATGGCGTCCACGCCGGGTGAAGATGCCCGGAGGAGATCCAGCCCGTAATGATAGGCCGCGAGACACTCACCCAGACTGCCCACGAGGTGACCATCCGGCGTGAAATGCCTTCCGGGAAACATCGCCTCTAACTCCCCCACAACGCGATACAACTCGCCTACCAGTTTCGGCAGATGCTCCTTATCCATTTGCAATGCCTCTCAGCTCTGTCGAAATCCGGTGACGGCCGTTACGTCGCGGGAGGCAGTAACGAGATCTGCCAGTCCTCTGGCGCGTCTTCCGGAAGGGCGTGATCGAGGTACACGATCAGGTCTTCCTGGCGCGGTTGGCCGAACACCATGCGGTAGAGCGCCAACTGGCGTTTCATATTCTTGAGGCGGCCGACATCCCGGCTCAACGGCAGAAGCAGAACGCGCCGCTGAATGCGTGCATCACCCGCCTCATAGATCCACCAGGGGGCAAGATCGGACTCCCGCCCGGAATCGGTACCTTCCGCGCGCTCAAAGAGATACGTCCACGGATCTCCTTCGCCATCCCATGCTGCGAGCGCATGCAAGCCGATATCCTGCGCCACGTTTCGGCGCACGGCATGCCCCTTGTAACGGTGGACGCGTCCCTCCCGCTGCTCCATGTCCACCGGGTTCGACGGCAGGTTCCAGTGAACGACGGAATGGCACCAGGTGTGAAAATCCAGCCCCTCCTGCCCCACCGATGTGCTGGCCAGAACGAAGGGACGAAACGGTGAATTGAAAGCGGCCCGTACGGAGTCGGCGCGCGCAATGGCACCGCCGGTATCGTCTCGCATGTCACCAAAGCGCAGGGCAAAACGGCACCGGATCATGACGTCGTCGACGGCGAGACGGCGTTGCTTCACGCGAACGTCATCCACCTTGAGCTGCGCCGAGCGCATGGACAGCGATTCCGCTACAGCCCTGGAGACGCCACCGATGCGGTCGGCGGAAGGTGCACCCGCAAGGCCAAGCTGTTCCGGCAACACATGCACCTGCTCGTCCAGCACGGCCTGAATGTTCCCCTCGACCGCGTACTCCAGCGCCTGGCGCCAGTACGGGAGCTCATCCCGATTCTGGATCAGAACGATACTCTCAGGGAGGTTGAACAGGGTCCGATAGCCATTCGCGATCCGCGCCGCTCCAGACAGGAGTGCTGCCGCATTCCAATCGACATCCGGGGCTACGCGCCGCAGCGCGCGCACGGAACAAGCCCCCGGGCCACCCAGCGCAAAAAGGGCCAGCACCTCGGCCAGGTCGGGTGGCCGCCGCCCCAGATCCAGCCCATTGCGCATAGTCTCGACCATGTGATCGACGTGAGCCTGGAACTGATCACTGCTCTCACGTTCGGGGATGGCCTCGGACCAACCAGACGCCGCCTGCATCCAGGTCATCAGGGCCGAGTCACGCTCCAGCATCGCGATTGCCGCCCAATACCAACGTTCGTCGATGCGACCGTCCGCATCGCCGGGTGGCAGCTCCGCCAAAAGCGCTGAACATCGTCGTGTTGCTTCTCCCAACACCACATCAAGCGAAGGGGGCGTGCCATCCCCCAATTCAACAGCGATGCGAAGCGGATCCACTTCCCGAGCCAGACGAGGCGCCGGCAGGATCCGCATCAACGCCGGCATCCCGGTCAGCCGGCCGGCAGCATCCGTTTGAAACCGCAGCAGGGGCCGCACACGCTCGTAGGTATTGCTGTACGTGACGTTCCCGTCCTCTCCGGCAAACGCCCTGGCTTGAGCCTCATAAGAGCAAATCGTCGCAATGGCATCCGGCACCGCATTCCAGGCCGAAAACACCAGTTGCTTGGTCACATCACCCATCTCGGCCCAGGGACCGGCGGGCTCGCTGTACGGTAGAGACGGTGGTAGCCAAAGCAGCTTCCACAAGCCCTTATCCACGGTCTCGTCGACGAAGCCGCGAATCCGCGCATGCGGCATTTCCAACGCCCTATAACCCTCGATCCGCCGAGGATCGATGGAACTCAGGTCCCGCCCGGCTCCGACGACCTGCCTCAACTCGGCCGAGGGCGCGTCACCCAGCGCATCGAGCTCCCTGCGGATCTGATAATCGCGCATATAACTCAGCATGTACGGGATCGACTTCCAGTACTCGATCACATCCGGCAGGCCCGCCGCCCGCGCCGTAGCGTCGACGACCCGGGCATACTCGAGATCGTCTGGCTTGAGGCGAACCTCACGTTCATCGCCCTCCAGCATCGCATCGCGCCTACGGGTCAGACCGACCCGTTCCGTGCGGCACATAACCTTCATCAAGCGCGCCTGCAGGCGCTCCCGCGCCTCGTGGATCGTGCCTTGATCCCCGTCGGCCAACAGCCGGCAGCCCTGGCGATAGGCCTCGAGATCCCCGCGGAGCTGTGCCACTTCACCGGGTTCGTCATACAGAAACCCAACCGTCGCGAGGAAGTTCTCGTGATGATCCTCATCGGCCTCGCCATGCATGCTCAGCATCCGGTACGGCGTCGCCGACAGCAACAGCAGCCGGGAGCCATCCAGCGAGAACAGGTCATTGGCGAGTTCTGCCTCTTCGGTATCACCTCCGAGCAGATCGGAGAAGCGCTGGAACTCGTCCAGAATCACCAAAGAGGGGCGCAGCGCCTCGAGGCAGATTCGAGCCAGCCGCCGGCGCAGCAAGCCGACCACCAAATTGCGCTCGGCATTAGCCCCATTGCCCCGCTCATTCTCCGGACGTTCAAACGTTTCGCACAGGTGCCGCAACCGATCACGCAGTTCGGGATCCAGACGAACGGCCTCGAAGAACGAGGCCGTCAGATCCGCATCCATCTCGGGCGGGCCTTCCTCCAGCATCTGATGCCACCGCTCGCCCACGCTGCACTGCAAACCATTGCGCAGTCCGATCCGACTCAATCCCTCCATACCCTCCAGCATGTGGAACAGCAGGATCCGCTCCCTGGCGATACCGGTACTTGAACGCAGATTGAAGGTCGTGCCCGGTGTCAGGCTGATGAAGTTAACGGGGTTCTGATTGAGCTGATGGACCGTCTCCGGCAGCAGCGTCAGACGGCTCGCCAGGGCAAAATCATTTTTCTCCAGGACATTCATCCGCCGAACGTTCTGTTGCGCAATCGCCGCGTTCGAGCACACGTAGATGATGTCGACTCGACCCTGTTGCCCGCTCAGCGCTTCCAGGCTCCGCGCGATCACACCGCGTGCAACCAGGGTCTTGCCCAACCCCACCTCATCCGCCACCAGAAAACGCCCGCTCCCGTCCGCAGCGAACAGCCGCTCGAATGCATAGTCGACCGTCCGTCGCTGGAACGGCTTGAGCGAGGCGAGCACCGGCGCAGCTTTGAAGCCTTCGATCTCAGTCACCGCGTCGCTCCATCGCTTGCTGGTACGTCTGCCACAGTTGGTCGAACTCCGGCGGCACGAGGTCCGACGTGCCCGTGCGCCCTTGCAGGCGCTCGATCATCCCGGCGATATCCTGAAGCCGCTCCGGCTCGCGGCTGTAGCACCGGGTCATTTCTTCCAGCAACGGCAATTCGTCCAGTGCCGCCTTGTGCCAACGCCCGTGCCCGCTCCCGGCCGTCGGCATGAAGGCCGCCGCGGAGGCTTCGTCGCCGGCCAGCAACAACATCAGGTACCGTAGAAAACCGTCCCGGTTCTTTACCACCGCACGCAGGATAGCGGCCTCCCGTTCCTCCGCCGGGAGGCCCTCGATCGGCAGGTTCAATGCAAAGCGCAGCGGCTGCTCCGCCGCCGGATCCGACAGTTCGAAGGCGATGAGACCGGTGAGGTAGGCCGCCCCGGAATGAGCAAGCTCGATCCGCCCCGCCTCTTCACCTGCCCCGAACATCAATGCGTCGCCCGGCGGGCGGCTTACCGGCCAAACATGACAGACGACCGACTCGGGCAGCTCGACTCGCCCGAGCAACCACAACCGCCACATGCCCTCCGTAGCCCCGGGTTCGCATTCGACCGCTAGTTCACCCCGGGCAAGCGCTTTACGCGCGCGTTCCAGCCGCTCCTGCGCCGCTCTGGCCAGCTTATCCGTTTCTGTGGCCGCGCCCACCCCTGGCTCCCAGCGCTGTAACACGCTCCCGAGTCCCTTCTCGCCAAGGAGGTCATCAATACCCCCGATCTCACGGCGCGGGCCCCGCAGGGTCGCAATTACTTCCACATTGTTCTGCCCGCCCAGGGCGGCATCGGTAACGTTTGCAGAGCCGAGGGTCATGACCGTTTGTGGCCCCTGCTCCGCAATCCAGACCTTCGCATGGAGCCCGTGCGTGTCGTGATCAATCTCGCCCTCGTTGTCCTCGCTCTCCGCCGCCTCGTGCAGCGCGTAACAACCCCCGAAGGCAGTGAAAGACGCCGAGGACAGAGACTCCAGCTCCTCCGGTCGAGAAATCAACGCCACCGGCTGGGCGCTGACGCTGGCCAGTTGCCTCAATGCTTCGTCTTTCACGAACGGAGAGATCACGGCGAGTCGGTCGCTCGGCTCCGCGCGCCACCGACTCGTCGGCCAGCCGAGAACCGCGAATTCGATCGAATCCAGGCCCCCGGGCAACTCGAACTCGCAGTCCATCACGTCTCGCGCCAGTGCTTGCGCCTGTTCACGCCGATCTGGATCGATCGCCCGGGTGGCAAGCCCCGGCAATGCCTCCACCAATCGAGCCAGCGGCCGGTTCACCGCAGAAGGGCCGGTCCCCACCCACCCATCAAGCTGCAGCGAAAGGTCCCAGGAGCGATCATCGGTCACATTGCGCGACAGAATCGCGACACGCAGCAGCGGTGTATCACTCACCCCGTCGTCCGGCATAAACCGCAACACCCAGATCTTGGGATGAAAGACCCCGCTGCCGGGCGGTTCCACCTCCACCATGCAGGGCTCCAGCAATCCGAACAGGTGGTTTTCCTTCTGCGGCGCGCGCATTTGGCCACGCTGGAGATAGAGCGTCACCCGGTCCATCGTCCGCCGGACCGACTCATACACCGCGATGCCGTCATCCCGCCGCTCTGCACCCAGCAGCGACAAATGCACGGGAATCGTCAGCAGCGTCGGGATATCCAGCGAGAACGTCGTGCCCAGTGCCTGGTCCAGCAAGTATCCGGGGGGCGGTGTGAGCAGATGGGTGTAGAGGTTCCGACCGTTGGGATCGAGCATCAGCCGCCATCCCGCTGAAACGCTGCGTGCAGATCCCGATGGAACCGAGTCACCGTCGCCCAGCGGTAGTTGTAGCGATCCGCACCCGATTTACCGCTCCATTGCGTGAGCGCCTGCGGGTTGTTGAACCGGGAGCGCGACTTCTTGAGGAGCGATTCGCGCAGTCGGATCAACTCACGCGCCCCCTTATCCGCACGGAGCCGCTCTCCATCGCACCCACATTCGAGCACCTTCGCAAGCCAGTCGCGAAGAAACGTACGCGCATCCTCCGATACTCGCAGCGAACCCGCCATGACCCACCCGAACAGCTCATCCAGACTCCATTCTGCGAACGGCAACCACTGGGCAGATGCAGACCACTCATCCAACCGACGTTGGTAGTACTTCACCCAGTCCTCGCGTTCCCTTCGTTCGGAAAGCGCCAGGTTGTAGAGCAGAAAGGCCCCATGCGCGAGCACCGCGAGCTTCTCCGCATGGTCCAGTAATTCCTGCTGGCTATCACTGAAGCCCGAGCGATCCGGATGCTCCCAGGGATAATCCACGTCTGCGGGCGAACAGCCTTCGAAAAGATGGGCCAACAGGCTCGACGGATGGCATTCGCGCACCCGATCCAGAATGAAGGCCGCCTCTCCGCTCGTGAGCGAAAGCGAGATGCCGGACGGGAAACGCTCGGGCGCGTCCGGCAACCCCGCATGCCAGGTCCGATACTCCAAACCGCCGGCATCCCCATCCACCTCCGACCGAAGGGACTGGGCCGCTTGTCTCCGTCCCACCAGCCCCGCCACACTTCGCTCGTAGCGATCCTGTGACAGCGAAACCTCCCGAATACCCCACGACTCAAGCCCGGCCCAGTACACCGAACTCGGCAGGCGTTTCAGCGTACGCCCCGACCCCACCCCAAACACCCCACCCTGATCGTCCGAATCCAGCAACGCATCCACGATCCGGAATTCCAGATCCGAGGCCCTCGCCGGCACACGATCCGCCTCCAATGCTCCGCGAGCCAACTCCGACTCAACCTGCTGGTACACCCAGGGCACGAAGAACATGTAACGCAACCGCGTCTGAATCGTACTCGTACCCGGAAACAGCAAATCCGCCAGATTGTCCCGAATAGAGCCCAGCCCCAGCTCATCACGGGTATCGCGCTCCCCGAACATTGCCAGAACACGCATGCTCCGTTCGCGTGCCTCCGCATCGTGATCAAGCCAGGCTATTCTCGACTGGAGCATTCCCTTTCCCTCCCCCTTGCGCCAGGGCCACCTCATACCGGCCCGAACCACACCGCCAGACCATCATCTTCGCCCCAAAACCACCCTTCTAAGATTCCTAGAGCCGCCTGCACCCCTTTTAACGAATTCGTTTTCAGCAACCTACAGAGGTCCGCCCCCAACATATGGCATTTCGCCCGTGGCATGGCCTCCCTCCCTGGAATGGCAATTTGAGAACAGAAATTGTAGGCTTAAGCCAAAATACAGACCCCATTCCGAGGTCTTCATCCGCATTTTCAGTTCGTTACCGTGGTCCGACCCCGTCTATGAATTCCGGCCGCCCTAAATCCATTCAGTACAAGAGTCAAACCTTTCCACTCGGCTTATCGAACCAAGAGCGCAAAAACCAAACGATCACAGTCGCTCCTATAAAAACCCAGCCCAGAGTTTGCCCAAACTCATTTTTCGAAAACTCTGTCAGAACCGCCCCAAACCCACCCACCAACACAATGTAAAGCCAAAGTTTGGCCTCGTTATCAATAACCAGATACGACCACCACCCTAAGAAAACAACGAAAATAACCAGCCCTACTAGTATATCTAAAAACGTAGTTCCACTCGCCCCTGTTTGATCCCCGATGATCCTGTAATCCGAAAGTGACAATCCAGGGACAAACAACAGCGATAGACTACTGATAACCCGCAGTTTTCGCATGCTATACCTCACTTCAAATTCCTTCTAAACACATCTTCTTGCAGCGCCACCTGTCGCGCACCCCCCCCCTACCCCCACGCGCCCAGAGCTGAGAAAATATACCATCCAAACAGGGATTAATGAGTTCAAGTCGGTTTCTTATCTTGAACCCAAAGACTTCCTCGACATTTTACACCTCGAATTCTACCCCGACTTATTGCCTGCCACAAGTTCACTTCGTTAATTTTATATTTACCTGAATATCGCGTCGCCTCAATGGGCTTGCCAAGATATTCAATATCCTCGTCGGATAATCCGAAACGTCTCGCTCTCGTCTCTGGGTCGTCTATTTGCGCAGTGCGATCCGAGTCCTCCCCCTCTTTCATGGAATCAAACATTTCAATTTCGTCTTTGATCGATTGTACTCGATACCGAATATACAATGCTTTTGCTTTGGCCTCTGCTCCACTGGCGTCTTCTAGCGCTTTTGCCCAAAGTCCATCACGCCTTAGCCCCTTGATAACTCATTCACAACCTGCTCATAAAGCTGCTCTTCGCGTAACCGGGACGCAGCCGAGGCCCGGCGAAACTTCTCAAACATCCCTTTGTCTCCTTTGGATATGGCGCCGGATATAGGTAGACGTCAGCATAAAACCGTTATACAGACTCAAAAAAAGTCGTAAAAACCCGGGTTCAGACCACGCCTTTTGCCCCTCGGCGGAAACTTGCAAGGGCAAAAGAAACGCCTTACCCATTCCCTTTTTGCGTAACGCCACCAGCGTTAGATCTTCCCTTTTGATCGGCTCATGCAAACCCGAGAAAGAAAAAGGCAAGATCTGACCCCAGACTTGTGGCGCAAACCCGAGAAAGAAAAAGGCAAGATCTGACCCCAGACTTGTGGCGGTTTCGTGCCCGGGAGAAAAATGCCGTGGGACGCCTTGTACTCCCAGTGCTGTAAAGGACCTTGCCCGGGTTATCAAGTGGCCCTGGTTCAGCTAGCACCGCGGTCCTGAGTTTATCGACGTTGTCTCTAATCATCGCCGCCTATCCAGCGCTGTATGTGCTGCCGGTCACTTCGAAAGAATCCTCCCTCGATGTACCCACACACCCACGCTGCACATACGGCGCCAGATTGGGTGTAGGCGCTTTTGTTAGCGGAGAAATCGACCCGCTGAAGGAGATGCACAAGCTCTCGCCCCGTCACCCCCGGGTTCTCCTCGAGTACTGTGTAGATTTTTCCGAAGACGGATGTGCGCGTGCGAGGTTCGCGCGGGCCTGCCATCAGACTTACATCCACAAGCTTGAAGCTATCTGGAATCCGATTAGCGTCGTCTCCCTGCACATCGCGGTACTTACGAACCTCGACCCCATCGACGCTATGGGAGGGTGCGTAGTCCTGAGCATTGGTCAACGGCCCGGTACCATGCTTCTGCTGTCCTAACGAAAGGATCAACTCGGCTTCCCTATCCCAAGGCTCCCGGTCGTACAGCCGATCCACCGTGTGCAGCACCTCGCCACCGCCCCTCCAAATGCATCGAATCGTCTCGACCTTCAGGCTTTCTCCGCTCGGATGTTGCGCTTCTTCCACGTGAGCGAACATCCGTGCACCTTGACCTATGCCAACATAGAACGGAGTTCCGTCTGGAAATCGGAGGATGTATGTGTAGTGGGCCTTCTTGTTCTCCCGTAGCAGTGCAAGAAGTTCTTTCTTATCTCTGATTATCACGCAGCAATCCATGGTAGCAGGAATCTCGCACTCCCCAGTGATGGACCCTCGTCTGACACGCCCAGCGCCGCAAATTACCGGCGGCAAAAAGCAGGACGACGAACGAGCGGAGCTTTTTGGCCTCCAAGTACATTTGCCTCGTTGGGCTGTGCTTCATTGAGGCGTCGGAAGTAATTGTGCCACGGCATCAGGTATGCGCTCCCAAATAACTACCGAGCCGTTGTTAAGCGCAATCTCCCTCCCCGTCATGATCCCCTCAGCAAATTCCTCAATTCGCTCTTCGCTGATTCGACGGCCTGCAATCTTCTCGGCATCTACTGGCTGGTACCAAATTCCTCCTGCGGACCGCCACACTCGGGAGTCTACGTTATCGGTATAGAACGCGCCCAAAGGATATGCGCCATCACTTTCTCGAATGCCGTACACCCAAGCTATTGCGGCTGTCAGAGGAAGAACAACTCCATTAATATTTCTTCGAAACTCGGGATTTGGTCGGAATGGCATAGCAATTCTCCTTGATACAATGCTGCCGTTCTGTTGTAGCCCAACAGTGTATTAGATAGATTCTGGGATATTGGCGCTCTACAGATTCTGTATAACACCCACATGGCCGTGAAATCCCGCGAGCAAAGCGCTGCATACCGTTCGGTTGCCAATGCGCGGATGGAAGCCAGCTTGGAGAACCGAATGGCGGGATTGCGGCGTGGTGCGGTTCGGCTCCCGGGCTGCCGAAGCGAGCGCCAATGCCCTGAGACGCTTGTTCATTGAGCGGGCCTCGTGGGGGTAGGGCGTTGATCCCCTGTCCCGGCGGTCAGCAGGCGCAGGATCAGTAGGGCGAAGTCGCGTTGCCGTTCGGGATCGTCGAGGACCTGCATGGAGAGTTTTTCGTGGTCGGTCATGGCGTCGAGGACGGTGTCAGTGACGCGCTTGGGGAACAGGCCGTGCATCACCTGGTCGGGGCTGTGGTTCTCGACCTGGGCCATCACGGCCTCGTCGCGGCGGATGCGGTCGGCGATGCCGTTGGCGAACTGGAGCTTGTCTTCGTCGCTCACTTCGGCACCGAACAGTTCGTTGAGCTGGTCGATGATCTCGGAGAGGCGTTTCTTTTCCGGGTCGTGCGGCTTGCCGGAGCCGACGTCGGAGACGGGTTTGAGGCCGTCGTAGTCGGCGCCCTCCTCCGCGAGGCTCAGGCGCTGTTCGGCGCGTTTGTTCAGGCGGTAGTGGGTCAGCTCCAGTTCGGAGACGTCGATGGCGTCTTCTTCGATGTTTTCGATGCGCAGCAGCGGGTGCAGGGCGCGGGCGTAGACATTGAGCTGTTCCAGCTCTCGGTCCTCGAAGTCGACGATCTGCGAGAGGAACTCGTAGCTGCGCACGAAGCTCTGGAGGTTCTTGCGGAACAGGTCCAGCTCGTCGCGGGTGGTATGCGCGTCCTTGAGCTCCTGTTCGGCGCGGTGCAGGCCGGTCTTGTCGCCATTGCGCTCGGCTTCGGCGTAGGCGCCTTTCCAGGTCTGGATCTGCTCGAGCACGGCCTTGTAGCGCGTGGTGTAGCGTTCCCTGGCGGGCTGGCAGTAGTAGCTGAGCTGGCTGGCGTTGGCCTTGGGGTTGAAGAATGCGCGGGCGAAGTTCTCGACCTCGTCCCAGTGGTAGATGCCCGAGGCGTCCAGGCTGTGCTGCAAGTCGTAGACGACGTTCGGGTCGGAGACGTCGGCCAGCTCGGCCTTGTTGTAGTACGGGCGGAAGGCTTCGAGGATGTCTTCGGCGTCGTTGAAGAAGTCGAGGACGAACGTGTCCTCCTTGCCCGGGAAGGTGCGGTTCAGACGGGAGAGCGTCTGCACGCACTCCACGCCGTGGAGCTTCTTGTCCACGTACATGGCGCAGAGCTTGGGCTGGTCGAACCCGGTCTGGAACTTGTTGGCCACGATCATCACGTTGTACTCGACGGTCTTGAACGCGTCGGCCAGATCGCGCCCCTTCAGGCCCGGGTTCAACAGCGAGCTGTGCTCGGTCACCTCCTCGGGGATCACCTCGTCCGGCAGTACGGAACCGGAGAACGCCACCAGTGCGTGCACGTCGCCATAGCCCTTGTCCTGGATGTATTCGCGCATGGCCAGCGCGTAGCGCACCGCCTCCTGCCGACTGCCGGTCACCACCATCGCCTTGGCCTGGCCGTCCAGCAGGTGGCGCACGTTGGCGCGGAAGTGTTCGACGATCACCTCCACCTTCTGGCTGATGTTGTGCGGGTGCAGCCGCACCCAGCGGGCGATCTTGGTCGAGGCCTTGCGCGACTCCACCTCTTCGTCATCGCCATGCGGGTGGGCCAGCTTCCAGGCGGTCGAATAGGTAGTGTAGTTCTTGAGCACATCGAGGATGAAGCCTTCCTCGATCGCCTGGCGCATGGAGTACAGATGGAACGGCTCGGGCTTCTTGTCGGCCGAGGCCGGTAGGTCCGGATCCGGTGGACGCCCGAACAGCTCCAGGGTCTTCGCCTTGGGCGTCGCGGTGAAGGCGTAGTAGCTGATGCGCTCGGTCGGCTTGCGCGAGGCGACGGCGGCATCCATCAGCTCTTCGGCGCTAATTTCTTCATCTTCCGGCTTGTCGGTGCCCAGGATGGCCTTGAGCTTGGTGGCGGAGGAGCCGGTCTGTGAGGAATGCGCCTCGTCGGCGATCACCGCGTAGCGCCCGGCAGCCAGCTCCGGGCGCTTATCCAGCGCGTCGAACAGCGCCGGGAAGGTCTGGATGGTCACGATGATGATGCGCGTCTGCTCGGCCAGCGCCTCGCCCAGTTGCTCCGACTTGCTCTGGCTGCCGACATCGCGGGTGATGGGCCGTACCACCCCGTGCGCGTGCTCGAACTGGTAGATCGTGTCCTGAAGCTGGCTGTCCAGCACGGTGCGGTCGGTGACGACCACCACGGAGTTGAACAGCTTCTGGCCGCTCTCGTCGTACAGCGAAGCAAGCTGGTGCGCGATCCAGGCGATGGAGTTGGACTTGCCGGAGCCCGCGCTGTGCTGGATCAGGTAGCGCTGGCCAGCACCTTCCTCTCGCGTGGCCTCGATCAACTGGTTCACCACATCCCACTGGTGGAAGCGCGGGAAGATCAGGGTCTCCTTCTTGCTGCGCTTGCCGTGGAAGTCCTCGACCGTCTTTTGCTCCAGATGCAGGAAGCGGCCGAGCACCTTGAGCCAGGCATCGGGCTGGAACACCTGCTGCCACAGGTAGCCGGTGGCATAACTGTCCGGGTCCGGCGGTGCGGGGTTGCCGGCGCCGCCGTCCTCGGTGCCCTGGTTGAAGGGCAGGAAGAAGGTGTCCTTGCCGTTCAGGCGCGTGGTCATCGCCACCTGGTCCTGGCTGACCGCAAAGTGCACCAGCGCCCCGCGCTTGAAGGTCAGCAGCGGCTCGGACTTACGGGTGACCGGGTCCTTCAGCGGCCGGTCGCGGCGGTACTGGCGCTTGGCGTTCTCCACCGACTGCTTGAACTCGCTCTTCAGCTCCAGCGTGGCGGTGGGGATGCCGTTGACGAACAGCACCAAATCCAGCCGCGGGTTGTACTCCCCGCTGCGGGCATGCGGCGAGTACGAGACTTCCGGCACTACGCGCAGGCGGTTGGCGCCGTAGCGGGCCTGGGAGTCGGGGTTCATACCGTGGTCGGGCTTGAAGCTGCACAGATCCAGCTTCACGCCGGGCGTCTTCACCCCGTGGCGCAGCACGTCCAGCGTGCTGCCGCGCTCCAGCTCGCGGGTAACCGCGCGCACCAGGGCCCGCTGCGGGTCCTGCGGGTTCTTCGCGGCGAACTTCTCCCAGCGCTCCGGCCAGGCCTCCTGCAGATATCCGACCAGATCCTCGGTATACAGCGCGTTCGCGGCGTCGTACCCGCTGGCCGGACCGGTCAGCCAGCCATCGGCGGTCATCGCGTCGATGATGTCCTGCTGGAACCGTGCTTCCTTGCTGTCCGCCATTCCGTTTCTCGTTCTTAGGGTTCTTCGGGGGTTACTTCCGCCGCTTCGGCGACCAATTGTTCCTGCCATTCGCCGTAGGCTTGGCCGGTGTCCTCGCGCTGCCATTCCTTGCGGCCATTTGCGGTTCTTCCGACCACCATAGCAGCGGCCGCACTGGGGCTGGAAAATGCGTAGTCGCGTGAAAACCGCATAGGGCCATTGCCATCCGGTACGAGCACCCCTTCCTCCACCAGTTGCTCGAACATGCGCTGATAGCCGTGGGGCGTCGGGCCCACCCACGCCTCGCGAGCCTGTGATCCTTCCAGGACGAAAAACTCGCCGTCCATCTCCTGTCCGTAGGCCGTGAGGCCGTTCTTGGGCAGAACCATGCGGAAGAGGGGTGAGGCGTCGTCTGAAGTGGGGGCAGGGGTGACGTTGGCTGCCACTTCCCTGGATGGGGGCCGGCTGGAGTCGCGCAGGAACTCGAAGCCCAGCACCGGCAACACGGTGCGGATCTGTTCGAGGAAGAAGGCCATGTCCGCCTGGTCGGCCTCGGGCAGGCCGATGTAGTCGTGGCGGGTGCCGTTGACCAGGGTGCAGCGGCCCACGCGCTGGGCTTGCTGGATCAGCAGGCTCTCCAGGACCTTCACGTGGGCCTTGGTCAGGTTCTGGTCCTTGCTGGTGATCAGGCAGACCTTCTCCCAGAAGTCCTTGCCGCCCTGCTCCTCGGTGCGGTTGTGCTGCTTGAGCCGCTTGCCGACATCATCCGACTCGCCGATGTACACCTGCGGGCGCACGCTGTTCTCCGCATCCGGCCCCACCAGAAAGTACACCCCAGTGCGACCGCACTCCGGCCGCTGCACCAGCTCGCTCAGCTTGCCGCGCGGCCCGGTAAGCACATGCCCGGTCCAGTTCATGATCTCCGCCGTCAGCAGCCCGTGCGGCGTGCCATCGACCAGGAACAGGCGGATGCTGCGGCCCTGGGTCATGCGGCACCGCCTTGCGCCGAATACCCGGCCGGCTCCTCGGCGACCATCGCCAGCTCCGGTTCATCCGACTCGACTCCGGCCTGCCAGCCGCGTACGTCGATCTTGCCTGTGACGGCGGAGGAGATCAGAGCCGAGCGCCGCTCCTGAAAAAGTGATATCGCGCTCTGTGCCTCCTCTATCAGAGCATCGATGCCCGCCAAGTTCTGATGCAGAAACTGCGCGATAGACTGCTGTTCTTGCCTGGATGGAGCAGCGACACGAAGTGCTGCAATAGTCTCTTGATTTATATTCGGCTGCCCGCCCCCTGAAGCATACAGTCGAATGACCACATCCTTAAAAGCAAGAAACCAATAGAACGCGAAAGCCGGTTCAACTGCCTCCGGCCTCGAAAGGACACAACACGCTTGATTGGTCGTCGCGGCGACATTCAGAAATCCAAGCCTTCCAATTGTCGCCCCGTACATAGCTATTACTAGTGAGCCCGGTGGATGCATTTGTAGCGATGAAAACTCACTCAGGGCTCGTTCGGTAATTCGTTTTTTCGTGTCAACGATAGAGGATTCACGCAGTTCACTGGTCGTAACCCACGGGACTGTTCCTTCTTCATACCATTGAGTCTGATTACTGGGCGGGGTAGTCCCGCTCCCGATCCCTCTGAATGCATGTGACACCTTCCAGAGCTCCCAGTGTACCGGCACCTCGCCCAGCCACTCGACGCCAGAGTCCTTCATGGGCACGTTGGGGTCGAGGCCCTTGGTGACTGCGTGGGAGATCACCGCCTGCCGCTTCTCCTTCAGCAGCTCGATCAGCCGCCGCTGCTCCTCGATCAGGGCATCGATCTTCCCGGTCTCGTGGCCGAGGAAGGCGGCAATCTGTCTCTGTTCCTGGACTTTCGGAACTGCAATATTCAGGTTTGCCAAGTCCTCTTGAGCCATGCTAGGCAAGGCTGTATTGGTCGAATATAGACCGAATGGGAATGTGGTCGCGTAGTAAAACAAAAACCGCCCATCGATACCGGCAGCAAGCTCGGTATAAAACATAGTATCCACGGTCCAGAATGAGCCGTTAATATATAGAGGACGATCAATCGTTCCCTTGCGGCCAAGCAAAACCGATTCGCCACTGTAAAGATATCCGGTTGCGCGTGAAAATTGCCCACCTGAGCCAATTACGGGGTATCCATTGTCATCTTCGGTCTCAACTTCTTTGTAATCTCGGCCATTCCGAATATTGGCTACATGCTTTAGCTTGGGAATAGCCCAATGCGCCGGCACCTCACCCAGCCACTCGACGCCGGAGTCCTTATACTCGGGATACCTCGGGAAGCTCACGCCGACAGCTCCTCGATCATCTGCTTGATGCGGGTGGTGACGGCCTTCAGGTCGGCGTCGATCTCCTCCAGCGGGCGTGGGGGCTGGAACACGTAGAAGTGGCGATTGAAGGGGATCTCGAAGCCGACGATGCCGATCTCGCCGTCCTGCTCGTCGCGTTTGTCCTCGTCGATCCAGGCGTCCGGCACGTGCGGTTTCACCTCGCGTTCGAAGTAGTCGAACACGTCCTCGTTCAGCGGGACGTTCTCGGTATCGCGCAGGTCGCTGTCCGGTTCCGGGTTGCCCTTTTTGTCGGTGCAGATATCCGCTTCGGGGTCGCGTTCGCTCAGGCCGCTCCAGAGGGCCTTGAGGGCCGGGGCCCCCAGCTTGATATCGAGCGCCTTCAACTGGGCCTTCAGGTCTTTCAGGAAGGCTTCGCGGTTGGTGTAGACGTGGTCCGCGTCCAGCCGCTCGCAGGCGGCCTGCACGCCGAGGCGGGTGGTCTCGTCCAGCTTCTGGATCGGCTTTTCGGCCAGCATGCGTTCGATGCGCTCGGGGCTAGCCTGGAAGTTCAAACGCAGCGGGCGCTCGACGGTGATGCGGCGATAGCCGAAGGCCTCGATTGGGAAGAACTTGCTCTTGTCGCTCTCCTCCAGGCTGCCGTAGGTGCGAACGATGGCGTCGATGTTGGCGTCGTCGATGTACTGGCGCTTGGAGCCCAGCGACTTGCGCATCTTGGCGTAACGGTCGGTGGCGTCGATGAGCTGCACCCGGCCACGGCGCTCCGCCGGCTTGTTGTTGTTCAGCACCCAGATGTAGGTGGCGATGCCGGTGTTGTAGAACATGTCGGTGGGCAGGCCGATGATGGCCTCGACCATGTCGTGCTGCAGCAGGTAGCGCCGGATCTCGGACTCGCCGCTGCCGGCCCCGCCGGTGAACAGGGGCGAGCCGTTGAGGATGATGCCGATGCGCGAGCCACCCTTGCGCGGGTCACGCATCTTGCTGACCAGGTGCAGCAGGAACAGCAGCGAGCCGTCGGACACACGCGGCAGGCCGGGGCCGAAACGGCCGTTGAAGCCCTTGTGGTTGTGCTCGTCGGTGACCTGCTTCTGGACCTTCTTCCACTCCACGCCGAACGGCGGATTGGCGAGCATGAAGTCGGCCTGCAGCTCGTCGAGCTGGTCGTCGGAGAGGGTGTTGCCGAGCTTGATGTTCTCGACGTTCTGGCCCTTGACCAGCATGTCCGCCTTGCAGATGGCGTAGGACTCGGGGTTCAGCTCCTGCCCATGCAGGGACACGGTCACGTCCTGGCTGATCTGCTGGACATACTCGTCGCTCTCGGACAGGAAGCCGCCGGTACCGCAGGTGGGGTCGTACACGGTGACGATACTGTGCGGCTTGAGCTTGTGCTCCTGCCCGGTGAGCACGAGCGAGGTGGTCAGGTGCACGATGTCGCGCGGGGTGAAGTGCTCCCCCGCCGTCTCGTTGGAGCTCTCCGCGAACTTGCGGATCAGCTCCTCGAAGATCAGGCCCATCCCGAAGTTGGTGATGCGCGCCGGGCGCAGGTCGATCGCGGCGAAACGCTGCACCACCTGATAAAGCAGGTTGTTGGCCGCGAGCTGCTCGACGAAGTCCTCGAAGTGGAAGTGATCGAAAATCTCGCGGGCATGGGTGCTGAAGGACTCGATGTAGCTCATCAGGTCCTCGGCCGTCTGCGTGTCTGACAGACTGCCCAGCGATAGCGGCGAAGTGTTGAAGAACGGCTGATCGACCTGCCGCAACAATATCTGCTCACGGACGGTGTCGGGCTTGTTCTGGTGCTCCCTGGCCACGGCCAGCACGCCGTCCTTGGTCGGCTCCAGCACGCACTCCAGCCGCCGCAGCAGCGTGAACGGCAGGATCACCCGCCCGTACTGCGACTGCTTGAAGTCCCCTCGCAGCAGATCCGCCACCGACCAGATCCACGCCGCCGTCTCCGAATGATTCTCCGTGTTCAAGCCCTGCTCCCCTGTCTTTTCCAGCACTGCCCAAGGCCGGGCACCCGATAGTGCCCGCATTGTTGCAGCAAACCTTCACGCCGCGCGAACACGCCAATGGCGTTATTGCTCGCGCCCAACCCCCAGCCTGCCAGCTTCAGGCGACAATTGCCGCCGCCTGAGTCCCGAGGCCCACGAGGCTGGAATGAGCCGCCCTCGAGCACCTGTTTCAGCTCGTCAATACGCAGGGGCTGCTCCCGTAGGTTGCCTCACAGGATCAGTTGCAGACGAGGTCAGTAATCTCGAAATCACTCTCGCCGAAACAAACGCTGCCCGATTGGATCTCACCAAAATGGATGCGGCCCGGCGTACTCACTCGAGCGCGCTCCCCCTCTCGCCTCGCACCATTCGAAAAAACCGCGACGAAATTCGACGCCAACTCGCGCATGTATCGGCTGTTATTGATTCGGCCACCGTGGCCCTTTATGAGAAACTGAACGTTCACACATCGATTTTTTCTCACCTGACCTCCGCTTACGGTTCCGGAAACGAAACCGCCGGGATCCACGGTGCCATCCACGAATCCGCCGACTACCGTTTCCCGCTCAAACGTCGAATAATGATGGATCTCCATTGATGAGCACTCGTGCTCCATCGTGGGTCCCGTTGGGACGCGCTGAGTCACCGCCTGGCGCTCCCGCTCTTCCAGCCTTTGGCGCGACTCTCGCTCAGCCCGAAAGCGTCGATCACCGGATCCATCGAGCACATTTGCATCTGGATTCAGCCTGAGCGTCCCGCTAGGCGTCCCTGCGCAAGGCCTATCGGACAACGTTGTACCGCCATCTGGATCGGTGCAACGGTAAACATCCCGCGCTTCGGCCGTAGATACGATCATCAACAACAATGTGACCACTGGAACGATCTTCGAAATTCCTTTCATATCACCACCTTGATCCGCAAAGCGCGCCACAGGACCAGAAACTTTTGGCAAAAGGACGAAGCCGCGCGAGCTCACCGCCCACCCCATCCATTACCCCCCGGATAAAATGCAGACTCGATGCTCTCGAAGAGGAACGAGAACACCGGTCAGGTCCGAGAAACCTTCCCGATTTGCAACCGCCCATCAGTCCACCAGATGCAGTACGCGCTCGCGGTACTCGTCTTCCGTAATGACACCGCGGTCTCGAAGCCGTCGGAGCGCCTCGATATCCGCCTCCAACTCACTGGATACCTGAGCCTCGGCGGGGCCGTGGGCGATGGCCTGATGCAGTCGCTCGTCGTCTAGGGCCTCGTCGATCGTCTCCCACAGGGTCCGCGTCAGGATCTCTTCCAGCTTCTCGATGGATGCGAAGACGCCGCCCCCGGCACCGCCCTCGACATTGCTTGAGCGAACCGAATTCTCGTAGGCGATCGTGCGCGAGCCCTGTTCGATCAGGGTGACATCAAGCCTCGAATGCGCCTCACGCCGCATCACCTGGTTCGAATCCAGTTGCTCGATATCGACCTCCAGGATGAAATCCCCCTCTCCTTCCTGCGCCAGCATGCCGCGCTGTTCCAGCCCCGTGATGAACTGTCCGCGAACCACCTCGGATACCGGCTCCTCGGTCTCGAGCGTCTGCAACGGGTTCCCGAAACCACCCCGAATGGCCCCCAACCAGTGCGAGCCGTGTTGCCGACTGTCCGTAACGGAACCCATCTCGACATTCGCCGAACCGACGCCAACCGTGTCACTGCTCTGGGCAGGATCCAGGCTGACAGGCGTCGTGGTGCACCCGGCCAGTAACATCCCCCCCAACATCAGCCCTGCCAGTTTCCCGCTGATCACTATCTCTTCCCCTGTTTCGTTCAGGCCCTAGCCTGTTGCCTGCGACTTGATGGAGAGGCCGAGTCACGACTCGTCCGTCCCCCGAAATAAAACTCGGTCGCGTGCGCCTCGCTGAACAGGTCATGCCCTCGCACACATCGGGTCTGCGTCGTCCAGACGGTGAAGGCCCCGTCGTGGGTTTTATCGCTGCACACTTCTTCCGGACACGTCACGACGTCATCGCATTGCACACAGCGAAGTTCTCCCGCGATCGCCGAAACCATTTGCGTGAACCGGCCGCGCAGTTCGGACCGAAACGCGTCCGGGAGATCGGTGATCGCATCGACACGATCGTCCGCGGCCTGCAGCCATAACCGAAAGGCCCGACGAGGCCCGTCCGGTCTTGCCGCGACCACAGGCGAGTCACGTTCTTCCAGCCAGTGCTCCAGGTCGCGGGCGGAAACAATCCATTCACAGCCGCCGCCTGACGGCCCCTGCTGGGGTGACAGAAGCCGAACACGGCGGGTGCACCGCGGAAGCTCCAGCAACAGATTGCCCACGGTCCATGCCCGAATGTCCTCGCGCGTTGCCAGGCGCCTGCGACCGGACAAGCACGCCCAGCTGTTGCGCAAGGCACGGAAGGCCCTCATGCGGGATCCTTCGCCCGGTAGGCCAGACGGGCGGATTCCAATTCCTGGGCAATGGCGTCGCGCAGTGACGGGGGTCCAACGACCTCGACGCCCGCACCCAGACCCAACAGCCACCACTTGAGCCGGGCGGTGTCGCGCACGGTGGCCGTCACACGCGAGGTACCGTCGGGACCCCGCTCAATGAGCTGGTCTTCCGCCAAGCGCGCCTCGTGGAGGTGGTAGGCAAGGTCCGCATTTACCCGGAGTTCCAGGGGGATGGCATCACCCTCGGGATAGTCGAAGGCGCCGTTGCGGATGATCTGGTCGAGGTCGAATCCGCCCTCGGGATCGCGGGCGGGCTGATCGGTCAGGGCCGCGGCCTCGATACGGTGGGCCGCCAGATGCACGACATCCTGATGCGGTTCCATCGTGGCCAGCAAGTAGGTAACCGGCTCCCGGAACACGAGTGCCAGCGGATGGATCCGGTGGTCTTTAACCTGCCCCTTCGAACGGGAACGGTAGGTGATATCGAGGCAGCGGCGTTCCAGCAGGCCCTGCTGCAGGACCAGGAACACGCCGTCCGGCATCTCGGGCGGAGTGAGCGGCGGACCGTTGGA
>NZ_AQXY01000023.1 GCF_000376845.1 Thioalkalivibrio sp. ALE14
TCCTCGCGCAGCCGCCGCAACTCCTGTTCCTGACCGTTCGAGGCCGGCTCAGTAACGGCTTCGCCGGCCGCCTTGCGCCGCGCCTCACGCTGCCAGCGGGACAGCATGCTCCGGTTGATCCCGAGCCGCCGGGCCGCCTCCGTGCAGCCATAGCCCTGGCTCTCGACCATCGCAATCGCGTTGGCCTTGAACTCCCGGCTGTATCGCGCTCGTCTCTGCTTGCTCACATTCACCTCCAGTTACCCATCTAGTGTGGCTTAACTGGGGTGTCCGCTGTCATTGGACCACTTCACGGCGTGACCAGTGGCCCTCGCCTTCGCTCGCGTCCGTGCCCTTTGGGCCCTGCGGGATCGACCGCCCCAGCAGCATCAGCACCAGTACGCTCAGCCCGACCAGGATCACCGCGATTACGCCCCAGGTCGAGCGCCAGCCGATGGCGGCAGCCCCCGCGACGACGAGCATCGGCACGATCGCCTCGGCGACCGGCAACCCGGCCACCACCAGGCTGATGGCCTTGCCCCGGTGGGTCGTAAATGCCCGCGCCACTGCCGTCTGCGCCGTGTGTGTCATCAGGCCCTGGCCGAAGAAGCGCAGCAGGAAGAACCCCAGCACCAGCCCCAGGACCCCGGGACTGTAGGCGAGCACCGCACTGCCTAACGCCGCCCCCAGCAGCACGAAGGTGACCATTACGCGCAGCGGCAGGTGGTCCACCAGTCGCCCGGCGCTGATCAGCAGCAGTGCGCTGGCCAGCGTGGCCACCGAGTACGCGAGCCCCAGCTGCCCGTGCGTCAGGTCGAACAGCTCGCGCCACTCGCCCCCGAACAGCGACAGCACGAACGTCTGCCCGACGGCCGAGAACGCCACCAGCAGAAAGCCGGCGCCGAGAAAGCGCGAATGGCGGAATAGCGGATGCAAGAGCTTACCCGGGACTGTGCGAAACAGCCGCCCATGATAACGGCACCGGTCGCTACTGGTCCGGGCTGGGCGGGGTGGTTCCGGGCCTGTCGGTCAGCGTCCCCGTGGTCTGTGCGGACCGGACGGGCCCGCCGACGTGTTCAGGCTGCCTGGCCGCGGGCGACACGCAGCGCGCGGCAGATCCAGCCTTCGGGGCTGTCCTCGCCGGTCAATAGGTAGCGCAGGGCATGCGTGTCGCGCAGGCTGTGGGAGATCGTCAGCGCGCTGGCGAAGCGGCCGCAGAACAGCATGTGGTCGCCGGGCTGCAGGGGCGTGTCGTCGTCCGGTGCGAGGATCTCCGATGCGTCCCCCTCGCGCCGCAGCAGCAAGACGATGCAGGCATGGCGCTGGCGTTCCGCGTGATCGGCGCGCAGCAGCTGGCCCAGGGTGACCGGCTCGTGCTCCAGATGTTGCAGGAGTGCCGGGGCCGATGCCTCGTCCAGTTGCTCGGTCCAGATGGCCGGCACACGGTCACCCACCACCGCCGTGATGGCGCTGACCCGCTCGTTGGCCCACTCGGTGGACTGCTCGCGACTCAGTTCCAGGAAACGCGGCAACAGCCGCGAAGTCAGGTGCGCCAGAATGGCCTCGGCAATGACCCGGTCGTGGCGCATCACCAGTGGCAGGTCCGCGGCTCCGAACAGCAGCGAATTACGCTCGTGGTTCTGCCGCCCCACCATGAACAGGTCCGGATTTAGTTCGCGCGCGGTCATCACGATGGACAGGTTGTAGTCGTCGCGCCCGGTACCGGCCACGATGCCCGAGGCGCTCTCGATGCCGGCCGCGCACAGGGTATCCGCCTCGGTGCCGCGCCCCTCGATGCAGTCCGGCGGGCAGTCTGCGCCCTCGGGATCGCTCTCGATCAGGGTCACCTCCACGCCTTCCTGTGTGAGCCCGGCGTGGACGGCCTTGCCGAAGCGGCCGAAGCCGCACAGGATCCAGCGGCCGCAGGGCGGATCGATCGGCATCGGCAGCGGGCTCCCGGGGATGCTGCCCAGCCACTCGTGCAGCAGGTGGTGCGCGGGGGAGTGCAGCGCCAGGGCGAGCCGCTGGCCGAAGATGTCGAAGGGGTTGATGATCTGGTCGGTCCCGAACGAGGCCATGTTCTTCTCGGTGTCATGGCTCTCGGCACGGCAGATCACGGGGCGGTCCGGGTTCAGGAGTTTGGCGGCAATGGCGATCCGCAGGTTCACCGAATCGTCGCTGGTGAGTGCCACCACGCCCTGGCAGTGGGGGTTGAGCAGCCCGGCCTCCAGCAGACGGTTGGCTACACTGGCATCCGCGCAAAGGCCGGGGATCTGCAGCGGATAATCCTCCAGCACCAGCTCGTTGATGCGGTCCGGATTCTGGTCGATGACCACCGCGAAGCCGTTGCGCCCGAGCAGTGAACGCACCACCAGGGCGCCGGTGTCGCCATACCCGCAGACGATATGAAACGGCCGCTGCAGCTTGCGGATGGTGCGGTCGAACGCGTGCTGACTGACCGCCAGGCGGAAGGCCGGGTCCTGAATCAGCGCGAGGATCTTGCCGATCGCGTAGAGCCAGGCCACCACCGACAGATAGACGGCGAACACCGTCCACATCCGCTGCGCCTCGGAAAAGGCATGCGGGATCTCGCCGAAGCCGATGGTCGTGGCCATGTAGGTGACGAAGTAGAACGCATGAAAGAAATCCATGCGCCAGGGCTCGCCCTGGTCGTCCACGCCGGGGATCAGCACCAGGCCGAGAACGGAGATCGAATAGGCTGCTGTCAGCGCGAGCAGGGGCGCCCGCATGCGCCGAAGGAACAGGAACAGCACCTTGTTGATCGTGGGAGCCACGGCTCGGTTCTAGCGGCGCAGGGCCACCGTATCCGCGATCAGCAGCAGAACCGAGATCAGGTTCGCGACCATGGCCCCGCCCGCCAGCGAGACGATGCTGGCCATGAACATCGCATCCATGCCGCCGGCATGCATATGAGTGGCATAGCCCCAGACCACCGCGGCCGCGACCAGCTGCAGCACCGCCACCAGCGAACTGGCCAGCAGCAGGGCCCCGGTCTGCGTCCGGTCGCCCAGCTTCAGGGCGGTGGCTACGACGTTCACCACGATGGCCGCGAACAGCTCGTACACGTTGTGATGCGCCGGATTGTCGATCTCGCCGAGAAAGAACCCGAAGTTCAGCGTGAACGCCAGGATGATGAAAAAGCCGAAGATCACCTTCTCCAGGTTCATGCCAAGCTCCTTTTCGTTCGCGGGGGCGGCTCCCGACCGGTCGCTCGGGACCAGTCACTGGAAAGTCGCAGCCTGAAGCATGGCCCAACAAAACCCGGATGGCGAGGGTGGGGCGTGAATCGCCCGGCGGTTGCAACCGCCCAGGCCGCGGGCTTGCTGAGCCCGCAGGGGAAATCCTGTCAACCGAAGAGGTGCGCCCGGGGGGCGGGCTGCGCAGCCCGTGTCCGGCCTAATTCTTCTGGGCGCTGCGGGGCAGGGCGTTTCGGATGTCCGGAATGGCCTTGAGGCGATACAGCAACACCACACAGGCCCCGTAGAAGGCGATCGCGATCCAGTCGGTCCATTGCCTGGAGAGCACCCCGTCCACCAGGGACAGCATCCCGATCGCAAGCAGATAGGCCACGGCAAAGCCGCCGTGCACGGCCCGGTCGCGCCAGGTCCCGCGCGCCACCGTGTACCAGAGCAGGACCGCCACGTGCCACAGCGCCATGAACAGGAAGAGGAACTGGATCATGTTGTCGCCCAGTGTCACCTCGGTTGCCCCCTCGCGCCCGCCCAGCGATGTCAGGTGTCCGATCAGCAGCACTGCGTATAGCCAGGCCACCAGCATTACCTGAGCCAGGTCGCACAGAAACATCAGGATGACGCGCACCGGGCTTAGCCGCGCCAGTCGGGTCGCGTTGTCCGGGGCGCAGAAATAGGCCGAGTAGGCCACGAACTTGTAGGCGGTAAACACCGTCACGAGAAGCGCCAGGATGATGCGCTTCCAGAACTCGGGGTCGACGAAGGTACCTGGGTGATCCGTCAGGAACTGCACGTATTCCACCGACACCACCAGCAAGCCAAGCGCGATCACCGCGAGGATCAGGTCGCTGATCTTCTCCGACAATCGGCTGTAAAAGACCTCCATCCGCGCCGCCTTCCCGTTTCTTGCCTGGTTCGTGTCGTCTGATGACCATACCAACAATCATCCAGGGCCGCGTGGCCGTGGTTACTGGGGCATGCGGGCCTTCGGTACGATGCAGACATGCCGAAGAGTCGATACCACGGGGAGCCGATGAAAGGGGATTCGCGCGGAGCGCAGGGGCTGGAGGAGCTGGTCGTGCGGCTGGAGGCGTTCGTCGCGGAGCGCGACCGGGTGCAGTTCAATTCACCGAAGAACCTGTCGATGGCCCTGGCGGGAGAGGTCGGCGAACTGATCGAACCCTTCCAGTGGCTCACCCAGCAACAGTCACGACACCTGTCCGCCGAGACCCACGAGGCGGTGCGGCAAGAGATCGCGGACGTGCAGATCTATCTCCTGTTGCTGGCCCGAAAGCTCGATATCGATCTGCTGCAGGCGGCCCGCGACAGGCTGCAGACCAGTCCCCGCTAATACCCGAATCGGTAGTGCTATCCCCAGCCGGGATGATGAGCTGTCCCGGGCCGCAGCCAGCTTTGGCAGGGGCTTCGCCTGCGAGCAGGCTCCTACAAAGGGGTGGGGCATGCTTTTTGTCTTTCGCGGGATGGGGCCAAGGCGTTTCGCGGGGGTGGGTGGCGCTATGCTCGGGGTGGGTACAGGCATCCGGACAGGAGGTGATCGCGATGGATTGGAGCCAGTGGCGGCCGTTCGGCCGCGTGCCGGAGATGAGCCCGGAGAATCTGGCGCAGGCGCTGGAAAACGCCGAAGTTCAGTTGCTGGATGTGCGCACCGGGGTCGAGCACCGTCGGAGCCGCATCCCGGGCGCCCGCCATCTCCCGATCACGCAGTTCTCCGAGGCGGCGCTGTCCGACCTGGAGCTGGATCGCGGACGCCCCGTGGTGGCCATCTGCCTCAGTGCACACCGCAGTATCCCGGCCGTGCGCAAGCTGCGGGCGCACGGCTACGATGCCCGTCAGCTTCGCGGTGGCATGCTGGCCTGGTGGCGGGCCGGGCTGCCGTGCGAACGGGGCCGCGCGGACGCCGGGGACTGAAAGCCGCCCGGCGTGGCCCTTCCGGTCAGGAACCGCTTTTCAGTTCCGTTCGCCGCTGGCGGCCGACCCCGGGCACTTCAGTCGGCGTCGTCATCGTCCTGCTTGCCGCCCGGGGTGACGGCGCGTCCCACCGCCCCGGCGGTCTTGCCGGTGGCCTTTACGGTGCCGGTGGTGACACTGACAGCGGCGCTCCCGGCGGTGCTGGCAACCTTCACGGCCGTGCAGCTAGTCGCCAGCGCCAGGAGGACGGCAAGCAGCAGGAGCGGGCGGGCGTAGACAATCATCGGCGGAAGCCCTTGTTGAGGGTTGCCCACAAGGGTACGCATGACATGCCCGCAAGGCCATGGCAAGCGCGGACGGGCGCTTCGGCACGGCGGCTGTGCGACTGCATCGCGATCCCGGCCTGGCCGTGACCAACCGGCCTTCCGCAGAACCCGAAGGCACGCCGGTGGTCTGAACGTGGAGCCCCCGTGGAGATCTGCCATGTCCCGTTTCGCGCCCCTGTTCGCCTCCCTGTTCCTGTTGCTGCCGATGGCCTGTGCAAGCGCCACGGAGCCGGATACCGAAGCCCTGTTCCATCACGAGCTGGGTCGCCTGCATTCGTCCGAAGTGATCAATCTGCAGGAACGCTTCCAGGGGCAGCCGCTGCTGATCATCAACACCGCCAGCCATTGCGGCTACACCGACCAGTTCGGCGGGCTGGAACAGTTACACCAGGACTACCGGGACCAGGGGCTGAAGGTGGTGGGCTTCCCTTCCCATGACTTCAACCAGGAGGCCGATGACGAGGCCGAGACCGCCCGGGTGTGCTTCGAGAACTTCGGCGTGACCTTCGACATGTTCAAGCCGATCGGCGTGCGCGGCGCGGACGCCCATCCGATCTTCCGCGAACTGGCGCGTCAGGCTGCCGCCCCGCGCTGGAATTTCTACAAGTACGTGGTCGACCGGGAGGGCCGGGTGGTCGCGCACTTTCCCAGCCAGGCCGGCCCCGAATCCGCCGATTTGCGCCGCGCGATCGCGAGCATCCTGTAGCCAGCCGCGCCGCAGGGGGTGTCGGCACAGGAATAGTGTAAAGCTATCTCGATCATGGTGAATATCAACTGGAACTAATGGCTTGCGGGGCCTAAGTTCAAGGCATGTGGACAGTGAAGCGCCTCCCTGGCCGAAGGCAGCCAGGACCCGGAACGGCTTGCGGTCCCTGAGGAAAGCCGTCGATCGCGAGTGGGTGGCGGTTTCCGCAACACGAACAAGCTGAACGCAGCGAACATGGAGAACGATATGGGTGAGCATCAGAACATGGGCAAATGCCCGGTCATGCACGGCGGCGAGACCTCCGCCGGCCACTCGGTTATGGACTGGTGGCCGGAGGCGCTGAATCTGGACATCCTCCACCAGCATGACCGTAAGACCAACCCGATGGGCGAGGACTTCGACTATCGCAAAGAGGTCCAGAAGCTCGACTTCGACGCCCTCAAGAAGGACATGCACGCCCTGCTGACCGAGAGCCAGGCGTGGTGGCCGGCCGACTGGGGCCATTACGGCGGGCTGATGATCCGCATGTCCTGGCACGCGGCGGGCACCTACCGCATCGCCGATGGCCGCGGTGGTGGCGGCACCGGCAACCAGCGCTTCGCGCCGATCAACAGCTGGCCGGACAACGCCAGCCTGGACAAGGCGCGCCGCCTGCTGTGGCCGATCAAGAAGAAGTACGGCAACAAGATCAGCTGGGCCGACCTGATCATCCTGGCCGGCAACGTGGCCTACGAGAACATGGGGCTGAAGACCTTCGGCTTTTCCTTCGGCCGCGAGGATATCTGGCATCCCGAGAAGGACACCTACTGGGGCGCGGAGAAGGAGTGGCTGGCGCCTTCCGACGAGCGCTACGGCGACGTCGAAAACCCCGACACCATGGAGAACCCCCTGGCAGCCGTCCAGATGGGCCTGATCTACGTGAACCCGGAAGGGGTCAACGGCAAGCCCGATCCGCTCAAGACCGGCGAACAGGTGCGCGAGACCTTCGCCCGCATGGCGATGAACGACGAGGAGACCGCGGCGCTGACCGCCGGCGGTCACACCGTGGGCAAGTGCCACGGCAACGGCGATGCCGGCGCGCTGGGGCCGGAACCCGAAGGCGCCGACGTCGAGGAGCAGGGCTTCGGCTGGAACAACCCCAACATGCAGGGCAAGGCCACCAACGCCATCACTTCCGGCATCGAAGGCGCCTGGACCAGGAACCCGACCCAGTTCGACATGGGTTACTTCGAGGCCCTGCTCGACCACGAGTGGGAGCTCAAGAAGAGTCCCGCCGGGGCCTGGCAGTGGGAACCGGTGGACATGAAGGAGGAGGACAAGCCGGTCGACGCCACGGACCCCTCCATCCGCCATAACCCGATCATGACCGACGCGGATATGGCGATGAAGATGGATCCCGTCTACCGCAAGTACATGGACGCGTTCCGCAAGGACCCCGAGTATTTCAAGGACTGTTTCGCCCGTGCGTGGTTCAAGCTGATCCACCGCGATATGGGCCCGAAGACCCGTTACATCGGGCCGGACGCGCCGCAGGAAGACCTGATCTGGCAGGACCCGGTGCCGGCCGGCAATACGGACTATTCCGTAGAGGCCGCCAAACAGAAGATTGCCGAGAGTGGCCTGAGTATCGCCGAGATGGTCGCGACCGCCTGGGACAGCGCCCGTACCTTCCGTGGCTCCGACATGCGCGGCGGTGCCAACGGTGCCCGCATCCGTCTGGCGCCGCAGAAGGACTGGAAAGGCAACGAGCCCGAGCGCCTGGCCCGCGTGCTCAAGGTCTACGAGCAGCTCTCCGCCGAGACCGGCGCCAGCGTGGCCGACCTGATCGTGCTGGGCGGCAGCGTGGGCATCGAGCAGGCGGCCCGGGCGGCCGGTCACGATGTTCTGGTGCCGTTCATTCCGGGCCGGGGTGACGCCAGCGCCGAGATGACCGACGCCGACTCCTTCGAACCGCTGGAGCCGCTGGCCGATGGCTTCCGCAACTGGCTGAAGAAGGACTATGTGGTCAAGCCGGAAGAGATGCTGCTCGACCGCGCCCAGCTGATGGGCCTGACCGCGCCGGAGATGACCGTGCTGATCGGCGGCATGCGCGTGCTGGGCACCAACCATGGTGGCAGCAAGCACGGTGTCTTCACCGACCGTGAAGGCCAGTTGACCAACGACTTCTTCGTCAACCTGACCGACATGGCCAACACCTGGACGCCCGCGGACAACGGCGTGTACGAGGTGCGTGACCGCCAGAGCGACCAGGTGAAGTGGACCGCGAGCCGTATCGACCTGGTGTTCGGCTCCAACTCCATCCTGCGCAGCTACGCCGAGGTGTACGCCCAGGACGACAACGAGGAGAAGTTCGTGCAGGACTTCATCAGGGCCTGGACCAAGGTGATGAACGCCGACCGCTTCGACCTGGAGCAATACCAGCAGTAAGCACGGCCCGAGCCGGGCGCTTTGCCCGGCCCGCAGACGAAGACGCCCGGGGCTCTCCCGGGCGTTTTTTTGTGTGCGGGAGACAGCCGGGCGGATCAGTCGGTGCCGCGTCGGTCCTGAAAGACGATTTCGCCTTCCATGAAGGTGACCGCACTCCCGGACAGCAGTACACGGTCGGCCGTTACCTCGCATTCGAGGCTGCCGCCCCGCTTGGACACCTGCCGGGCCGACAGGCGGTTCCTGTTCAGTCTCTTGGCCCAGTAGGGCGCCAGCCTGCAGTGGGCGGCGCCGGTGACGGGGTCTTCGGGAATGCCGATCCCGGGGGCGAAGAAGCGACTGACAAAGTCCACCTCCGTGCCGGGTGCGGTCACGATAACCCCTCGCACGTTGAGCTCGGCGAGCCGGGCGTGGTCGGGCGCCATCGCACGGACGGTGGCCTCGCTGTCGAACACCGCCAGGTAGTCTTCATCCGCGAGCAGCTCGACGGGGCGCACCCCCAGGCCTTGCTCCAGGGCTTCGGGAATTGCGCAGGGTGCCGGTGCGTACGCCGGGAAATCCAGCTGCAGGCGCTTGCCCTGCTTGCGCACGAATAACGAACCGCTGCGTGTTTCAAACTGAATGACGGGCTCGCTGAATCCAAGATGCTCGAGGATGACGTGGGCCGCCGCCAATGTGGCGTGTCCGCACAGGTCCACTTCCCGGTCGGGGGTAAACCATCGCAGGTCGAATCCGTCGCGGCCGGGTACGAAGAAAGCCGTCTCCGACAGGTTGTTTTCTTCCGCGATCGCCTGCAGCAGGTCATCGCCCAGCCAGCGTTCCAGCGGCACGACGGCTGCGGGATTGCCCTCGAACGTTCGCTCGGCGAAGGCATCGATCTGATACTGCCTGAGTTTCATATTGAACCGCTCTCGGCGTTAGCCCGTCGCGCGCATTCCGCCGCCACCCCCGCCACTCGGCGGTGGTGTCCAGGCGTTGCGAAAGGCCTGGTGCGTCTTCGTCGGCAGATGGCGCGAGAAGCGCAGCTGCACACCCCCATCGGTGCGCACCGCATCGATGCGGCCCCGCGTCAGTCTGTACTGTCGCGCCACGTCCTCGCAGCCGCGTACGAACCCGGACGGCGGCTTGCCGCGCCGCACGCAAGCCGCGCCATCGCGCAGCTCCACCGAAAACACCAGCCGGGCATGCCAGAGCATCAGCGCGAAACCCAGGCCCAGCACCGCGAACATGATCAGCAACGTGAACAGCATGATGGATTGCGTCGTTGGAAGGAGTCCGCGCCAAGTGTAGCGCACCCCAACCGGCGCCCTTCATCGCGCCCCGACCTGCGCAGGGCACCGTCATTGCGAAGCCTCGCAGAGGCCGCGGCAATCGGTTGGACTGGCCCGAGACCTTGCCCGGCGCACTGGCGTTGCCGGATCGGATCGAAAAGGTCGGTGTCCTCTTTCCCGTGTTCTCTTTGTCGCCTTGTCGGGGCGAAGTCCAGCCCCAGTGCGGCGAACATGGTCAGGAACGTAAGCAGCATGGTGGATTGTTTCGCAGTACCTCGATTTTCTTGTTCGGTGGGCTTAGCCAGGGGCAAAAGGCAGCGTCTGACCCCGATCCTCCCCGGATTAAAGACCCCGTGTTGGCCATGTGGCGTCTTGACCGGGTCGATGTAACCCATGTGTCGTTTTGCGCCATCATGGATTGCACCCTTGCCATGTTATCCGGCGGAAGCCGATCACAACTTGTCTTGAAAAGTAGACCTTCATTGGTTGATGCCAACTTGGCATTCCCTTTGCTGTATCTCGAGCACAGTCAATTGAAAGCATATTCAAAGCGGCTTGATTGACTGTGTTACTTGATTCAATACTGAAGGAGATAACCATGATGTCGACTTTCCAAAAAACTGCGATCGCGATGGCCCTGAGTTTCATGTTCGGCCTGGGTGGCCTCGGCGCCGCGCAAGCTCAAATGGGCGATGACGCAGGCGCAGATCCCGCAGCTCCGGAAGCAGGTGCTGGCGCTGAAGGCGGCGCCGGCGCGCCGGAAGCTGGTGCCGGGGCCGGCGCCGGTACCTCGCAAGGCGGTGCCGGTGGCGGGGGCACTATGGGAGGCGGCGGTGCCGAAGCCGGCGCCGGCACCATGGATGATGACAACGAAGACGACGAAGATGAAGACGAAGACGAGGGGACCCCTGACTGGTGATCCTCAAACTCTGCAAAGCCGGGCATCCTGCCCGGCTTTCTTTTTTACAGGACGCCAACAGTCAGCCGGCGAAACCCGAAGCTCGCCGAGCCAGGGTCCGGCAACCATGGGTTCAAACTTCACCATGAACAGTGCGCTCTGACCCCGTTGTTCCGGCCGACATTCCAAGGCCCAAATGAGCTGTTCAAGACCTTCAAAAAGTCCATCAGGATTGGAGAGCCTCGTTAATCCAAGCGGTTGCTGTGCTCCGCCCCCTTTTTGACTTTTTGACCTCCGTAATCGGGGGCCACCTGTAGGAGCGTGCTTGCACGCGAAGCCCCTTCCAACGTCAGACGCGGGCAGGGGCTTCGCGTGCAAGCACGCTCCTACAGCATTTGGTCCGCCAGCAGCTTTCGCACAAGTTGGTCTCGCAGATCATGGTCGGGTGGTGCGGGTTACAGGTCAGAGTATTTGCGGGCGTTGCCGCGAGCCTTTTCCACGGGATACTTCCGGGCGTTCATCTCGAGTTTGTCGCTGGCGGCTTGAACCAGGTCAATATCGAGCTTGCGTGCCAGGAGCAGGAGGTAGGTCTGCACGTCGGCAATCTCCAGGCGAACCGCCTCATGCGTCTCGCGGGGCAGATTGCGTGACTGTTCCTGGGTGAGCCACTGGAAGTGTTCGATCAGTTCGCCGACCTCGCCGGCCAGCGCCATCGCCAGGTTCTTGGGCGAATGGAACTGGGCCCAGTCGCGTTCCTCGACGAAGGCCTCTACCCGGGCGGTCAGTTCGTCCAGTGCCTGTGTGCCACTCGATTTGGCGTCCATAGGGTCCTCCGTTCGGTCGCTGCCGCTGCGTTGCCGGAATCGTAACGGAGTCTGCGGCTGGACGTAATCGCAGGTGCGTGGTGCTCGGGATGAACGTAGAGGTAGTCGCTTGGGGCGCGGCCATTCTTGGCAGGGGCGGGGGCGGGCGGAGGCTTCGCCGGCAAGCAGGCTCCTGCGAGGTTTCCTGCAGAACGAGTCAAGATCCTGTCCTGTTCCTTCCGAGCTTCGTGTCTTCCTGTGAATCGCTTTTGGCAGTTCGTGCGCTGGGGCTTCAGTCTGGAGATCGCCACGGCCGCTTTGCGGCCTCGCGATGACGGGAAGGGGGGCTATAGCCAGCCGCGGCGGCGGAAGAGGTAGAGCATGCCGACGACGACGGCCAGCATGAGGCCGAGCAGGATGGGGTAGCCGTAGTAGGTGTAGAGCTCGGGCATGGACCAGGGGCTGTCGGGGTGTTCGAAGTTCATGCCGTAGATGCCGACCAGGAAGGTGAGCGGGATGAAGATGGTGGCGATGATGGTGAGCACGCGCATCACGTCGTTGGAGCGCTGGTTGATGGCGGACATGTAGGCCTCGATCAGGGTAGCCGCCATTTCGCGGTAGGACTCCAGCAGGTCCATAATCTGGATGGTGTGGTCGTGGGCGTCGCGCAGGTACGGGAACAGCTCCGGGGTGAAGGGCTCCATGTCGTCGCGCATCAGGCGGGCGATGACGTCGCGCGTGGGCCAGAGCTGGCGGCGCATCACGAGGAGTTCGCGGCGCAGGATGTGGATCTCGTTAAGGGTGTGACGGTCGGGCTGTTCGAGGACCGTTTCCTCCAGCGTTTCCAGGCGTTCGCTGATGTGTTCGAGGACCGGGAAGGCTTGGTCGATCACGGTGTCCATCAGGGCGTAGGCGAGGTAGGGGGTGCCCAGGCGGTTGAAGTTGCGATTGGCGCTGCGCATGCGCTCGCGAACGGGGCCGAAGGGATCATTCGCACCACTGTGGACGCTGATGACCAGGCGGGTGCTCACCACGAACACGTTCACCTGGTCGAGTTCGATGCTGCCGTTTTGATGGCGCGGCTGACGCAGGATGGCGACCAGCTGTTCGTCGAAGAAATCCACCTTGGGGCGCTGGCCCTGGTGGCGCACGTCTTCCAGCGCCAGCGGATGGAGGTCGAAGGCCTCACCCAGATCGTGCAGCTGGCGCGGGCTGGGGGCGCCCTGGAGGTGCAGCCAGAGGAACCCGCCATCGAGGGCTTGCACGCCCTCGCGCAGGGCCCGCTTCGGGTCGAGCTCCACGAGCTGTTCGCGGTGGTAGTGCCAGGCGGAGAGGGAGGCATCGCCGGTGTGCGGGTGTTCGCTGGCGTGGGCGCCGTGACCGGGGGCGGCGCCGGGCTTGAGGTAGGTCTTCTCGAACAGGCGTGTCATCGCGGCTCCCGAACCAGTTGGCTGTGCCCAGTATAGGGGCCGGATTGTTCGTGCGCGCGGGGTACAAGTCTGGCAGTCTGGGCGGCGACTGAACGGCCCGGTTCCGGGCAGGTCCCACGGGTGAGGAACAAGGAGCGCGGTATGGAACTGAAGACCATGTTGGTGCCGGTGGACGGCTCCGCCAACGCCTCGCGTGCGGTGGAGGTGGCGGCGGATCTGGCGGCCAAGTATCACGCCCGTGTGGTGCTGGTCAGCGTGCTGCTGCAGGGCGAGGTGCCGCCGCACATCCGCAAGCTCTCCGACCTGCCCGACCCGGACGATCCGCCGCTGGCGATGGGCGGCGCGGCCGTCGGCTCCGCGGTGCCGCCCAAGGTGCTGCGGGATATATCGAAGAAGCTGGTCGAGCAGGCGCATGAATACTTCACCGAGCTGGGCGTGACCGATATCGAGCACCACATCGAGGATGGCTCGCCGGCCAAGGTCATCCTGCAGCAGGCCGAGTATCACGACGTGGATATGGTGGTGATGGGCTCGCGCGGGCTGGGCGGCCTGCAGGGCCTGCTCTCCGGCAGTGTGTCGCACAAGGTGCAGCAGCTGGCGCGCTGCATCGTGGTGACGGTGAACTGAGTCCGGCCTTCTCGCGATGTCGCGGCTGTCGGTCGACCTGCACGAGTGCTTTCGCAATGGCCGCCGCATCGACGCCGAGCTGAACGGCGCGATCGAGACGGCCTGCGACAAGCGCATCAAGACGGTGGAGATCATCCACGGCAAGGGCAGCGGGCAGCTAAAAAAGCGCGTGCTGCGCTTTCTGCAGCAGCCCGAGGTGAAGGCGCGCTATCACCGCGTGGAGAAGGACTCGAAGAACCACGGGCGGCTGTTCGTGCACTTCAAGCACTGATCCACCCCCCCCTCCTTGAACCCCGCCCTGTAGGAGCCTGCTTGCAGGCGAATGCCCCTGCCAGAGTCGAATGCGGGCAGGGGCATGCGCCGGCGAGCCGGCTCCTACAGGGGCGGGTGGCGCTGGCCCAGCTTGCGCTCGGCGAGCTGGTAGCCGAGGTCGATCATCTCGGCGGCGCGGTGGAAGTCGAACACGCCGCAGGCGTTGACCGGGACCTCGATCAGGTGCTCCGGGTTGTAGGCGGCGATGCGAAAGCGCGCGATCGAGCCCTGCATGGCCTCGATGGAGTGCGAGACGATGTCGATCAGCCCCAGAGCGCGGGCCTCCTGCTCGCGCGACAGCTCGGGGTCGGTCTCGCCCAGGCCCAGCTTGCCCTGCCAGTCCTGCAGCCAGCTGCCGACGCGGTCGGGGAGGGCGTCCGTCAGGCGATGATTCAGCAGACCTCCGCTGTCGGGCTTTTCCGGACCCTGACCGGCACCGCGGGTGCGCTCGGGGCGGGCGTCCGTCAGGCGATGATTCAGCAGACCTCCGCTGTCGGGCTTTTCCGGACCCTGACCGGCACCGCGGGTGCGCTCGGGGCGGATCAGTTCCTCGCCGACGCGCCCGTTCAGGCTGACCGCCAGGGTGATGTCGGTGTCGTCATTCAGGGTCGGGGCGATGGGGACCGGGTTCAGCAGGCCGCCATCCACCAGTAGCCGTCCCTTGTGGCGCACCGGGGTGAATACCGTGGGGATGGCGATGGAGGCGCGGATCGCATCGAACAGGGAGCCGGAGTTCAGCCAGACCTCGCGTTCGCGCTCGATGTCCGTGGCCACGGCGGTGAACGAGATGGGGAGCTGCTCGATATCGGTGTCGCCGAGCATGTCGCGCAGTTTCTCGATCAGGCGGTCGCCACGGATCAGCCCGGCGCCGCGGAAGGAGAAGTCCAGCAGCCGCCAGACGTCCTGGCGCCGCAGCGTCTTCACCCACGACTCGTAGGCATCCAGCCGCCCGGCGGCGTAGATGCCACCGACCGCCGCCCCCATGGAGGCCCCGGCGATGGAGCGGATGCGGTAGTCCGAGTGTTCCTCCAGCCAGCGGATCACGCCGATCTGCGCCAGGCCTCGGGCGCCGCCGCTGCCGAGAACCAGGGAGATGGACTGGGGTTTTCGCGTCATGGTGGTCGGATTGCCTCTGTGGAGTATTGGGATCCGCGACGCGTGTGCGCTGCGGTTCTCCGCTGCGCGCCGATCGATTCGCCGCGCTGCCGGATCCGGTTTGCTTTAAGGATATGTTGGGGGTGTGACCGGTTTTTTCCAGCCTGGAGGCCTGGTTCCAGCGAATGGGTCTCACGGTAGGCGCCTGCTTGCGGGCGAGGCTCCCGCCAGAGTCGGATGCGGGCAGGGGCATTCGCCTGCAAGCAGGCGCCTACCGTGGGGTGTGGGTATGCGGTGATGGGTGCTATTCGGGGGCGCGGTTCGGGTCCAGGAGGTGATCGTGCAGGGCCTGGGCGGACTCGCCAGCGGGTTCTTCCACCCGCAGCTGCCAGACGGCGGCGGGGTGATCCGGCGACCACTCGCTGAAGACCACCAGGCCGGCATACGGGCCGTGTCCACGGATGGTGCCCAGGGTCAGCCGGCCTTCCGGGTCGCCGTACAGGTGCACTTCGAACTCGGGGGCGGGCGGCGGCAGCCTCCAGTAGCCGTCACGGCCGGTCTCGCGGAAGGCCCCGTCGGAGGGCTCAGCGTCGTCGCCGAAGTGGCGCCGCAATAGCGGGACCGAGAGACGGTGCGGAAGCCCCAGCACGGTTTCGATGCCGGTGCGACCATGGTCGACCGCCTGGGCGGCGGATTCCAGCGGGTCGCGTGGGGCCAGCCATTTCTGCAGAAGTTTGCGCATGTCGGGATGATCCGCATGCCGCCGCTGGTCTGCAAGCGTAGATCGTCGCGTGATGGCTTGGAGGGGTACGGCTGTCGGCGTTACCGTGCGAGCAGGTCACTCGAAAGGAGCCAGTCATGGGTTTTGCACTGTCCGACATGCAGCTGTCGAGTTCCGCGTTCGGCCCCGGCCAGCCGATCCCCAAACGCCATAGCGGGGAGGGCGAGGACACCTCGCCGGCGCTGCAGTGGCACGGTGTGCCGCAGGGCACCCAGTCGCTGGCGGTGATCTGCCACGATCCGGATGCGCCGCTGGTTCAGCCGGGGACCTACGGCTTCGTGCACTGGGTGCTGTATAACCTGCCGCCGCATCTGGACGGCCTGCCCGAGGCGACCGATCTGGGCGTGACGGGCCAGACGGACTTTGGCCGCACCGGTTACGGCGGGCCGATGCCCCCCGAGGGTCACGGCAAGCACCACTACTTCTTCTGGCTGCTGGCGCTGGATCGCGATCTGCAGCTCCCGGCCGGTCTCACCCTGTGGCAGTTCCTGGAGCGCGCCGAGCCCCACGTGATCGGCATGAACCGCCTGGTGGGTACCTACCAGCGCGACTGAGTCTTGGGGGGCATGGGGCATTCCTTGTAGGAGCCGCCTTGGCGGCGAAGTCCCTGCCAGCGTCCGACGCTGGCAGGGGCATTCGCGTGCAAGCACGCTCCTACGGTGATGCCCCCACCGGCGGGGGCCACAAGGCTTGCGGCGGTCTGGAAGATGGTGTTATCCCGGAAACCGCGAAGCGGTTATCCGGGATCTCCGGCGTTGGGGATGGGCCTGGCGTTGGAGATCCCGGCTCTTCGCTGCGCTACGGCCGGGATGACGGGGGCAGCGGTCCGTGCGGGCGGGGGTTTCGCGTGCAAGCACGCTCCTACAGGGCCCCTATCCTGCTTCGGGCCGTTCGGTCTTGACCGGGTTGTGCGGTGGGCGCACGATATGTACCACTTTATGTACGTTTCGGGTGACTGGCGATGACGACGCTGACGGCTACCGAGGCCCGCAAGGGTCTGTTCGATCTGATCAAGGGCGTGAACGAACAGCACGCGATCTACCATATCCGGCATCGCAACGGCGATGCGGTGCTGATGTCGGAAGACGAGTACGCCAGCCTGATCGAGACCCTGGAGCTGCTCTCCGAGCCCGGCTTCCGCCAGGCATTCGAGCAGGGGCGCCGCGAGGCCGATGAGGACGATACGCTGGGATTCGAGGAGGTGTTCGGGGAGAAGCAGTGACCTGGACCATTCGGTTTACCCGTCAAGCCGAGAAGGACTTGCGGCGTCTGACGCCGAAGCTGCGCGACAAGGTGAAGCAGATCCTGCGCAACCGGGTGGCGGTCGACCCGTACTGTGGCAAGGCGCTGGTGGGTGATCTGCGCGGGTACTACTCCCTGAGGATCAGCTACAAGGACCGTCTGCTGTACACAATTCGGGACGAGCAGTTGCTGGTGATCGTGATTCGGGCGCGTACGCACTACGGCGAATAGCCCTGTAGGAGTGTCTTGTGGGAGCCGGCTTGCCGGCGAAGCCCCTGCCAGAGCCGGACGCGGGCAGGGGCATTCGCGTGCAAGCACGCTCCCACGGGGGCTGGGGAGCTGAAGTCGTCCACAAAAAAGCCCGGGCCGAGCGAACTCGGACCGGGCTTTATGCGTTCCCGGGCGGGTGCCCGGGGCGGCGTGAGGTCGCTTAGTAGCGGTAGCCGAAGGCCTTTTCGAACTGGTCGGCGAACTCGTCGGCGGTGAAGTGGTGGTTCTGGGTGCCGGAGTGGGCGATCTTGATCGAGCCGATCAGCGAGGCGATGCGGCCGGTGGTTTCCCAGTCGTAGCCCTTTTCCAGGCCGAACAGGATGCCGGCGCGGTAGGAGTCGCCGCAGCCGGTCGGGTCCTTGATCGCGGCCGGCTCGACCGACGGGATGGTGATCTTCTTGCCGCCGGTGTAGATGTCGGAGCCGTCGCCGCCACGGGTGACGATCATCGCGTCCACCATCTCCGCCAGCTGCTCCATGCTCATGCCGGTGCGATCGGCGGTCAGCTGCGCCTCGTAGTCGTTGAAGGCGGCGTAGGTGGCGTTCTCCATGAAGCGCTTCAGGTCGTCGCCGTCGAACATCGGCAGGCCCTGGCCCGGGTCGAACATGAACGGGATGCCGGCATCCGCGAACTGCTGGGCGTGCTCGATCATGCCGTCACGGCCGTCCGGGGAGACGATACCGACCTTGATGCCGTCGGCGTCGGTGACCTGCTGCTGGTGCGAGAAGCCCATCGCGCCCGGGTGGAAGGCGGTGATCTGGTTGTCGTCCTGGTCGGTGGTGATGAAGGCCTGACCGGTGTAGGTGTCCTTCAGCTCCTTGACGAACTTGCGCGAGATGCCGTGCTTGTCCATCCAGTCGGCGTAGGGGGCGAAGTCGCCGCCCACGGTCGCCATCACGGTCGGGTCCGCGCCCAGCAGCTTCATGTTGTAGGCGATGTTGCCGGCGCAGCCGCCGAACTCGCGGCGCATGTCCGGGACCAGGAAGGACACATTCAGCATGTGCACCTTGTCCGGGAGGATGTGGTTCTTGAAGCGGTCGGGGAACACCATGATGGTGTCGTAGGCCATGGACCCACAGATCAGTGCGGACATTGTTGCTCCTTAGCGTTGGCTGAAAACGTTGTCGTGCCGCCCTCTGTGGACGGCACAGGACGGCCCGGGGCGCGCGCTGGAAGCCCTGATGGCGCGCCGATCACGGGTCGTACGATGCGCATAGGGTAAGTATTTGGGCGCAAAACAACAAATCGGGGGACGACGGAAGCAGGCGTCGCGCTGGCTTTGTGCCCGATTTCAGCGATTGCCACGTCGCCTTCGGCGCCTCGCAATGACGTTGCTTTTGCCCCCGTCATTGCGAGGCGCGTAGCGCTGAAACAAGCCCTTTCCGAAACCACCCGATCCGTCTTCGGTGTCAGCTTCGGGAGGTTACTCGCTTCGCTCTCCCTTCGGGCCGGCCTGCAGCCGTTCAACGCGCTGCGCGCTTTTGTGCCACGGTCCCTGCGGAGCCTCGCGGTGACGGGACAGGACACAACGTCATCGCGAGGCGCCGGAGGCGACGTGGCGATCTCCGGACGTAACCCCGATGTTTGCCCGGCTGGAGCGGCGGCGCTGCTTTTGGCGACGTGGTGCGGGGGGCTTTGTGGCAGCATGGAGCTATTCCCGCGAGCGAGGGCGAGGCCGATGAATCCGCGCGTACTGATCCCGATCCTGATCATCCTGTTGCTGCTGCTGAGCCTGTGGTCCATGAGCCTGGACGGGGGTGGCGGCATACTGCCCGGTGCGCCGGATACCGGGGCGGCGCCCGTCGGCGAGCGACCGGCCCTGCTGGCGGGCTCGCTCGTTCCCCGGACGGGATGAGCCCGGCCGCGGCGCAGGCCCCGGATGCCGGGGCGGCCGGGCGCGAGGTGATCTTTCGCGCCTCGGGGGTGACCAAGGTCTACCGCATGGGCGAGGTGACCATCCACGCCCTGCGCGGGGTGGACCTGGAGCTCTACGCCGGTGAGCTGGTGGTGATGCTGGGGGCCTCGGGCTCGGGCAAGTCGACGCTGCTGAACATCATGGGCGGGCTGGATACCGCGTCCGAGGGCGAGGTGCGCTACCGCGACCAGGACCTGGCGCAGGCCTCCGAGCGCACGCTGACGGCCTTTCGCCGTGACCATGTTGGCTTCGTGTTTCAGTTCTACAACCTGATCGCCAGCCTGACCGCGCGCGAGAACGTGGCCATCGTCACCGAGATCTCGCGTGATCCGATGTCGCCCGAGGAGGCGCTGGCGCTGGTCGGGCTGGAGGACCGCATGGACCACTTCCCCTCCCAGCTCTCCGGCGGCGAGCAGCAGCGCGTGGCCATTGCCCGAGCGATCGCCAAGCAGCCGGCGGTGCTGTTGTGCGACGAGCCGACCGGCGCGCTGGATTCGAAGACCGGCATCCGCGTGCTGGAGGTGCTGCAGCATATCAACGAGCGCCTGGACACGACGGTGGCGATCATCACCCACAACGCGGTGATCGGGGAGATGGCCGATCGCGTGATCCACCTGAGCGACGGGCGCGTGAGCGAGATCCACGAGAACGCCACGCGCCAGCCGCCGTCCGCGCTGCACTGGTAGCGACGGCGCTCCTGCCCTGTGCGTGCCCTCAACCGCAAGATCCTGCGCGATCTCGGCCACCTGAAGGGCCAGGCGGCGGCCATCGCGCTGGTGATCGCCAGCGGGGTGATGACGCTGGTGATTGCGGTTACCAGTTTTGACGCCCTGACCATCACCAAGGAGCGCTTCTACTCTGAATACCACTTCGCCGACGTGTTCGCGGAGATCACGCGCGCGCCGGAGAGCGCGGTGGAACGCTTCCGCGACGCGCCGGGCATCAACCAGATCGAGACCCGCGTGCAGGCCCCGGTCCGCCTGGAGGTCGCCGGTTTTGACGACCCGATTCGCGGAACCGTGCTGTCCATACCGGACGGGGGCGAGCCGCTGCTGAACCGGCTCTACCTGCGCGAGGGCCGGCTGCCCGAGCCCGGGCGCGAGCGCGAGGTGGTGGTCAGCGAGGCCTTCGCCGAGGCGCATGGGCTGGGCGCCGGCGATGCCCTGCGCGCGATCATCGACGGGCGCCTGACCGACCTGCAGATCAGCGGTATCGCGCTGTCGCCCGAGTTCGTCTACCAGATCAGCCCCACCGACCTGCTGCCGGACTACGAGCGCTACGGCATCCTGTGGATGAACCGTCGCGCGCTGGCGGCCGCCTATGGCATGGAGGGGGCGTTCAACTCCGTCACCGTGAGTCTGCAAGCGGGCGCCGACCCGGAGCCCGTGATCGAGGCCATGGACCGCGCGCTGGCCCGCTACGGCGGCCTGGGTGCCTACGGGCGCGAGGACCAGTTCTCGCACCGCTTCCTGTCCGAGGAGCTGACCCAGCTGCGCGCCCAGGCGGCGATCCTGCCGACCATCTTCCTGGCGGTCGCGGCCTTCCTGCTGAACGTCGTAGTCGGGCGTATCATCCGCTCGCAACGTGAGCCGATCGCGGTGCTCAAGGCCTTCGGGTATGGCAATGGCGCGATCGCCGGACACTACGCCCTGCTGACCGGTGGCATCGTGCTGATGGGCTGTGCGCTGGGGCTGGCGTTCGGGGCCTGGGCTGCGCAGGGCCTGGCCGGTATCTATGCCGAGTACTTCCGCTTCCCGGAGATGAGCTTTCGCCTGCAGCCGTGGGTGATGGTGCTGGCGGCGGTAGTGGCGATGGGCGCGGCGATGCTCGGCACCTTCCGTGCCGTCTGGCAGGCGGTGCGCATGGCCCCGGCCGAGGTCATGCGCCCGCCGGCTCCGGAGCGCTTTCACCGCGGCTGGATGGAGCGCACGGCGGCCTGGCGCGCGATCGACCAGCCCACCCGGATCATCCTGCGCAACCTCGCGCGCCACCGGCTCAAGTCCGTGCTGTCGGTGATCGGGATCGGCCTGTCCGGCGGACTGCTGCTGATGGGTGCCTACCAGCTGAATGCCGTGGATCAGATGCTGGACACCCAGTACGGCCAGGTGTTGCAGATGGATATCGATCTGCAGTTCACCGATCCGGTGCCGGCGCGTGTGGCCGGGGAGCTGCGCCACGAGCCGGGCGTGCTGGCGGTGGAGACCTTCCGCGCGGTGCCGGTGCGGCTGGTCGGGGTGAACCGCGAGGAGCGCGTACGCCTGCTGGGACTGGATGCCGAGCCGCGCCTGCGTCAGTTGCCGATGGCGGGCGGTCGCGGCCGCCTGCCGGATGAAGGCATCCTGCTGACCGACTACCTGGCGGAGCAGCTGGGGCTGCGCGTCGGCGACCCGGTGGAGGTCGAGATCCTGGAGGGGCGCCGGCGCACGGTCTCGGTCCCGCTGGCCGGGGTGGTGGAGGAGCCGATCGGCGTCGGCGCCTACATGTACCGCCCGGCGCTGAATCGCCTGATCGGCGAGGGGCCGGCCGTCTCCGGTGCGTGGCTGCTGACCGACCGTGCACAGGAGGAGGCCCTGTTCCGCAGTCTGTCCGATCGGCCGCGCGTCGCCAGCGTCGGTCTGATCGCGGAAGCCGAGCGCAACATCCGCGAATACATCGGCGAGACGATCATCGTGTTCGCCCTGGTGTTCGTGGCGCTGGCGGTGTCCATCGCCTTCGCCGTGACCTACAACAACGCTCGCATCACCTATGCCGAACGCGCCCGTGACCTGGCGACGCTGGAGGTGCTCGGCTACTCGCGCGGCCAGGTGAGCTGGATCCTGTTGGGCGAGATCGCCGTGCTGACGCTGGCGGCGATCCCGGTCGCCTGGCTCACCGGTACGGGTTTCGCCTGGCTGCTGAACCAGGCCTTCGCGATGGACTTGCTGCGCGTGCCGTTCGTGATCACGCCGCAGGCCTACGGCTTCGCCGCGCTGGGCATCCTGGTGGCGGCCAGCCTGACCGCCTTCCTCGCCTGGCGCCGCCTGCAGAGCCTCGACCGCGTACAGGCCCTGAAGGCGGCGGAGTAGTCCTCAGCCTTTGGGGGGCTTCGCTAGCCGCCTGCCTGGTGGTGGCTGGGCCTGGTTCGGCATCCGGTGTTTGCGTGCTTTCGGTCTGTCGCCTGCCAATGATTGGCTAGGCATGGTTCGTCCTCTGGTGTTTACGGTGGTTTCGGTCCGCAACCTGCCGTGCGCTGACTCGCCAGCGCGCCCCGAGGTCCTTTCTTGCTTGCCCAAGAAAGGACCCAAAGAAGGGCACCCGGATTTCGCCCGGGAACCTTGCTCCAGGGCTCTCGGGCCGGCGGCGCTGAACTCGCTGCGCTGCGCTTCGCTCAGACATCCAGCGCCTTCTCCCGGCCCGAGAGCCCTTCCGCAAGGGGCTCCATACGGGAGGCGAAGGTCAAAACCGAACGTGTCCCCACGTTTGCGCCTAACCATAGGCAACGCCGTCCGACCCCCCCGGCGCCCGCTAGCGGGCGCGGCACGCAATGGCCGAAGGCCGAGCGTGCCCAGATGCCGGAAGACCTAGCCATCCCCCACTGGCAAGACCATCGGGACGGCCGTTGTCTTGACCTTGCCCCCGTTGTCGTCGCGCCGAGTGGAGAGGGTTTTCGCGGGATCAGAGGCGCTGGATGTCTGAGCGAAGCCGCAGGCGTAGCGAGTTCAGCGCCGCCCGCGAAAACCCTCGGAGCGAGGGAAACCCCGGCCCGCACAGCGGGCCGGGGTCGCGGCAGTCGGGCGTGTTTCTTGGGTACTTCTTTGCACGAGCAAAGAAGTACCTCGCGGCGCGCTGGCGAGTCAGCGCCAGGCAGTATGCGGACCGTAGGCACGTAAACACCTGATGCCGAACCAGGACCAGCCTTACAGCGACTGTTTGTCAGCATCGGTCAGGTGATAACCGAGGGTGGCAACTTGCAGACTCAAAGCCCAGGCGTGCCGGGCGATGAGGGGAGCGCCGGATGGCGGGATTTGCGAGACTGGCGTTATGGCGATGAAGAAGCGCATCACGGTTGGGCTCATTGTGCTGGCGGGGGTCGCCGCGCTGGTGTGGGCGCTGCGCCCGCAGCCGGTGCCGGTGTCGCTGACCACGGTCGAGGCCGGCCCGTTCGAGGAGACCGTGCGCGAGGAGGGCCGTACCCGACTGCGCGAGACTTATACCGTGTCGGCGCCGATTGCCGGCTATTTGCATCGGGTGGCGCTGGAGGAGGGCGATGCAGTCGCGCTTGGCGACACATTATTCCGCCTGGAGCCGCTGCCGACGCCGGCGCTGGATGCGCGCTCGCGCGAGCAGGCGCGGGAGAACCTGGCGGCCGCGCGTTCGCGACTGCAAAGCGCCGAGGCGAACCTCGACAATCTGCGGGCCGAGGCGCGGTTTGCCGAGTCCGAGTACCGCCGCCACCAGGAGCTGTTCGAGCGCGGCGCTGTCTCGGCGACCGAGCTGGAACGCATGGAGACGATGCGCGACCGGGCACGATCTGCGGTGCGGGCGGGCGAGTCCGCGGTGGAGGTCGCGCGCAGCGAGATCGAGAGCGCCCGCGTGGTGCTGGATATTGCCAGCGGCCAGATGCCGGAATCCGAGGCGGATACCCTGTCCGTACGTTCGCCTGCCGAGGGCGTGGTGCTGGAGCGCTACCGTTGCTGCGAGGGCACGATCGGGGCCGGCGAGCCGGTGCTGGTCGTGGGCAATCTGGATGACCTGGAGGTGCAGGTGGACCTGCTGTCCATGGACGCGGTGCGCGTGGTGCCGGGGATGCGGGTGCGTCTGACCGACTGGGGCCGCGATGCCAAGCTGGAGGCGACCGTGCGCCGGGTGCAGCCGTTTGGCTTTACCAGGGTCTCCGCATTGGGTGTTGACGAACAGCGCGTGCCGGTGATCCTCGACCTCGATGCGGTCGAGGCGCGCATGGCGGGCCTGGCTGTTGGCTATCGCGTGGAGGCCGAGTTCGTCCTGTGGGAGGGCGACGCGGTGCTGCAGGTGCCGACCAGTGCGCTGTTCCGTGACCGCGGCGACTGGTCCGTGTTCGTGGTCGAGGAGGGGCGTGCCGAGCCGCGTCGGGTCGACGTCGGTCGCCGTTCCGGGTTCACCATGCAGATCCTGGAGGGGCTGGCGGAGGGCGAGCGCGTGGTGACCCGCCCGGGAGACCGCGTGCAGGCCGGTACCCGCGTCGTCGAAAACTGACCTGCCCATGGCCGAAACCCCGAATGCCTCGCCCGAGGCGCTGGATGATCTGCTGAGTCCGCTGGATGCCGCGCTCGCCACGCGCGGTGCGGCCGTGCTGGTGGCCGAGCCGGGGGCGGGCAAGACCACGCGGGTCCCGCTGCACCTGGCGGACTCCGTATCCGGCGGGCGGGTCATCGTGCTGCAGCCGCGCCGCCTGGCCGCGCGCATGGCGGCTACGTTCATGGCTGGACAGCGCGGCGAGGCGGTCGGCCAGACGGTCGGCTATCGCGTGCGCGACGAGCAGAAGGTCTCCGATCAGACCCGCGTGGAGCTGGTGACCGATGGCCTGTTCCTGCGCCGCATCCAGGCTGACCCGCTGCTGGAGGATGTCGGCGTGGTCGTGTTCGACGAATTCCATCTGCGCCGCCCCGAGGCCGAACTGGCGCTGGCCTTCGCGCTGCAGGTACGCCGCCTGTTGCGTCCGGAACTGCGGATCGTGGTGATGTCCGCCACCCTCGATGACGAGGCCGTGGCGCGGCTGCTGGCCGGGTCGGAGGTGGAGCCCGTGCCCGTGCTGCGTGCTCGCGGTCGGCAGTTCCCGGTGGAGGTGCGCTACGCGCCGCCGGCGAAGGATGCGCCGCTGGCTGACGCCGTGGCGCAGGCAGTGCGCGAGGCGCTGGAGGCGGAGCCGGGTTCGACCCTGGTGTTTCTGCCGGGCGAACGCGAGATCCGAGAGGTGGCCGCGCGGCTGGGAGATATGCTGGACACGCCGACCGGGCTCGCGCGGGTCGCGCCGTTGTTCGGGCGGCTGTCGGCGGAGGAGCAGAACCGCGCGGTGCGTCCGGCCCCGAAAGGCGAGCGCAAGGTGGTGCTGGCCACCGATATCGCCGAGACCTCGCTGACCATCGAGGGCGTGCGCGTGGTGATCGACGCGGGGCTCTCCCGTGAGCCACGCTTTGATGCTGCCACCGGTCTCTCAAGGCTGGTCACGGTCCCCGCGTCGAAAGCTGCGGCCGAACAGCGTGCCGGCCGCGCCGGGCGCACCGAACCCGGTGTGGCGATCCGGCTGTGGTCGCGCCCCGACGAGGTACAGCGCCCGGACTATGCGACCCCCGGCCTGCAGCAGGTGGACCTGCTGCCGCTGGCACTGGAGCTGGCCGGCTGGGGCGAAGCGGTGGCGGAACTCGACTGGCTGGAACCGCCGCCCGCGCACGGGCTGGCGGCCGCCCAGGCGATCCTCGCGGAGCTGGGGGCGGTGGATGCCGAAGGGCGAATCACCGATCACGGCCGCGCCCTGCTGCGCCTGCCGACGCATCCGCGCCTGGCGCACATGCTGCTGCGGGCGCGCGAGCGGGGAATTGCGCGTCTGGGCTGCGAATTGGCGGTGGTCGTGGAAGAGCCGGGGATGGCCGGAGCGGATGCGCCGCTGGAACTGGGTGAGCGGCTGGAGCGTGCCCGGCGCACCGGCGGGCGCGCCTGGAAGGCCGGGCTGCGGCGGCTGGAGTCGGCCCTCGCGCGGCTGGACGACAGGCCCGGCGTAGCGGAATCCGTCATGGACGAAGCCACGGCGCTGGGTGTGCTGGCCGCGCTGGCCTGGCCCGAGCGCATCGCGCGGCCACGCGGCGGCCAGGCTGGGCGCTTCGTGATGGGCAATGGCCGTGGTGCGATCCTGCCGGAGCGCGAGCGCCTGGCCCATGCCGAGTACCTGGTGGCGGTGGACTGCACCGATGCCGAGCGCGAGGCCCGTATCCGCTGCGCGGTGGCGCTGGACATCGCCGCGCTGGAGCGCGAGGGCCCCGAGCTGTTCCACCGCGAGACGCGCTGCGACTGGGTGGAGGACGGCGCGCGGCTGGAGAATGCGCGCATCCGCCGCATCGGCACGCTGGTGGTCGAGCGCCAGATGGTCGCGCTGGACGATCCCGCCGCAACGATCCCGCGCTGGTGCGAGCGGCTGCGCCGCGAGGGGCTTGCGCTGTTGCCCTGGGATGACGCCGCGACGCAGCTGCGCGCGCGCATCCAGCTACTGCATCGGGCGATGCCGGAGGCGGGGTTCCCGGACATGGGGGATGCCGCGTTACTCGCCGGTCTCGAGGACTGGCTGGGGCCCTACCTGGCCGGGATCACGCGGCTGCGCGACCTCGGGCGGCTGGACCTGGTGGCGATCCTGCGTGGGCGGCTGGACTGGGCGCATCAGCAGCAACTGGAACGCGAGGCACCGGCGCGTATCGAGGTGCCCTCCGGTTCCGCCCACCGGGTCGACTATACCCAGGATCCGCCGGTGCTGGCGGTGAAGCTTCAGGAGCTGTTCGGCCTGGCCGAGACGCCGGCGGTGGCCGCCGGGCGCGTGCCGCTGGTGCTGCATCTGCTGTCGCCGGCGCGGCGCCCGGTGCAGGTCACCCAGGACCTGAAGAGCTTCTGGGAGAACGGCTACCCGGAGGTGCGCCGCGAGCTGAACGGGCGCTACCCGAAGCACCCCTGGCCGGAGGACCCTTGGAATGCGCCGGCGACGCGACATGCGAAGCGGCGTGGATAGCAGGGCCGGGTTTGGCGGGGGCTTCGCCTGCAAGCAGGCTCCCACAGGCGTTCTGCCTGCCAGGGTTGCGGGACAATGGCGCGGTCGCCATCAGACAATGCGGAGTGTGGCGTTCTCGGGTAGTGTCGCGTTCAGCGCCATTGGCCTGTGCCGCCCGAGAACCGTGCGAGGAAGCGAACCCCGATGCTGAAGTTCCTGACCGTGATCCTGATCCTGCTGTTTGTCTGGTGGCGGGTATCGCGCTGGATGGATGTGCGCCGCCGCCGCGCACGCGGGGAGGACGTGTCCTACGAGGTGGACGTGAAGGGTTTCCGGCCGATCACCATCCTCAGCGTTGTGTTCCTGATCCTGTACGGCGGTTACGTGATCTGGTTTGCCCTGACCGAGTGGGTGGAGCTGTTGTAGCCCTGGGTGGGCCGAGAGCCGGTTATTCGATCCCGAGTTTTTTCAGGCGGTAGCGCAACTGGCGGAAGCTGAGGCCGAGCAGGCGCGCGGCGGCTGTGCGGTTGCCGCCGGTCTGCTGCAGGGCGGTGGCGATGGCCTGGCGCTCCTGTGCGGCGAGCTGGTCGTCCAGCGCGCGGTCGACGTCGTTTCGTCCGTTGTTGCCGTTGTCCGCGTGGGGCTCCGGGGCCGCCTCGGTGGCGGGTGCAGTGCCCAGGCCGTTTGCCGGCAGGTCGATGTTGTCGGCGTGGATCAGCGGTCCGTCACACAGCGTGGCGGCGCGCTCCAGGATGTTCTCCAGCTCGCGGACGTTGCCGGGGAAGTCGTGGCCCTGCAGGGCCTCGAGGGCATCGGGCGCCAGCTCCAGGTCGCCGGTCTGCCACTGCTCGCTGATGCGCCGCAGGATGCGGGCGGCCAGGCGCTCGATATCGCCACGGCGGTTGCGCAGCGGCGGTACCTTCAGCTCGATCACGTTCAGGCGGTAATAGAGGTCCTGGCGGAAGCGCCCCTCGCGTACGGCTTTCTCGAGGTCATGATGCGTGGCGCTGAGGATGCGCACGTCCACCGGGATCTCGCGGGTGCCACCGACCGGCTTGATCGCGCGTTCCTGGATGGCGCGCAGCAGCTTGACCTGCATCGGCAATGGCAGGTCGGCGACTTCGTCGAGGAACAGCGTGCCGCCGTCGGCGGACTGGAACAGGCCGGTGTGGTCCTGGGTAGCGCCGGTGAACGCGCCCTTGCGGTGCCCGAAGAATTCGCTCTCCATCAGTTCGCCGGGGATCGCGCCGCAGTTCACCGGGACAAACGGGCGCTCGGCGCGCGGGCCGAGGCGATGGATCTCGCGCGCGACGAGCTCCTTGCCGGATCCGGATTCCCCGGAGATGAAGACCGGGGCCTGGCTGCGCGCCAGTTTGTGGATGGTGGCGCGCAGGCACTGCATGGGCTCGGACTGGCCCAGCAGGGGGCTGTCGTCGGGGGTGGCCGGAGTCGTGTCGTCACCGGGCTCTTCGCTGTTCTGGGCGCCCGGCTCGAGGCGCAGGGCGGCGTCGATCAGCTCCCGCAGCTGTTTCAGGTCCACCGGCTTGCTGACGAAGTCGAAGGCCCCCAGCTTCAGCGCCTGCACCGCCGTATCCACGCTGCCATGGGCGGTAATGACGGCCACCGGGAGGTCCGGGCGCTCGCACTGGATGTGGCGGACCAGGTCCAGGCCGTCGCCATCGGGCAGGCGCATGTCGGTCAGGCAGAGATCGAATTGCTGCTCGGTGATCAGGGCGCGCGCCGGTTCCAGGCGCGTGGCCGTGGTCGCCTCCAGACCCATGCGGGCCAGGGTGATCTCGAGCAGCTCGCAGATGTCGGGCTCGTCGTCCACGACCAGCACGTGCCGGATACTCATGCGCCTTTGTCCTTTGGCGACTCTTCGTCCAGTGGTGCGAACAGGATGCGGAAGCAGCCGCCGGTGGGCGTGCGGACGTACTCCAGCGAAGCCCCGTTGTTTTCGCACAGCATGCGCGAGATGTACAGGCCGAGCCCGGTGCCCCCGCTGCGGCCGGAGACGAACGGCTCGAACAGGTCCTTCTCCTGTTCCGTGGAGATGCCCGGGCCCGCATCGATCACGTCCAGGCTGACGACGCGCGCGACCTGTCCGGCGCCGCCGCGCAGGATGATCGGCGGGCTGTCCGGTTCGTCGTGGCCGCCGTGGATGCGCGCGTTGGTGCACAGGTTCCACAGGATCTGCTTGAGCTGGGAGGGGTCGAACTGGATCTCGGAGTCGGCCGGCTCGACATGGGTATGCAGTGTGTCTGGCGGGAGTTGCAGGGCGCCGCAGAACTCCTCGGCAAAGCGGTCCAGGGTCTCCTGCAGGTTCAGCCGTTCGCGCTCGCCAGTGTCGCGGCGTGACAGGCTGAGGACATTCGAGATCAGCTCGTTCACCCGCTTGCTCTGGTTGTTGATGATGTCGAGCAGCCGCTGGTCGTGCGGCTTCAGGTCGGGCGATTCGCCCAGCAACTGGGCGCTGTGGCTGATGGCCCCCAGCGGGTTGCGGATCTCGTGGGCGATGCTGGCGGTCAGGCGGCCGAGGGCCTGCAGCTTGCTGGCCTGTGCCTGACGCTGGAGTTCGCCGGCATCCTCCAGGATCAGCAGGGTGCCCTGGTCGCCGCGGTCGCCCAGAGGGGCGAGCCGGATGCGCAGGGCGGGCTGGTCGCGGTCACCGGGCAGGTGCTGGCTGGCATTGGGCATGCCGTTGCGCTGCCACTCGCGGATGCTGCGGGCCACCGACGGCGAAAGCGATGACAGGTGGCGTCCCGGACGCGGCGGCAGCAGACGCCGCGCGGCCTCGTTGATGGAGCGGATGTAGCCTTCCGGGTCGACCGCGACCACCCCAGCGCTCATGCGCGCGATGATCTGGGCGTTCAGTTCGGCCAGGTTGGCCAGGTCCACCTCCTGGCGTTCGACCTGGGCGCGGGTCTCGCCGGCGCGGCGGGCGAACTGGCGCGCCAGCAGGCCGGCCGCGAACAGGGTGGCACCCAGCAGGCCGGCCTGGGTGATGGCGCTCTCACCGTGCAGGACCAGCGCGCTGAACAGTTCGGCCAGCAGCAGTGCCAGTGTGGCGATGGCCGCCAGACTCAGGGCGAATTGCGCGCTGGAGAGCAGTACGGCGGCGACCAGGGCGGGCACCAGGAGAAGGCCGATCCCGGTGCCCACCCCGCCGGAGACGACCAGCAGTGCGATCAGGCCGATGCCGTCCCCGGCGCCGCCGATCAGGGCGATGCGGCTGAGGCTGGTGGTGTCGGGGTTGTGGGTGCAGCGCCAGGCAAAGGCTGCGGCGACCAGGGCAAAGGCGAGGTAGCCGGTGGCGATGACCGCGTAGAACTGAGGGGCCACCACGTGCAGGCCCAGCGGGGTATCCGGGAACAGGCCGAGCAGCAGCAGGACCGCCGCGACAAACACCCGGTAGAGCGCGAACAGCCAGGCGGACCGCCGGGTGTCGGTGTCGATCGGCGTGTTCCCCGTGGTTTGGTTGCCCACTAGTCCTCTTCGGAGCGGGAATCGGCGTCGGAGCGGCTGCGGTCGACCTCGGCGTGCTGGCGCGAGCAGTACAGGCGATCCCCGTCGCGGCAGGCCTCGGCCTCCGGTACGTGTACGCCGCAGAAGGCACACCGGATGACCGCGCCGCCTTCCTTCAGGCGTTCGGGGCGGTCATCCTCCGAGACCTGCTTGCGGTTGCTGCTGGAGCGCACCAGGGTGCGCACCGCGAGGAAGACGGCGACGATGGCAACGATCAGGAGCAGCAGGCGCATGACGGGATTCTAGCCGGTATTGCGCATGCCCGCGGCGATGGCGTTGATCGAGCGCAGCAGGGGCGAGAGCCACGGGTTGTCGGCGTCGTCGTCGGCCTCGGCGTCGAACTGGCGGGATTCGCGCAGCAGGTGGATCTGGATGCTGTTGAGCGGGTCCAGGTACGGATTGCGCCGCTGCAGGGAGCGCGCCAGCAGCGGGGTCTCGTCCATCAGGGCGTCCAGCTGCGCGACCCGCAGCACCTCGGTCACGGTGCGGCTGTGTTCATCGCGCACGCGGGCGTAGATGCGCTCGGCCAGTTCCGGATCGCTGCACAGGCGGGCGTATTCCGCCGCGGTGCGCATGTCGGCCTTGGTCAGGGCCATCTGGCAGTTGGACAGCAGCGAGCGGAAGAATGGCCACTCCTGGTACATGCGCTGGAGCTGGGCCAGGCGTTCGGGATCGTCGCCGCGCCAGCGTTCGAGGGCGGTGCCGATGCCGTACCACGCGGGCAGGGTGTGGCGGGCCTGGGCCCAGCCGAACACCCAGGGGATCGCGCGGATGGAGCTCTTGGAACGGTCGGTCTTGCGCCGGTGCGACGGCCGCGAGCCGATGTTCAGGAAGCCGATCTCCTGCACCGGGGTGACCTCGTAGAAGTAGTCGAGCACCCCGTCGGTGCGGTCGATCAGATCGCGATAGGCATCCTCGCCGCACTGGGCGAGGTCCTGCATGGTGGCGCGGTAATCGTCGCGGTCCTGGCGCGGTGGCCGGATCAGGCTGCGCGAGGCGAGCATGACGCCGGTCGCGCCCATGCCCAGCTCGTACACCGCGGTCTCCACGTTGGAGTACTTGTACGACAGCACCTCGCCCTGCTCGGTGAACTTGATACGGCCCTGCACGGTGGCCGGGGGCTGGGCGAGGATGGATTCGTGGGTCGGGCCGCCGCCGCGGCCAACGGTGCCGCCGCGCCCGTGGAACAGCTGGCAGCGCACGCCGAAGCGGTCGGTGATGCCGACGATCTTCTTCTGCGCCTCGTAGAGATTCCAGCTGGAGGCGAGGATGCCGCCGTCCTTGCAGGAGTCGGAGTAGCCGAGCATGACGTCCTGGATGTTGCCGGAGGCGGCCAGCAGCCGGGCGTAGACCGGGTTGGACAGCAGGCCTTCGAGGACGTCCTCGACATGCAGCAGGTCCTCGATGGTCTCGAACAGCGGCGAGATGCGCAGGTGGCAAAAGGCTTCGCCCTGATCGTCGTCGCCCGCCAGTCCGGCCAGACGGCCCAGCAGCAGGACCTCCAGCACGTGCGAGGCGGCGTGGGTCATGGAGATCACGTAGGTGCCGATGCCGTCCGGGCCGACCTCGCGGCGCATGCCCTGGATGACCTCGAACACGCGCAGGGTCTCGCGGGTGCTCTCGCCCAGGGCATCGCGGTCCGGCTGCGGGGGCTGGTCGGCGGCGATCAGGTCGCTCAGCGCCTGCTGGCGGCCGGTCTCGTCGAGTGCGGCGTAGTCGGTGTCCGGGGCGATCTGGCCAAGGATCTCTGCAACCGCGTCGGTATGGACGGTGGATTCCTGGCGCACGTCCAGGTGGTGCAGGTGAAAGCCGAAGGTCTCGACCAGACGGATCAGGTCGGTCAGCGCGCCACTGGCAATGTTGCGGTCGCCGTGGCTGATCAGGGAGTTGCGGATCAGCTTCAGGTCGCTCAGGAAGGCCTGGGCATCGGCATAGGCGCTGTTGGTCGGCAGTACCGCGGCCTCGCCATGCACCCGCCGGACCACGGTGTCCAGGGTCTCGCGCAGGCGGTAGCGCATGATGTAGAGCTTGCGCCGGTAGGGCTCGCTCTCGAAGCGGTCGGAGGCCCCCTGGAACACCGCGTTGGCGATGTTGGAATCGGACTCCAGGCTGTCGAGGAATTCCTGCGACGGCTGGCACATGAACGACGAATGGGTCAGCACGTTGCGCAGGTGATTGACCCGCTTGATGTATTCGCGCAGGACCTGTTCCATCGCCAGGCGGCAGGACAGCTCGGTCACCTCGGGGGTCACGTTCGGGTTGCCGTCGCGGTCACCGCCGATCCAGGAACCGAAGTGCAGGAAGGCGGGGATGCGCACCGGCAGGCTGCCGTCCGGGTTGACGCCGTAGATGCGGCGGATGGCCTTCTCAAGGAAGCGGTAGGACTGCGGGATGGCCTCGAACAGGCTCTCCTCGAAGTAGAACAGGCCGTACTTGATCTCGTCCTGGACCTGAGGCTTCTTCACCCGGACTTCGTTGGTGCGCCAGAGGATCTGGATCTGGGTCTCCAGCTCCTCGGTGATCAGGCGGCGTTCCTCCTCGCCCAGGCCGGGCTGGTTCAGCCGGTCGGCGGTCTCGAAAACCCGGCGCTGGTTCTCCATCGTGGTCCGGCGGCGGGCCTCGGTGGGGTGGGCCGTGAATACCGGCTGGTAATGCAGCTCGTTGAGTAGTCGTTCCAGCTCCTCGGCGGTGATGCCCTCGTCATGCAGTTCGCGCAGGGTCTGGTCGAAGGAGCCGGTCCACAGCGGTTCGCCGCTGGAGACCTGGGCGCGGCGCCAGCGGTAGAACAGGTCTTCCTCGGCGATGTTGACCAGGCTGAAGTAGATGCTGAAGGCGCGGATCACGCGTTCGGTCAGGGAGGCGTCGAAGTCCGTGATGTCGGCCATCAGCTGGCGGCGCAATTCCGGGTCCTCTTCCTTGCGCAGACTGACAAAGCCGCGGCGCAGCTTTTCCACCGCGTCGAACACGGCCTGGCCTTCCAGCTTGTGAATGACATTGCCCAGGATTTCCCCGAACAGGCGCACGCGGGCGCGCAGTTCCTTGTCCTTGGGGAGGAATCGGTCGTTGTGATCGCTTCGAGTCATATCGGGCCTGTGCGTGCAGGACGACGATTGCCGCTGCCTGGGCTTGCCGTTTGGGGTCGGGAAGTCGCGAAAAGCACGCGATTATAGCGTAGATGCTGCCTTCGCACGCCGGCTGCGGTGCGGGAGCTGTTCGCGGTACAGGGCGAGATAGGCGTCGGCGCTGGTGTTCCAGCCGAAGTCGCGGGCCATGCCGTTGCGCATCAGCTGTTCCCAGCGACCGTCTCCACGGGCGGTGTATTGCTCGAGCGCCCGCTCGAGGGTGGCGGCCAGGGCGGCCACGCTGTCCGGCGTGAAACTGAAACCGGTGGCGGTGCCGGCGTCCAGGTTCTCCGGGGTGGCGTCGACCACGGTGTCGGCCAGGCCGCCGGTCGCGTGGACGACCGGCGGGGTCCCGTAACGCAGGCTGTAGAGCTGGTTGAGCCCGCAGGGCTCGAAGCGCGACGGCATCAGGAACAGGTCGGAGCCGGCCTCGATCTGGTGCGCCAGGGGCTCGTCGTAGCCGATGTGCACGCCGACCCGTCCGGGGTAGGCACGGCTCAGGGCGCCGGTGGCGTGTTCCAGGTCCTTCTGGCCGGAACCGACCAGGGCCAGCTGGATGCGTCCGGCCTCCAGCAGCGGGGTGCAGGCTGCGTGCAGCAGGTCCACGCCCTTTTGCTCAACCATGCGGCCGACGTGCCCCAGCAGCGGGATGTCCGGGTTCGGCTCCAGCCCCAGGCGGGTCTGCAACGCCTTCTTGTTGGCGGCCTTGCCGGAAAGATCGTCGAGGCTGTATTGCGCGGCGATATGGCGGTCGCGAGCGGGGTCCCAGTCGCGGTAGTCCACCCCGTTCAGGATGCCGTGCAGGTCCTTGCTGCGGGCACGCAGCACGCCGTCCAGGCCCATGCCGGAGGCCGGCTCCTGGATCTCGCGGGCGTAGGTGGGCGAGACGGTGGTGATGGCGTCGGCGAAGACCAGCGCTGCCTTCATGAACGAGAGCTGGTCGTGAAATTCCAGGGCTTCGGGATGCCACAGGTCCGCGGGCAGGTTCAGATCCTGCAGCGTGCTGGCCGGGAACAGGCCCTGGTAGGCCAGGTTGTGGATGGTGAACACGGTCCGCGGGCGCTCGATACCGGTGCGTTCCGGGTCCAGCAGCAGCGGGACCAGACCGGTCTGCCAGTCATTCAGGTGGACCAGCTCCGGTGCCCAGTCCAGGCCGGCCTCGTCGCGCGCCAGGGCTACGATCGCGCGGGCGAAGCCGGCAAAGCGCTGGGCGTTGTCCGGCCAGTCCATGCCGTTGCTGGCACTGTAAGGGTTGCCGGCGCGCTGAAAGTATTCCGGCCAGTCGATCAGGTAGACCGGCAGCCGGGTCCCGGGCAGTCGGCCCTCCAGGAGCTGCCACGGGGCGTCCTCCGGGCCCGGGCGCGGGGTGGCGTCCACCAGGTTGCGGCAGGCCTCCGGATAGCCCGGCAGCACCAGGCGCACGTCCTGGCGTCGGCGGCGCAGGGCGGCCGGCAGGCTGGCGCTGACATCGGCGAGCCCACCGGTCTTGACCAGACCGTGGGCCTCGCTGCTGGCGAACAGGATGCGCATGAAAATTCCCCGGGTACGGAACCGGCGGTGCCGGATGGCTTTCTATCGATTGTAACGCAGGGGCCGGGGCGGCACTCTGTGGACAGGACAAGCGAGGGCATGGAATGACGGCAGGAGGGGACACGGCGATGGACAGTGCCTTGCGGGTCGAGGCCCGCCGCCTGGAAGGCGAGACGCTGCGCGATCTGTTTGCGCGCGACCCGGACCGCGTGGCGCGGGACGTGCAGGAGATCGCCGGCCTGCGTCTCGACTGGACGCGGCAGCGCCTGGACGGCCCGGCCTGGGATGCGTTGTTCGAACGCGCCGCGGCCTGCGAGGTGCCGGAGGCGCTGCGGGCGCTGTTCGCCGGCGAACAGGTCAACACCACCGAGGGCCGGGCGGCGCTGCATACGGCGCTGCGCCTGCCGCGCGAGGCGCACTGCGAGGTCGACGGCCGCGACGTCGTGCCCCAGGTCCACGAGCAGCTCGACCGGGTCGAGGCCTTCGTGCGGAAGATCCATGACGGCACGCACCGGGGCTACAGCGGGCGCCCGATCCGGCGGGTGGTGAACATCGGCATCGGGGGTTCGGACCTGGGGCCGCGCATGGTCTGCCGGGCGCTGGCGCCGCACGCGCGGGCGACGACCGAAGGCGAGCCACTGATCGTCCAGTTCGTCTCCAATGTGGACGGCGCGGCGTTGTCCGCGGTCTTGCGCGAGGCGGACCCGGAGACCACGCTGTTCATCGTTGCATCCAAGACCTTCGGGACCCAGGAGACCCTGACCAATGCCCGCGCGGCCCGTGCCTGGCTGCTGCGGCACGCGCCGGACGATTCGGCCGTCGCCCGGCATTTCGTGGCGGTGTCCACCGCGCGCGACCGGGTGACCGAGTTCGGTATCGACCCGGACAACATGTTCGGCTTCTGGGACTGGGTCGGCGGGCGTTATTCCGTGTGGTCGACCATCGGGCTGCCGGTGGCACTGCTGCTGGGGATGGAAGGGTTTCGCGCCTTCCTCGGCGGCGCGCACACCCTGGACGAGCATGTCCGGCATGCGCCGACCGCCGCCAATGCCGCGGTGCGCATGGCCCTGGTGGACCTGTGGAATCAGAACCTGCTGGGCGCACAGTCGCGCGCCGTGTTGCCCTATGACGAGCGCCTGTCGCTGCTGCCGCCCTACCTGCAGCAGGCGGAGATGGAGAGCCTGGGCAAGCGCGTGGGGCTGGACGGCCAGGTGGTGACGGACGACACCGGCGCGGTGGTCTGGGGCGCGGTGGGTACCGATGGCCAGCATGCCTTCTTCCAGCTGCTGCACCAGGGTACGCGCTTCATCCCGGCCGAGTTCATCGGTGTGGCCCGCCCGGAGCATGACCTGCCGGCGCAGCACCCGTTGCTGATGGCCAACCTGGTCGCCCAGGCGGAGGCGCTGGCGACGGGCAAGGACGAGGCCGCGGTGCGTGCGGAGATGGCAGCGGCGGGACAGTCCCAGGCAGCGATCGACGCCCTGGCACCGCATCGGAGCTTCCCCGGAAACCGGCCAAGCACGCTGATCCTGCTGGAACGCCTGGACCCGGCCACCCTGGGCACGCTGATCGCGTTGTTCGAGCACAAGATCTATGTGCTGGCCACACTGTGGGGTATCAACGCCTTTGATCAGTGGGGCGTGGAACTGGGCAAGGAGCTGGCCGGGCAGGTGCTGGCGGACCTGGAGCCAGGGGCGACGCCCGCCGAGCATGACCCCGCGACCACCGCCACGCTGGACTGGCTGCGCCCGCGGCTCCCGCCTCGCACCTGACCGGGGCGTTTCGTCTCAGACGGTCAGGGCGTCGTCGGACTCCTCGATCGCGGGGACGTCCGTGGGCAGGTGGATCGTTCGGGTCTCGCCGTCCAGCCAGAAGTGGATCTCGGCCTCCTCGCCCTCCGGTGTCACGGAGACGGCCTCGAGGAAGTCCATCGGGGTAACAGGCGCCTGACCGTTCACCTCCAGGATCAGGGCCCCGTGGCTCAGGCCGGCGCCCGCGGCACGCCCCACGGCGCGGCTGACCAGCACGCCGGGTGCGTCCGGCAACTGCAGGGCCTCGCGCAGGTCGTCGCGCGCCTCGACCACGGTGATGCCCAGTGCGGTGACGACCTCGTCGTTCCCCGGCGGCGTGTAGTCGAAGGGCACCTCGGCCTCGAGGATCTCCGGTGCGACGTGAATCGAGGCGCCGCTGCGCACGGCCAAGGCGAGCCCGTCGCTGGGGCGGGTGTCGATCATCCGGGGCTCGTCCTCGCCGGCCACACGTATCTCCAGCCAGCCGAGATAGGTGCCGTTCTCCAGGCCGTCAATGATCACCCGTTCCAGGCGTGCATCCAGCCCGTCCAGCAGATCGATCATCAGGTCGTGGGTCTGCGGACGCGACAGCGGGACCTCGTGCATCGCCAGCAGGATCGCGCGGGCCTGGTCGGTTCCGATCACGATGGGCACTACCTCGCCCGAGGCTGGGTGCCGCAGCAACGCGATGGGGGCGCTGGAGTTGGCGTCCAAGCCGACGGTGGCCAGTTCGACCGGAAGCAGGCGATCCGGGTCGGTGGCCATTTCGCGCGCCAAGGCCTCGCCGGCCATGGAAAGCAGCAGGACCAGTACGGCAGGCAGAGACAACCGGGGGGAGCGCATGAGCGGGAACCTGGGGAAGGTGTCTCCCGATCATGGCAGTGCGGTTGCAAGGCGTCCAGAATACGCCTCTGTTTCCCTGGCGGATTGCTGCGATGACCTCCGACAAGCCCTATGCCCCGGCTGCGGAACAGAACCGGGCCCCCATCCTCGCGGTGCTCCGCGAGCGCTTTCTCGCTCATGGACGCGTGCTGGAGATTGGTGCCGGGACGGGGCAGCACGCGGCGCATTTTGCTACTGCACTGCCCCACCTGGACTGGCATCCCAGCGATGTTTCCGAGAACCTGCCGGGGGTGGAGGCCTGGCGGCGCGATGCCGCCGTGCCCAACCTGCGGCCGGCACTGCCACTGGACGTGCTGCGGGATGCCTGGCCGGAGGGGCCGTTCGAGTATGTCTACAGCGCGAACACCGTGCACATCATGCACTGGCCGGCGGTCGAGGCACTGTTTGCCGGCGTGGCCCGGGTGCTGGCGCCGGGTGGGCTGTTCGCGCTGTACGGTCCGTTCGCCCACGACGGTGCCCACACCGCTGAATCCAACGCGCGTTTTGACCAGATGCTGCGCGCACAGGACCCGGGCATGGGCGTGCGCGACCGCGCCGACCTGGATGCCCTTGCCACCGCCGCCGGCCTCGAGCCCGCGGCGGTCATCGACCTGCCGGCCAACAACCAGATCCTCCTCTGGCGCAGGGCTTGAAACCCGAAAGGCGCTAACAGGAAGGCACGAAGGCTGGAAGATGGCGGGTCATGCTGCGCAAGGCTGGCAGCTACCCAGCCTTGCAGTTCTTCCTGCCTTCCAGCCTTCCTGTGAATGCTTTTTTCGGGGTTCTTCGTGTCTTCGTGTGCTTCGTGGTGAATACAGGCGGATTCAGCAGTCGCCGATGCGCTGGCCACGCATTTCCATGCGCACGTTGACCGGGCCCATCGGGGTCTCCATCTCGCTGGTCATCTCGCCTTCGGCGCGATCGCCCATGAAGCGCATGCTGCCGTCCATCTGCATGCGCCCACCCTGCGGGCCGGGGCAGCTCATGGTGTAGTCCATGCGCTCGGCGGACATGTCCATGTTATCCAGGGTACAGCCTTCCGGGGCCTCGATGATGCTCTCGCCGCGGTCGATGTCCTCCTGGGTGACGCACTCGGTGCTGGTTTCGGTCTGGTTCGGTACGCCGCTCATGCCTTCCATGATCATGGTGTTCTGGTTTTCCCACAGGCCGGGCTGGATGTTCGGGGTCTCGGCCTGGATGGACAGCGGAAAGACAACGAGCGGCAGGGCGGCGAGAAGGGTGCGCAGCATGGCAGTCTCCTGAATCGGGGTATCGAATGGGTTCAATGGTGCCTGGCCCGTCATGGCGGGGCAAACGCGGGTAGTGGCGCCCGCTGGCTGGTACCTTGGGTGCGTGCAAGGGAGGAAACGTAATGGCAATACCGTTGTGGCTGGTCGGCGGTGTCGGGGCGCTCGCGCTGGGCGGTTTCCTGTGGCAGGAGGGGCAATTGCCGGGCGGCTCCACGGGGCATGCGCACCAGGCCGCGCCGCGCTGCGAGGTGCCCATCACCCTGCATCTGGAGGCCGTGGACCCGCGCTTCCGGTTGGAGCGTGACGCGGTGCAGGCGGCCCTGGATGCGGCCGTGAGCATGTGGGACGGGCAGACGCCGGAAACACTTTTCCGTCAGCGCGAGGGCGAGGGTATGCCGGTGCGGCTGGTGTTCGACGAGCGCCAGGCGGGTGCCGAGAGCCGCGATCGGGCGCGCGCGGAGCTGGACCGGCTCAAGCGGGGGATCGCCGAGCGCGAGGAGCGCCTGGATCACCGTCACTCGGCACTGGCGGCGGATGCCGCGGGCTACCAGCGGCGCCTGGAGGATCTTCAGGCCCGTCAGCGCGAGTACGGCGAGGCGGTGGCCGCCTGGAATGCCGGGCGCATGGCGCACAGCGCGGGGAACCGCGAGCGACTGGAACGCCAGCGCCGGGCGCTGGACAGCGCGCGGGACGACCTGGAGCAGCGCCGCCGCACGCTGGAGCGTCGCCGCGACGAGCTCAACCGCGAGATCCGCGAACTGGAGGGCGAGATAGAGGGTTTCAACCAGCGGGTCGCGGAGTTGAACCGCGAGATCGGCGCGACCGGTGCCTTCGATATGGCGGTGTACGAGCAGCAGGGCGCACGGCGTTCGATCACCGTGTTCAAGGCGAGTGACGCCGATGAGTTGCGCCTGACCCTGGCGCACGAGCTGGGACATGCCCTGGGGATCGAGCATGTGGACGACCCGGCGGCGGTGATGCACGCGATGCTGGGGGAGGCCAATGCCGGACGGCGCGACCTGAGTGACGCCGACCGCCGCGCACTGGCGGCGGCCTGTGGGGTCGAACTGGAGCGGTGATGTCCGGGGCCGGGGGTGCCCGGCCCCGGCATCGGCGCTAGAAGTGGTAGCGCATGGCGGCCGACAGGATGTGTACGTGGCCCTTGGTCGTGCCCTGCATGTTGACAAACGTGTCGGCTTGGCCGTCCTGGTTGGAATCGAAGCCCCGGGTGATGTCCAGGTCCTCGCTGGCGATGTGGATGTAGCTGTAGCCGAGATCGAAGGTCAGGCGGTCGCTGCCGGCATAGCTGGCGCCGAAGGAAAACCAGGTGCGGTCGCCATCCGGGGTGCGCGTGCTGCGCCCGTCGGTCTGCGTCGGGGTCTGGTCAAACTGGATGCCGCCGCGCAGGGTCCAGCGCGGGTTCATCTCGTACTCGGCCCCGACCGCCAGGGCATAGCTGTTGCGGTAGTTCTGTTCCAGCACCTGCTCGTTGCCCTGGGGTAGCTGGATGCGGATCTCGTCGAAGTTCGACCAGTTGAACCAGGTGTACTGGGCCAGGCCGGTCCAGCGGTCATTGAAGCGATGCTGGATTCCGATTGAGGCGATATCGGGGAGTTTCAGGTCGGCCTGGCCCGGCAATACGGACGTCGGGCTGCCAGCGGACGCGGTTATCGAGGCCGTGCCGTTCAGTGTGTGGGTTATGCCGTCGCGGTAATGGATGCCGAGGCGGGTGTCGTCCGTCAGGTCGAACAGCATCCCGATGTTGAAGCCGACATCCCAGTTGTCACCCTCCAGTTCGAATTCGCCGTCATTCTGCGGCTGCAGGTCGGCGGGTATGGCGCTGCGCAGGGTGGCATCGGCGTACTGCAGGTCGAGGCCGCCGCCGATGGAGATCCGGTCGGTCAGGTCGAAGGCGATGCTGGGTTGCAGGTTCAGCACGCGCAGATCGGATTCCAGCGAGTCGTAGCGGGCAAAGAAGCCGTCGCTGTACTCGTTCTTCAGGCCGAAGGGCGCGCTGAGGCCGAACCCCAGCCAGACCCGGTCGGAGTATTGCTCCGCCCAGTAGAGGTTGGGGACCGGGGTCGGGTCATAGGGGTTGCCGCTGTCGCGTCCAGGGATCCGGGTGTTGCGCTGGTCGACTTCCGCGTTGGGGATCAGCAGATGCACCCCTGCCTGGACCTCGTTGCGTTCCAGGCGGGTCATACCGGCCGGGTTGAAGTAGATGGTGGAGGCATTCGAGGCGACGACGACATCCCCCGCGTGGGCTCGGCCAAGGCCGGACGCGCCCTGCGTCTGGATGTAGAACCCGGCCGCCATCAGGGTGGTGGGTGCGGCGAACAGGACGGTGCTGACAGTTGCGGCAAGCGCCAGACGGCGTGAAGGCTTCAAGGTCATGCGGCTCCCCCTTTTTTGTCTTGTTCTGGAGGGAGACCGCCGGTGGTCGGTCGGGCGCGCGCGATTGAGGTCTCCCCCGGCAGCGGACATTACCGATTCCGGGCGGACGACGCCAACCGCGTCACGTTTTCAGGTCATCAGGAGGAGTCCGATCAGGGCGGCCGCGCCGCCGCCGACGAGTAGCGCGAGGGTGCGCCGGGTGAAGCGGCCGAGGATCAGGCGAGCCGCCCGCTCCCGCATGCCGAAGGCATCCTGCAGGCCCACGACAGCGGCGATCAGGCCGCCGACCAGCAGGATGATGCCCAGTATCTGGAGGATGGCATGCATCTCGAGCACGGCCTCAGGCCTTGTGGATCAGGCGAAGCAGGCCCAGCAGGAGGACGGCGCCGAGCGTCGCGGCCGCCAGGCTGCCGATGAGGCCGCCGGCCTGCACCCCGAGCTGGGTGAACAGCCAGCCACCGAGGAAGGCGCCGATCACACCAACCACGATGTTGAGCAGGATGCCCTGTCCGGACCCGTGGACCAGCAGCCCGGCGAGCCAGCCGGCGATGCCGCCGATGAGCAGGAGGAGAAGAAGGGATTCCACGGCCATGTTGTCGCGCTCCTTGCAGGTAACCCGAAGGTTGGAGTGTGTCGATGCCGCAGTGTTCCGCGAGCGGCCCGGCGAGGGGAGGCTTCGACTGTACAGGGTGGGAGTCTGGCCTGCCCACCGCTGCACATCTGGCCGGTGAGACCGCAACCCCATCCGCGTGGGTATTTTTGAGAACCATTCCGCAAAACCCTAGTCTCTGTATTGGACATCCATGGATCCGTCATGGAGCCGGCCACGTCTTCGACGTGGACTGTTCGACGGGAAGGAGACCGGTATGAACGAACAAGAAAACCGCCATGCCCCGGGTGCGCGCTCGTCATGCTGTGGCCGAGTATGTCGGGCACTCGTGCCCGCCGCCGTGCTGGTGCTGCTGGCCGGTTGCGGCCCGGAGAACGGGCAATCCGAGACGATGATGTCCAACGCATCCGCGGGCGAACGCCTGGCGTCCGTGGAGGAGACCGGCACCCTGCGCGTGGTGACACGCAACGCGCCTACTACCTGGTACTTTGACCAGCATCTGGAACCCGCCGGGACGGAACACGACCTGGTCGAGGGGTTCGCCCAGGCGCATGGCTGGCAGGTGGAGTGGGTCATGGCCGAGTCGGTCTCCGGGGTGCTCGAGGCGCTTGCGTCCGGCGAGGCCCACATGGCGGCGGCGGGGTTGACCCATCTCGCCTCGCGCGACGAGCGCTTCCACCGTGGGCCCGAGTACATGGAGATCACCGAGCAGGTGGTCTGCCATCGCGATTCCGATGACAAGCCCGGTTCTGCGGACGAGCTGGAGGGGGTCGACCTGGTCGTCTCGGCCGGCAGCAGTTACGTCGAAACCCTGCAGGACGTGCTGCCGGAGTCGGCCGGGTTCGAGGCGCGCGAGATCGGGACCGAGCGCCTGATGGCCCAGGTCGCCCGGCAGGAGATCGACTGCACCGTGGCCGATTCGCACATCGTGCGCTACAACCGCCGCTCCTTCCCGCACCTCGATATCGCGTTCGATCTGTCCGAGCCGCGCGCCCTGGGCTGGTACGTCCAGCCGGCCCATCCGGCGCTGGCGGACCTGGCCAACGAGTGGATGCAGGCCGATGGTGGCCGGGAACTGCGCGAACTCGTGGACGAACGCTATTACGCCTATATCAACCAGTTCGACTTCGTCGACCTGCGGGCGCTCAACCGGCGCATCGAGGATCGCCTGCCGCAGTACCGGCCACACTTCGAAGAGGCGGCCGAGCGCACGGACCTCCCCGCGGACCTGCTGGCGGCGCTGGCCTATCAGGAGTCGCACTGGGATCCGGAGGCGCGCAGCCCCACCGGGGTGCGCGGCCTGATGATGCTGACCCGGCGCACGGCCGAGTCGCTGGGGGTGGACCGCCTCGACCCGGTGCAGAGCATCGACGGCGGGGCGCGTTACCTGCAGCGCCAGCGTGGGCTGCTGCCGGACGATATCGACGAGCCGGATCGCACCTACCTGGCCCTGGCGGCCTACAACATCGGGCGCGGCCACCTGCTGGATGCACGCCGGCTGGCGCGCCAGCTGGGGCGTGACCCCGACCGCTGGGCGGATATGCGCGAGACCCTCCCGCTACTGACCGAGGAGGAGTACTACAAGGACCTGCGCTACGGCTACGCCCGTGGCTATCAGCCGGTGTACTACGTGCAGCGCATCCGCAACTACCGCGACGTGATCCGCCCGGTTTTCGTGGCCGAGGACGAGGCCGTATCCGACCACGTTGTCGTCAGGCGCGACTGATCCCCGATCCGCGGGTACTGCCCGCGACCAGGTCGTCCAGCGCCTGGCGCCAGCGCGGCTCCAGCTGTTCCGGCATCCAGGCACTCACGTCGGGCGCTGCCGGCGCGCCTTGCTGCAGCCACGTGTACAGGCGTTGGGTCAGGGCCGCGACATCGCCGGCCGGATGGCGGCAGGTGTCCGGATACTGCTCGCGGTAGGCCAGGGCGTCCGGGACCAGCGGTGTGGCGCCGGCCGCCGTGGCCTCCAGTACCGCGAGTCCCTGGAATTCATGCAGGGCGGTGCTGACGACGATCGCCGCGCGTCCCAGCAGGTCTTCGTATTCCCCGCGCGGCAGCTTGCCATCCGCCACGATGCGTTCGGCGAATGCATCGCGCAGGCGTTGCAGGGCCTCGGGCGTTTGGGCGGGGCGCGCGCCCAGCAGGGCCAGGCGGAAGTCCAGGCCGGTCTCGAGCAGCCGCAGAAGTGCTTCGGTGAACACCTCCGGCGCCTTGTCGTACTCCCAGCGGTGATTCCAGAGGATCAGTCCCGGGTCGCGTTCCCGGTGCGAGGCCGCGTGCGGCGTCACGGGGACCGGCAGGATCTCGCTGCGCGCGCGCACGCGGGTGCTCAGCCCGTTCGGGGCATGGTCGGGCATGCGGCCGATCAGGGCCTCCATGCCGTCCAGGAACGAGTCGCGGTTGAAGGCCGAGTTGAAGGCTACGCGGTCCGCGGCGAGTGCCGCGTAGATCTGCACCATCTGGGGTTCCACCGAGCGAAACTGATCGGGCCCCACGGGGTAGACGAACTGGTTCTCGTGCACGTAGTACAGCGTGGGCAGTGCGGCCAGGCGCGGATGCAGGCCGCGCAGGGTAGCCAGGTCCACCATCGAGGTGGCGATGACCGCGTCGGCCTCCACATCCTCCAGTCGCTCCAGCCAGGAGAGCGGGTTGCCGCGGATACGCCAGCGGAAATGCCGCCCCGGCAGCTCCAGGAGCTGCCAGTCGAACGCGTCGAACGTGGTGGTCAGCCAGTCCGCCCACGCCGCGTGGCTGTCGGCGCGGTAGGCGGAGAGCAGCAGGATGCGCGGGCGTGGCGGCATGGCGAGGGGTGTAGAGCCAAACGGAGCGCCTACCTTGCCGTGCCCCGCGCCTTCCCGCAAACGACGGGGCTCAGGGCCCGGGTGCAGTCCAGCGTTCGCCGGCCATGGGCTCGTCGACCGGGGTGCCGGCGATGTGGTTGGTGTAGTTGGACAGGGTCTTCAGGCCGATCGCCAGGATCACCTCCAGCATCTGCGCGGGGGTGTGGCCGGTGTTCAGGAAGGTCTGCTGGGTGGGCTCGTCAACCCAGCCGCGCTGTTCGATCATCGCGCGGGTGAACTGGCGCAGGGCCTCCAGCTTCGGATCCTCGATCGGCCGGTCCTCGCGCAGCGCGGCTATCACGTCGTCGGGCACCCCGGTCATGCGGCCGGTCATGCTGTGCGCGGCCATGCAGTAGTCGCACTCGTGATAGCGGCTGACGGTCAGCAGCAGGACCCCCTGCTCGGTCGGGCTCAGCGACGTCTTCTGCAACAGGTCGTTGAGTGCAAGGTAGGCCTCGGCCAGAGCGGGGGCGCTGGCCATCTTGCGGATCAGGTTGGGAACCATGCCGAAGATCTGTTGGGCCTGGTCGAAGGCTCTTTGCGCCTCGGGGGCGCTGGCGGCGTCGTGCAGCGGGAAATCTTCATGACTCATGGCGGGCCTCCGGGCTGGGATTAAGGACTGCGCCGAGCGCGGGGCCCAGGCGCAGGATGGTCGCCGGGTCCTGGTCGGCCTTGGCCATCACCAGAATCCCTTCCATTAGCGCCAGCCACTGTTCGGCCAGCGCATCGGTATCGGTATGCGGCGGGAGCTCGCCGTCCTGAACGGCCTCGTCCAGCACGGAGCGGAAATGGGCGGTGACGGCGTCGAGATGGCCCCGGATCGCCTGGCGCAGGGTCGGATGGTGGGTCCCCATCTCCACCGCCAGGTTGCCGAAGGGGCAGCCGGGCAGCTGTCCGGACTCCGCCTGTATGCGCGCCTCGAAGGCGTGGATGGCCCGGACGAAGGCCTCGATCCGGGCGTGGAGCCCGTCGGCGCCCGCCAGCCCCGGGATCAGGACCTCGCGTTCGAAGTCGGCGTACAGCGCGTCCAGCATGGCCAGGGTGAGCGCCTCCTTGCCGGGGAAGAAGTGGTACAGGCTGCCCTTGCGTACACCGGCGCGGGCGCAGATCTCGGCGATGCCGACGGCCCCGTAGCTGCGTCCGACGATCAGTTCGCGGGCGGCCTTGAGCAGGTCTTCGCGGCTGTCGTGTCGGGTGTGATGGGGGGTGGTTGTCTCCATGTCTTTGCATACTAGTTGACCGGTCGGTAAAGTGCAAGGCAAGGCCGTTACAGAAGGTGTGAGCCCATGTCTCGAATCCCCGAAGCGTATGAAGTGAGCGATGGGGCCGGTGTCACTATCCCGGCGCAATATGCCGAATCCTGGGAGGACGGTTTTGGCGTTCGCGGCTGGAAGCTGGACCTGCCGGGGCGTGGCGCCGATGTGATTGCGGCTACGCCGTATACCGGCGAGCGCATTCCGACCTCGGTGTTCGTGCACGACATCGTGGATCACCACCTGTGCGGCTTCGCGCTGTCCGGCTATGTCGACGAGGCGGGAGCCCTGATCCAGCTGGCGGAACGCACCGGGTCCGATCCGGTGGCGGATTTCGTGCAGATCATCGACGAGGACCTGTTGCCCGGGCTGTTCGAGAGTGACGACTGGCGCGAGTTGTTGCCCGATTCGCTGGTTGCGGAGGTGGAGGCGGCCCCGGACGCGCGTTCGGGCATGGCGCGGCTGCGCGAGCTATGGGGCGACGGGGTGCTGCGGGCACTATGGATTGCCGGGTTCGTGGAGACGGGCTGGGGGCTCGCGGCGAGAGCGCGCGAGGCCTGGGAACGCCACGGGCTGGACTACGCCCGCCGCGCCGCGACCGCGCGGGCATTGCAGCGGCTGTTCGAACGGGTGGATGCCACGGTGCTGGATCAGGGCTGGAGCCGCGCGCGGGGCGTGTTCCGGGTCGCCCCTGCGGGGGTGGGTTTTCGCTTCGAGGAGCCTGCGGAGGGCCGCGGCGAGTATCTTCCCGTCACGGATGACTGAGGGGTTGTGCGCACCCCTTCGGGGCGCGTTCATCTATCGGCGGCGGGGAGCTCCAGTGACGGGCGGTGCAGGTGGTAGCCCTGGGCCATGTCCACGCCCAGTTCGGCCAGCATCTCGAGGGTGGCTCCGTCTTCCACACACTCGGCGACGGTTTGTTTTTCCAGGCCCCGGGCGACATCGACCATCGCGCGGATGAAGGCCTGGTTGTCGCGGTTGTTCGGCAGGTCGCGCACGAACATGCCGTCGATCTTGAGGATCTGCACGCCGAGGTATTTCAGGTAGGCGAAGGTGGAGAAGCCGGAGCCGAAGTCGTCCAGGCAGACCGTGCAGCCCGTGTGCTGCAGCGCCTCGATGAAGCGCTGGGCATCCTGCATCTCGGAGACCGCCGCGGTCTCGGTCAGCTCGATGATCAGGCGGCGCGGCTCGACGGCCTGCTGTTCCAGTTGCTGGGCGATGTAGTGCGGCAGCCCGGGTTCGTCGAAGCTGCGCCCGGAGATGTTGATGGCGATGCCGGGGATGGCCGGGTCGGCGGCCAGGCGGGCGATGCTTTCGCGGATGACCCAACGGTCGATATCGAGGATCTGGCCGGTCTTCTCCGCGATGGGGATGAACTGTCCAGGCATGGTGATCTCCTCCGGGCTGGCCGGATCGCGCATGCGCACCAGGGCCTCCATGTGGTGCAGGTGACCCCCGCCGATGGTGTAGATGCCCTGGTAGTGCAGCTCGAGATGGCCCTGTTCCAGTGCGGTGCCGATGCGCTGGCTCCAGGACATTCGCTCGAGCATGTGCTCGGCGGTGTTGCGGCTGCGGTCGAATACCGCCCAGGTGTTCTTGCCCAGATCCTTGGCCTGGTACATCGCGGTGTCGGCGTGGGCCACCAGGTCCTCGACGTTATCGCCATGTTCCGGAAAGTGAGCGATGCCGATGCTGGCGGTGAGTCGGTAGTTTTGGCCGCGGAAGCGGAACGGGATCGCCGAGATGGCGCGGCCCACGCGCTCGGCCAGCTCGACCGGTTCGTGCCCCGATTCGCGGTCGACCAGGATGGCGAACTCGTCGCCGCCCAGTCGGGCGAAGATGTCCTCGCTGCGTACCAGCGCGGCGATCTCGCCGGCGGCGCGCACCAGCACGGTATCCCCGGCCCGGTGGCCGAAGGTGTCGTTGATGGTCTTGAATTCGTCCAGATCGAAGTACAACAGGGCGAAGCGCCCGTTGCGACGGCGCTCGCTGTGGATCACGTGTTCCAGGCGCTTCTGGAAGTGGTGGCGGTTGTACAGACCGGTGAGCGCGTCGTGCTCGGCGAGGTAGACCAGCTGCTGGGCGGTCTGGCGCTCGTGGGTCACGTCCTCGTACAGCCACAGGCGTCCGATGGAACGCTCGTCGGTGTCGTGGACGGGGTAGGAGACCTGGGTGAGGATGCGCCCGTCGTACAGGTCGACCTCGAAGCGTTCGCTGATCTCGTGGGTGTCCAGCACGTGCAGGACGTGACGCGAGGCGTGGTCCGGCCGCGCGAAGCGGTGGGTGGAGTGCTCGAGCACCTCGCGCGAGGCCCGGCCGACCAGTTCCACCTCGCTGCTGATCGCCCACATCCGGCGGAAGGCCGGGTTCACGTACTCGACCCGGCCGTCGCGGTCTTCGAACAGGATGCCGATGCTCATGGCCGAGAGCAGCGCCGCCATGCGCCCCTGCTCGCGCCGAGTCAGTTCCAGCAGGCGTGACTGTTCGTCGCGCGAGGCCTCCAGTTCCGACAGAGCCTGGAACAGGGCCTCCTCGTTGCGCTTGCGCTGGGTGATGTCGTGCGAGATCGCCACGTAGCGTGCGGTCTCGCCGCGGGGTGCGACCAGCTGCAGGGAGATCTCGACCGGCACCTCGAAGCCGTCACGGTGGCGATGGCTGGTCTCGAAGCGGTACTGGTCGCGTTCGCCCCGGCGCAGGGGCTCGATCAGCTGGCGAAAACGCGGCTCGGGGTAGTCCGGTTTGATGTCATAGGGGTGGAGCTGCAGCAGCTCCTCGCGCGGGATGCCGGTCTGGTCCACCGCGCCCTGGTTGACGTAGATAAAGCGCAGGGTCTCGACGTCAAACAGGAAGACCGCATCCAGGGTCAGGTCCAGGGTCGAGCGAAAGGATTCCAGCTCGTCGGTCTTGGCTCGCAGGCGTTCGCTGGTCGTTACCAGCTCGTCGGCATCCACCACGTGGCCCTGCAGGTACTGCAGGCGTCCGCGGTCATCGTATATCGCGGCACCGCGCTCGAAGACCCAGCGTGGTGGCCCATTGCGTGGTAGCAGGCGCCACTGGATCTGGTACTGCCCGCCACGTTGCAGGCCTTCGGACACTTCGCGCCAGACCCGGTCGCGATCGTCTGGGTGGATCAAGTCGTTGAGGGTACGCCGTTCCGCGAAGAACGCCGCGCGCGTGATGCCGGCCAGTTCTTCCAGTGACCCCTCAAGGTTGATCACGTCCCAGTCTGGATTGTTGTGACAGCGATAGACGAAGCCGTCGAGGGTGTCGAGCACCCGCAGCAGGTCATCGCCCTGCTGGGTGCCCAGCGAGCGGGTCAGGGCCATCAGTCCGATGACGGCGAGGATCGCGGTGAACGTGCGCAGCAGCTGCACGGGTAGGCCGCTCGCCTCGAGGAAGTCGCCCGCGGTTGGCAGCCACTCGGGGAACGCCGCGTCAATGGTTCCTGGAAACGGCGTGAGCAGGGCGTAACCCAGAAAGGCGAGGGCCAGGACGGTCAGCGCCGGGTATTGGCCGCCGTGGTCGCCGGGCTCCGAGGTCCGCAGGCTGGGCTTCTGCAGGAGGAGCCAGAAGGCGAGGCCGGTCATCAGAGCGCCCGGAAAACCGAGCAGATAGCGAGCGCCGTTGGTCAGACCGCGTCCCGGATCCTCGGCGATGCCGATGACCAGCAGCAGCCCGAAGGCGATGGCCGGGTACAGCCACAGGGCGTCGAGGCGTACGCGCGGGTGACTCGCCAACACGGCGCGTCGTCCGAACTCCAGTAGCGGCAGGTAGGACAACAGCTGCCAGCTGGCGTTGAGCCACACATCGCGCGCGGGTGGATAGTGAAAGCCGGCGGCCTGCAGGAACTCGTAGGCGCCATGGATCAGACCAAACAGGGCCAGGAGCCAGAAGTGCCGGGCAAATGGCAGTGTCCCGTCGCCACGAGGCAGGACCAGGGCGACCGCGCCCAGCGAGAAAAAGGCCAGACCGTAGACCAGATAGAGGAGCGTGAAGCCGGCGGTCGAGAGCTCCATTAGCGGACACGCCGTAGGCCGGAGTGCGGGTTACCGGCGATGATGGCGACAAGCCGGGGCAACGGGTCGGACACGCAGCTTCCTTTCGGCCGCACTGGACTTATGCCGGGACCGGTCTACGAAATCAGGGTTCTAGCTTGCGGCGTTGTGCGGCGGGGATGCAAGCAGTGGCCGGGGCGACGGCCAGCGAAGGGGAGGGCCGGCCCGGAGGCCCGGGCCGGCTGGGTTATCGGGATCAGGCCCCGACGTATTCGTCACACCAGCCGTTGGCGTTCACCTGAACACCCTGGAAGTCGGCGTGGAAGCACTGGCCCCACTCGGCGTCGCCGCCGCCCCAGAAGGCACAGGTCTTGCACTTCTCGCCTTCCGCGTAGTCTTCATGGCCGGCGGCATCCGCCGCATCGTTCACATAATCGTGGCGATGGCCATCCTCAGCCTTGGGGACATCGGCCTTGGCCGTGGACAGCCCGGCCAGGCTGACCACCGGGATGGCCGCCATGGCCGCAGAGGCCTGGCGCAGGAAATTTCGACGCTTCTCATTCGGTTGGTCGGACATGACGTCCTCCGTTTGCTTTTGGATGGAACGGTTTTTCTTGTCGCTGCTTCAGGGCGAATGCGCACGCACGGGCCGTGCGCATTCGTTACTTTCGAGCGCGGCGACCGCCGAGGGTTCCCTCGATTTCTGCGGGTATCCGCGCAAGATGCGCCGCGGTCGTGCTTCGGCCGGGGGATGCAGTGACCCCGGGAAAAATTCCATGTCGGGTACGGGGTCCCATGCGATCGTGATGAAGATCGCGGTAGCGTGGTCTATCATTAGGGTTTGCTTATTCATGCTGATCAGGAGGTGCCCGATGCAGTGCCGCAAGTCGATGGTGATGTTTGCCCTGGGGGCGCTGGCGGCCATGCCGCTGGCTCAGGCCAGCGCGGTGGAGCGCGGCATGGAGCCCAGCGTGGCGCTGATGGGCGGGGTGGTCTCGCCGGATCTGTCGGATGCCAGCAGCGATGGCGCCTACGGCGTCGAGATCGGCGCCAACTGCCAGCTGTTCCAGCCCGCCACCGGGGTGCTGCGCCACCATCTGAGCGTGAGCCGTTACAGCGACGACCCGCTGAAGATGACCAGCGCCGAGGTGAACAGCCACTGGATGTTCGAGCCGAACGAACGGCTGTCGTTGGGTTTTGGCCCGGGTATCGGCTACGTGCGGGCCAAGCTGGATGACGACAGCAATGGCCTGTGGGCCGCCCAGCTGGGCGGTAGCCTGAAGTACCAGCTGGACCGGCAGTGGTTCCTGGGCCTGGAGGCGCGTTACCAGTTCACCGAGAGCGACCGCTTCGACGGGCGCCGGGCCGATGCCGACAACATGCGCGTGATGGGCAAGGTGGGTATGCAGTTCTGATCCTTCGGCTCGTCCGGTATCCGGGGGACTTGCCGCCCCTCGGGTACCGGGTGACGATAAGGCGACGTTGACACAGCAGGGCGTTGCCCATGGCCGAGACCTCCGAACCCACCGACTCGGGCGAGACCCGTGAAGCCCCTGCATGGCACAGCCGAAATGCGGAGGAAGCGCTCGAGCACTGGGATTCCACGCGTTCGGGTCTGACGGCCGCCACGGCCGAAGAGCGTCTGGCCCACTACGGGCCCAACCAGTTGCGCCCGCCCGAACGGGCCGGTGTGGTCCGGCGCTTCCTGCGCCATTTCCATAATGTCCTGATCTACATCCTGCTGGTGGCGGCGCTGGGTACGGCGCTGCTGGGCCACTGGGTGGATACCGGCGTGATCCTGGCCGTGGTCCTGATCAACACGCTGATCGGCTTCGTCCAGGAGGGCAAGGCGGAAAAGGCCCTGGATGCGATCCGCCGAATGCTGTCTCCGCGCGCGGTGGTCACCCGCGGCGGCGAGCGCCGCGAGATCCCGGCCGAGGAGCTGGTGCCCGGCGATGTCGTGCACCTGCAGGCCGGGGACCGGGTGCCCGCGGACCTGCGCCTGTTCGAGGTCAAGAACCTGGGCCTGGAGGAGGCGGTGCTGACCGGGGAGTCGGTGGCGGTGGAGAAGGACACCGTGGCCGTGGAAGCCGACGCGGACCTGGGAGACCGGCGGGGCATGGCGTTCTCCGGGACACTGGTCGCCTTCGGCCGCGGCACGGGTGTAGTGGTGGCCACCGGGGAGCACACCGAGATCGGGCGCATCTCCACCATGCTCGGCGAGGTCGAGGGGCTGGAGACGCCGCTGGTCCGGCAGATGGAGCAGTTCGGCCGCTGGCTGGCCGCGGTGATCGTGGTGATCGCGATGGCCACCTTCGCCTTCGGCTACTGGGTGCGCAGCTATCCGCTGGACGAGATGTTCCTGGCCGCGGTGAGTCTGGCGGTATCGACCATCCCCGAGGGGCTGCCGGCGATCATGACCATCGCGCTGGCCATCGGGGTGCAGAAGATGGCGCGGCGCAATGCCATCATCCGCCGCCTCCCGGCGGTGGAGACCCTCGGCTCGGTCTCCGCGATCTGCTCCGACAAGACCGGCACGCTCACGCGCAACGAGATGACCGCGCAGACCCTGCGCACGGCCACCCGCGAGATCCAGGTCAGCGGCGTCGGCTATGCCCCGCAGGGACATTTCTCCGAGGATGACCATGACGTCGATCCGGAGGACGACCCGTTGTTGCGGGAGGTCCTGCGGGCGGGTCTGCTGTGCAACGATGCCCAGCTCTACGAGAAGGGTGGTAACTGGGTGATGGAGGGCGACCCGACCGAGGGCGCCCTGATTACCCTGGCGCGCAAGGCCGGGCTGGATCCGCACCTGGAAGGCGAACGCCTGCCGCGCACCGACGTGATCCCGTTCGAGTCGGACCATCGCTACATGGCCACGCTGCACCATGACCACGAGGGGCATGCCCGGATCTTCCTGAAGGGGGCGCCCGAGCGTGTGCTGGAGCTTTGCAGCGAGCAGCAGGTGGATGGCGAGACGCGCGCGGCGCTGGAACCCGATCGCTGGCATGCAGCCATGGAGGACGTGGCGGCGCGGGGCCAGCGCCTGCTGGCGGTCGCGGTTCGCGAGGCCGAGCCGGATGGCGGCGAGCTGCGCTTCGATGACGTCGAGGCCGGCGGCTTCACCCTGCTGGCGTTGCTGGGGATCATCGACCCGCCACGCGAGGAGGCGATCCGCGCGGTGGCGGATTGTCGCGCGGCGGGCATCGACGTGAAGATGATCACCGGCGACCACCTGGCGACGGCGCGGGCGATCGGCGAGCAGCTGGGCCTGGGGCGCGATGCCGAGGCGCGCTCCGGTCACGAACTCGATGGGCTGGATGATGCGGCGCTGGCGGAGGTGGCGGAACGCACGGACGTCTTCGCACGGACCTCGCCGGCGCACAAGCTGCGCCTGGTGCGGGCCCTGCAGCAGGGCGGGCGCATCGTGGCGATGACCGGCGACGGGGTGAACGACGCCCCGGCGCTGAAGCGCGCGGATGTGGGCGTGGCCATGGGCGGCAAGGGCACGGAGGCCGCCAAGGAGGCCTCGGAGATGGTGCTGGCCGACGACAACTTCGCCTCCATTGCCCATGCGGTCGAGGAGGGGCGCACGGTCTACGACAACATCCGCAAGGCCATCCTGCATATGCTGCCGACCAACGCCGGGCAGTCCTTGACCATTATGATGGCGATCCTGATGGGGCTGGCCCTGCCGCTGACGCCGGTGCAGGTGCTGTGGGTCAACATGGTCACCTCGGTGACCCTGGCGATGGCGCTGGCCTTCGAGCGCACGGAGCCGGGGGTGATGCAGCGCCCGCCGCGGGCCCCGGATGCCCCGCTTTTGTCGGGCTTCCTGCTCTGGCGCATCCCGTTCGTGGCCCTGCTGCTGTGGGCCGGGACCTTCGGGCATTTCTTCTACATGGAGACGCTCGCCGGGGTGGCCGACGAGGTCGCGCGCACCGTGGCGATCAATACCCTGGTGGCCGGGCAGGCCTTCTACCTGCTGAACCTCCGGTTGATCCACCAGCCAGTGCTGTCGAGGGGCGAGCTGTTCCGCTCGCGCGCGATGTGGCTGGCGATCGGCGTCCTGGTGGTGCTGCAGCTGGCGTTTACCTACGTGCCGCTGATGCACACGCTGTTCGGTACTACGGCCATCGGCGCCGGCGACTGGGTGCGCATCCTGGCCTTTGGCATGGCCGTGTTCGTGATTGTGGAGCTGGAGAAGCTGGTGGTGCGCCGGGTGCTGGCACGCCGGCGCGGGGTGGCGCTACAGGCTGTCTGACGGGGCGGCCCGCCCCGTCGCTGCAACCTGCGGGGCCGTCAGACGCGTGGCGGCCGCGCCTCCTCCAGTAGCGTGCCGGCCTGCGCGGCGTCCACCGGCGGGGAGTAATAGTAGCCCTGTGCCAGGGAGCAGCCGAGGGCGCGCAGGGTGGCCGCGTGGGTGTGGCTCTCCACGCCCTCGGCCACGGCCTCGAGTCCGAGGTTGCGGGCCATGTGGATCACGGTCTGCACGAGGCGCTGACTGTATTCGTCGCGATCCAGCCCGGCCACGAAGCTGCGGTCGATCTTGAGGATGTCCAGGGGCAGCCGGTGCAGGTAGCTGAGCGACGAGTAGCCGGTGCCGAAGTCGTCCATCGCCAGGCTGACGCCCAGGGCCTTCAGCCGGTTCAGGGTCTCGATCAGCTCGTCGAGGTTGCCGAGGGTCGCCGTCTCGGTGATCTCCAGGCGCACTTGCGTGGCCGGGACGCCCGTGCCCTCCAGGATGGTTTGTACCTCGTCGACCAGTTCCGGTCGCGTGAGCTGGCGGGCGGACAGGTTGGTGCTGATGGTCAGCGGGGTGCCCGGGAAATCGTGGTTCCACTGCACGAGTTGCCGGCAGGCGGTGTAGAGCACCAGCATGTCGATCAGGTGGACCTGCCCGGTATCCTCGGCGATGGGAATGAAGTGGTCGGGCGGCACCAGCTCACCATTGCGCTCCCAGCGTACCAGGGCCTCGAAGCCGGTGATGCGGTCCTCGCCGAGCGACATGATCGGCTGGAAGTGGACCCGGAAGTCGCCGCGTTCCACCGCATGGCGCAGGTCCGTCTCCAGCGCCAGGCTTTGCAGGGCCAGGGTCTGCATGCTCGGGTCGCAGAACTCGCAGCGCGCCTTGCCCAGTGACTTCGCGCGGTACATCGCCATGTCGGCCTCGCGCATCAGGTCGTCCGGGGTGGCCGGGCGGGCCGGGTCGTCCGGCGCGACGGTCTCGCGGGCCGGGCAGCTGTGGCCGTAGGGCCGGGTGGCGATGCCGATGCTGACGGTGACGTAGACATCCTGGCCGGCGATGGAGAAGGGTTCGTGCAGCACGGCCTGCAGGCGTTCGGCGACGCGCAGGGCATCCACCGGTTCGTTCAGGCCCTCCAGCAGGATGGTGAATTCGTCGCCTCCCAGGCGCGCCAGGGTGTCGTCCGGACGGTTAGCCTCGTCGCCCTTGGGGCGCGAGACGGTGTCGTTCTGGCGCAGCGCGCTCAGCAGGCGCTGCCCGACGCGCACCAGCAGTTCGTCACCGGCGGGGTGCCCCAGGCTGTCGTTGACGACCTTGAAGCGGTCGATATCCACGAACAGCACCGCGAACAGGTTGAAGGGTTCGCGCGTGGCGCGGGCGATCGCATGTGCCAGTCTGTCGTGGAACAGGCGCCGGTTGGGGAGCCCGGTCAGCTGGTCGTGCGAGGCGTTGTGGAGCAGGCGCTCCTCGTGCCGGTTGCGCTCGATCACGCGGCCCAGCTGGACCCCGATCTGCCACATCAGCCATAGCAGATCGGGATCGGTGGTGGTGGGCTCGGTGGCGAAAAACTCGAGGACGCAGGCGACTTCCTGGCCGACCATGACCGGGAAGGCGAACCCGGAGCGCAGACCACTGGCGGCGGCCTGCGGGGCGCGAGGGAAGTTGCCGTCCGCGGCCAGGTCCTCGATCCAGGCCGGTTCGCCATTATCCAGGACGCGGCCGGGCAGGCCATGGCCATTGGCGAAGATGGTGTTTTCGGTGCAGTCACGGAACGTGGTGACCGGCTCCGCGCAGGCCAGGTGCCAGATGCCGGTGGGGGTCAGTTCGCTGTGGCCCGTCTTCTCGTCATGCCGGGCCAGGTAGGCATGCCCCACGGGCCAGTCGAGATAGCGCCCGATCGCGGCGAGGGCTGCGCGCAGCACGTGGGCGATGGAGTCCGACTGGTTTGCGGTCGACGCAATGGTGTTGAGCAGCTCGATCTGCTGCTGCTTGGCGTAGAGGTCCTGCAGGCGCGTCTCGGCGAGGGTTTCGGCGTGACGCCGAGCCGTGCGTTCCTGTTCGACCAGGGTCTGCAGGCGGTCCCGTTCGCTGTCTGCCGAGAAATCGCGCGCGCGTCGGTTCACGCGCACCCCCGGCCATTACTGCGAGATTCGCGCTTGTGGGTGTCCTGCATGGGCCACTCCCGGCCGTGACGTTTTCGATGCGTTCCCTGCCAGCCGGCATGCGCGGTGGCGTCCTGTGCGAAAGACGCGGGCGCGGGCCCGGCCATTCCGTGGCCATTGTAGGGCCATGCTGGAGGGTATGCATCAGTCCTCGGGGTGGGTCACCCAGGGTTCGCCCATCGCCTCTTCCCAGTCCGCCTGGGTGGGGTGGTTGCGGTCGTAGCGTTTCCAGGCCTCGAAAATCTCGTCCGGCCAGTGCGACTGTAGCCAGGCGATGATCGCCTCGACGTCGTCCTCCGACAAGGTGTCCTCGAAGCTGGGCATGGCACCGCCGCGCGCCTCGGCGCCAAAACGGATCATGTCCTTCAGCTGCCAGTACGGGTGGTGCCAGGTATGGGCGCTGCCATCCAGCGGGGGCGGTGGCAGGGTGCCGTCCGGGTTGCGCTGGCGCCAGTTCTCGGCACCCTCGCGCTGGGCCCCGTGGCAGGCGATGCAGTGCTCCTGGTAGAGCCGCTCCCCGCGCTGCAGGATCTCCGGGTCGGTGGTGCGTTCGAGGTGGTCGGGGCCCCCGCCGAACCCGTCGCAGCCGGCCAGTGCGACGGTGGACAGAACCAGCATCGCGCCGGCGAACCCGGCGCGCATCGGATGCTGGTCCGGCATCAGTCCTGAACGTCCCGCTCGCCGGTAGCGTTGGTCGGCTCGTCGTCCCCGCGGAAGGCATCGCGTACCGAGCCCCAGGCCTTGCGCGAACCGTCGCGGATGCCACCCCAGGCATCCTTTGCCCCGTCGCGGATGCCACCCCAGGCACCAGAGGAGCGTTCGCGCATTTCGGCGGACCATTCGGCCAGGCGGTCACGCTCCTCGACCAGGCCGTCATAGGCCCGTTCGCGGCGCTCGCGGGTCGCCTCGCTCAGGTCGTCCCAGCCCTCGCGGATGTTGTCGCCCAACCGGCTCAGTTCGCGGTCCATCGCGTCCAGGGTCTCGCGGGTGCGCGAGCGAGTGGCTTCACCGGCTTCCTCACCTTCCTCCTGGAGCTCCTCGCGGGTCTCGGCCCATGACTCGCGCAGTTCCTCCATCTCGCTGGCGGTGGCATCGTCCTCCATCGCCGCGTCATGTTTTTCCCCGGCAGCCGGGTCGTCCTCCGTGTGGGCCTCGTGGTCGGCGGCGTACAGGGGGCTTGCGGCCAGCATCACACCGCACAGCCCGGTGAGCAGGATGGGGCGCAGTTTGAGCACGTTCATGACGGGGTCCTCCAGGGTCGCCGCGGGGCGGCCGACCGATGATGTATATCTGTCATGGTAGGACGTTTTGTCCTCCGGTATGTTTCCCGGGAGACGATATTTTGCGAGGAAGACCACGCGATGTGCTGGAAAAGGCCGATTGCAGGGAGCGTACTGGCGTTGCTTCTGGCGGGCTGCGCCTCGTCTGGCCCGGTGCCGGAGACCGAAGGCACGTCCGCGGGGCTGCCCGAAGGATGGGAACCCGCGCCGACGGCCTTCGAGGCTCAGGCGGTGCCATCCCTCGAGGCCATGGTGCTGCCGGGTGCCGCGGTGATGGAGTGGCTGGCGGCGAGTGGGTGGCACTCCGGGCTGGCGGTCGACTACGCGGGGCTGGAGATTGACCAGCCACGCCCGGAACGTGCGGAGATCCGCCTGACCGGCCTGCGCGACGATGCCGTCGAGGCCTACGAATTCCGCCTGCAACTGGAGGAAGTGGAGGCGGGCTGGGTGGTCCGCGCGGTTGAGCGTCGCGCCATCTGCCGCCGTGGCCTAGGCGACGGAGGCCTCTGTCTGTAACGCATCCCGGTGCCCGTGGCGCTCTTCGTGCCCAAAAAGCGATTCACAGGAAGATGGGAAGGCGGGAAGAAATTCTGAATGAGCAATGCGTTGGTGGTCCCTGGGCTACCCATTCCACCTTCTAGTCTTCGCGTCTTCCTGTAGATCGTCCTTGACCTTGACCGGTCCCTTCTCCGGGCTCTCTGTGTCCTCCGTGGTGAACCCGGACTTGCGGCGGGTTCAGCGGCGGCGGGCGAGGGTCAGGCCGTCGCCGATGGGGACCAGCGAGAGGTCGATGCGCGCGTCGTGGTGCAGGGCTTCGTTGAAGGCGCGGATGGCGCGGGTGTCGTCGCGCTCGTCGTGCGGGTCGGCGACGGTGCCGTGCCACAGGGTGTTGTCGACCAGGATCAGCCCGCCCGGGCGCACCAGGCGCAGGCAGTGCTCGAAGTAGTCGGGGTAGCCGGTCTTGTCGGCGTCGATGAAGGCCAGGTCGAAGCGGCCGGTCTCGCCGTCGGCCTCCAGTGCCTGCAGCTTGTTGCGGGCCTCGCCCAGCTCGAGCCGGATGCGTCCGGCAACGCCCGCGCGTTCCCAGTAGCGCCGGGCGGTGGCCGTCCACTCCGCGCTGTTGTCCAGGGTGACAACCTCGCCGTCCTCCGGCAGGGCGAGGGCAATGGCCAGCGCGCTGTAGCCGGTGAAGGTGCCGATCTCCAGGTAGCGCTTTGCGCCCATCAGGCGTGCCAGTAGCCCCATGAACTGCCCCTGTTCCGGGGCGATCTGCATATTCGCCTCGGGCAGGCTGGCCGTTTCGGCGCGCAGCTGCGCCAGTACGTCGGGTTCGCGCAGCGAGTGCTCCAGCAGGTAGTGGTACAGCGGTTCGTCGAGTCCGATGGAACGGTTGGACATTCAGGCGCTCCGGGCGTGTGGGTTGGGGATCAGGCGCTCCAGCCGCCGGCGCGTGACCGGCGTGGCCAGCACGACCAGAGCGATCAGGGCGGTCCATTCGAGCCAGGCGGGCAGGAGTTCGCCGGCACTGCCCATCTGGGTGGCGACGTCGACCCCGGTGCGGGCCAGTCCGGCGTCCAGGGCGAGGCCCAGTGCGATCGTGGTGACGCCGATGCCGGCCAGATACAGCACCAGCGCCGGGGTACCGAGTTCGCGGCGGAAAACGCCCAGCGTCGCCAGGCTGGTGATCGGTGCGGCCAGCAGGAAGACCAGTACGGTGCCGGGCGAGACCCCGGCCGCGATGAGGCCCACGGCGATGGGGGTTGCGGCGGTCGCGCAGAGGTACATCGGGATGCCGATGACGGCCATCACGAGCATGGCCGGCAGGCCCGAACCCCAGGCGGCCAGCGTGGCCGGCGGGACCAGGGCGAGCAGTACGCCGGCAACCAGCAGCCCGAGTACCAGCCACAGGCGGATGTCGTCGAGGACGTCGTGAAAGGCGTAGTGCAGTCCGGCGCGCAGGCGCACGGGGAGGCGCTCCGGTGCGATGGGCTTGGTGTCTTCATCGTCGGTCCCGCAACACCCGCCGCAGTTGTCCGGTTCGGCTTCCGACGGCACCTCGGTGGCCATGGCCTGCGTGCGCCCTACCAGCAGGCCGGTGGTGATGGCCGTGACGATGGCGCCGAGGGCGCGGGCCACGGCCATCAGGGGGCCCAGCAGGGCATAGCTGATGGCGAGCGAGTCCACGCCCACGCCGGGTGTGCCGATCAGGAAGGCGGTGGTGGGTCCACGGCCTGCGCCGCCGCGATGCAGGGCCAGTGCGGTGGGGATGGCCCCGCAGGAACAAAGCGGCAACGGAGCTCCGACCACGGCGGCGCGCGCAGTGGCGGCCAGTCCGGCACCGCCGAGCCAGCGTTGCAGGGCGGCTTCGGGGATCAGGGCCTTGACCGCGCCGGCCGCCAGCAGGCCCAGCAGCAGCCAGGGCGCCGCGGTGAGCGCGACGCCCAGGGTTTCGCGGAGGATATCGACGATCATCCAGCGATCTTCCGCCGCGTCCTGCCGGGCTGCAAGAAGGCCGTTCGCCGTGTGGCGGAACGACCGGGTTCAGCCGCGCTGACGCGCGATGCGCAGGACGTCGGGCAGGCGGCGCAGGCCGCGCATGATCTGCGCCAGATGCTGGCGGTCGCGCACGGTCAGCAGGAAGGTCATCGCGGTGGAATGGCCGTCCTGCTCGTTGAAGGAGATGTGTTCGATGTTGGAGCCGTGATCCGCGATGACCGCGGCCATGTCGGCCAGCGCGCCGCGGCGGTTGGCGGTGCGGGTGCGCACGGCGGCGGTGAACTGGAGCTGGGGCTCGTGCGACCACTCCAGGGCGATGGTGCGGTCGCCGCGGTCGCGGCTTTCGTGCAGCACGTTGCGGCAGTTCTCGCGGTGGACCACCAGGCCGCGCCCGGCGCTTAGCTGGCCGATGATCGGGTCGCCCGGGATTGGATGGCAGCAGCGGGCGTAGTTCAGCACCAGCCCTTCGGTGCCCTTGACCGCCAGGGTGGTGGGTTCCTCGTTCGCGTCGGGGGCCTCCTTGCCCACCATCTGCCGGGCAACCAGCGAGGCCATGCGGTTGCCCAGGCCGATGTCGATCAGCAGCGCGTCCAGGTCCGCGAGTTGCATCGCGTCCAGCATCTGGTCCAGACGCGCCGGCGAGATCCGGGGCAGGCTGGTGTCCAGTGACTCCAGGGCCTTCTCCAGCAGGCGCTCGCCGAGGGTGCGCGCCTCTTCGGACTGCATGGACTTGAGGCAGTGACGGATCCCGGTGCGGGCCTTGCCGGTGACCACGAAGGACAGCCAGGCCGGGTTGGGGCGGGCGCCGGGCGAGGTGACGATCTCCACCGTCTGGCCGCTTTGCAGGCGAACCGACAGCGGCGCCAGCTGGCGGTCGATCTTGGCCGCCACGCAGCGATTGCCGACGTCGGAGTGCACCGCGTAGGCAAAGTCGATCGGGGTGGCGTCGCGCGGCAGGACCAGGATGTCGCCCTCGGGGGTGAAGGTGTAGACCTCGTCGGGGAACAGGTCGACCTTCACGTTCTCCAGAAACTCGATGGAATTGCCCACACTGTTCTGGATTTCGAGCACGTCCTTCAGCCACTCGCGGGCGCGGCTCTGGGCCGTGCGGCTGGATTCGCTGCCGGCCTTGTACTGCCAGTGCGCGGCGATGCCGCTCTCGGCCACGCGGTCCATCTCGGTGGAGCGGATCTGGATCTCGATGGGGATGCCCTGCGGGCCGAACAGGATGGTGTGCAACGACTGGTAGCCGTTGGACTTGGGGATCGCGATGTAGTCCTTGAAACGCCCCGGCACCGGCTTGTAGAGGTTGTGCACCACGCCCAGGGAGCGGTAGCAGGTGTCGACGTCGTCGACGATGATGCGGATGGCGAAGACGTCGAACACATCCTCGAAGGAGTGGTGCTTGTCGCGCATCTTGCGGTAGATGCTGTACAGGCTCTTTTCGCGCCCGGAGATGCGCCCGACGATGCCGGCGGCCTCCATGCGCGAGCAGATCGCCTGCTCGATGTTGCGCATCGGCTCGCGGCGATTGCCGCCGGCGCGGTGGACCGCGCGTTCCAGCACCGCGGCGCGCCAGGGATGCTTGGCGGAAAACCCGAGTGCTTCCAGCTCGCGGCGCATGGCGTTCATGCCCAGGCGCTGCGCGATCGGGGCGTAGATCTCCAGGGTTTCCTTGGCGATGCGACGGCGCTTGTCCGGGCGCATCACGCCGAGGGTGCGCATGTTGTGCAGGCGGTCGGCCAGCTTGATCAGGATCACCCGGATATCGCGGGTGATCGCCAGCATCATTTTGCGGAAGTTCTCCGCCTGGGCCTCGGCCTTGGACTGGAACTGCAGGTGGGTCAGCTTGGACACGCCGTCCACCAGCTCCGCGACTTCCTCGCCGAACTCGGCGTGGATGCGGTCCTTGCTGGTCGCGGTGTCCTCCATCACGTCATGCAGGATGGCGGCGCTGATCGCCTGGTGGTCCATCCGCATCTCGGCCATGGTGCGGGCCACGGCGAGCGGGTGATAGATGTAGGGTTCGCCGGTCTTGCGGGTCTGGCCTTCGTGGGATTCCGCGCCCAGGAGATAGGCGCGATAAACCTCCTCGACCTCTTCCGGCTCGAGATAGGCCTCGAGCTCGGAACACAAATCGCTGATCAGGAATCGGGTCGAATCACCCGTTGCCGCCGAAACGGCCCCGGGCGCGGCTGGCTGCCCAGCGGCCATTGAACGAGATCTCCTAGCGTTCGTCGGCTTCCAGCTGTTCCAGATGGCGGATGGTGCTGAAGTCCAGCATCTGGTTCTGGGGCCGTTCGTCGTGTTCGTCGAATACCTCGGTACCGACCACGCCGGCGGCAATCTCGCGCAGGGCGATCACCGTGGGCTTGTCGTTGTCCTCGGGGACGCGTGCTTCCTTGCCGTGGGCGATGTGGCGGGCCCGGCGGGCGGCCATCAGCACCAGCTGAAAGCGGTTTTCGACATTTTCGAGGCAGTCCTCGACGGTGACGCGTGCCATCGGATACTCCGGTCAGTAAATTCTTGAAAAAAGTGTAGCGGACTACACTACCGCATGTTACGCCGACCCCGGCGCCTCCGCCAACAGATTCCCGATGGTGGGTGCGGATCGGGTCTCCTGTTCCACGGTGCGCAGGCGATTGGCGCGGAAGATACAGGCCAGATCGCGCACGGCCTCGTCGAAATCGGCGTTGACCACGGTGTAGTCATATTCGCGGAAATGCGTGCAGTCGGATTCGGCGTCGCGCAGGCGGCGCTGGATCACGTCTTCCTCGTCCTGGCCGCGCCCACGCAGGCGGCGCTCCAGCTCGTCGCGCGAGGGCGGCAGGATAAAGATGGAATGCGCATCCGGCACAGCGGCACGCACCTGGCGCGCGCCCTGCCAGTCGATCTCCAGGATCACGTCCATGCCGGCGTCCAGGCGTTCGTCGACGCTGGCGCGCGCGGTGCCGTAGAAGTTGTCGAAGACCTTGGCGTGTTCCAGCAGCTGACCGTCCTCGATCATCCCGAGAAAGGTCTCGGCCGTGACGAAGTGGTAGTGCTGCCCGTCAACCTCGCTGGCGCGCGGCTTGCGCGTGGTGTGCGAGACCGAGACCTCCACGGCTTCCACTGATTCCAGCAGGGCCGCGACCAGGCTGGTCTTGCCGGCGCCGGACGGGGCGGAAACGATGTAGAGGGTGCCGCGAGCGGCCGGGGCATTGGCGGTCATGGACGTGTCCGCGGGACCTGAATGTGATCGGGACCTGGGCGTGTCCGGGGCGGGCCGTTTGCAGCGGGCCACAGGCCGGATATCCAGGGTCAAGAAGAAGGTTGGTCGGAGTGAAAGGATTCGAACCTTCGACCCCTGCCTCCCGAAGGCAGTGCTCTACCAAGCTGAGCTACACTCCGAACCGAGCCCGCTATTATGCCGAGCCTCTCCGGACGTGTCCATGCCCCCGGAGGATGAAAATTGGGTCGGGCGCGGTCGTCAGTGGTTGCGCCCGACGGCGAAGCGGGCCAGGTCGATCAGGGCCTGACGGTGCGGGGAGTCGGGCAGGGTGGAGATCGCCTCGATCGCGGCGTCGGTTTCGGCCTCGGCGCGCGAACGGGTGTAGGCCAGGCCGTCCGTCGCGTGCACGACCTGCAGTACCGCGTCGACCTGGTCGCGGCCGCCATCCTCGATCGCGCGGCGCACAATGGCCTCCTGGTCGGGTGTGCCGACGCGCAGCGCATGAATCAGCGGAAGCGTGGGTTTGCCCTCGGCGAGGTCGTCACCCATGCGCTTGCCGGTCACCGCGTCATCGGAGGAATAGTCGAGTACGTCGTCGACGAGCTGGAAGGCCGTGCCCAGATGCATGCCGTAATGCGCCAGGGCCTGCTCCTCGGTCTCCGGGCGCTCGCCCAGGATGGCGCCCAGCTGGCAGGCGGCCTCGAACAGCTTGGCGGTCTTCGACTGGATCACGTGCATGTAGCGCTGCTCGTCGACCCCGGCGTCGTGGCAGTTCATCAGCTGCATGACCTCGCCCTCCGCGATCACGTTGGTCGCGTGGGAGAGGATCTCCATGACGCGCATCGAGCCGACCTCGACCATCATCTCGAACGCCCGCGAGTAGAGGAAGTCGCCGACCAGGACCGCGGCCTCGTTGCCGAAGATGTGGTTGGCGGTCTCGTTGCCGCGGCGCAGCTCGGAGGCGTCCACCACGTCGTCGTGCAGCAGGGTTGCGGTGTGGATGAATTCCACGACTGCTGCCAGCGTGACCGGGTCCCGGCCCTGCACCTGGCAGGCGCGTGCCGACAGCGTGGCCAGCAGGGGACGCAGGCGCTTGCCGCCCGAATGGATAATGTAGTGTCCGAGCTGGTTGATGAGCACGACCGGCGAGCTCAGACGCTCGCGGATGCACTGGTCGACGGCCTGCATGTCGTCGGCCGCCAGTTCTCGGATCGCATCAATGGACATGGGGGTCGGCAAGCACGCTTGTGAGGTGGTCGGGAGGGGCGAAGGAATGCTAGGGAAACGCCGGGGAATGTACAAGTTCGCGCGCGGGATCGCGAAAACGCCGAGCGGGCGCGGTGCGGTCCTTTCGCGTCCACGCCGGCATTGACCCGGACGGGAAGCGCTGCTAGCATTTCCGCCCTTTCGCGAGACCAGTCCCCGTCGGCTGGTCCACACAAGGTATCGCAACGGAGTCCCAGGGAAATGTACGCGATCATCGCAACAGGTGGTAAACAGTACCGCGTCGCCGAAGGCGACGTGATTCGCATCGAAAAGCTCGAGGCCGAGGCCGGTTCCGAGGTCGAATTCGACCAGGTGCTGATGGTCGGTGCGGGTGACGATGTCCGCGTCGGGGCCCCGCTGGTGGACGGTGGCAAGGTCACCGCCAAGGTCGAGGACCATGGCCGCGCCAAGAAGGTCCACATCATGAAATTCCGGCGGCGCAAGCATTCCCAGAAGCAGATGGGGCACCGCCAGCACTACACCACCGTGCGCATCACCGGCATCGCCGGCTGATCGGCGCAGGCATTCAGGAGAGCTGAACCATGGCACATAAGAAGGCAGGCGGGAGTACCCGCAACGGGCGCGATTCCGAGAGCAAACGCCTGGGCGTGAAGCGCTTCGGCGGTCAGGTCGTGCGCGCCGGCAATATCCTCGTTCGTCAGCGCGGGACGCAGTATCATCCCGGCGAGGGCGTGGGTTGCGGCAAGGATCATACGCTGTTCGCCAAGGTCGACGGCCAGGTCGTCTTCAAGGTGGGCGGTCCGCACAATCGTCGTTTCGTGAGCATCCAGCCGCAGCAGTAAGCCGGCCGGACAGCGAAGCGTTCGCGAAAAGCCCCGTTCGACGGGGCTTTTTTTGTTCTGTACTGCGGGAAGCAAGCAATGAAGTTCATCGACGAGGCCACTATTACCGTGAAGGCCGGCGACGGCGGCAACGGCTGTGTCAGCTTCCGCCGCGAGAAATACATCCCCTTTGGCGGCCCGGACGGGGGCGATGGCGGGGATGGTGGCTCCGTGTGGCTGGTGGGCGACGAGGGCCTGAATACCCTGGCCGACTTCCGTTACCAGCGCCGCTTCGATGCCCAGCGTGGCGAGAACGGCATGGGGCGCCAGCGCACCGGGGCCTCGGGCGAGGACCTGGAGATCCCGGTCCCGGTCGGCACCCAGGTGCGCGATGCCGAGACCGACGAGATCCTCGGGGACGTGACCCACGAGGGCCAGCGGCTGCTGGTCGCGCAAGGGGGCTTCCACGGGCTCGGCAACACGCGCTACAAGTCCTCCACCAACCAGGCGCCGCGCCAGAGCAAGCCGGGCACGCCGGGCGAGCTGCGCAAGCTGTCGCTGGAGCTGATGGTGCTGGCCGATGTCGGGCTGCTGGGCCTGCCGAACGCGGGCAAGTCCACGCTGCTGGCGCGGGCCTCGGCGGCGCGCCCCAAGATTGCGGACTACCCGTTCACCACCCTGATCCCGCAGCTGGGGGTGGTGCGCATTGGCGTGAACCAGAGCTTCGTGATCGCCGATATCCCGGGCCTGATCGAGGGCGCGGCCGAGGGCGCGGGTCTGGGCACACGCTTCCTCAAGCACCTGGCCCGCACCCGGTTGCTGCTCCACGTGGTGGACGTGGCGCCGCCGGACCCGGAGGCCGACCCGCTGGTGGACCTGCGCACCGCGATCACCGAACTGGAGCACCACAGCGACCAGCTGGCCGCGCTGCCGCGCTGGATCGTGTTGAACAAGAAGGAGCTTCTGGACCCCGAGGAGCTCGCGGCCCTGGTCGAGCGCGTGCGCGCGGATCAGGGCGAGGCGCATCCGGTGTTCACGATCTCCGCGGCGACTGGCGAGGGGGTGGATGCCCTGCTGCAGGCGGTGATGCGGCACATCGAGGAGACCGCGCAGGCGGCGGCCGAGGCCGGCCGGCGTGACGCGATCGCCAACCCGGAGGACCCCGCGTGACCGCGGGGGACATGCGTGCGCTCCCGGCGATCCGCCGGGTGGTGGTCAAGATCGGGAGTGCCCTGATCACCGCGGATGGGGCCGGGCTCGACCGCCCGGCGTTGGAGTCCTGGGCGCACCAGATCGCGGCGCTGCGCCGCCGTGGACTGGAGGTGATCCTGGTCTCCAGTGGCGCGGTGGCCGAGGGCATGCGGCGGCTGGGCATGACCGAACGGCCGCACCAGTTGCATCACGTGCAGGCGGCCGCGGCGGTCGGCCAGATGGGGCTGGTGCAGGCCTATGAGCGCGAGTTCGCCAGCCACGACCTGCACGCGGCGCAGGTCCTGCTGACCCATGATGATCTGGCCGATCGCTCGCGCTACCTGAACGCCCGCAGCACCATCCAGGCATTGCTGGAGATGGGCACGATCCCCGTGGTCAACGAAAACGACACGGTGGCCTACGAGGAGATCCGGCTGGGTGACAACGACACCCTGGCGGCTCTGGTCGCGAACCTCGTGGTGGCTGATTTGCTGCTGATCCTGACCGACCAGGACGGCCTGTTCGACCGCGATCCGCGCAAGCATGCGGATGCGAAACTGATCCACGAGGGCCGGGCCTCGGATGCCGAGCTGCACCGTTACGTGGCGGCCGATTTCGGGCGCCTGGGGCGCGGCGGCATGGCCACCAAGCTGCTGGCGGCCGAGCGCGCGGCCCGCTCCGGCACGCATACCGTGATCGCCTCCGGCCGCGAAGCGCAGGTGATGGGCCGGGTGCTGAAGGGCGAGCCGCTGGGGACCTGGCTGAAGCCGGACCGCGAACCCCTGGCGGCGCGCAAGCGCTGGCTGGCGGACCAGCTGCATTCGCGTGGGCGGCTGGAACTGGATGCCGGCGCCGCCCGCGTGCTGCGCGAGTCCGGCAGCAGCCTGCTGCCGGTGGGCGTGGTCGGTGTCGAGGGGGATTTCCGCCGTGGCGAGGTCGTCACCTGCGTGGATCCGGATGGGGTTGCGGTGGCGCGCGGGCTCACCAATTACGGGGCCAGCGAGATCCAGCGTATCCGCGGCCAGCGCGCCGACCGCATCGAGGCCGAGCTGGGCTACCTGCTGGAGCCGGAACTGATCCACCGCGACAACCTCGTCCTGCTCTCCTGACCGCCACCGGGTGCCGCTGTCCTGCGTCGGCGTGTGGAGCCACAGTTGTAGGAGCGTGCTTGCACGCGAAGCCCCTGCCAGAGTCGGACGCGGGCAGGGGCTTCGCGTGCAAGCACGCTCCTACGGCGTTTGGGGGGTGAACAGGTATCCGGGTTCCCGGCGGTGGGGCAGGCATGTTGGTGGGGGTGTGCGTGACGCAGAAGGTCCCGGCTCTCCGCTTGGCTGTGGCCGGGATGGCCCTGTAGCGGCCGATCCCGCGCTTCAGTCGTCGGTGTGGGTGCCGGTGACGTCCAGGTCCAGGCGCCCGCGTGCCAGGCGGGCGCGCAGGGACTCGCCGGGTGCGGTCTGGTCCGCGCGACGCAGGACCTCGCCCGCCGGGGTCTGCAGGATCGCGTAGCCGCGTTCCAGGACTGCCTCCGGGTCCAGCGAGCGGAGCTGGCGGGCGGTGGCATCCAGGTGGCGCTGGCGGGTGGCGAGCGCCTGCCGGGTGGCGCCCTCAAGTTGCCGCTGGAGTCGCGCCAGGGTCTCGCGCCGCTGGGCGATGTCGTGGTCCGGGCGGACCCGCGCCAGGCGCTGGTGCAGGTGATCGAGGCGCATGCGGGCGGAAGCGAGGCGGTTGCCGGGCGAGGCCGCGGCCAGGCGTAGCTGGGCGCGCTGCAGTCGCGCCCGGGCGCGCTCCTCGATGCGTGACCAGGCGCGGTTCAGGCGCTCGCGCTGTTCGTCCAGGCGTTGGGCATTGCGTTCCAGTAGCTGGCTTGGGTGGCGGCGCTCAAGGCGGGTGTGCAGGGCGGTCAGGGTCTGCTGGTGGCGCGCGATGCGCTGGCCCAGCAGGCCGGTCAGGCGCTCGCGGGCCCGCGCCAGCTGGTGGCGCAGGGTGGCGGCATCCGGGCTGACGGCCTCCGCTGCCGCGGTGGGCGTGGAGGCGCGCAGGTCGGCGACGAAGTCGGCGATGGTGGTGTCGGTCTCGTGTCCCACACCGCTGACCACCGGGATCGGGCAGGCGGCGATGGCGCGTGCGACGCTTTCCTCGTTGAACGCCTGCAGGTCCTCCAGTGAGCCGCCGCCGCGGGCGAGGATGAGCACGTCGACTTGGCCCTCGGCCGCGGCCTGTTCGAGCGCGGCGATGATCTGGCCGGCGGCCTGGGCGCCCTGTACCGCGGTGGGATAGAGCGTGAGCGGAAGCAGCAACGGGAAGCGCCGGGCCAGAGTGCGTTCGATGTCGTGACGCACGTCGCCCTGGGTGGAGGTGATGACGCCGAGGCGATGGGTCCAGGAGGGCAGTGGCTGTTTGCGCTCGGTATCGAACAGGCCCTCGGCGGCGAGCTTTTCCTTGAGCCGCTGGAAGGCGGCCAGCAGTCGGCCTTCCCCCGCCGGTTGCAGGGCCTCGACGATGATCTGGAACTGGCCGCGGGCGCCGTAGATACCCGCGCGTCCGCGGATCTGCACGGCATCCCCGTCGGCGAAGCGCGCCGCCTGGCGGGCCTTGCCGCGAAACAGCACGCAGTTCACCGAGGCGTTCTCGTCCTTCAGCGAGAAGTACTGGTGGCCCGAGGCGTATTGGCGCAGGTTGGAGACCTCGCCTTCCACACGCACCAGGCCGAGCCCGTCGCGCAGCAGCCCGTCGGCACACTGGTTGAGTTCGGTAACGGAAAAGACCGGGGCGTCGCTCATACGGGCCTCGCTTAAAGGCGACTGAAGACGCGCTGGAAGACATCCGTGCCGCGCCCGACCGGGTCGATGCGGAGGCGCGCTTCTTCCTCGGCCATGGCGTGGAACAGGCCGTTCATGGTGTGCTCGAGGACATGCTCGGCAAGATCCAGCCGGACGTTGGCCAGGAACGGGATGTCACGCATGCGCGACTCCAGTTCGCGGTACGTGTTCAGGGCCCCGACGGCGTCCAGGCTCTCCTCGACCTCGGGGCGCATGGCCGTGGTCAGACGCGGACGCATGTGGGTCTCGAGGTGGCGGGTGGCGGCGTCCTCGTCGCCCAGCAGGATGCCGCGGGCATCGTCCAGATCGAGCGCGAAAATGGCCCGTATGAAGGGCTCCCGGGCCTGCCAGACAGCATCTTCGGCGGCGCGGTTCATGCGTTCCTCGAGCGCGTCCAGCGGCGCCGCCATGCCCAGGCGTCCCAGCGAGCGCCGGGTGGTCGCCAGGACCTCGGGCAGGGGGATGCGGACGTCCGGATTGCCGTAGAAGCCATTGCGCCGGCTGAGGGTCTCGGAGGCGGCGTGGGTCGCGATGACCAGTGCCTCATGGACCGCCTCGATCAGTTCCGCGGTCGAGAGCCCGGAGAATTCCGGCGGGCGCGTGATCAGGGAGCGGAACATCTCCTGGCCGAAGCGCCACCAGTCGGCCCGTGCGCTCGACGCCGTAGCCAGGCCGAGGCCGGGGACCAGCAACAGGGCGAGCGCGGTGCGTCGGGTGATGCGGGCCGGGGGCGCGCGGTCGGGCATGGGGTTTCGCCTGGCGAAGGGTTCCGGATGAACCGGCATCCTATCAGGGTGCTCCCGCAGCGTCTGCGCTGCGGCCATCGGAGGGGTGGGTGTGCTTGTCGCGGGAGGGTGCGAATTCTATACTGAAGGGCTATTTATCTACCCCCGGGATTTCCTCCCCCTGCGTCCCGGCGGGTCTGTCCTGGAGTGGTGCATGCGGATACTCGGTGAAGCCCTTACCTTTGATGACGTGCTGCTGATCCCGGGGCATTCGAATGTCGTTCCGCGTGATGTCGATCTGAGCACCCGGATCACCCGGGAGATTACGCTCTCCGCCCCTGTGGTATCGGCCGCGATGGATACGGTTACCGAGGCCAACCTGGCGATCGCCATGGCCCAGGAGGGCGGGCTCGGCATCGTGCACAAGAACATGTCGGCGGAGGCCCAGGCGGCCGAGGTCCGCCAGGTCAAGAAGTACGAGAGCGGCGTGATCAGCGAGCCGATCACCATCGGCCCGGATGCCAGCATCGGCGATGTGGTCGCGCTGACCGAGGCCCATCACATCTCCGGCGTGCCGATTGTCTCCGGCAATGACTTGATGGGCATCGTGACGTCCCGCGACCTGCGCTTCGAGACGCGCATGAATGCCCCGGTCTCGGAGATCATGACCCCGCGCGACCGGCTGGTGACCGTGCCCGAGGGGGCCGATCGCGAACTGGTGCTGGAGCTGCTGCACAAGCATCGCATCGAGAAGGTGCTGGTGGTCAACGACGACTTCCAGCTGCGCGGGATGATCACGGTCAAGGACATCCAGAAGTCCACCGAGCACCCGGATGCCTCCAAGGACGAGCGCGGCCGCCTGCGCGTGGGCGCGGCGGTCGGCGTGGGCGAGGGCACCGACGAGCGTGTGGCCGCGCTGGTCGAGGCCGGCGTGGACGTGCTGGTGGTGGATACCGCCCACGGCCATTCCCAGGGCGTGCTCGATCGTGTCGCCTGGGTGAAGAAGCACTACCCGGACGTGCAGGTGATCGGCGGCAATATCGCCACCGCCGACGCCGCGAAGGCGCTGGTGGATGCCGGGGCCGATGGCGTCAAGGTGGGCATCGGGCCGGGCTCGATCTGCACCACCCGCATCGTGGCCGGCGTGGGCGTGCCGCAGATCACGGCGATCTCCGATGTGTCCGAGGCGCTGAAGGGCACGGGTGTGCCGATGATCGCCGATGGCGGCGTGCGCTTCTCCGGGGACCTGGCCAAGGCGATCGCCGCCGGTGCCGACTGCGTGATGCTGGGCTCCATGTTCGCCGGGACCGAAGAGGCCCCGGGCGAGGTCGAGCTCTATCAGGGCCGTTCCTACAAGATCTACCGCGGCATGGGTTCTTTGGGTGCGATGCAGCAGGGCTCGTCGGACCGCTACTTCCAGGATCCGAACAGCTCGGCCGACAAGTTCGTGCCCGAGGGCATCGAGGGTCGAGTGCCGTACAAAGGCTCGATCGTCGCCATCATCTACCAGCTGATGGGCGGGCTGCGCTCGTCCATGGGCTATGTCGGCGCGCACTCCATCGAGGAGATGCGGACCAAGCCGCATTTCGTCCGCGTGACCGCGGCCGGCATGCGCGAGAGCCACGTGCACGACGTGGCGATCACCAAGGAAGCCCCGAACTACCGAATGGACTGACCGGCCCGACACGGCCCGGTCCCGATACCCCACCGGCCGTCCGGCCGGTATAGCGGATGACCTCATGACCCAGGATCTTCACGCCCACCGCATTCTGGTGCTGGACTTCGGCTCCCAGTACACCCAGCTGATCGCCCGCCGCGTGCGCGAGGCCGGGGTCTACTCCGAGGTGCATCCCTGGGACATGCCGGCGGCGGATATTCGCGCGTTCAACCCGACCGGGGTGATCCTCTCCGGCGGTCCGGAGTCAGTGAATATCGACCACCCGCCGCGGGCCGAGGATGCGGTCTTCGAACTGGGCGTGCCGGTGCTCGGTATCTGCTACGGCATGCAGACCATGGCCGCGCAGCTGGGCGGTCGGGTCGAGCCCTCCGAGCGCCGCGAGTTCGGCTATGCCCAGGTTCGCGCCCGCGGCCACACGCCGCTTCTGCGCGACATCGAGGACCACACGACGCCCGAGGGCTACGGCCTGCTGGACGTGTGGATGTCGCATGGCGACCACGTGACCGAACTGCCGGAGGGCTTTCGCCTGATGGCCTCCACCGACTCCGCGCCGATCGCCGGCATGGCCGACCCGGACCGTGGCTTCTACGGGGTGCAGTTCCACCCGGAGGTGACCCACACCACCCAGGGCCAGCGCATCGTCGAGCGCTTCCTGCACGATATCTGCGGCTGCGAAGCCCTGTGGACCGCCGACAACATCATCGAGGACATGGCCGCGCGGGTGCGCGAGCAGGTGGGCGACGATCACGTGGTGCTGGGTCTGTCCGGGGGCGTGGACTCGTCGGTGGTGGGTGCGTTGCTGCACAAGGCAATCGGCGAGCAGCTGACCTGCGTGTTCGTCGACACCGGCCTGCTGCGCGAAGGCGAGGGCGACCAGGTGATGGCGACCTTCGCTCGCCACATGGGCGTGAACGTGATCCGTGTGGATGCCGAGGACCGCTTCATGAGTGCGCTGGCGGGCATCAGCGACCCGGAGGCCAAGCGCAAGGTCATCGGCGGGCTGTTCATCGACGTGTTCGACGAGGAGGCCGCGAAGCTGAACAACGTGCAGTGGCTGGCCCAGGGCACGATCTACCCGGACGTGATCGAGTCGGCCGACTCCAAGACCGGCAAGGCGCATGTGATCAAGTCGCACCACAACGTGGGCGGGCTGCCGGAGAACATGAAGCTGGGTCTGGTGGAGCCGCTGCGCGAGCTGTTCAAGGATGAGGTGCGCAAGATCGGCGTCGAGCTGGGTCTGCCCACCGAGATGGTCTATCGCCACCCGTTCCCCGGGCCGGGCCTGGGCGTGCGCATCCTCGGCGAGGTGAAGAAGGAATACGCTGACCTGCTGCGTCGGGCCGATGCGATCTTCATCGAGGAACTGCGCAAGGCCGACCTGTACGACAAGACCTCGCAGGCGTTTGCGGTCTTCCTGCCGGTCAAGTCGGTGGGGGTCATGGGCGACGGCCGGCGCTACGATTACGTGGTTGCGCTGCGCGCGGTGGAGACCATCGACTTCATGACCGCCCGCTGGGCCCACCTGCCGTATGACTTCCTCGACCACGTCTCGCGCCGGATCATCAACGAGATCCCCGGTATCTCGCGCGTGACCTACGACATCTCCGGCAAGCCTCCCGCCACCATCGAGTGGGAGTAGCGCCCAGCACGACGCCCCAGTTGGGGTAGGGCGGTAGACGTGGCAGTATCGAGCTTTCCTGGAGTCTTGCGCGGATAACCCTGTTGAAAACGCCCCCCTGCCCTGGAGACGAACAGGATCGGTTGCGCGCCCTGCGGGCACGAGGGCTGCTGGATACCCCGGACGAGGAGCGGTTTGATCGACTCACGCGTCTGGCGAGGCGGATGTTCGGGGTGTCGATTGCACTGGTCTCGCTGGTCGACGAGGACCGGCAGTGGTTCAAGTCCCGGCAGGGGCTCGAGGCCCCGGAGACCGGGCGTGACATCTCCTTTTGCGGTCACGCGATTCTCGGGGGCGATATCTTCGAGATTCCCGATGCGCGCGCGGACCCCCGGTTTGCCGACAACCCACTGGTAACCGGGGAGCCGCAGATCCGGTTCTACGCCGGCGCGCCACTGGCCACCTCCGAGGGTTACCGGATCGGGACGCTGTGCCTGATCGACGGCCAGCCGCGGCAGTTGAGCGAGGACGAGCGACGTTCCCTGCGTGACCTCGCCGATGCGGTCCAGGCGGAAATCGATTCCACCGAGCAACGAGCGCTTGGCAATGCGCTGACCGATCTGCGGCAACTTGGCGAGGTGATTACCCGTGCGCAGTCGGCGTTTATTCGCGATGCCGATCAGGACCGTGGGCAGGTCTTCGACGGACTGCTTGCGGATACCCTCGAGCTGACCCTCAGCGAATACGGCTTTATCGGAGAGGTGTTGCACACGCCTGAAGGTTCGCCTTACCTCAAGACCAGTGCCATCACCAATATCGCCTGGGATGACGCGACCCGCGCCTTCTACGCGGCCAACGCACCCCAGGGGCTGGAGTTTCACAACCTGGAGACCCTGTTCGGCGCGGCCCTGACCGGCGCGGGGCCGGTGATTGCCAACGACCCCGCCGGAGACCCGCGCAGCGGGGGGTTGCCCGAAGGACATCCGCCGCTCAAGGCCTTTCTGGGGATACCCATCGAGCACGGGGGCGAGCGGATCGCCGTGCTGGGGATCGCCAACCGTCCGGGTGGCTACGACCCGGAACTGGTGGAGTTTCTCCAGCCGCTGCTCGCTACGCTGGGGCAATTGGTGGATGCGGCTCGCACCCGTCGTCGTTACCGGGCGGGCCAGTTGGAGCGGGCGCGGCTGTCCCGGGTGGCGAGCGAGACGACCAATGGCGTGATCATTACCGACGCCGACGGCCGGGTCGAGTGGGTCAACGACGGCTTTACCCGCTTGAGTGGCTATACCCTGGACGCAATGCTTGGCCGCCAGCCAGGTGAACTGTTGCAGGGTGCCGGGACCGATCCGGAGACGGTAGCCCGGATCGGTGGGGCGCTGGCGCGGGGCGAACCATTCGTTGAAGAGCTGTTGAACTACCGGATCGACGGCCACCCGTACTGGGTGCGTATTCAGTGCACTCCATTGCGCGACGAGCAGGGGATGTTGCAGGGGTTCATCGCGATCGAGTCCGATGTGACCCGGGAACGCGAGGATGCCGAACGGATCCGCGAGAGCGAGCAACAGTTCCGCTCGCTGGTCGACAATATCCCCGGAATCACCTATCGCTGCCTGCCGGATTCGGACTGGACCATGCTCTACATGAGCGACCAGGTGGATCCGCTGTCGGGCTATCCTGCCAGCGACTTCATCGACAATGCCGTGCGCAGTTACGCCAGCGTGATCCACGAGGATGACCAGGCACGAGTCCAGGATGCGGTGGAACAGGCCTTGAGCGCCGGCAACGACTGGTCCGTTGAATACCGCATTTGGCATCGTGACGGCAGTATCCGCTGGGCCCAGGAACGGGGCTCCGCCATTCGTGATCCGGATGGCCGAGTACGCTACCTCGACGGCTTCATCCTCGATGCGACCCGGGAACGGGAACATCGTGAACAGCATCAGCGCCAGCTGGACGCGTTCGCGGCGCTCAACGAGATTGCATCCCTGGTGGCGCTGGACCTCGATGACCAGCTCGAGCGCGCGCTACAAATGGGGGCCAACTTTCTGGGGCTGGAACTGGGCATCGTCAGCCGGATCCGCGGCGACGACTATACGGTGCGTGCGTTCGTCGCGCCGGCTGGCGCCCCCCTCGAGCGTGGTCAGCGCTTTGCGCTCGGGCGTACCTACTGTGCGCTGACCCTTGCGCACAACGACCTGCTGACGATCGAGCACATGTGCGCGTCCGAGCACCAGGGCCACCCGTGTTACGCGGACTTCGGCCTGGAAGCCTACATCGGTGTCGTGCTGGAGGTTGAGGGGCAGCGCTTTGGCACCCTGAATTTTTCGTCGGCGCACCCCAGACCGGCCGCGTTCAGCGAGGGTGAACGCATGTTCGTGCGTCTGTTGGGGCGCTGGGTGGCCGCGAGCCTGGAGCGGGAACAGTCGCACGAGCAGTTGAAGAAGCTGACAACGCAGGTCCCGGGTATGGTGTACCAGTATCGGCAGTGGCCGGACGGGCGCGCTGCCTTCCCGTACAGCAGCCCCGGCATCCGGGGCATCTACGGCATCAGCGCAGAGGCGGCACGCGAGGACGCCAGCGCGGTGTTCCGCAGTCTGCACCCGCAGGACCGGGATCGGGTGGCGCAGTCCATCGAACGGTCGCGGCGGGAACTGAGCAACTGGCATTGCGAGTATCGCACCCTGCGGGATGATGGTCGCGTGGGGTGGGTGCAGGGTCACGCCTCGCCCGAGCCCCTCGACGACGGCAGTACGCTGTGGCACGGATATATTCGGGATATCACGGATGAAAAGGAGGCCGAGCTGGCCGTCGCGGACAGCGAGGCCCGCCTGCGGGGGCTGTTCGAGCTCTCACCGGTGGGGATCGCTCTGAACGATTACGAGACCGGGGCGTTTGTGGATCTCAACGCGGCCCTGTTGCGCCCGACGGGTTATACCCGCGAGGAGTTCGTTGCACTCAGCTACTGGGATGTCACGCCCCGGGAGTACGCAGCGCAGGAAGCGCAGCAACTGGAGAGCATGGAACAGACGGGCCGTTACGGCCCCTACGAGAAGGAATACATCCGCAAGGACGGCACCCGGTATCCGGTACTGCTCAACGGAATGGTCGTGCACGACAAGGCCGGGCGCAAACTGATCTGGTCGATCATCGAGGATATCTCCGAGCGCAAGCGCATCGAGCGCATGAAAAACGAGTTCATCTCCACGGTCAGCCACGAGCTGCGCACGCCGCTCACGTCCATCTCCGGGGCCCTGGGGCTGTTGACGGGCGGGGCGGCAGGGGCGTTGCCGGAGCGGATGCAGGAGATGCTGGAGATTGCCCACAAGAACAGCCAGCGCCTGGGGCTGCTGATCAACGATCTGCTGGACATGGAAAAGCTGGTGGCCGGCAAGATGCGCTTCGAGATGCGAGAGCAGCCGCTGTTTCCGTTGCTGGAGCAGGCTGTGCGCAGCAACCAGAGCTATGCCGACCAGTACGAGGTGCACCTGATGCTGGATGCGGAGGACGACGGGGTCCGGGTCGAAGTGGATGCCGACCGCCTGCAACAGGTGCTGGCCAATTTGCTCTCCAACGCAGCCAAGTTCTCGCCGGAGGGTGAGGAGGTGCGGGTGGCGGTGGAGCATGGCGAGGCGCAGGTGCGCGTCTCGGTGATCGATCACGGCCCCGGGATCCCGGAGGCGTTCCGCGAACGCATCTTCCAGAAGTTTTCCCAGGCCGATGCCTCCGACACCCGCCAGAAGGGCGGTAGCGGCCTGGGACTGTCGATCACCCGGGAGTTGGTGGAACGCATGGGCGGCGAGGTCGGGTTCGACTCCGTGCCGGACACGGGGGCGACTTTCTGGTTCGACCTGGTATGCCACCGTGAGGGGGCCCGCGGATGAGGCAGCAGTGGCCAGACCCGGTGGAGCGCGGGCTTGCGACGTTGGCGCTGGCCCTGCTGGCGGTGGCCGGTAATTACTTCCATCTGCCGCTGCTGTTCGGTCTGGACTTCATCTTCGGATCGATCGCGGTGATGCTCGCGGTGCTGCTGCTGGGGACGCTGCCCGCGGTGATTGTCGCGATCGCCGGGGGGCTCTACACCCTGGTCCTGTGGGGCGTTCCGTATCCGATGGTGGTGTTCGTGATCGAGGCACTGGTAGTGGGCCTCGTTTACCGGCGCTGGCTGTACAACGTGGTGGTGGCCGACCTGCTGTACTGGGTGGTGATCGGGGTTCCGCTGGTATTGCTGTCCTATCGCGGACTGATCGGGATGGACTGGGAACCCACCACCATGATCGCCCTGAAGCAGGCGGTGAATGCGCTGTTCAACACACTGATCGCCAGCCTGCTGGTGATGCTGTGGCGGTTGTCGGGTCGCGGCGCGCAGGCCTCCCGACTGGGCAGGCCGTCGCTCGCGAGTCTGTTGTTCCACGCGATGCTGCCGGTCACCCTGCTGGCGGGCCTGGTCCCGATCCTGCACGAGGGCTATCAGCAGCGCGACGGGCACGAGGCCTTCATGGTCGAACGCCTGCAGGAACGCGCCGAGAATCTGTCCGAGCGGCTCGCAACCGATTACCGCGAGGGTCGGGTCCGCTATGACTACCATCTGGGGCGGGTGCAGACGCGCGAGGACCTGGGACTTGCGATTGTGTCCCCGGAGGGTCGGGTGCTGGCCAGTCGGGGCGAGGTCCGCAGCGTGCTGGAGGCGTCGGACGGCCAGGTGGAGCCCCGGGATCGAGAGCTTTCGATCTGGTTGCCGGGCGGTTCGATGTCGGCCGTGGGTCGCTGGGGACAGGGTTCCTATTTCGTTGACGCGCCGGTGGGTCCAGTGCCGGATGTCGGGCAGGTGTATGCGGAGATGCCGGCGGCGCCGGTGGTCCGGGCCCTGGAGCATCAGCGCGTCGAGTTGTTTGCTCTCCTGACGGTGATCGTGGCCCTGGCCATCGTGGTCTCGGCCGCCTTGAGTTATGCCATCAGCCGTCCATTGCGCAAGCTGGATGCGGTCAGCGCAGGACTGGGTTCGGACATCGCCGCGGGGCGTGCGCCGGTACTGCCGGAAAGCCGGATTTTCGAATACGACGGCCTGGCCGGGACCCTGCGGGAGATGTCGCGGCAACTGGTGGCCAGTTTCCGCCAGCAGGCGCAGGCGCGAAGCGAACTCGAGTCCGAGGTGCAAGCGCGTACCGCAGAGCTTGCGCAGACCGCCGATCAGTTACAGGCGGTTCTGGCGGCGGCGTCGGAATTCGCCATTGTGGTGACCGACCGCGATGGTCTGATCACCCTGTTCAATCCGGGCGCGGAAAAGATGACGGGCTATGCTGCCGACGAAATGGTGGGCCAGCAGTCACCCGCCCTGTTCCATGTGCCCGAGGAGATCGCCGCGCGCGCGGCGCAACTGAGCGCCGCCAGTGAACGGCCGATCGAAGGCTTCCAAGTCTTTACCGAGGTCGCGGATCGCGAGGGAGCAGAAACCCGGGAATGGACCTTTGTGCGCAAGGGCGGCATGCGCATTCCCGTTTCCCTGACGGTGACACCCCAGACCGACAAACAGGGAAATATCAACGGCTACCTGGGTATCGCCGAGGACATCACCGAGCGCAAGGCCGCCGAACAGGCCGTGCGCGAAAGTGAACAGCGCTTCCGCGACATGGCGGAGCAACTGAGTCTTGCTACCGAGGCGGCCGGGCTCGGGATCTGGGATCTCTACCCGGCCACGGGCTGGCTGGAGTGGGATGGAGGCATGTTCCGACTGTATGGCGCCGATCCAGAGGGTTTCGGACACAGTGCGGAGGATTGGCGGAAGGCTGTGCTGCCGGAGGATCTGGATCAGGCCGAGGCCAGCCTGGAACACACCCTTGCCCGCGCCGGAGCGCCGAATGAGTTCGTTTTCCGTATTCGCCGGGGCGACGGCGCCACCCGTCATATCCGCGCGATGGCTCGGGCTGTTACCGATGAGGAAGGGACTGTCGTCCGGGTTATCGGTGTGAACGAGGACATCACCGAGCGCAAACAGGCGGAGCGTGCCCTGGCGGAGGAGGCTCACCGCACCCAGACCATTCTCGATAACATGGTGGATGGCATCATCACCATTGATGCCAGCGGGATCATGCAGTCGTTCAACCCTGCCGCGACGCGCATCTTTGGTTATACGGCTGACGAGGTGCTGGGCCGCAATGTCAGCATGCTCATGCCCAGTCCGCACCGCGAGGCCCATGACCGTTATCTCCGGGTCTATCAGCAAACCGGGGTGGCACGCATCATCGGCATTGGCCGCGAGGTAGAGGGCCAGCGCAAGGACGGTAGTCTGTTCCCCATGGAGCTTGCGCTGTCGGAGGTCACCCAGCATGGCCAGCCCCTTTATGTGGGTATGGTGCGTGACATCACCGAACGCAAGCGGGTGGAGCGCATGAAGAACGAATTTGTCTCCACCGTCAGCCATGAACTGCGTACCCCCCTGACATCGATTTCGGGGTCGCTGGGTATGCTGGCCAGCGGCGCCCTCGGCGAACTGTCGGGAAAAGCAAACGAAATGGTGACGATTGCCCAGCGCAACAGCCAGCGTCTGACGCTGTTGATCAACGATCTTCTCGATATGGAGAAGATCGCGGCGGGCAAGCTGCACTTCGAGATGCGCGTACAGCCGCTCCAGCCGCTGCTCGAGCAGGCGCTCGAGAGTCATCGGGGCCATGGTGCGCAGCACGACGTTAAACTGGTGCTCGATGGTGACGCGTCCGGGGGCGCGGTTCGGGTGGATGACCAGCGCCTGCTGCAGGTGATCGCCAATCTGCTGTCGAACGCGGTGAAGTTCTCGCCCCCGGGCGGCACCGTGCGGGTGTCGGTGCAGTCAGTGAGCGATCCGACCGAAGGCGTCCGGGTCAGTGTGGCGGATGACGGGCCGGGTGTTCCGGACGACTTTCGCGAGCACATCTTCGGGAAATTCGCGCAGGCGGACGGCTCCGACAGCCGAGCGAAAGGCGGGACGGGGCTCGGCCTCGCGATTAGCCGGGAACTGGTAGAGCATATGGGTGGACGTATAGGGTTTGACTCGAGAGAGGGCGCCGGAGCGACGTTCTGGTTCGAGTTGCCCCTGGCCCGCGAAGCGAGTGCCGATCCATCCAGTACAGGACCAGGGTCCGCGGCCGGCAGGTCCGACCGCTGATCCGCAGCGGTCCAGCCCGAGGGAGTCGAAAGTGTCCGAGTTGCAACGCATTCTCTATGTCGAAGACGAGCCGGATATTCAGGCGGTTGCCGAACTGGCCCTGGAGACGGTGGGTGGTTACACCGTGAAGACCTGTGCTTCGGGCGAGGAGGCGGTACGCGATGCCGAGGCATTTGCACCGGACCTGATCCTGCTGGATGTGATGATGCCCGGGATGGATGGTCCCACGACCCTGGAGGCCCTGCGCGGGATTCCGGCGCTGGCCGGGGTGCCGGTGGCCTTCATGACCGCCAAGGTGCAGCCCTCCGAGATCGCACACTACAAGTCGCTGGGGGCGCGTGACGTGATCGCCAAACCGTTCGACCCCATGACGCTTTCCGACGAGGTACGGCGGATCTGGCAGGGGACGGCATGATGGATGCCACCGCCGAGCAGACCTTGAAAGACCGCCTGGCACAACTGCGTGCTCGGTATCTGGAACACCTGCCGGATGAGCTGGCTGCACTGAGTTCTCTGCAGGGCCGGTTGGCTGGGAAGGAGCAGGACCGCGAGGTGCTGGACGAACTGCAACAACGTCTGCACAAGCTGGCCGGCAGCGGGGGCAGTTTCGGCTGTGCGGAGTTGAGTGCCGCCGCGCGCGTGCTGGAACAGCGGATCGGCAGCTGGCTTGGGGCGAAGGCGCTGGCACTGGATCGTGCGAGTCGTCAGTGGCTGGCGGACGAGATCGCAGGACTCTCCCGCACGGTACCCGCCCAATCGCTCGAGCCCCTGGGGCAATCGGGGGTGGGTGTGCTCCCGGAGACTCCACGCACTGCTGGCAGTGTCCAGAAGGTATGGCTGGTCGAAGACGATGCGGAACTGGCCGGCCAGCTCGGGCAGCAGCTCCAGTCTTTCAATTATGCGGTTCGAGTGTTCGACGGCATTGATGCGCTCAAGCGTGCAGTGGAGGGTGAGCAGCCGGATTTGCTGCTGATCGACGTGATGCTGGACGAAGGCCGTGAAAATGCAACCACCAGGCTGGTGGACTGCCCCGAGTTGAAAGCGCTGGGGTGCCCGTTGATCTTTCTCTCCGACAAAGATGACTTTCCGTCGCGTGTGCGCGCGGTTCAGCTGGGCGCGCAGGGGTATTTCCTGAAACCGCTGGATGTACCCCGGCTCGTGAGCCGCATCTCGCAGATCTTCGAGGAGCGCCATGCGCCGGCGCAACGGGTGCTGATCGTGGACGACGACGCCGATCTTGCCGAGCATATGCGGCTGGTGCTGACCGCGGCCGGGATGGAGGCCCGGGTGCTGGATGCGCCGCGCGAGATCATGGATACGATCGCCGCCTTTCGGCCGGAACTGGTGCTGATGGATCTGTATATGCCCGAATACGCGGGCACCGACCTGGCGGGGGTGATCCGCCAGCACGAGGCCTATATCCATCTGCCGATTGTGTATCTGTCCGCGGAAACCGATATCGAGCGCCAGATCGAGGCCATGGGTCGGGGCGCGGACGACTTTCTGACCAAGCCGATTTCCGACCTGCAACTGGTGGCAGCTGCCCGCTCGCGGATCGCGCGCGCACGCCAGCTGGAGGAGCGGATCAGCAAGGACAGTCTGACCGGACTGCTCAAGCACGCCAGCATCAAGGAGGCCGCCAACCGGGAGGTGCTGCGCGCCCGCCGGATCGGGCGACCGCTCACGCTGGCGATGCTCGACATCGACCACTTCAAGAAGGTCAACGATACCTACGGGCATGCCGTGGGGGACGTGGTGATCATGTCGATCGCGACCCTGCTGCGGCAGCGCCTGCGCCAGTCCGACATCATCGGCCGCCATGGCGGGGAGGAATTCGTCGCGGTGCTGCCGGAATGCGACGCGGAGCACGCCTGGCGGGTGTTCGAGGATATCCGCCGGAACTTCGCTTCCCTGGATTTCAACCATCGGGACGAGCGCTTCGGCTGCACCATCTCCATCGGCATGGTGTGTTCGCCCCACTACCCCGACGAGGAGGGCCCTGAACTGCTGGTCGCCGCCGACGAGGCGCTCTACCGGGCCAAGCGGGGTGGCCGCGATCAGGTGCAGCAGGCGTTCCCGGCGCCCGCACCCGACGTCACGGATTGTTGAAGGCGGCGGGCCGGGCTGCCGGTATGTCCCGAGGTCTCTACGACGTGACGAGCAGGTAGGTCGCGGCTCCGATCACGCCGAGCACGATCGCCACCGTGACCAGGCCGACCCCGAGCAGGGCACGGCTTGCGCCAGGGGTGGCATCTCCCGGGTTGGAAGCGGTGGAGCTCGCAGCTACGCCGTGGGCGGTATCGCGGCCTTGGCGCAGCAGGTCCAGCATCGCGTCGATGCGGTCGTTGTCGAAGGCGAACGGGTCGAACTGGCGCTGGCCGAAACGTTGCAGCAGCTGCCGGACGTCCACGGCCGCTGGAACGTATTTCATCGACCATTCCCCGAAGCCGGGGTCGTCCAGTGACTGTGCGCGCAGCACACGGACCTCCTCGTGGCGTTCGTCGCGGCGGATGCGGTCGAGGGTTTCCCGTACCGCATCCGGCTCGCCCTCCAGGCACTGGAAGAAGTGGCCATCCCCGTAATACAGCGCGCCGACGATGCCTTTGCGCGGGTTGTTCTGGCGTGACTGCATCAGGATGCGGCTGACTTCGGGCTCGATGCCCTGGCTGGAGGTGTTCTCGCGGAAGGTGGCGCGCGAGGCGTAGACGAGCTGGAGAATGGCGGGCATGCGGGCGTCCGTTCCGGGGCGATAAGAAGAAGACCGCCCCCGCCCCGCGGGGTTCATTCGATCATCTGGTTGACGTGCTCCAGGCCGATCGCGTCGTCTTCCCAGTTCAGGCGGGTGGTGCCGGGCTTGGCTGCCAGACGGCGGATGGAGGCGACCGAGTTGCGGTCGATATGGGCCAGTCGATGCCGGGTGGCATTGTGGCTCTCGATGTTGGCGGCCTGCAGGATGTCGCTGTAATTGACCGGTTCGCCTTCCTCCGGCTCTCGCTTGAGGTTTTCGTGTTCGGCCACGGCGCGGATGATCTCCGGCTCGAAGTTCCAGTTCTTCAGCATCGCGCGGCCGATTGCCACGTGCGCGGCATCGGCCGCGGCCTGCAGGGCGCGCGGATCCTCGTAGATCTCCTGGGTCTTCTCGGCGCGGCGCAGGATCGGGATCATGCCGATATCGTGAACCAGCCCGGCGAGCAGGGCGGTGTCCGGGTCCAGATGGGGGTGGCGGCGGGCCAGCAGGTAGCTGATGATTGCCACCTCCAGGCTGTGGTTCCACAGCTCTTCCATCCGGATGCGGATGGCCTCGTTCCCGCTCTGGAAGACCTCCTTCATGGACAGCGCGATAATCGTCTGGCGGGCGCGTTCCATGCCCAGGCGGGTGACCGCGGAGCGGATGGTCGCGCAGCGGGTCAGCCCGCGGTAGGCCGGGCTGTTGGCATGGCGCACCAGGCGCGAAGCCAGGGCCGTGTCGCGCGAGATCAGGTTGACCAGATCGGCGATGGAGCTGGATTCGTCCTGGGTGATGAACAGCGCCTGCACCGAGACATCGGGCAGGGTCGGGATCTCGATCTGGTGACGTTCGAGGTCCTCGCGCAGGCGCTCCAGGAATTTTTCGACTTCCGCTCGGGTGGCCAAGGGCAATCCGTGTCCGGCTGGGTAACGACGCGCCGATTATGCCACAGGCGTTGGCGCGGGCGGGGCGCCGCGGGCCGGTTGACGGGCCGCCGGCCCCTGCCGATGATGAAGGGAGCCGACAGGAGGTCGTGATGCGCCGATTCGTGCTGGATACCAGCGTCTTTACCAACCCGCATGTGGCCGGGCAGTTCGGCGAGGACCCCGAGGACATCCTGCGGACCTTTCTCAACCTGGCGCGCCACTGCCCCGCCGAGTTCTACATGCCGCTGTCCGTGTACGAGGAGTTTCGCGGCATGCGCGACCTCGAGGCCCTGGCCGCGGATTTCGAGACCGTGGTGTGGGTGCGCTCGCCACGTCGCTTCGCCCTGACCCTGCCGAGCGATATCCTCTACGAGTTTATCGACGAGGTGCGCACGCGGATCGACCGCGGCCTGCGCATCGCCGAGGAGCACACGCGCCAGGCGGGGGCGGCCGAATCGCTCCGACCGGAGCTGATCACGCAGCTGCGCGAGCGTTTTCGCGAGGCGATGCGCAAGGGCCTGGTGGACTCGCGCGAGGATGTCGATGCCGTGCTGCTAGCGATGGAGCTGGATGCCGAGCTGGCCAGCGCCGATGAGGGCATGCGCAAGCTGGGCAACCGCATGGGGATCAAGCTGGTCACCGCCGACTACCTGCGCCAGGTGATGGAGAACCTCTCCGAATCGGGCATCCCCGGTCAGGGCGGCGCCTGAGGCCGCATGTCGGGGTCTTTCCCGTGTTCGCCTGCAAGCAGGCGAAGGGCTCAGTCGTATTGCCGGTCACCCGCCAGGGCCGAGGCCAGGGTGCCGGTGATGCGATCGAACAGGCGTTCGAACTTCAGCAGCCAGTAGCCGCTTTCTTCCTGGCGCGGTGTATCCGGCAGGAAGCGCACGTGGCGCCCGCCGGTGGCCTGCATGTGGTCGATGAAGCGCTGGGCCCCGGCCCGTTCGCGGAAGCGACAGCGGTAGGTGTGGCTGACGCGGCCCTCGCGCCGGTTCTTGTCCACGGCGGTGGCCAGCCCGGAGAGCAGGGCGTGGCCCAGTTCGTGCTCCACGCCGGCGCGGTCCTCGGGGGGGTGTTCGGCCAGGAAAACCGCTAGGCGCGTCAGGCGGTTGGTGAAGTACTCCGGCGGCAGGTCCAGAAGCTGCTCGGAACACACACGGATGTCGTTGATGCAGGAACCGCCGGTGACGTACTTGGCGCGGTGCTCCCCGTCCGCGGTCTTCAGCACCAGCCCTTCGGCGCCCTCGTGATCGAGCTGCCGGATCAGCTGGCCCAGGGCTTCGGTGTCTTCGGGGGTGAACTGCCCGTGCAGCGGCGCCGGCGGCAACGCGTGGCGTTCCATCAGGGTGAACTTCTCGTCCTGCGGCATGAAGCCGGGCTGGCCCAGCCGCATCAGGTCGAACACGAACAGGCCGACATCCCGTGCAACGCGCGGCGTAGAGCCCTCCAGGTAGGGGGTGTCGGGACCGGCGATCTCGGCGCACAGCACCAAGTCGGGCTCGGCGTCGAAAACCCCGAGGTCCACAAAATCGGGCACACGGTCGGTGCTGAAGGCGCAGACAAAGCCACCCCGACTAAAGGCGTAGACCCGGCCGTCCCGGCGCAGGATGCGCACGTTGAAGCCGTCGATCTTCTCCTCCGCCCAGAACGGCTGCTCGAACTGGCGCGGCAATCCGGCCTCCAGTGACTGGATCCGCCCAATGGCCGGGTAGCCGGGCACCACCGAGCCGTCCGGCAGCACCACGGAGCCGCGCGGGTAGTGGTTCACCGGTTCCAGCAGCCGGGCGTATTCCAGCCCGTCAAAGGTCAGGGCCTCAGCCCGGTGGCTCGCGATCGCGTCCTGCAGCGTGTCCCGGTCGATCATGCGTTCTCCCTTGCCAGGGTCTTCCGCAGCCCCCGGATCTGGTCCTTCAGCGCCTCGGTGTGGTGACGCGCCTTGGCCGCCTGGGTGACCAGGCGCCGCGCCATGCTGATGATCCGCAGCTGGCGTTCCATCTCGGCCATGCTCAGCGAGCCGAAGGTGCCCTCGCGCAGCAGGGCGGCCTTCAGTTCGGCGTAGGCGGTTTCCACCGTGTCCACGGCCTCGGCGGCGGCCAGATCATGGCCATTCTCGCCATCGTCCGCCTCCAGATTGCACAGGTCCAGGGCGCGTATCGCCTGTTCCTGCCAGGCGCGGCGTTGTTCGGTCACGATCGGGCGCTCCTCGCCGCTGGACTGGCGGCGCAGGTCGGCGATCTCGTCGGCCAGTATGGCGACCTCGCGGTGGTAGCGGGCGATGCGCACGGCCTCGGCGATGCCATGGCCGACCTGTTCCGGCATCGGGTGGTTGGCCGTGTGCGCCGCGAACTCCGCGATGGACTGGGTCAGCTGCTCCGCGGCCAGGCGCCGGCGGTCGAGGATGCCGGCTGCCGGCGGCGTAGTCTGCAGGGCCTCGCGCGCCATCGAGTGGCCGATGTCGGCCAGGCGTTCGGTCTCCTGGATCAGCGACTGCAGGGCGAGATCCGGGACCCCGGAGCTGCTGCGGTCCAGATACCGGGGCCGCGCGATGTCTTCCTCGATGGTGCGGAAGCGGCCCTGCAGCCAGCGGATCATCGGCGGGGCGACGGGGACCATCAGGGCCACGCCCAGCAGGTTGAATGCGGTATGGAACAGGGCCAACAGCACCGCCGGGGCCGGGGCCTCCCCGGTGCTGCCCCAGATCCAGGCGATCGCCGCCAGGAACCAGGGCAGGATCAGCAGCGCGACGATCGCGGTCAGGCCGTTGAAGATCACATGGGCCGCGGCGACGCGCTTGGCGTTCGGGGTCGCGCCGATCACGACCAGCAGCGCCTTGACCGTGGTGCCGAGGTTGGCACCAATCACGGCCGCGGCGGCCGCCTCCAGCGGGACCGCGCCGCTCATCGCGGCGGTCAGGGCCATGGCCATGGAGGCCGAGGAGCTCTGCATCAGCACGGTCAGCAGCGCACCGATCCCGACCATGATGACCAGCCCGAGGAAGCCGGGGCGCGCCAGCGCGCCGAGGTCGAAGGTCGCGCTGAGCCCCTCGAAGGCCTCGCGCAGCACGTCGATCCCGAAGAACAGCAACCCGAAGCCGGCCAGGGCCAGGCCCAGATAGCGCGGTCGCGCGGCCTTCATGAACAGGTAGAGCAGGGCGCCGATCCCGATTGCCGGCAGCGCGAAGGCCTCGATGCGGATATTGAAGCCAATCAGGGCGACCAGCCAGCCGGTCATGGTGGTGCCGACGTTGGAGCCGAAGATCACCCAGACCGACTGGCCGAGTGTCAGGAGGCCGGCATTGGCGAAGCCGATGGTGGCGACCGTGACCGCACTGGAGGACTGCACCAGGGCGGTCACGCCCATGCCCGAGGCGAGGGCGCGCGGCCGGGTGCGGGTCCATTGCCCGAGGATATGCTGCAACGCCTTGCCGCCGGCGGTCTTCAGGCCGTCGGTCAACAGGGTCATCCCGAGCAGGAACAGCCCGAGACCGCCGAGGAAGCCGGCGATCAGGGCGTAGGTGCTGACGGCTTCGGCCTCCGGCATCGCAGCTGTGGGGATGCGGCGTTACAGGGTGATGGTCTCGCCGAAGGCGGGCACATGCGCCTCGGCCCCCAGCTCGTCACGCAGGCCGGCGGCCAGGGCCTCGCGCGCCTCCGGCTCGCCGTGAACCAGATGGAACACCGGCTGGTCCTGAAAGCCGCGTGCCCAGTCGAGCAGCTGGCTGCGCCCGGCGTGAGCGGAAAAGCCGCCCAGGGTATGGATCTTGGCGTTCACCGCGACCTCGTCGCCCAGCAGCTTGACCTTCTCGGCGCCGTCCACCAGACGCCGCCCGAGCGTGCCGGCGGCCTGGAAGCCGACGATCACCAGATGCGCCTCGCGCCGCCACAGGTTGTATTTCATGTGGTGACGAATGCGCCCGCCATTGCACATGCCGGAGCCGGCGATGATGATCGCGCCGCCGGTGATGCGGTTGATCGCCATGGATTCTTCCACCGTGCGACAGACCTGCAGCCCGGGCAGGTAGGCCGCCGGATCCCCATTCGCGGCCTGGTGCAGCCGGTCCATGTCCTCCGGGTCCAGCGTGCGGCGCAGGCGGGCGTACAGCTCGGTGACCTTGATCGCCATCGGGCTGTCGAGGAAGACCTTTTGCTGCGGCAGGCGCCCGGCGTGGTGCAGCATGCTCAGGTGGTATAGGACCTCCTGGGTGCGGCCGACCGCGAAGGCCGGGATCAGCACGTTGCCGCCGCTCTTGTCGGCCTCGGCCAGCACCTGCGCGAACTCCTCGACCGTCTCCTCCATCGGGCGGTGGTCGCGGTCGCCGTAGGTGCTCTCCAGCAGCACGTGGTCGGCGTGTTCCGGGCGTGCGGGCTCGTGCATCAGCACGGCGTCGGCATTACCGAGATCGCCCGAGAACACCAGGTGCCGGTCGCGACCGCCGGACGGCACGATCAGGTCCACGATCGCGGAGCCGAGGATATGCCCGGCATCGCGGAAGGTCAGGCCGATGCCGCCCGCGATCTTGCGTGCCTTCCCGTAGGGCACGGCCTCGCACAGCCCGAGGGTGGTGGCGACATCATCGATGTCGTACACCGGCTCCAGCAGCGGCTTGTCCGCACGCCGGCGCCACTTGTTCTCCCACTCGATGTCCTTGCTCATTACGAACGCGGCATCCTCGAGCATGATCTCGAGCAGCTCCTCGGTGCCCGGCGTGCAGTAGATCGGGCCGCGGTAGCCATCGCGCACCAGCTTGGGCAGGAGCCCCGAGTGGTCGAGGTGCCCGTGCGACAGCACGACCGCATCGAGGCTTTCCGCCAGTTCCACAAGCGGGGCGCGGTTCGCCTCGTCCGCATCGCTGTTGCCCTGATACATGCCGCATTCCAGCAGGATGCGGGCGTCGTCGGTCTCGAGGAGATAACGCGATCCGGTGACCTCGCCGGTCGCCCCCTGAAAGGTCAGTTGTGTCATGGGGAGAAGTGTACGCGGGACGCGGGTGCGATGGGCAGTCAAAGTGTCCGGGCTTGATCCCGATCAATCCGGCCCCGGATTGTCCGACGCACGGCTTGACCCGCCCTCGGCCGCGGGCGAGCCTGTAACCGGGTTATGGAGGAGGATGCGGGCCATGCGATTGAGCAGTCCGGCGTTTGCTGACGGAGAACGGATGCCGGTCGAGGTCTCGGCGCGGGATGCCAACGAGCTGCCGCAACTGGAGATCCGCGAGGTGCCGGCGGGCGCGCGCAGCCTCGCGCTGATCCTGGAGGACCTGGATTCGCCGCTGGGGGAGGTCACTCACTGGCTGGTCTGGAACCTGCCGCCGGATACGCATTGCGTGGATGCCCTGCACCTGCCCCGCGAGGGGCGCGTGGGGATGGATGCCTTCGGCAAGGTCGGCTATCTCGGCCCGGTGCCGCCGGAGGGCTGTCATCACTACCGCTTCCGCCTGCTGGCGCTGGATGCCGAGCTGGAGCTGGAGGCGGGGGCGACCCGCACCCAGTTCGATGCCGTGGCCGAGGGGCATGTGCTGGACGAGGCGGATCTCACCGGGGCGCTGTGCTCCGCGGACGAGGGCGCGGATCCCGATGATCCGGCCTGATTCCGCCCGCAGGGAGGCCGCGGCATGAGTGACTACCGCCCGGAGGCCTTCTTTGCCACGGTGAACCCGACGGTGTTCACCGCCTCCGCGATCATGGTCGTGGTGTTCGTCGCCTTCGGGGTGATCTTCCCCGCAACCGCCAGCGAGGTGTTCGCCAGCATCCACGGCTTCATCACCGAGTATCTCGGCTGGGGCTACCTGCTGGTGGTGACCTTCTTCCTCGGCTTTCTGATCTGGCTGGGCTTCAGCCGCTACGGCGTGATCCGGCTGGGGCAGCCGGATGACCGGCCGGAGTTCGGCTTTGCCGCCTGGTTCGCGATGCTGTTCTCCGCCGGCATGGGGATCGGCCTCGTGTTCTGGAGCGTGGCCGAGCCGATCCTGCACTACCAGCACCCGCCGACCGGCGATGGCGAGACCGACGCGGCCGCGCGCCAGGCGATGGTCTACACCTTCTTCCACTGGGGCCTGCACGCCTGGGCGGTGTACGTGGTGCTGGGGCTGTCGGTCGCCTATTTCAGCTTTCGCCACCGTCTGCCGCTGACCATCCGTTCGATCTTCTATCCGCTGCTGGGGGACCGCATCTACGGCCCGATCGGGCATGTGATCGACATCCTCGCGGTGTTCGGCACCCTGTTCGGGCTGGCGACCTCGCTGGGGTTCGGGGCGATGCAGCTCAATACCGGGCTGAATGTGCTGGTCGACATGCCGGTCTCGCACTGGTGGCAGGTGGGCATTATCACCGCGATCACCGCGGTGGCGGTGCTGTCGGTGATCTCCGGGCTGGACCGCGGGCTGAAGTGGGTCAGCGTGTTCAACCTGGTGCTGGCGATCAGCTTCATGCTGTTCGTGCTGATCGCCGGGCCGACGCTGTTCATCCTGCGCTTCTTCCTCGACTCCACCGGCGGCTATCTGCAGCAGATCATCCAGCTCAGCCTGCACACCGACGCCATCGGCGGTTCGCAGTGGCAGAAGGACTGGACCATGTTCTACTGGGCGTGGTGGATCGCCTGGTCGCCGTTCGTCGGCATCTTCATCGCGCGCATCTCGCGCGGGCGCACCATCCGCGAGTTCATCGTCGGCGTGCTCGCCCTGCCCACGCTGTTCGTGTTCGCCTGGATGGCGATCTTCGGCGGGACCGCGCTGCACATGGAGCTGTTCGATGAAGGCGCGGGCATCGCCGCTGCGGTCGCCGAGGACACCACCGTAGCCCTCTATGCAACCCTGGCGCAGCTGCCGTGGACGACCCTCGCTTCCGGGATCGCCACGCTGCTGATCGCGACCTATTTCATCACCTCCTCGGCTTCGGGCACCTACGTGGTGGATGCGCTGATCTCGCGCGGGTCGAAGCACTCGCCCAAGCGCCAGCGTGTGATCTGGGGCATTACCGAGGGTGCGGTCGCCGCGACCCTGCTGATCGTCGGCGGCGAACGCGCGCTGGACAGCCTGCAGACCGGCTCGCTGACCGCCGGGCTGCCGGTCGCGATCATCCTGGTCTTCTGCTGCTTCAGCCTGCTGCGCGCCCTGCGCCGCGAATACCGCGTCGAGGGCGTGGAGCCGCCCTGGCGCTAGGCGGTCCATGGGTTCGTGACGGCTGCGGTGCAAGCCGCTTGAAAGGGGTTCGATGGACTGGATATTTCCGCTCATCCTGATCGGGGCCGGCCTGATCGTGGTCTCGGTACTCACGTCGGTGCTGTCGTTCCGGCTGGGTGCGCCACTACTGCTCGTGTTTCTGGGGATCGGCCTGCTCGCGGGCGAGGACGGTCTCGGGCTCGAGTTCGACGACCCTAACGTTGCGTTCCTGATCGGCAGCCTGGCGCTGGCCGTGATCCTGTTCGACTCGGGTTTTGGTACCCGGCTGCGCACGTTGCGCCGGGCGGCAGGCCCGGCCATCGTGCTGGCGACGGTTGGGGTTGCCCTGACCACATTGCTGCTGGCGGTGGCCGCCCACTGGTTGCTGGACCTGCCCTGGCCCTATGCGCTGCTGCTGGGGGCGCTGATCAGTTCTACCGATGCCGCGGCGGTGTTCTTCCTGCTGCGCGTGGGTGGCGTGAAGATCAACCGACGCGTGCGTTCGATCCTGGAAGTCGAGTCGGGTTCCAACGATCCGATGGCGATCTTCCTCACCGTGGTTTTCATCGAGTGGATCCTGTCCGGCACCACGGTGGGCGGTTTGGCCACGCTGTTCGCGACGGAATTTCTGCTGCAGATGGGATTGGGTCTGCTGATCGGAGTCGTGGGCGGTTATCTGCTGGTGGAACTGGTCAATCGCTTGCCGCTGGACGAAGGGCTCTATCCGATCGCCGTCGTGGCCGGGGCCGTCACCCTGTTCGCGGCTACTGGCTGGCTCGGGGGCAGTGGCTTTCTGGCGGCCTACGTGGCAGGGATCGTGGCGGGCAACCGGACGCTTCGCGGGGCCGCCAGGCTGCACCGGCAGCAGGAGGGACTGACCTGGCTGGCGCAGATCAGCATGTTCCTGATCCTGGGCCTGCTGGCCACGCCCTCGGAGTTTCCGTCGCTGGCACTCCCGGCACTGGGGCTGGGGCTGGTGCTGATTCTGGTCGCGCGCCCCGTGGCGGTCTGGCTGTGTCTGCTCCCGTTTCGCCAGGACTGGCGCAGCACGGCATTTGTGTCCTGGGTGGGGTTGCGTGGGGCGGTGTCGATCCTCCTGGCGATCCTGCCGATGGTGGCCGGTGTCGAGGGCGGCGAGATGTTCTTCAATATCGTCTTCATGATGGTGCTGGTGTCGCTGCTGGTGCAGGGCTGGACCATTCGCCCGGTAGCCGAGCGGCTCGGGCTGGTGGTGCCACCGGAGGTGGGTCCGGTGGAGCGGGTGCAGCTGGAGTTGCCCGGCAGTCCACGGCACGAGTTGGCGGTATACCGCGTGATCGAGGGTAGTCCGGTGCTGCGCGGGGCGCGCCTGCCACGCTGGGCTCGCCCGTCGCTGGTCGTGCGTGAGGGCCGTTCGGTCCGTTATCAGCAGGCGGGCCATCTGACGCCGGGAGACTATGTCTACATCTTTGTGGTGCCCGAGTACGTGCCCTTGCTGGACCGATTGTTTGCCAGCCCGCGCATCCCGGGCCACGACGACTCGGAGTTCTTTGGCGAGCTTCCGTTACACCCAGAAAAGCGCCTGGCGGATCTGTGCGAGATGTATGGAGTGTCATGCGAGGTGGCGGATGCGCAGCTAACGATTGGCGAATATCTGGCGCGGGAGATGCCGGGTGAGCCGATTGTGGGTGACCGGGTGAGCTTCGGCACCGCGGACCTGATCGTGCGCGAGGTGGATGACGTCGGGCGGGTGACGCAGGCCGGTCTGGCGTTCATGCGTCACGGGGCTGGAGGCGATGGGCTGACCCTGCCTTGGTACGGCTGGTGGCGGGCCCTGCGCGGGCGTCGCGCCCAAAAACGAAACCGTTAGCCCGGTTGCTTCGGATCGCCCTGGTCCAGGGTCTTGCGCAGGTGTTCGATCTGCTCGGGTTTGATCCCGGCGATGTCCTTGATTGGCAGGGTAAAGGCAAAGCCGTTTCCCACCTCGCCCAACTTGAGTTCTTTGTCCAGCCGTTGCAGCAGCCGCGCGGCCAGGCTGGTTTCCAGGACCATCAGCAGTACGTTGCGCGCCGCGGAGTCCTTCAGGTCCATGATGGGTGATCGGCGCAGCTGGGCAATGCCCTGGCCTTCCAGCAGGGTCAGCCCGGCCGCGCCCTCGCGGCGGGCGGTTTCTATGGCGCGGTCGGCCTGGTTGCGTGGCACCACTGCGGCAAGCAGTACGAATTGCATGGGCTTCCTCGCGTTCAGGGTTGTGCGGCGCGGCCGGCAAACTGCATGCCGGTCAGGGCCTGCGCGTTCAGGGTGAAGGCCAGGCCGTTGTATGGCTGCAGCAGGTCCAGTTCCAGATTCAGGCGGTGGGCGATGCGCTCGGCGCGTTCCTCGTCCAGTTCCCAGATGCAGACGGATTCCCGGCCCTGGTAGGTCACGCCGAGAAAGGTCATGTGATCGGGGAAGCCGAGGCCCGAGCCGTGCATCACCGTCCCGTCCGCGCCACCTTCCTCGGCGGCGATGGCCAGGGCCTGCTCCTCGCGATCCTGGTCGATGATGGCCACCAGAAACGTTTCCGCCATGCCGTTCTCCCGATCGGATGTCTTGCAGCGGGGAATTCCGCGCCCCGCCGGGTTTCGATGCCTGCAGTATGGCAATCTTCCTCGGGAAGCGCACGGGCGGTGCCGGATGCAGAAACTCGAGCCCCGATCCCCGTGTCCGGGGGATTCCGGCGTGCCACGTCGCCTGGATCGCGCGAAAGGAGGCTATGTGTACAACCCGTTTGCCGGACCGGCGTCGATCGATGCGCCCGCCGGGGAATCGTCGGAGGCCCTGGATGTCGGGTTTACGCTCGACTGGGTGAGTGCCGAGGGCCGTCACCGGGAGTGCCTGTTCCTGCCGTGGCTGGAGCCGGAACGGGACCGCTGGCCGGGCGATCTCGGTGCCGCCCTGCGCGGGCTGGGTGTGGGGCAGGGGCATGAGGCCTCCCGCGAGACCGCCGAGGCCCTGGTCCCGCATGAGGAGGCGGCCGGCGTGCTCGAGCTCCCGGCGTCAGCGTTTAATCGCGGCCTGCGCCGGCACCGCCGGGTGGAGCCCCTTGCGGGACGTTTCTACCCACGTGCGTTCATTGCCGGCCAAGCGGGGATCGAGGCCGGGGCTCGCGAACTGTTCCGGGTCGGGTCGCTGGAGGATGACCGCCTGGTGGCCGACCTGAACCATCCACTGGCCGGGCACGAGCTGCGGCTGCAGGCGCGGGTCATGGCGTGCCACGACCACGGGCGGGATGACGACCGCTCGGTGGATGTCGCCCGGCTGCTGACGGCCCGCGGGCCAGGGATGCAGGCGCGCTGGCGCGGCCGGCCGACCGACTTCTGGACCGACGGGGCGCTGGAGCGCGAGGACCCGGAGCGCGATGCGGCGTTCTATGCCGAACCGCGCCGGGTGCACCACCTGGACGCGACCGCGCGCGCCGAGATCGCCGCGCTGTATGCCGCCTGCATCCCGGCGGGCGCACGGGTGCTGGATCTGATGAGTAGCTGGGCGTCGCACCTGGACGGGTTGGAGACGCCGGAAGCGGTGCTCGGGCTGGGCATGAACGCGCAGGAGCTGGCGGACAATCCGCGCCTGGCATCCGCGCTGGTGCAGGACCTGAACGATCGCCCCGGGTTGCCGTATGCGCCCGCAAGCTTCGACGCGGTGGTCTGTACCGCTTCGGTCGAGTATCTGACGCAGCCCGAGGCGGTGTTCCGCGCGGTACGCGAGGTGCTGCGCCCGGGTGGGGTGTTAGTGGTGACGTTCTCCGATCGCTGCTTCCCGACCAAGGCGATTGCGGTCTGGGAGCGCCTGTACGACTTCGAGCGCATGGGGCTGGTGCTCGACCTGTTCCTGCGTGCCGGTTTTGCGGATCTCGCGACCTTTTCCCTGCGCGGTCTGCCGCGGCCGGCGGATGATCCCTATGCCGGGCGGCTGGATCATGCGGACCCGGTGTTCGCCGTATGGGGGTATCGGCGGGACTGAGGGGGCTGTTTCTCTGGCGGCTCGGGCGGGGGCTTCGCGGGCAAGCCCGCTCCCACGATGTCCGGGCTTGCCGGGCGGAAGCAGCCTGGCGGGAGATGGCCGCACCGGACCTGGTTCTCGGGCTGGGCCGGCCTGGCCCCACGAAGAATGCGTTAACCGGTAAACTGCGGCGTGATTCGAGATGCCCGCGCCGCGGGCCGGACCAGTGGGGAGCGCATGGCCGCAAGCAAGGCCAAATCCGGAGGCAAGGGCACCAAGGGCGGCAAGGCCGCCGAGCCGGTGGGTCCGCCGAGCCTGAGTGGGCAGCTACTGCGTGGCCTGCGCGAGGGTGCGCTGCTGATCTTCGGCATGCTGGCGCTTTACTTGCTGGTGGCGCTGGCGAGCTATCACCCGGGGGATGCGGCCTGGTCGACCACCGGGGATGGCGAGAGCCTGCGTAACCTGGGCGGCACCACCGGGGCCTGGTTTGCGGATATCGCCTTCCATCTGCTCGGCTACCTGGCCTACCTGATCCCGCTGGCGGTCGCCGGCATTGGCTGGTGGCTGTTCCGGCATCGCCGCGAGGCGCAGATTGCCAGCCCCATGGAGCTCACCGTGCGCGGTCTGGCGCTGATCGTGGCGCTGATCGCCGGCTCGGCGCTGGCTGCGCTCCACCTGATGCCCGGCGGGATGCCGGTGCATGCCGGCGGCATCCTCGGCGATCTGTTTGGCGGCTGGGCGGTCGCCGGACTCAGCCTGGTGGGCGGTACGCTGGTCCTGCTGGCCCTGTTCCTCGCGGGGGTGACGCTGTTCACCGGGCTGTCCTGGTTCCTGCTGATGGACCGGCTCGGCCAGCTGGCCGTGCGCGCCTGGGAACGCGCCCGTGCGGCGATCGATTCGGCGCGCGACCGGCGCATTGGTGCCCGTGAGCGGGCCGAGCGCGAGACCCGCGTGGAAAAGGAACGCAAGCGCACCGAGAAGCGGCCGCCCTCGCGGGTAGAGCCGCGCATCGAGACGCCGCCGCCCAGCCCGCGCGTGCAGAAGGAGAAGCAGGTCCCGCTGTTCACCGAGGGCAGCGGGGCCGATCCGCACCCGCCGCTGTCGTTGCTCGACGAGCCGCCGCCGCCGCCCGAAGGTTTCTCGGAGGAGTCCCTGCAGGCGCTGTCGCGGCTGGTGGAACTCAAGCTCAAGGATTTCGGCGTGGAGGTCGAAGTGGTCGCGGTGCAGCCGGGCCCGGTGATCACCCGCTTCGAGTTGCAGCCCGCCGCCGGGGTGAAGGCCTCGCGCATCTCCGGGCTCTCCACGGACCTGGCGCGTTCGCTGTCGGTGATGGCGGTGCGCATCGTCGAGGTGATCCCGGGCAAGTCCACGGTGGGCCTGGAGATCCCGAACGAGAATCGCGAGATCGTGGCGCTCTCCGAGATCCTGCGCTCCGACCTGTTCGATTCGAACAAGTCGCCGCTGACCATGGCGCTGGGCAAGGATATCGGCGGTGCCCCGGTGATGGCGGATCTGGCGAAGATGCCGCACCTGCTGGTGGCCGGGACGACTGGTTCCGGCAAATCGGTGGGCGTGAACGCCATGCTGCTGTCGCTGCTGTACAAGGCGACTCCGGACGAGGTACGGCTGATCCTGATCGACCCGAAGATGCTGGAGCTGTCCGTGTACGAGGGCATCCCGCATCTGCTGTGCGAGGTCGTGACCGACATGAAGGACGCCTCCAACGCCCTGCGTTGGGCGGTGGCGGAGATGGAACGCCGCTACAAGCTGATGTCGGCAATGGGCGTGCGCAACATCGGCGGCTACAACAAGAAGGTGCGTGATGCCCAGGCCGCCGGCGAGCCCCTGAAGGATCCGCTGTTCAAGCCCGAGGAAGCGATTACCGAGACCGAGGCGCCGGAGCTGGAGCCGCTGCCGTTTATCGTGATCGTGGTCGACGAGTTTGCCGACATGATCATGGTGGTCGGCAAGAAGGTCGAGGAGCTGATCGCGCGCCTGGCACAGAAGGCCCGTGCCGCCGGCATCCACCTGATCCTGGCCACCCAGCGCCCGTCGGTGGACGTGATCACCGGCCTGATCAAGGCGAACATCCCGACCCGCATCGCCTTCCAGGTTTCCTCGCGCGTGGACTCGCGCACCATCCTCGACCAGATGGGCGCGGAACACCTGCTGGGCCACGGCGACATGCTCTACCTCCCGCCCGGCAAGGCCATGCCCGAGCGCGTGCACGGGGCCTTCGTTGGCGACAACGAGGTGCACCAGGTGGTCGAGTACCTGAAATCCACCGGCGAGCCGGACTACAACGAGGCCATCCTCGACGAGCCGGAGGCGGGTGCGGCCAGCATCCCCGGGCTGGAATCGCCGGACGGGGGCGAGAGCGAGTCGGACCCACTGTACGACCAGGCGGTCCAGGTGGTCATCGAGTCGCGCAAGGCCTCGATCTCGTTCGTCCAGCGGCGGCTGAAGATCGGCTACAACCGCGCCGCGCGCATGGTCGAGGACATGGAAGCCGCCGGTCTGGTCAGCCCGGTGCAGTCGAACGGGAATCGCGAGGTCCTGGTCCCCGGCCCGAACGACTGAGCGCCCCGAACCCGGGCGATCCGAACCCTGGGGCATGGGCGAGGTCCATGTCCCTGATCGCGTGACGCGGTTCGTCCTCCCCGTACACCACATTCACGCCCGGTTAAGCGACCGGGCGCAGGATGATTGCAACAACCCAACTGGAGTTCGCATGAAGCCTCGCTCTCCTTCGCGCCTGTTCCTGGCCCTCGTGGCCGCGGCTTTCCTGGTCGCCGGCCCGCCAACGGCCGCTGAACCCGCCGCGGATGCCCGCGTCGCGCTGGATCGCTTTGTGGACGGCCTGGAGACCTTCTCCGCCGTGTTCACCCAGACCGTGCGCGACGACACCGGCTACGTGTTGCAGGAGTCCGACGGGCGCATGCAACTGGGCATGCCCAACCGCCTGCACTGGGAGGTGACCGAGCCGTTCCCGCAGACCATCGTTTCCGATGGGCAGGACCTCTGGATGTACGACCCGGATCTGTCGCAGGCCACGGTGCGTCCGTTGGGGGACGCCTTCGATGCGACCCCGATCGCCGCGATCACCCAGCCGGAGCGCCTGGACGAGCACTTCCGCATGTCGCTGCGCCCGGTACCGGAGGGCGACGCCCTGCGCCTGGTGCTGGTGCCACGCAACGAGCAGGCCGACTTCACCAGCCTGGACCTCGACCTGACCGCGGACGGCGACCTGACCCGCATGGCCTTCCGCGACATCTTCGGCCAGGAGACCGTGATCCGCTTCCACGAGACCGAGCGCAACGCCGACCTCGACCCGGGCGTGTTCACCTTCGACCCACCGTCCGGCACCGACATCTACCGCCCCTGAACGTGTCCCGGCCGCGCTGCGCTTCTTGCACAGGTATGAACGAGGTCAAGGGCGATTCACAGGAAGATGGGAAGGTTCGAAGATTGATGAGGCCGTGGCGCGGTGCCGTGGCCCATGAACGGGGAACCACGTAAATGCTCTGCTACCGCGTTTCACCCCAGGAACCCTTCTCACCTTCCTGTCTTCCTGTGAATCGCCCTTGCCCTTATTCGGGGGCTTCGTGGTGACTAAGGGGTCTTTCCCCCGAGGCGTTACAATCGCGCCATGAGCGATTCCCCCGAAGGTGATCTGTTCGGCCCGGATCCGGACATGGCATCGCCCGAATCCGATCCCGAACCGGCCCCGGCAGCCCCGGATCCGACCGCGCCACTGGCCGAGCGCATGCGTCCGGCGCGGCTGGACGAGATGGTCGGCCAGGACCACCTGGTCGGCCCGGATGCCGCCCTGCGCCAGGCGATCGAGCAGGGCCAGACGCCGTCGATGATCCTGTGGGGCCCGCCCGGCTGCGGCAAGACCACGCTGGCGCGACTGGTGGCCGCGGCCGGCGCCCAGCGACTCGTCACGCTGTCCGCCGTGCTGGCCGGGGTGAAGGACGTGCGCGCCGTTGTGGAGTCCGCGAAGGCGCGCCGGCGTAACGGCGTCGGCACGCTGCTGTTCATCGACGAGATCCACCGCTTCAACAAGGGCCAGCAGGATGCGCTGCTGCCGCATATCGAGGACGGCACGCTGACCTTCGTCGGCGCGACCACCGAGAACCCTTCGTTTGCCCTGAACAGCGCACTGCTGTCGCGGGCGCGGGTCTATCGCATGGAGGCGGTGGGGGCGGATGCGGTCGAGTCCCTGATCGAGCGCGCCCTGGAGGATCCGGAGCGAGGCCTGGGCGGGCGCGGCCTGACCCTGGAACCGGAGGAGCGCCAGCGCCTGGCGCGGGCCGCGGACGGGGATGCCCGGCGCGCACTGAACTGGCTGGAGACCGCCTCCGATCTCGCCCGCGACGGGGCCATTACCGGTGATGCCCTGCGCGCGGTCATGGGCGCGCAGTCCCTGGCCTTCGACCGCCAGGGCGATGCCTTCTACGACCAGATCTCCGCCCTGCACAAATCGGTTCGCGGCTCGGATCCGAATGCCGCCGTGTACTGGTTGACCCGCATGCTGGATGCCGGATGCGACCCGGACTACCTGGGCCGGCGCCTGCTGCGTATGGCTTACGAGGACATCGGCCTTGCCGCGGTCGGGCTGGGCGCGCGGGTACTGGCCGCCTGGCAGACCATGGAGCGTTTGGGGCGGCCGGAGGGCGACCTGGCGCTGGTGCAGGCGGTGATCGAACTGGCCGCCGCACCCAAGAGCAACAGCGCCTATGCGGCCCTGAACGAGGCACGTTCGGCGATCGGTGATAGCGGCAGCGCGGGTGTGCCGCTGCACCTGCGAAACGCGCCGACCGAGTTGATGCGCGAGGAGGGCTTCGGTGCCGGGTATCGCTACGATCACGACGAACCGGATGGTTTCGCGCGCGGTCAGGTGTACCTGCCGGAAGGCCTCGAGGACGCGCGCTTCTACCGCCCGCGCCGGGATGGCACCGAGCGGGCGCTGGCGGAGCGCCTGGACCGTCTTCGCGGCGATGGCGAAGGGTCCGGAGAGGAGGGCTGACGGGGCATGATGATCCGGCATCACAAGCGCTCGCTCGTGCTCGCGGCGGTCCTGTTCGGGATCTCGCTGGCGTGGATCCTGCTGACCACCGAGTGGCCCAGCCTCGGGTTCCCGCTGGGCGAGCTGGAGGCCTGGCTGCGTGGCTGGGGTGCGGGTGCCTACCTGGTGTTTGTGCTGGCCTTCATGGTGCTGGCCCTGTTCCCGCTGCCCAGTACCTTCTGGATCCTGCTGGGCGGGGCGTTGTTCGGGCCTTTCACCGGCGGCGCCCTCAGCCTGCTGGCGGCCACTTTGGCGGCGGTCATCGCCTTCATGCTGGCCCGCACCTGGTTGCAGCCCTGGCTGGTCCCGCGCATGGGGCCGCGCAGTGCCCGACTGCGCGAGGATGTCGAGGCCGAGGGCTGGCGGGTCGTGGCTCTTACCCGGCTGGTGCCGGTGTTCCCGTTTGCGCCTACGAACTATGCCCTGGGGCTGGTGCGCCTGCCGCTTCCCGTGTTTGCACTGACGACCGTGTTGGCCCTGATCCCGGGCCTGTTCGCCTATGCCTGGCTGGGCCATGCCACCCGCGCGATGGCCAGCGGGGCCGACAGCGGCGTGCAGCTGGGTCTGGCGCTGCTCGCGGTATTGGCGTTGCTGCTGTTGCTGCCGCGCCTGGTGCGGCGCATCTGGTTGGGGCAGAAGACGCTGCGCGCCGAGACCTCGCCGGTTTCAGACCCAGGCGAGCAGGACTCCGAGGCCCAGAGCGAAGAACAGCAGCGCGGCGAGCGCGCGTAGCAGCCGCAGCGGCAGGTGGCAGGCGAAGCGCTGGCCCAGCCACACCACCGGCGCATTGGCCAGGACCATGCCGATGGTCGAGCCGATCACGACCAGGATCAGGTTGTCGAAGGTCGCGGCCAGCGCGCCGGTGGCCACCTGCGTCTTGTCGCCCATCTCGACCAGGAAGAACAGCACCGTGGTGGTCCAGAACACGCCGTGCTTCGATGCGGCCGGCAGTTCGTCCTCGCTATCCGGCACCAGCACCCACGCGGCCATCACGATGAACCCGAGCCCCAGCCCCCAGCGCAGCCAGTCATCCGGGATGCTGGCGCCAATCCAGACGCCGGCCAGCGCGGCGAGGAAATGATTGGCGAGCGTGGCCACCACGATGCCCCAGATGATGGGCCAGGTCTGCTGATAGCGGCAGATCAGGAGCAGGGCGAGGAGCTGGGTCTTGTCGCCCATCTCGGCGATGGCGACGATGACGGTGGAGACGAACAGGGCTTCCATGATGGTCTTCCGGGCCGGGCGGCTACTGCGGGACCGCGGTGATGAGGCCAGGGGGGTCCCGGGCCCGCCGCGTCGCGCCCCCTGAAGCAGGCGAAAGTGTAGAAGGCGGCCCCGTTACCGGCAAGAACGGGCTGCGCCCTGGCCGGGCCTTGGGTAGGATGCGCGCGATGAAAACCTTCGTACGCTGGGTCGATCGCACACCGCTGTGGCTGTTTGCGCTGCTGGTGGCCACGCTGGGTCTGGCCCCCTGGATTCCCGAGCCACATATCGCGGAGAAGCTGCGCTGGTTGCTCGGCGGTGAGCTCACCCGGCCGTGGGACATCCTCGACCTGGTTCTGCACGCCATTCCCTGGCTGTTGATGGCCTTCAAGCTCTACCGCAACAGCGTCACGGCTCGCGGCACCCCCTGACTCGAGTGTTTCCCCGTGGCTTGTGGGAAATCGACGCGGCGGTTGCCGGCCGCTACGGTTTTCCCACTTTTCCAAACCCGGGAGATTCCCATGCGCTTTATTGTTGCCGTCACTGCCGGTACCGACGACCCCACCCGCGCCACGCTTGGCATGATCGCCGCCAACGTGGCCAAGCAGCAGGGCCACGACGTGACCGTCTGGCTGCAGGGCGAGGCCGTGAACATCGCCAACCGCAATGTCTACGACAAGATCGTCGGCCACAACATGCCGGCGATGAAGGACATCGTCGATTCGCTGGTGAGTGAAGGCGTTCCGTTCTGGGCCTGCGAGGCCTGCGCCAAGGGTCGCGACGTCGGTGAGCACAACTTCCTGCCGAACGCCGAGATGGCCGGCATGGGCCACTACGTCCAGGCCGTCGCCGAGTTCGACCGCTCCATGAGCTTCTGATCGGCCGGGCCGTTCCGCGGGCGGGGCGTGATGCGCCGCCCGTTTTTGTTTGTGCCCACGCTGCCAGTCGATCGAACTGGCACATCGCATGCTTGTTTGTTCCGGGAGTGATTCACGGACGACGAGCATGACCCAGAACACATCCCCGAATTTTTCCCTCGAAGAGTCCATTGGCGATTTCCTGGTCGCCTCGCGCAAGTGCGAGGTGGTGAGCCTGGAGCGCCTGCTGGAGGCGGTGCAGCTGGTCGGGCGCATCCGCGCGCTGGTGCATGCCCTGCAGCGCGAGCGCGGGGCCTCCAGCCTCTGGATCGGGTCCGGCGGCCGGCGCTATACCCGCGAACTGGAGCAGTACCGGGCCGAATCGGACGCCGCCGCGGCCGCGTTCCGCGAGCACCTGGATGGCTGGCTGGCCCCGGACGCCTGCGCCCATGGCCGCAGCCGGCTGCTGGGGCGCATGGCGCTGGCGCTGCATGGCATGTCCGGCCTGGGCAGCCTGCGCGAGGAGGTCCTGGAGCTGACCCTGAGCCCGATGGACTCGACCCGCGGCTTCAGCGAGCTGATTCGCGCCCTGATGGCCCTGGTGTTCGAGGCTGCGGATTCTGCGACCGATCCCGAGGTCTCGCGGGCCCTGGTGGCCCTGCTGAACTTCATGCAGGGCAAGGAACTGGCGGGACAGGAACGCGCGATCGGGGCTGCCGGGTTCGGGACAGCGAGCTTCGAGCCCGAACTGCGCCAGGCGCTGGTCCATCGGATCGATGCCCAGGAACGGGCGTTCCGCATCTTCTCCGAGTTCGCTGGGCCGGCCGCCAGTGCTGCCTGGCGCGAGCTGCAGACGGCGGCCTTCGCGGCGGACATCGAGCGTCTGCGCCGCCGGGCCTGTACCGAGGCCTCCGGGCACCACGACCCCGCCCGGGCCGAGGAATGGTTTGCCTGTACCACCGCGCGTATCGACGCGATGAAGGAGGTCGAGGACCTGCTGGAGATGCACCTGAACGAGTGTTGCTCGGCGCGTATCACGGCGGATCGCGCGGACCTCGGCGCGGTGCGTGACCGGGTCGCGCAGCTCGCCGAGTCGGAGCTGCGCGACAGCGTGCCGTATGCGGTGTTCTTTGGGGCGCCGGAGGGCCTGGAGCCCGCGCAGGAGGAGGGCGATGCCGCACTCAACGTACCCATTGTCGGGCACTCGGTGATGGACCTGGTGCAGCGCCAGGCGGCCCGGCTGCAGTCGGTGGAGGACGAGCTGCATGCGGCACGCCAGGCCCTGGCCGAGCGCAAGACCATCGAGCGTGCCAAGGCGCTGCTGATCCAGCACCGCGGCCTCAGCGAGGATCAGGCCTACAAGCTCCTGCGCCAGACGGCGATGAACCAGAACCGGCGCCTCGCCGAGGTCGCCGAGGCGACCGTCGCGATGTCCGACCTGCTGGGCAAGGGCGGCCTGTAGCCCATTCCCCGGGAAACGGATGCCGGTGGGCGGCGCCTCTGTGGGAGCGGGCTTCGCCGCCAGGGCGGATCCTACAGGTTGTGCACCAGCGCGGTTCATCTGCACCGCAAGCGCGCCCCAGTATGGTGCCTTGCGGATCGTCTCCCGGACGCCGGGTTTTCCGAAAGCGTTCGACTCCATACGGCGAACCATCCGATTTTCCCGCGCCATGGCGCGATTGTTTCCGGCGGGGTCGATTAGCAACGGCTAATTGGCACACCTCCTGCAGGAGTATCGGCAAGACGAGCCAACGGCGGTTCGTCGCCTGACAACAGGGAGACCCGACGACCGGGCCTCCCAAGGGACTGGACAAAGGCGTCCATCACCCGGCTGCAAACGCGGCCGGGCTGATGTGACGCCTTTTTTCGTTTTTGGGATGTGTTTGCTGACAAGGGGAGTGAACCCGCAATGACCGATCACACGAATGACACGAAGAAGACCCCCGGCCTGTCGCGCCGGCGTTTCCTGGGCGGAATGGCCGCCGGGATCGGCGCGACCGCGCTGGGTGTTTCCGGGGCCGCGCCGTGGGGCTATGCGAAGGCCGGCAACGGCAAGCCGGAGACTACCGAGGCGAAGCTGGGCTTTATCGCCCTGACCGATGCCGCACCGCTGTTTGTCGCGCTGGAGAAGGGCTTCTTCGCCGCCCACGGCATGCCGGACGTGCAGGTGCTGAAGCAGTCGTCCTGGGGCACGGTGCGCGACAACCTGGAACTGGGCTCGCGCCGCGGCGGCATCGACGGCTCGCACATCCTGACGCCGATGCCCTACCTGATCCATCGTCGCGGTACGCCGATGAGCATCCTTGCGCGGCTGAATCTGGCCGGGCAGTGCATCTCGGTGGGCGACGAGTACGCGGACCTGAAGGTCGGGACCGACACCACCGAGTTCAAGGGCGCGCTGGCCGAGAAGGCCGCCGGCGGTGACGACATCCGCGCGGCGATGACCTTCCCGGGCGGGACCCATGACCTGTGGATCCGCTACTGGATGGCCGCCGGCGGCATCGACCCGGATCGCGACATCGCCACCATCGTCGTCCCGCCGGCGCAGATGGTCGCCAACATGCGCGTCGGCTCCATGGATACCTTCTGTGTCTGCGAGCCCTGGAACATGCAGCTGATCAACCAGGGCATCGGCTACACCGCCAACACCACCGGCGAGCTCTGGCACAACCACCCGGAGAAGGCGCTGGGGATGCGCGCCGACTGGGTGGAGGCGAACCCGAACGCGACGCGCGCCCTGACCATGGCGGTGATGGAGGCGCAGATGTACTGCGAAGATCCGGCGAACAAGGAGGAGGTCGCCGAGATCTGCTCGCGCCGGCGCTACATCCATGCCCCCTACGGCGACATCATCGACCGCATGCAGGGGCACTTCGACTACGGCACCGGCCGCGTGGTCGAGGATCACCCCGACCAGATGCGCTACTGGAAGGACCAGGCCTCCTACCCGTTCCAGAGCCACGACCTGTGGTTCCTCACCGAGAACATCCGCTGGGGCTATCTGCCGCCGGACCTGGACATGCAGGTGCTGGTCGACGAGGTCAACCGCGAGGACATCTGGCGCGAGGCGGCCGCCACGCTCGGCATCGACTCGGCCGACATCCCCGAGTCCACCTCGCGCGGCAAGGAAACGTTCTTCGACGGCAAGGTCTTCGACCCGGAAGACCCGCAGGCCTACCTCGACAGCCTGGAAATCAAGGCGATCGCGTCCTGACGCGCCGGCCGGCTGATACCCGAACAAACGATTCAGGAGGATTTCGCGATGAGTGCCATTCTCGACCGCACCCTGACCTTCGGCGCCGGGCGCGAACGCCCGGCGGCCGAGGCGTCGCCCACCCAACCCGTGGCCAGGAAGGCCACAACGACGGCGGCCAGGGCCCAGCCGCGCCCCGGGGCGGACCCCGCGGCCTGGAGCCGGCGCCTGCGCAACACGGCGGCGGTGGTCCTGCCACCGCTGATCGTGACCGCGGTTTTTTTGTTTCTGTGGGAAATGATGACGTCCTCCCAGGGAGCCGTACTGCCCGGCCCGAGTCAGGTGATCTCCGACACCTGGGAACTGATCGTCAATCCGTTCTATGACTACGGTGGCAACGACGTGGGCATGGCCTGGCAGTTGCTCGCGAGTCTCGAGCGGGTGGCCTACGGCTATGCCCTGGCGGTGGTCGCCGGGATCGGTCTCGGCGTGCTGGTCGGCCAGTCCACCTGGGCGATGCGCGGGCTGGACCCGCTGTTCCAGGTGCTGCGCACCGTGCCGCCGCTGGCCTGGCTGCCGATATCCCTGGCCGCGTTCCAGGCGAGCAACCCGTCGGCCATCTTCGTGATCTTCATCACCGCGATCTGGCCGATCATCATCAACACCTCGGTCGGCATCCGGAACATCTCGCAGGACTACGTGAACGTGGCCCGCGTGCTGCGCCTGAACGGCTTCGAGTACTTCACCAAGATCATGCTCCCGGCCGCCGCGCCGTATGTCTTCTCCGGTCTGCGCATCGGCATCGGCCTCGCCTGGCTGGCGATCGTCGCCGCCGAGATGCTGATCGGCGGGGTCGGCATCGGCTTCTTCATCTGGGATGCCTGGAACGCCTCCATGCTCAGCGACATCGTGCTGGCGCTCGTCTACGTCGGCCTGGTCGGGTTCTTTCTCGACCGCCTGGTCGCCATCGTCGGCAATTGGGTCACACGCGGCACGCAGGCCGGCTGAGCCGGCCCCTTCACAGGAGAAACATCATGACCAGCTATCTCTCCATCGAACACGTCCACAAGACCTTTGGCGAGGGGCCTTCGGCCACCGAGGTTCTGCGCGACGTCGACCTGCACGTGGACCGCGGCGAGTTCATCTCCATCATCGGCCACTCCGGCTGCGGCAAGTCGACGGTGCTCAATATCGTCGCCGGGCTGCTGGAGACCAGCACCGGCGCGGTGATCCTGGACGGCAAGGAAGTCAGCAAGCCGGGCCCGGACCGCAGCGTCGTGTTCCAGAACCACTCCCTGCTGCCCTGGCTGACCGTGCGCGACAACGTGGCGCTGGCGGTGGACAAGACCTTCAAGGGCACCAAGTCCGCCGCCGAGCGCCGCGAATGGGTGCTGCAGACGCTGGACATGGTCGGCATGAGCCACGCGCTGGACAAGCGCCCGGACGAGATCTCCGGCGGCATGAAGCAGCGCGTGGGCATCGCCCGGGCGCTGGCGATGGAGCCGAAGGTGCTGCTGATGGACGAACCCTTCGGCGCGCTGGATGCGCTGACCCGGGCCCATCTGCAGGACGAGGTGATGCGCATCCAGTCCGAGCTGGGCAACACCGTGCTGATGGTCACCCACGACGTGGACGAGGCGGTGCTGCTGTCCGATCGCATCGTGATGATGACCAACGGCCCGGCCGCGACCATCGGCGAGATCCTGGAGATCGACCTGCCGAAGCCGCGCGAGCGCCTGGCGATGGCCGACAACGCCGAATACAACCACTACCGGGCCGAGGTGCTGCGCTTTCTCCACGAGCGCCACAAGAACCCCGAGTCGGAGGCCGCGTGATGGATACCGCGAACGAGAAACCGCGGCTGGTCCTGGTCGGCAACGGCATGGCCGGGATGCGCACGGTCGAGGAGCTCCTGAAGCTCAAGCCCGACATGTACCACATCACCGTGTTCGGTGCCGAGCCCTGGGGCAACTACAACCGCATCATGCTCTCGCCGGTGCTGGCCTCGGAAAAGACGGTCGACGAGATCATGCTGAACGACGATGCCTGGTATGCCGAACGCGGCATCACCCTGCACAAGGGCCGGCGCATCGAGCGGATCGACCGCGTGAACCGGCGAGTGATCGCCGAGGACGGCACCGAGGCGCCCTATGATCGCCTGCTGCTGGCGACCGGCTCCGATCCGGTGATGATCCCGGTGCCGGGGCACGAGCTGGAGGGTGTGGTCGCCTTCCGCGACATCCACGACGTGGACGCGATGCTCGCGGCCAGCCGCGCACACCGGCATGCGGTGGTGATTGGCGGCGGCCTGCTGGGCCTGGAGGCCGCCAACGGCCTGATGCGCCAGGGCATGGAGGTCACCGTGGTGCACCTGATGGATCACCTGATGGAGCGTCAGCTGGATGCCGAGGCCGCCGGGATGCTGCGCGGCTCGCTGGAGGAGCGCGGCATGCGTTTTCGCATGGCGCATCAGACCGAGACGATCCTGGGCGAGGACCGCGTCACCGGCGTGCGCTTCACCGACGGCAGCGAGGTCGCGGCGGATCTGGTGGTGATGGCGGTCGGCATCCGCCCGAACACCGCGCTGGCCGAGTCTGCGGGGCTGCACTGCGATCGCGGCGTGGTGGTGAACGACACGATGCAGACCTATGACCCGTCGATCTACGCGGTCGGCGAGTGTGTGCAGCACCGCGGCGCCACCTACGGCCTGGTCGCGCCCTTGTGGGAACAGGCAAAGGTCTGCGCCAACCACCTGGCCGAGTACGGCATCGGGCGCTACGAGGGCTCGATGACCTCCACCAAGCTGAAGGTGACCGGGATCGACCTGTTCTCCGCCGGCGACTTCACCGGTGACGAGACCACCGAGGACCTGGTGTTCAAGGATGCCGCGCGCGGCGTCTACAAGCGTCTGGTGCTGAAGGACAACCGCATCCAGGGGGCCGTGCTGTACGGCGATACCCTGGACGGCTCCTGGTACTTCCAGCTGATGCGGGACGCCACGCCAGTGGCCGACATCCGCGAGAACCTGCTGTTCGGCCAGGCGCATATCGGCGACTCCGGCCACGGCGACGAGGCCTCGCGGGTCGCGGCGATGCCCGACGAGGCCGAGATCTGCGGCTGCAACGGCGTGTGCAAGGGCGAGATCGTCCAGGCAATCAGCGAGCACAAGCTGTTCACGCTGGAGGACGTGCGTGCCCACACCAAGGCGTCGAACTCCTGTGGCTCCTGCACCGGGCTGGTGGAGTCCGTGCTCGCCACCACGCTGGGCGGCGACTACTCCGACGCCCCGGCGAAAAAGCCGGTCTGCGCCTGCACCGACCACAGCCACGACGAGGTGCGCGCGGCGATCAGCCGCGACGGGCTGAAGACCATGGATGCGGTGTTCGAGGCCCTCGACTGGAAGACCCCGAACGGCTGCCATGTCTGCCGTCCGGCGCTCAACTACTACCTGCTGGCGGCCTGGCCGAAGGACTACCAGGACGACGCCCAGTCGCGCTTCATCAACGAGCGCGCGCACGGCAACATCCAGAAGGACGGGACCTATTCCGTCGTGCCGCGCATCTGGGGCGGGGTGACCACGCCGGCCGAACTGCGCGCGATCGCCGAGGTGGCCGAGCGCTACCAGGTGCCCACGGTCAAGTTTACCGGCGGCCAGCGCATCGACCTGCTGGGAGTCCAAAAGACCGACCTGCCGGCGATGTGGCGCGATCTCGGCGACGCCGGGTTTGTCTCCGGCCATGCCTACGGCAAGGCCCTGCGCACGGTGAAGACCTGTGTCGGTTCCGAATGGTGCCGCTTTGGCACCCAGGACTCGACCGGGCTCGGCATCCAGCTGGAGCGGATGACCTGGGGCTCGTGGACCCCCCACAAGTTCAAGATGGCCGTCTCCGGCTGCCCGCGTAACTGCGCCGAGGCGACGATCAAGGACCTCGGCGTGGTTTGCGTGGACTCCGGCTACGAGTTGCACGTGGGCGGCAACGGCGGGGTGAAGGTCCGCGCCACCGACTTCCTCTGCAAGGTGGAGACCGAGGCCGAGGTGCTCGAATACGCCGGGGCCTTCATGCAGTTCTACCGCGAAGATGCGCGCTACCTGGAGCGCACCGCCCCGTGGATCGAGCGCGTCGGCCTGACCCGGGTGAAGGAACGCCTGGTGGACGACGCCGACAACCGCGCGGCGCTGTACGCCCGCTTCCTGGAGTCGCAGGAGGTGGCGCAGGTGGACCCCTGGGCCGAGCGGGCCGCCGGCCATGCGGCGCACGAGTTCATTCCCATCCGGCCGGTAGATGGCCCGCCGAAGGGCCCGCGTCCGGAGGTGTCGGCATGAGCTGGATCGCGATCTGCCATCTCGCCGACATCCCGCCGCTGGGCGCGCGGGTCGTCGCCGGCCCGCAGGGCGACATCGCCGTGTTCCGCACCGCGGACGACCGCGTCTTCGCCCTGCGCGACCAGTGCCCGCACAAGGGCGGGCCACTGTCGCAGGGCATCGTCCACGGCGAGCGCGTGACCTGCCCGCTGCACAACTGGGTGATCGACCTGCAATCCGGCGCGGCCACCGGCGCGGACTCCGGTTGCACCCATGCCTTCCCGATCCGCGTGACCGAAGGGCAGGTCTGGCTGGACCTGTCCGCCGCGGCCGCCGATTCGGACGCGGCGCCGGTGGTTGACTGCCGCGAGGCGGGCTGAGATGGCCACATCCGACGCCGTGACCCGCACCACCTGCCCTTATTGCGGGGTGGGCTGCGGCGTGGAGGTGACCGCGACATCGGAAGGCGAGTTTCCGGTCGCGGTGCGCGGCGACACCTCCCATCCGGCGAATGCCGGGCGCCTGTGTTCCAAGGGGGCGGCGCTGGCCGAGACCCTGGGGGACGAGGGGCGGCTGTTGCACCCGGAAATCGAGGGGGTGCGCGTCGACTGGGACGCAGCACTGGATCATGTCGCGGAAGGCTTTCGCGACGTGATCGACCGGTATGGGCCCGACGCGGTGGCGCTGTACGTCTCCGGGCAGATCCTGACCGAGGACTACTATGTCGCCAACAAGCTGATGAAGGGCTTCATCGGCTCGGGCAACATCGACACCAACTCGCGGCTTTGCATGTCCACGGCCGTGGCCGCACACACCCGCGCCTTCGGCATGGATGGCGTACCGGGTAGCTACACCGACTTCGAACAGGCGGACCTGGTCGTGGTGGTCGGTTCGAACATGGCCTGGGCCCACCCGGTCCTGTTCCAGCGCCTGCAGGCCGCCCGCGCGGCGCGCCCGGAGATGAAGCTGGTGGTGATCGATCCGCGGCGCACGGCCACCGCCCAGGCGGCCGATCTGCACCTGCCACTGGCGCCGGGCACGGATGCCTGGCTGTTCAACGGCCTGCTGGATCACCTGCGCCGCGAGGATGCGTTGGACCCGGCATTCCTCGAACGCCATGTCGACGGCTTTGCCGACGCCCTGGCGGCAGCCCGTGCCTCCAGCCCGTCGATTGCTGTGACCGCCGAGGCCTGCGAACTGGACCCCGAGGCGGTGGCCACCTTCTTCCGCTGGTTTGCCCGAACGGAGCAGACGGTTACCGCGTTCTGCCAGGGCATCAACCAGTCCGACAGCGGCGTGGACAAGGCCGGGACGATCCTCAACGTGCACCTGGCTACCGGCCGCATCGGCCGCCCGGGCATGGGCCCGTTCTCGCTGACCGGGCAGCCGAACGCGATGGGCGGGCGCGAGGTCGGCGGGCTGGCCAGCCAGCTGGCCGCGCACATGGGCTTCGACGAAGTGTCCCTGGATCGCGTAAGCCGCTTCTGGAATACCCCGAATCTCGCCCGCAAGCCGGGGCTCAAGGCGCTGGATCTGTTCCGCGCGGTCGAGTCGGGGCAGGTGAAGGCGATCTGGATTATCGGCACCAACCCCTTGTTCAGTCTGCCCGAGGCCGAGCGCTTCGAGCGGGCCCTGCGCGACTGCCCGCTGGTCGTGGTCTCCGACTGCGTGCGCGAGACCGAGACGACCCGCGTGGCCGACGTGCTGTTGCCGGCGACCACCTGGGGCGAGAAGGCCGGCACGGTGACCAATTCCGAGCGCCGCATCTCGCGCCAGCGCCCGTTCCGGGAACCCCCGGGCGAGGCGCGTCACGACTGGTGGGCGCTGGCCGAGGTCGCCCGCCGCCTGGGCTTTGCCGAGGCCTTCCCCTATACGCAGCCGGTGGAGATTTTCCGCGAGCATGCGGCCCTGTCCGCGTTCGAAAACGACGGCACGCGCGACTTCGATATCGGCGCGCTGGCCGCGATCGACGCGGCCGCCTTTGAGGGCCTAGAACCGGTGCAGTGGCCGCTGTCCGCCGGAGCGGAGGCGGGTACGGCGCAGCTCTACGCCGATGGCCGGTTCTTTACGGCCAACGGTCGTGCGCGGCTCGCGGCGGTCAGCCCGCAATCGCCAACCGATCCAATCGATGCCGAGTACCCGCTGCGCCTGAACACCGGCCGCATCCGTGACCAGTGGCACAGCATGACCCGCACCGCCCGCACCCCGCGCCTGTGCGCCCACCAGCCGGAGCCGTTCGTCGAGATCCATCCGGTGGATGCCGGCCTGTTCCGTGTGCAGGCGGGCGATCTGGCCGAGGTGACCAGCCGCCACGGGCGTCTGCTAGCGCGGGTGCAGATGAGCCGCGAGCAACGCCCCGGCAGCGTATTCGTGCCGATGCACTGGAGCCGCCCGATCGCCCGCCTGGCGCGGGTGGATGCCCTGGTGCCCGCGCATGTCGATCCGGTCTCCGGGCAGCCGGCGTTCAAGCACACGGCCGTCTCGGTGCGCTCGGCGGCGATGGACTGGCACGGCTTCGTGCTGAGCCGCGAGCCAGTGAGCCTACCGGAGGCCGACTACGCGGTGACTGCGCGTGGGCTGCGGCACCTGCGCTTCGAACTGGCCGGACGCGGCGCGCCACCCGAGATCGCCGACTGGCGGGCACGGCTGGATGGCCCCGGCGAGTGGCTGGAGTTCGCCGATCCCGCGGGCGGGCGCTACCGCGCCGCGCGTATTCACGAGGGCCGGCTTGCCTGCGTGCTGTTCGCGGGTCCCGATCGGGGCCTGCCCGAGCGCGAATGGCTGGGCGGCCTGTTCGCGGCCGAGTCGATCACGGATGACGAACGCATGGCCCTGCTCACGGGGCGTCCGCCGAACGGCCAGGTCGCGCGCGGGCGCCTGGTCTGCGCCTGTTTTGGCGTGGACGAGACGCGCATCCGCACGGCGATCCGCGAGCAGGGGCTGGCGAGCTGCGAAGCCGTGGGTGCCTGCCTCGAGGCCGGCACCAACTGCGGCTCCTGCCGCCCCGAGATCCAGACCCTGTTGAATGAAGAATCCGAGGCGCCCACGGACCCCGTGGCGCGGGAGGGATGAGCATGGAACACCTGCCGATCTATATGCAGTTGCACGGTCGCGAGGCCCTGGTGGTTGGGGCCGGGCCGGTGGCCACGCGCAAGGCGGCGCTGCTGCTGGAGGCCGGGGCGCGGGTACGCCTGCGGGCCCCTGAGTACAGTGATGCCGCCGAGCGCCTGTTGCGCGAGCACCCGGAGTCGATCACCCGCGAGCCGGGTGCCTACCGAACCGAGTACCTGGGGCAGGTGGCGATCGTGATCGCCGCGACGGACAACGAGCAGGTTAACCGCCAGGTCTCGGAGGACTGTGTTGCACGCTCGATCCCGGTGAACGTGGCCGACCAGCCCAAGCTTTGCAGCTTTATCCTGCCGGCCATTGTCGAGCGCGGGCCGCTGACCATCGCGATCGGTTCCGGTGGCCGTGCGCCCGTGCTGGTGCGTCTGTTGCGTGCGAAGATCGAGAGCCTGATCCCGGCCGGCTACGGGCGGCTGGCGGAGCTGGCCGGGCGCCTGCGCGACCGGGTACGCGCGCATTTCGACAGTGTGAACGCGCGGCGGGCCTTCTGGGAGCGTGCGTTTGCCGGTCCGGCCACCGAGCTGGCGCTAGCCGGACGTATGGACGCGGCCGCAGAGCGTCTGGAAGAGGAATTGAATGAGGCGGATGCCGCCACGCCGGGCGAGGTCTATCTGATCGGGGCCGGGCCGGGTGATCCGGATCTGCTGACCTTCCGCGCGCTGCGCCTGCTGCAGCAGGCGGACGTGGTCGTCTACGACCGGCTGGTGTCCTCCGAGGTGGTGAACCTGGCCCGGCGCGAGGCCGAGCGCTTCTATGTCGGCAAGGAGCGCGATCATCACTGCGTGCCGCAGGGGGAGATCAGTGCGCTGCTCTCGCGGCTGGCGCGCGAGGGCAAGCGGGTGGCGCGGCTGAAGGGCGGCGACCCGTTCGTGTTCGGCCGCGGCGGCGAGGAGTTGGACGTCCTGGCCCGGGATGGCGTGGCCTATCAGGTGGTACCCGGTATTACGGCGGCCAGTGGCTGTGCCGCCTATTCGGGCATACCGCTGACCCACCGTGATCATGCCCAGTCCGTGCGCTTCATTACCGGCCATACCCGCGAGGGTCGGCTGGACGTGGACTGGTCGCAGCTGACGAACACCCGCGAGACGCTGGTGTTCTACATGGGCCGCAAGGGCGTGGGCGAGATCTGCCGGGGCCTCAAGGGTGCGGGCCGTGCCGGGCGGACCCCGGCCGCGATCATCGAGAACGGCACGACCGCCCGTCAGCGTGTCGTGACCGGCACGTTGGACACCCTGGCCGCCCGCGCCGAACGCGATCAGGTGGGCTCGCCCAGCCTGATCGTGATCGGAGAGGTCGCCGCCTGCCATCAGCGCCTGGCCTGGTTCCGGCCGGATGCCGGGTCGGCCACGACGTTCCCGCAGCCGATGCCGGGGGCCGCCGTCGCAGCCGCGAGTGCGGCGTGAGCGGGGCGGTGGTCCAGGCGCATGCGGTGTCCGGCGAGCTTGCCGGCTGCCGGGTCGCGCTCCCGGAGAGCCGGGCCCTGGAGGTCTTTGCCGGGCTGCTGGAGCGGCGCGGGGCCGAGGTGTGGCGTTGCCCGCTGGTCGCCATCCACGACAGCCTCGACCAGGCGGCCATCGAGTCCTGGCTGGCTATCGCCATCGAAGCGCCGTTCGATCGGCTGATCTTCCTGACGGGCGAGGGGTTTACGCGTCTGACCGGCTTTGCTCGGCGCGCCGGGCGCGAGGATGCCTGGCTGATGGCCGTGGCCGGGACCCCGACGCTGGTGCGGGGCCCCAAACCCGGCCGCGCGATGAAACCGTTCGGTGTGCGGCCCGACGCGGTGGCGGCGGCACCGACCACCGAGGGGATTATCCAGACCCTGTCCGCTCAGGACCTGCATGGAGAACGTATCGGTGTGCAGCTCTACGGTGCGGAGCCCAACCGCCGTCTGCTGGATTTCCTGAGGGCGGCAGGCGCGGAGCCGTTCCCGGTCTGGCCCTACCGCTACGCGGATGCTGCCGAGACGGGGCGTGTGAGCGAGCTGATCGAGGCCCTGATCGCGGGCCAGGTGGATGCGATCGCCTTTACCAGCCAGGCCCAGGTCCGGCGTCTGCTGCGGGTCGGCCAGGTCGATGACCGGCAGGATGCATTGCGGGAGGCGTTGCGGCGCACCATCGTCGCGGCGATTGGCCCCGTGGTGGCGGGTGAACTGCACGCTCACGGCATTACCCCCACCGTGTTACCGGATGGTCAATACTTCATGAAACCGCTGGTCTCGGCGCTTGCCCGGCACCTGCAGGCCGTCGCATAGGGAACTTGTGGCGCGGCCGGATGGCCCACGGATGGAGTTTTCTTCGGTGATCACGTGCCATGAAACATCCATCTCCGCGGCGTTCGCGCCGATCCTTCCTGCGCTGGATGGCCGGGTCCGCGGTGGCCGCCGGCGCTGGATGGCCCCTTGTCGGTGGGGCCGCCGAAGGGCGTGAGCTGCAGCGCAAGCCGATCCCGTCTTCCGGGGAGGAGATCCCGGTGATCGGGATGGGGACGTGGATTACCTTCAACGTGCCGGAGGATCCGGAAGCGCTGGCGGTGCGTACCCGCATCCTGGATACCTTTGTCCGCCGTGGCGGCGGGATGATCGACTCCTCGCCGATGTACGGGCGCGCGGAGGCGGTGGTCGGTCACGGCCTGCGCGAACTGGGCCATCCCGAGGGCGTGTTCTCGGCGACCAAGATCTGGACGCGCAGCACCTCGACCGGCCGCGATCAGCATGCGGAGTCCCGGGATCTGTGGGGTGTCGACACCCTGGACCTGCAGCAGGTGCACAACCTGCAGAACTGGGAGGCGCACTTGGAAACCCTGCGCGAGCGCCGTGAGGCGGGGGAGGTTCGCTATATTGGTGTGACCACCTCGCACGGGCGGCGCCACGACGATCTGGAGCGCATCCTGCGGCGCGAGGACCTGGACTTCGTGCAGCTGACCTACAACATCCTGGATCGCGAAGCGGAACAGCGCCTGTTGCCGCTGGCGCGGGAACGCGGGGTGGCGGTGATCGCGAACCGCCCGTTCCGGCGCAAGGCGCTGATCAACCAGTTCGAGGGGCATCCGCTGCCGGACTGGGCGGCGGAGATCGAATGCGAGAACTGGCCGCAGTTCCTGCTCAAGTTCATCGTCTCGCACCCGGACGTGACCTGCGCGATCCCCGCGACCTCGGTGGTGGCCCACATGGAGGAGAACATGGGCGCGCTGTACGGCTCCATGCCGGACGCCGGGATGCGCAGCCGCATGGTCGCGTACGTGCAGGACCTGTAGGGTTGGCCTCCGAATCCTTGCGACCGGGGAGCCGACATGCTGCCGTTTGAGGCCTCGACCTGGCTGGCGATCCTGGGCCAGTACAACACCGCGATCTGGCCCCTGCACGGGATCGGCGCACTGCTCGCCCTGGTGGCTGTGGGGCTGGTGGTTTCGGGTTCGCGTGCGGCTGGCCGCGTCATGGGCCTGCTGCTGGGCCTGCTGTGGATCTGGACCGGGGCCGTATTCTTCGGCGGTTCGCTGGCGCCCTTTCACTTCGCTGCCGAGTGGCTGGCCGGGGTGTTCGTGGCCCAGGGCCTGATGCTGGTGTTCGCGCTGACCCTGATGGGCCAGGCCCGCTTCGGCTGGCCCGGTGGGCTCGCGGGTAGCGGCGCGGTCTTGATGATCGTCTACGCGCTGGTGGGCTATCCATTGCTGGATCTCGCGCTGACCGGCACACCCTGGGCACAGTTGCAGTACGTCGGGGTGGCGCCCGGGCCGACCATGCTGCTGACCCTGGGGCTGCTGTTACTCGCCCAGTCACGGCCACCGCTGATCCTGGCGATCATCCCGGTGCTGTGGGCGCTGGTCACCGGCTACATGGCCTGGGGCCTGGGTCGGTGGCTCGAGTACCTGCCCGCGATCCTCGGTGTGGGTGCGTTCGCGTTGTTGTTGGCGCGACGTTTCGGGCGAGCGGAGCGGGGGCTGTTCCGTTCGACGGATTGAGCCCGTCTCCGGCCGGTTGGCTGGCGCGTGTGGACGCTTTAGGCTTGCCGTTTTCGACGTCGCGAGGAGGCCGTCATGTCCATCGAAGTCATCCATCGTCCCGACCACGATCACCTGGAACGCCTGGGAGTGTTCGACTGGCCGGTCTGGGAGAAGGAGGTCTCGACCTTCCCCTGGCGCTACGACGAGCGCGAGGTCTGCTACATCCTGGAGGGGCAGGTCACGGTGACCCCGGACGGTGGTGGCGAGCCGGTCACGGTCGGCGAGGGCGACCTGGTCACCTTCCCCGAGGGCATGGACTGTACCTGGGAGATCCACCGCGACATCCGCAAGCACTACCGCTTTGGCTGAAATGACTCTGGCCTGCGCTTGGGCCGGGTCCTTGCGAGATCGCCACGTCGCTGCGCTCCTCGCGATGACGACGAGTCTGAGTGCTGTGGATGAGGGACGCGGCGCATGGCCCGTTGAAGGGTTGTCGCCAACAGGTCAGCGGGCGAGCCAGTGGGTGTTGAGGGGGGTGTGGAAGGTCTCCTCGACGCGGCGGAGGTAGTAGAGCATGTCGACCGGCAGGTTGATGCCGTCGTGCATCTGCAGGGGGTAGAGGTCGGCGGCGATCACGCAGTCGGCGATCGACGGGTGGCCGAGGTAGAAGCGGTTGGCGGCCAGGTGCTTGGCCAGTTCCGGCAGGTGGCTCAGTTTGGCGAGCTGGTTGTAGCCGTCGTAGCGGTCGTTGGCCAGCTCCTCCAGCGACAGGCCGAAGCGGTGCTGCACATGCGCCTTGAAGTCGGCCAGGGCCTCGGCGCTCTCGCCGATGCCGTGAAAGCCCGGCGCCAGCGGGGCGTAGAGCCGGTCCAGCACGATTTCCACCTTGGCGCGCCAGTCCACCAGGGCCTGCCAGGCGTCCTCGGCGATCACGCCGTCGGATAGTGGCTCGCCGGTCGGGAACAGGTGGTCGATATCGCGCAGTGCCGTGACCGTGTCGGTGTGCAGCGTACCGTCGTCGGTTTGCAGGATCGGCGACTGGCGCGCCACGCCCAGCTCGAAGAAGGTCTCGTCGTCGAACCAGTCCAGCGCGCGGGTCTCCAGCGCGACGCCCTTGTAGCCGCAGGCCAGGCGCAGGCGGTCGGCCTTCGCGTCGTGCGGGAACTGGTAGAGCGTGGCCATGCGGCTACTTTCCGCGCTGGGCGTGGCTCAGGATGAAGTCCCACTGGTCCTGGGTGATCGGCATCACCGACAGGCGGTTGCCGCGGCGCACCAGCGGGCAGTCCTCGAGCTGCGGCTGCTGCTTCAGCCAGTCGAGGGTGATGATATCGCCGAATTTTTCCTCGAAGGCGACATCCACCCGCAGCCAGCGCGGGTTGTCCGGGTCGCTCTTCGGGTCGTAGTGCGGGTCCTCGGGGTCGAAGGCGCAGGAGTCCGGGTAGGCCTCTTTCTCGATGCGCAGGATACCGACGATGCCCGGTGGCTTGGCGTTGGAGTGGTAGAAGAAGGCGAGATCGCCCTTCTTCATCTCGTCGCGCATCATGTTGCGCACCTGGTAGTTGCGGATGCCGTCCCAGGGCTCCACGCCGACGCGTTCCAGGTCGTCGATGCTGAACTCGTCGGGTTCGGACTTCATCAGCCAGTAGGCCATGCGGGCTCCTCGTGCCAAATGAGGGGGTGTGGTCAGGTGTGCGTATTGTGCCGCGCGCGGTCCGGCAGCGCATGCCAGCCCTGCTCGGTGACAACGCCATCCAGCGGGACGTCCCAGGGCTGTGAGGGCAACGTCGGGACGCCCTGCAGCGAGTGCGCCACGCCGATCAGTTTCGGCCGGCGGATGCCAAAGCGGCGCCGGGCAAAGTAGCGGTCGTAGTAGCCCGCCCCCATGCCCATGCGGTTGCCGGCGGTGTCAAAGGCCACCAGGGGCATCAGCACCACCTGCATCTCGCGGCGCCAGATGCGCGGGGCATCCGGGCAGGGCTCGGCGATGCCGAAGCCGTTGTGGCAGAGCGCATCCCCGGGGGCCCAGGCATGGAAGTGCATGCGCCCCGGACGCTTGTCGTCCATCACCGGCAGGGCAATGCGGGTGCCGCGTCCGGCCAGGGCGACCGTGAGGGGTGTCAGGTCGACCTCGCCGCGCAGGCCCCGGTAGGCGCCGATGCAGCGGGGCTGCCAGCGCTCGAACCAGCGCAGCAGGTGTTCGCAGATGGCGGCGGAGTGCTGGTCGAGCTGGGCGTCCGACAGCGCGGCGCGCGCGCGGCGCAGGCGCAGGCGCAGGGCGCGCAGATCCCCGGGGGATTCCATGGGGGGCGATTCAATGGACGAACGCGAATCGTGAACGGAGTCGGTTTCCGCAGGCATAGAGGGTTCGGGATTGGAAATCGGGATCAGAAAAGAAGTGGACGCGCCCCGCGGGCGCCGGCGTGACCTTTGACCTTGAACCTGAGGTTCAGGTGGGAGAAGTCTCCGAATCTTTAGGCTTTCCGCTCGAAGACGGACATGCACAGCGAAACGGAAGTACTCGGTCCCGTGGTGAAGAATTAAGGCTCAAGGGTACCACCGGGCCACAATCGAACGCCGCAGTGACGCGTCCGGTTTCATTATGGACCAAACCTCCGGGGTTGCGCGCAACCCCCGTGACAGTAGGGGATCCACCCGGATGTGAATGCCTTCAGCACTGTTCCCAGGGCAGACCGTGGTAGCGCCAGCCGCCGCGGGTGGAGCGTTGGTGGTTCTCGTCCAGCGGGCCTTCGAAGCCTTCCTCCACCGAAAAGACATGCTCGATGCCGGCATCCACCAGGGCCTGACCGGCATCCAGCGTGCGCTTGCCGCTGCGGCAGATCAGGTACAGGGCCGGGGCCTCTTCGCTGTGATCGCTGACGCCGCCCAGCAGCAGCTTGCGGACCTGGGGCACGAACTGCGGATTCACGGTCCAGTCGGGTTCGTCGATCCACGGGATATGGACCGAGCCGGTCGGATGCCCGACAAACAGGTATTCCATGGTCGAGCGGACGTCGATCAGCAGATCGCGCGGGCGGGCCTGCAGCCGCTCGTAGGTCTCCACCGGCGAGATGCGAATGGGCGTTCTGGAAGGGTTGTCTGGGGGCATGGTCTCGAACCGGCTATCGGGATGGGCGCCGTCCCTGGCACCCAAGTGGACTACATCACGAAGTCGAGGCGTTCCTGGACCCGGTCGATCCCGGCCTGGGCGCATTCCTCGTCGAGGTCGCCGCCCGGCGCGCCGGAGACGCCTACCGCGCCCAGCATACTGCCGGCGGCTTCGATCGGCAGGCCACCCGCCAGCATGATGATGCCATCGACGTGGTTCATCTCCATGCGGATGTCTTCGCGGTTGTCGCGGAAGTTACCCGAAGTGGTGCCCGACATGGTCACAGCGCGCGCCTTGTCGCCAGCGATCTGGATGGTCTGCACACCGGCCATGCGGTCGCGCATCACGACCTGATCGTTGCCGGCCCGGTCGACCACGACGGCCGTGGCTTGATAGCCCATCTCGCGGCAGGCCTCGACGGCGCCCATGGCGATGTCGTTGGCCAGCTCCAGGGTCATGAAGCGTTGGGTGTAGACATCGGCCTGGGCGCTGCTGGCCAGGCCCAGGCACAGGGCCGTAACGGCGCCGGCTGCGAGGCGGGTCAGGGATTTCGGCATGGTTTCCTCCTTTCTGGTTATAGATGCTGCACGCCGATCATGGCAGATAGGGGACGCGCTTGCCGGGCGCGCCATTCCGCCCGCCGCTGACCGCCCGCCGGGTGAGGGAACAGGCGACAGCCGGCGCGGCCGCGGCTACACTACGCGCATGTCGGGAAACAGCTTTGGGCGACTGTTCGTCGTCAGTACCTTTGGTGAAAGTCACGGGCCGGCCCTGGGCGCGGTGGTGGACGGCTGTCCGCCCGGCCTGGAGCTGTGCGAGGAGGATCTGCAGTTCGACCTCGATCGCCGCCGGCCGGGGCAGTCGCGCCACACCACCCAGCGCCGCGAACCGGACCAGGTGCGCATCCTCTCGGGGGTCTTCGAGGGGCGCACCACCGGCACGCCGATCGGTCTGCTGATCGAGAACGTGGACCAGCGCTCCAAGGACTACAGCGAGATCATGGATCGCTTCCGTCCCGGGCATGCGGACTACACCTACCATCAGAAATACGGCGTGCGCGACTATCGCGGCGGCGGGCGCAGCTCCGCGCGCGAGACGGCGCTGCGGGTCGCGGCCGGCGGCATTGCGCGGCGCTATCTCGAACAGCGCTACGGCATCACCATCCGGGGCTGGCTGTCACAGCTGGGCCCGATCGAGCTGGAAGCGAAGCAGCCGGAGATCGCGAACGACAACCCGTTCTTCTCCCCGGACCCGGACAAGGTGCCGGAGCTGGAGGAGTACATGGACGCCCTGCGCAAGTCGGGCGATTCCATCGGCGCGCGGGTCACCGTCGAGGCCACCGGCGTGCCCGCCGGCTGGGGCGAGCCGGTATTCGACCGTCTGGATGCCGAGCTGGCGCATGCGCTGATGAGCATCAACGCGGTGAAGGGCGTGGAGATCGGCGCGGGCTTCGAGTCCGTGACTCAGCGCGGCACCGAGCATCGCGACGAGATCACCCCCGAGGGCTTCCTGTCCAACCATGCCGGCGGCGTGCTGGGCGGCATCAGCACGGGGCAGGCAGTGCGGGCCAGCATCGCCATGAAGCCGACCTCCAGCATCCGCCTGCCCGGGCGCAGCATCAACACCGCCGGCGAGCCGGTGGAGGTGGTGACCAAGGGGCGGCACGATCCCTGCGTGGGCATCCGCGCGACCCCGATCGCCGAGGCGATGATGGCGCTGGTGCTGATGGACCATGCCCTGCGCCACCGCGGGCAGAACGCCGACGTGGCGGATACGGGCCTCGCGCTGCGCGACCACCCTGGCGAATGACGCGGCCGTCCGGCCGTATCGTTCCGAACCGATAGCGGGCCTGCCATGGCCGTGACGCAGAACGCGCGCCTGTCCGCGGTTTACTTCTTCTATTTCGCCAGCCTTGGCGCCTTCATGCCGTTCTGGGGGCCGTATCTCTCCGAGGAGGGGTTCAGCGGCGCCCAGATCGGCGAGCTGATGGCGATCGTGCTGGCGACCAAGATCATTGCGCCCAATGTCTGGGGCTGGCTCGCGGACCGCGCCGGCGCACACATGCCGATCGCGCGCTGGGGCGCGCTGGGCGGGGCGGTCGCCTTCACCGGCGTGCTGTTGTACACCGGGTACTGGTGGCTCGCGGTGGTGATGGCCGCCTACAGCTTCTTCTGGAACGCGATCCTGCCGCAGTTCGAGGCCACCACCATGCGCTCGCTGGGGCAGGATGCGCATCGTTACGCCCTGGTGCGGCTGTGGGGGTCGGTCGGCTTCATCGTCGCGGTTGCGGTGCTGGGCTGGGCCTTCGACCGGATTGCCGTGGCCTGGCTGCCGTGGATCGTATTGGCGGTGCTGATCGCGGTGGTGGCGGCTTCGCAGTTCGTGCGCGAACCGGTGCGTAACCATGAGGAAGACAACAACGCCCCGCCGCTGCTGACGGTGCTGCGCCGCCCCGAGGTGATCGCGCTGTTCGTGGCCTGCTTCTTCATGCAGGCCAGCCACGGGCCGTACTACGCCTTCTTCACCCTGTACCTGGAAGAGGCCGGGTTCTCGCGCTCGGTGGCCGGGCAGCTGTGGGCGCTGGGGGTCGCGGCCGAGGTGGTGCTGTTCCTGCTGATGCCGCGCCTGATCCTGCGCTTCGGCGCGTGGATGCTGGTCTCCGCGGCGCTGGTGCTGACCACCCTGCGCTGGGGGCTGCTGGCGGCCGTTCCCGACTCGCTGCCGATGCTGCTGTTCATTCAGATCCTGCATGCGGCCAGCTACGGGGTGTACCACGCGGCGGCCATTTCGCTGATTCACTATTTTTTCCCGGGGCGCCTCCAGGGGCGCGGGCAGGCGCTGTACTCGTCGCTGGCCTTCGGGCTCGGCGGGGCGATGGGCTCGCTGGTGGCCGGCTACCTGTGGGACGGCATCAGCCCGGCCTCGGTGTACGTGTTCGCCGCGTTCCTGGCCGCCGCTGGCGTGATCGCCTCGGTGTACGGGGAATGGCGCTTCCGCACGCCGGTGCGCACCCTCTGAATCGACCGAGTGAGGGTGGCCCCACTGGCGCGCACGGTCGAAGCTTCGTAGGGTGCGCGTAACCCGATGGATCGATAGCACTGGATGGAACAAAGATGATTCGAATTGCGATTGCGGGCGCCGGCGGGCGCATGGGCCAGAACCTGGTGCAGGCGGTGGACGAGCACCCCGATGCCCGGCTGGGCGCGGCCAGCGAACGGCCCGGCAGCGAGGCGATCGGCGGGACCGTCGGTCAGGAGGGGCAGGTGCGCCTGGTCGAGGATCTGGCGACGGTCACCGATGACTTCGACGTGCTGATCGACTTCACCGCGCCGCAGGCCACCATGCAGCACCTGGATCTGTGCGCGCGCTCTGGCAAGGCGTTGGTGATCGGAACGACCGGTCTCGACGCGGAGCAGGAACAGCGCCTGCGTAGTGCAGCGGAATCCCTGCCGATCGTCTATGCCCCGAACATGAGCGTCGGGGTCAACCTGACCTTCAAGCTCGTGGAGCTGGCCGCGCGGGCGCTGGGTGACAGTGTGGACGTGGAGATCCTGGAGGCCCACCACCGGCACAAGGTCGATGCGCCCTCCGGTACCGCGCTGAAGCTGGGGCGTGTGGTCGCGGACACGCTGGGACGGGACCTGGAGCACGATGCCGTGTATGGCCGCGAGGGCCAGACCGGGGCGCGTGACCGTCGTACCATTGGCTTCGCCACGGTACGTGGTGGCGACATCGTGGGGGAACACACGACGCTGTTCGCGGGCGATGGCGAGCGCGTGGAGATCACCCACAAGGCCTCCAGCCGGACCGTGTTTGCTTCCGGTGCGGTGCGGGCCGCCGTCTGGCTGGCCGGCGCTGGCAATGGGCTGTTCGATATGCAGGATGTACTGGGGTTGCGGGACCTCTAACCAGCGGCGCCGACAGGCGCTTCATCGGCCGCAGTATCCTTTGATGTCCGTGTCTCGGTGCCTTCGTCTAGCCGCCTGCCTAGTGTTGGCTGGTCCTGGTTCGACATCCGGTGTTTAGGGTGCCTTCGGTCCGCCGCTTGCGCTGTATTGGTGGCTGGTCCCGGTTCATCCTTCGGTGTTTACGGTGCCTTCGGTCTGCATACTGCCGAGCGCTGACTCGCCAGCGCGCCCCGAGGTCCTTTCTTGCTTGCCCAAGAAAGGACCCAAAGAAGGGCACCCGGATTTCGCCCGGGAACCTCGCTCCGGACGCGCTGGGCCGGCGGCGCTGAACTCGCTACGCTGCGCTTCTCTCAGACATCCAGCGCCTTCTCCCGGCCCATCACGCCCTCCGCGAGGGGCTCCATACGGGAGGTGAAAGTCAAAACCGACCGTATCCCCACGCTTCTGCCTAACCATAGGCATCGCCGCCCGCAGGCCCCCGGCGCCCGCTCTGCGGGCGCGGCACGCAACGGCCGAAGGCCGAGCGTGCCGAAGATCCTCGAAGACCTAGCCATCATCCATTAGCAATATCGTCGGAACGGCCGTTGTTTGGACCTTCCTCCCCGTTGTCGTCGCGCCGAGTGGAGAGGGTTTTCGCGGGATAAGAGGCGCTGGATGTCTGAGCGGAGCCGAAGGCGCAGCGAGTTCAGCGCCGCCCGCGAAAAGCCTCGGAGCGAGGGAAACCCCGGCCCGCACAGCGGGCCGGGGTCGCGGCAGTCGGGCGTGTTTCTTGGTGACTTCTTTGCACGAGCAAAGAAGTCACTCGGGGCGCGCTGGCGAGTCAGCGCATGGCAGGCGGCCGGCCGAAGGCACGTAAACACCAGAGGACGAACCAGGCCTAGCCAAAAATCGGCATGTTCTGGTCAAGTGAGAACGGACACCCCTCTAAGCAACGGCCTTTTCCCACTCCCGGGGGGTAAGTTGGCCCAGGGCCGTGTGGGGTCGGACGCTGTTGTACTGCATTTCGATGTACTCCACGACATCCAGTCGGGCGGCCTCGCGGGTACGGTAGGTCCGGGCGTCGGTCCACTCGCTTTTCAGTGCGCCGAAGAAGCGCTCCATCACCGCGTTGTCCCAGCAGTTGCCCTTGCGGCTCATGGAGGGCAC
>NZ_AQXY01000024.1:0-15000 GCF_000376845.1 Thioalkalivibrio sp. ALE14
AGCGAGTTCAGCGCCGCCCGCGAAAAGCCTCGGAGCGAGGGAAACCCCGGCCCGCGCAGCGGGCCGGGGTCGCGGCAGTCGGGCGTGTTTCTTGGGTACTTCTTTGCACGAGCAAAGAAGTACCTCGCGGCGCGCTGGCGAGTCAGCGCATGGCAGGCGGCGGACCGAAGCCACTGTAAACACCCAACGACGAACCGGGACCAGCCACAACAAGGCAGGCGGTGGCCCGGAGCCACCGCGAAAGCCAGATGACGGCTCCGGCGAGACCCGCGCGCTAGCGGATGAGCATCAGGAGGCCGGCGACGATCAGGATGCCGGCGAAGCCGCGGCGGAGGTGGGCGACCGGCAGATGATGGGTCAGCCATACGCCCCCGCGTACGCTGATGGATGTGCCGATCACGACGCCGAGGATGGCCGGCAGGTAGAGATAACCGAGGGCCCATTCCGGCGCCTGATAGGCCGGGTCGGTCCATTGCGGCAGGGCGAACACCAGGCTGGCGCCGATGGAGATGGGTACGCCCAGGGCGGCCGCCGAGCCGATCGCGCGGCGCAGCTCCAGCCCCTGGCTGACCAGGAATGGTGTGGTGAGCGTGCCACCGCCGATGCCGATCAGCGAGGACACGGCCCCAATCAGGGCCCCGCCACCCAGCCAGACGCTGCGCCGTGGCACCGGGGCCTCCGGGGGCCGGATGTTCAGTAGCATCCAGATCCCGATTGCGACCTCGAAGGCGCCGAAGATGCGGCCGAGGTGGTCGGAGTCGATGCGCGTGGCCAGCCAGGCGCCGATCAATGCACCGACGATGATGCCCGGCAGCAGACGGCGTACCGCCGCGCCGTCCACGCCGCCGCGGCGATGGTGGGCACGGGCCGACAGGATCGCGGTGGGGATGATCGCGCCCAGAGAGGAGCCGACCGCGAGCTGGACGAGGCTGGCCGAGTCAAAGGCCAGCAGGCTGAACACGGCCACGAACACCGGCACCAGGATCAGCCCGCCGCCGATGCCGAACATCCCGGCCGGGATGCCCGCGACCAGGCCCAGCGCCACAAACAGCAGCCCCAGCGCCAGCGGTGACTGGATCAGTGTCTCGGTCATTCGGCGGTGGGCAGCGGGTCAGGGCACAGTGAGCCGGCAGACCGCTGGGATTGCCGGCTCACTGTTCAGGGGGAGGAAGCGCGCTCAGAGCGCCTTGAAGCACTTGCGGGCGGCCTCGATGGTGGCGTCGATGTCGGCGTCCGAGTGGGCGTTGGACATGAAGCCGGCCTCGAAGGCGCTGGGGGCGAGGTAGATGCCCTCGCCCAGCATCGCGTGGAAGAAGTGGCCAAAGGCGGCGGTATCGCAGGCGGTGGCGCCGGCGAAGTCGGTGACCTTCTGCTCCGAGAAGAACAGCCCGAACATGCCCGGCACCTGGTTGGTGGTCACGGCCACGCCGGCCTCGCGCGCGGCGTCCTCGAAGCCCGCGACGACCTTCTTCGTGCGCTGCTCCAGCTCGTCGTGGAAGCCCGGGCGCGACAGGATCTCCAGGGTCTTCAGCCCGGCGGTCATCGCGATCGGGTTCCCGGACAGGGTGCCGGCCTGGTAGACCGGGCCCAACGGCGAGAGGTGTTCCATGATGGCGCGCTTGCCGCCGAAGGCCCCGACCGGCATGCCGCCGCCGATGATCTTGCCCAGCGTGGTCAGGTCCGGGGTCACGCCCAGGTAGCCCTGGGCACAGTTCTTCGACACCCGGAAGCCGGTCATCACCTCGTCGAAGATCAGGACCGCGCCGTGCTGGTCGCAGACCTCGCGCAGGGTCTCGAGGAAGCCCGGTTCCGGCGGGATGCAGTTCATGTTGCCGGCGATCGGTTCGACGATGATGCAGGCGACCTCGTCGCCCTTCTCGGCGAAGAAGGCACGCACGCCGTCGGGGTCGTTGTAGGTCAGCGTGCTGGTCAGCGCGGCCAGTTCCTTGGGTACGCCCGGGGAGCTGGGCTGCCCGAGGGTCAGGGCACCGGAGCCGGCCTTCACCAGCAGGGAGTCGCCGTGACCGTGGTAGTTGCCCTCGAACTTCACGATGCGGTCGCGCCCGGTGTAGCCGCGCGCCAGGCGGATCGCGCTCATGGTCGCCTCGGAACCCGAGTTGGTCATGCGCACCATATCCATCGACGGCACCAGCTCGCAGACCTTGTCGGCCATGTCGTTCTCCAGCCGGGTCGGGCAGCCGAACGACAGGCCGTTATTGCAGGCCTCGCGCACCGCCTCGATCACCTCGGGGTGGGCGTGGCCGGCGACCATCGGGCCCCAGGAACCGATGTAGTCGATATAGCGCTGGCCGTCGGCGTCCCACATGTAGGCGCCGTTGGCGCGGTCCATGAAGATCGGGGTCCCGCCGACGCCCTTGAAGGCGCGCACGGGGGAGTTCACGCCGCCGGGGATGTGCTGCTTGGCGGCCTCGAACAGACGCTCGGTTTCCTGCATGACGATGTCCCTGTGGTTCGTTGGATTCGGTAGGCCAGGCAACCATAGCGGCGGCCAGGCGGGCGTGCAAAGAATCAGTCGGTTTCGCCCGGGTTGAACAGGCCGGCGATGCGGTGCGCGGCGGCCTCGGGGTCGGGCGCGGCGCTCACGCCCTGGATGACGGCGACCATGTCCGCGCCGGCCGCGACCACATCGGAGGCGTTCTCGGGCGTGATCCCGCCGATCGCGCAGATGGGGAGTTCCAGCTTCGCGCGGGCCTCGCGGAACAGATCGAGTTCCGCGCGCACCGCGTCGGGCTTGGTCGGCGACGGGAACACGGAACCGAAGGCCGCGTAGCTGGCGCCGTCAGCCAGGGCCGCTCGGGCCCGTTCGAGCTCGTTGTAGCAGGAGACGCCGACCATCGCGCCGGGACCGAGCCGCATGCGGGCCGCGGCCGGATCGGGGTCGTCGCGGCCCAGATGCACGCCATCCGCTTCGACGCGCGCGGCCAGTTCGGTGTCATCGTTGATGATGCACAACGCGCCGTGGGCATGGGCGAGGGCGACCAGCTCACGCGCGATAGCCGCGCGTGCCTCACCGGTCAGAACCTTGTCGCGGAACTGGATCAGGCGCGCGCCGCCGCGCAGTGCGGCACGGCTGTTTTCGAGGTGGGTGGCGCGCGGGTCCGCGCCCTCCGGAACGGGCGGGGTGATGAAATAGAGCCCGCGCAGCCGCGGGTCACGCTCAGGCGTCATGGGGGCACAGCCGGTTGGGGACGTGCTGGCCGTGGCCGGGGGCGTAGCCCCGGGCGACTGCGTCGTTCATGAAGGCCTGAGCCTCGATTACCGCCGGTTCCAGATCGCGACCGCGCGCGAGGAAGGCGGCGATGGCCGCGGCCAGGGTGCAGCCGGAGCCGTGGTAGCCCGCCGGCTGGCGCGGCAGCTCGAAGGGGCGAACGTGACCGTCCTCGCGGTACAGGCGGTTGATGATCGGCTCGTCCCCGCCGCCCTCATGGCCGCCGGTGACCAGCACGTTGCGCGCACCCAGGTCGCGCAGCTGTTGTCCCCACCGCGTGGCATCCTCGGTGCGAGCCAGGCGCGCGGCCTCGGGCCCATTCGGTGTGATCAGGGTTGCGCGCGGTAGCAGGGCCTCGCGGGTCGCGTCGACCACGGCCTCTGTGGCGAGCGCCCCGCCGCCGCCGGCGACCATCACCGGGTCCAGCACCACCGGAATGTGCGGGTGTGCGGCCAGCAGCGCGGAGACCGTGGTGACGTTGTCCACCGAGCCGAGCATGCCGATCTTGATCGCGGCGACCTGGAGATCGGCCAGTGTGACCTCGATCTGGCCGCGCAACTGTTCCGCGGGCAGCACGCTGAAATCCACCACGTTGCGGGTGTCCTGCACGGTGATCGCGGTCACCGCCGTGGCCCCGTGTACGCCGAGCCGGGTAAAGGTTGTGAGGTCGGCCTGCAGGCCCGCGCCACCACCGGGGTCGGAGCCGGCAATAGTCAGCGCGATCGGAGGATGATTCATGAATGGGGGTTCCCGTGCTAAGGTTGCGCGCGCCCCGGCACCCCCGGGGCGTTTCCTGTATGAATCCCGGGAGTGTACGCAGCATGAGCAGCGAGTTCGAAGTCGAGTCCCTCCGTCCCCTGGTCGCCGCCGCCGCGGCGGGTGGCACGCTGAACGCGGAGGTCGACCAGGCCCTGGCCGCACTGGAGCAGGAGATCAACCGGCTCGCCGCCGAGCTGAAGGTGGAGCACGTGGGCCCCGGGGTGGGCATGGCGGACATGAATGCCCAGCATGTCTATCGCCTGGTGATCCGTCAGCACGAGATCGACGTGACCCGCCACGAATGGAGCCTGTGGGTCTGCGATGCGCTGGACAACTGCGACTTCCGCGCGACCTGGCCGGTCACCGGCGCCGGGCGTCTGCGCCGCAAGCAGGTGACGGCCGTGGTACCGGAGCTGGTGACGGGCTACCGCGATGCGGTCGTGGCCGCCGGCAAGGGTGATACCCCGGCGGGCCAGCGCCTGGCGCAGATCGCGGCGGTCTTTGAGTAACGCTGACTGCTGCACGCGCCAGGCGGCGTCAGCACTGTAAAGGTCAAGGGCGATTGCACCACGAAGCGCACGAAGGCTCGAAGAAAATCCTTTTGTTGCAAGCCTTGCTGGCGCCGAATGGCTTGGTTCCAGCCTACGGGTCATCCTGAACAATCATCCCGAACTCCGGTCTTTCTTCGTGATCTCTGTGCCCTCCGTGGTGAAAACGCCCTTGACCTTGCCTTTCTTCGTGCCTTCGTGGGCTTCGTGGTGCAATCAACTCACCCGGGCCAGTGGCTCGGGGTCGCCTCAAGCGGTGGTGTCGCGCAGCGAGATGACCGGCCAGCCCTTGTTGCGGGCATGTTCCGCGAGGGTGGGGTCCGGATCCACGGCCACCGGGCGGCCGACCTGCTCCAGTAGCGGGATGTCGTTGCGCGAGTCGCTGTAGAAGCTGGCCTGTGCGATGGTGCCCTCGGGGTCCGGGTGGTCCGCGAGGTGCTGGCGCAGGCGCACGATCTTGCCTTCCTGAAAGCAGGGCACGCCCGTCAGTTCGCCGGTGAACTCCCCATCCTCGCGTTCTTCCGCCAGGGTCGCGATCAGGTGATCCACGCCGAGCATGTCGGCGATCGGCTGGGTCACGAACTGGTTGGTCGCGGTGATGATCACCAGCTCGTCGCCGGCCTCGCGGTGTTCGGCCAGCAGGCGCGGGGCGCCGGGGGCGATCATCGGCCGGATCAGGGTGTCGATGAAGCGTTTCCGCCACTCGTCCAGCTGCGCCCGCGGGTGTTCGGCCAGCGGGCTGAAGGCGAAGCGGCAGAACTCGTGGATATCGAGGACGCCCGCGACATACTCCTGGTAGAAGCGGTCATTGGTCTCGGCGTGGCAGGTCGGGTGCACCGCACCCACTTCGGCCAGGAACTGGTTCCAGGCGTGATCGCTGTCGCCGGCAAGAAGCGTGTTGTCGAGGTCGAACAGGGCCAGGGCCATGGGGCGGTTCTCGGGTTGGCATGAGTCGGGCGAAAGTGTACCGGCGGGCGTGGCGGCCTGCAGCCTCCTGTCCCCTGCAGGGCCGGCACCGGAGGCCGGGTAGGGGCTTTGCCGCCGGGGCGCCGGCTGTGGAACAATGCCAGTAATAGAAAAGCGTCTGGCTGATGCAAGTGATTGATTGTGACGGGTATCGCGCAAACGTAGGCATCATCCTGTGCAACGCGGAAAAACAGCTGTTCTGGGGCAAGCGGGTCGGTCAGGAGGCCTGGCAGTTTCCCCAGGGGGGCGTGCACGCGGAAGAAACGCCGGAAGAGGCGATGTACCGCGAGTTGCGCGAGGAGACCGGCCTGTTTCCCCGGCACGTCGAGGTGCTGGGTGCCACCCGCCATTGGCTGCGCTACCGCCTGCCGGAGCGTATGGTCCGGCGTCATCAGCGCCCGGTCTGCATCGGCCAGAAGCAGCGCTGGTTCCTGCTGCGCATGGTCGGACACGAGGACGACGTGGTGCTGGATGCAATGGAAACCCCGGAATTCGATGACTGGCGCTGGATCGACTACTGGCGCCCGGCGCGCGAGGTCGTGCACTTCAAGCGCCAGGTCTACCGCCGGGCGCTGTGCGAGCTGGTGCCGCTGATGTTCCCCGAACTGGATCCAGGGCGCGCGCGCCGCTCCGGTGGTCGCGGCCCGGAAACCTCGCTGAACCGCTCGTCGGTGTCCTCGCGTTGACGATCCCGAAGCAGCCCTCGATGCTCGAGGTCCTGCGCCGCGTGGTGCAGGAGGTGAACGGTGCTGCGGATTTCTTCGAAGCGCTGCACATTATCGTCACGCGGGTGAAGGCGGCGCTGGAGATCGATGTCTGCTCGATCTACCTGAAGTCGCCGCAGTCGGGACGTCTGGTGCTGATGGCCTCGGAGGGCCTGCGCTCGGAATCGGTGGGGCAGGTCGAGATGGATCCCTCGGAGGGCCTGGTCGGGCTGGTGGCCTCGCGTGCCGAGCCGGTCAACCTTGACAGCGCCCAGGACCACCCGCGTTTTCGCTACTTCCCGGAGACCGGGGAGGAGCACTTCCTCGCGTTTCTCGGCGTGCCGATCATTCACCAGCGCAGCCTGCTGGGCGTGCTGGTGGTGCAGCAGCACCAGGCCCGCAAGTTCGATGACGAGCATGTCTCCTTCCTGATTACCCTCGCCGCGCAGCTGGCCGGGGCCATTGCCTATGCGGAGTTCAACGACGAGATCTCCTCCGAGACGCCGCTGATTGGGCACGTGAACGTCGAGGCGACCGGGATTGCCGGTTCGCCGGGCGTGGCGATCGGGCGGGCCGTGGTGGCCTACCGTCTGGCGGATCTCGATTCCATCCCGGACCGCGAGGGTTCGGGGGTGGAGGGCGAGCTGGAGCACTTCAAGCAGGCGGTCGTGGAGACCCGCACCGAGATCGAGGACCTGAAACAGCGCATGGGCGAGGCCCTGGGGCCGGACGAGCAGGTGCTGTTCGATGCCTATCTGATGCTGCTGGGTTCCGACTCGCTGGTGCACAAGACCGAGGCGCGAATCCGCAACGGCCAGTGGGCGCCGGCCGCGCTGCGCGACACGGTGCGCGAGAGCGTACGGGTGTTCGAGGACATGGAGGACCCGTACCTGCGCGAGCGTGCGGCGGATGTGCGCGACCTGGGCCGCCGCGTGCTGTCGCACCTGCTGCCGGCGGATCGAAGCCAGGACGAGTTTCCGGATGGCGGCATCCTGGTCGGGGATGACCTGACCGCCTCGCATCTGGCAGAAGTGCCGATCGAGCGGCTGGGGGCGATGGTCTCGGCCAAGGGGACCGGCTCCTCGCATATCGCGATCCTCGCGCGTGCCCTGAACATCCCGGCGGTGATGGGGGTGTCCGAGCTGCCGGTGGGGCGGCTGGAAGGGCGCGAGATCCTGGTCGACGGCTATCGTGGCCGGCTGTTCGTGAACCCCAACGCCGAACTGCGCGCGGAGTTCGAGCGCCTGGTACGCGAGGAGCGCGAGCTGGCGGAGGACCTGCGGGCGCTGGCCAAGGACCCGGCCGAGACCCGCGACGGGGTTGCCGTGCCGGTGCTGGCGAACTCCGGTCTGCTGGCGGACATCAAGCCGTCGCTGGAATCCGGGGCCGAGGGGGTCGGGCTGTACCGAACCGAGGTCCCGTTCATGATCCGCGACCGGTTCCCCGGCGAGGAGGAGCAGGTCCAGCTCTACGAGCAGGTGCTGGCCTCCTTCGACCCGATGCCGGTGACCCTGCGCACGCTGGATATCGGCGGCGACAAGGCCCTGCCCTATTTCCCGGTCAAGGAGGACAACCCCTTCCTCGGCTGGCGCGGCATCCGCATCTCGCTGGACCACCCGGAGATCTTCCTGACCCAGCTGCGAGCGATGCTCAAGGCGAGCCGGTCACACGACAACCTGCAGATCCTGTTCCCGATGATCTCGGCGCTGGATGAGCTGAAGGGCGCGATGACCCTGCTCAACCGGGCGCGCGAGGAGCTGCTGGACGAGGGCTTCCGCATCCCGATGCCGCGTGTCGGCGTGATGGTGGAGGTGCCGGCGGCGGTATACATGTCGGAGATGCTCGCCCGGCGGGTGGATTTCCTGTCCGTGGGCACCAACGACCTGGTTCAGTACCTGCTGGCGGTGGATCGCAACAACGCCCGCGTGGCGCATCTCTACGACACCCTGCATCCGGCCTGTATCCATGCGCTGGAGACGATTACCGAGGGTTCGCACCGGGCCGGCAAGCCGGTCAGCGTGTGCGGGGAGATGGCGGCCGATCCGGCCGCGGTGATCCTGCTGCTGGGAATGGGGATCGACAGCCTGAGCGTCAGCGTGTCCTCGATCCCGCGGGTGAAATGGGTCATCCGAAGCTTCTCCACCGACCGCGCCGAGGCGCTGCTGGCGCAGTGCCGGCTGCTGGAGAATGCCGATCAGATCCGCTCGCTGCTGAACAATGCCCTGGTCCAGGCGGGGCTGGGTGGCCTGGTGCGCGCCGGCAAGACCTGACGCCGGGAGCCCGTGATCCGGGGCCGCCGGCGCCCGCTGTTGTCCGTTGCCCCGTTACCGTTACCCGTTGCGCTTTGCCCGCCACAGCGCAATCAGCGCGCTCAGCAGGAAGATCCCGAGCACCACGCCGATGGCGATCAGGGCATCGGGGATCGAGCGGTTGATCACCAGCACCACCGCGCCCACCAGGATCGGTACCGGCACCTCGTTGAACCAGCGATACCAGGTGTGGTCGCGGCGGTTCAGGTCATCGCGGAAGTCCCGCACGATCTTGCCGCACCAGACGTGGTAAGCGACCAGGATCGCGATCAGGGTCAGCTTGAAGTGCATCCACGGCTCGGCCAGGTAGAACGAGCGGTCCACCAGCATGGCCACGCCGAAGGCGATGGTGATCAGGGCGCCGGGAGTCATGATCCCGTAGAACAGCTTGCGCTCCATCACCTTGAAGCGCTCGTGGCCCAGGGCGTCCTCGGTCATCGCGTGATAGACGAACAGGCGCGGCAGATAGAACAGCCCGGCGAACCAGGTGACCATGAAGATCACGTGCAGGCTGAGGAACCAGTTGTAGGCTTGCATGGAGGTCCTTCGCGTTGAGGAAACACTGATCAATGTACACCCTCGCGTTGGCATCCCAGGTTTTCCGAGGCAAGGCGCGTCGTGCAGCGGGTAGTGGTTCTACCCGCAAGCGGCGCAACGCAGAATCGGGGAACCTGGGGTGCCAACCCCACAAGCTATTGAGAGCAGGGGCTCGGCCGCCCGTTGTTGACGAAAACGGGCGCGCGCACGGCGTTGCGGTTCCCTTGTGCAGAATGACTGCACGGCAGTCACCGCGACTTGTTCGCACGCAAAAGCGACTCGAGCGCGAGCGTGTACATTAATCAGTGTTTCCTTGACGGGCCGGGGGAAGCGTGCCCGCTCGGCGTTGATTTACGAGAGCCAGCGTTCCAGGTGGCGTTCGATCTGTTCGAAGTCCGGATCGCCCAGCTTCTGATAGACGATGCGGCCATTCGGCGAAATCAGGAAGGTAGTCGGCGTCAGACGCACCCCGCCGTAGGCCTGGGAAAAGGCATCGTCGCTGTCGTGGATGACCGTGTAGGGCATCCCGCGATCCTCGCGCATGGCCTCCACGCGATTGATCGGGTCGTAGGACAGCGCGACCGCCAGCAGCTCGAAGCCCTTGTCCGCGTAGGTCTCGTGCAGGTGGATCAGTTCCGGGATCTCGCGGATGCAGGAGGGGCAGTTGGTGGCCCAGAAGGAGATCATCACCGGGCGACCCTCGTAGTCCTCCAGGGCTACCCGTTTGCCGTCCAGGGTGGTGGCGGAGAAGGCGGGTGCCGGGCGCATGCCGTCATCGGTCAGCCAGATAGTCGCGGCAATGGCGACCAGCGCGATGATGAAGATGCCTCCGAAGATGGCCTTGCGGTCGATCCTGACTTTGCTCATGGGGTGTGATCCGTTGATCGAGTAGCCTGAAAAGGTGGACTTGCGGGGCGGGCGTACGTTCCGTGGTCCCGGCCAAGGCGGTATCATGCCGCAGCATGATGAATGCAACCAACAGCAAACCCATCCGCATCGGGGTTGTCGGTGCCACCGGCTACACCGGTGTGGAGCTGCTGCGCCTGCTGGCGCAGCACCCGGCGGCCGATCTGCAGGTGGTGACCTCGCGCGGCGAGGCGGGCACGCCCGTGGCCGAACTGTTCCCCAGCCTGCGCGGCGCGGTCGACGCGGTGTTCCAGGCGCCGGACGAGGCGACCCTGGGCGCGTGCGACGTGGTCTTCTTTGCTACCCCCCACGGGGTGGCCCACGCGCTGGCCGCGCCCCTGCTGGAGCGGGGTACGCGCATCATTGACCTGTCGGCGGATTTCCGCATCCGCGATCCCGACCTGTGGGCGCAGTGGTACGGGCAGCCGCACGGCGCGCCCGAGTATCTGGGCGAGGCCGTGTACGGCCTGCCCGAGCTGAACCGGGCGTTTATCCGCGACGCTCGCCTGATTGCGGTACCGGGTTGTTACCCGACGGCCGTGACGCTTGCGGTGCTGCCCCTGCTGGAGGCGGGCCTGATCGATCCGGCGGATGTGATCGCGGACGCCAAGAGCGGTGTCAGCGGGGCCGGGCGCAAGGCACAGATCGGCGGACTGTTTGCCGAGGTGCAGGAGGACTTCCGCGCCTACGCCAGCGGCGGACACCGGCACTGGCCGGAGATCCACCAGACGCTGAGCGGGGTGGCCGGGCAGTCGGTAGGGCTGATCTTCCAGCCGCATTTGGTGCCGATGACACGCGGGATCCATGCGACCCTTTACCTGCGGCCGCAGACGACGGGTGCCGACTGGCAGGCCTGTTTCGAGGATCGCTACCGCGACGAGCCGTTTGTGGATGCATTGCCGCCGGGTTCGCATCCACAGACATCCAGCGTTCGTGGCACCAACCTCTGTCGGGTGGCCCTGGCGCAGCCCCCGCATTCCGGGCGGCTGATGGTGCTCTCGGTGATCGACAATCTGGTGAAGGGCGCGGCCGGGCAGGCTGTGCAGAACATGAATCTGATGTTCGGCCAGCCGGAAACCGCGGGGCTGGACGCGCTGCCGGTCTTCCCCTGATGCCCGGGCCGGTCGCATGAGCATCCGCGTCCCGCGTCTGCCCCGCCGGCCGCGTATACCGGCCCGGCGGCGGGCGCCGGGGCGAGGCCGGGGCGTATGGTGGGTGCTCCTGCTGGCCGGGGCGCTGGTGCTGGCTCTGGTCGTCGGGATGGGGAGCTGGTTGGCAAAGGATCTGCGGGAGGGCTCGGCAACGGTGGATCCGCAGGCGGGGCTCGATTCTCTGCGAAAGGACCTGGAGCAGGAGATCGCAGCGCGCCGGGAAGCCGAGGAGGCCCTGCTCCGCGCCGAACAGCAGATGGCGATCAAGGGTGCAGAGGTCGCGGCCTTTGCCAACGACATCGAGCGGCAGGAGGCCGAACTGCAGGCGTTGCGCGAGGAGCTGGCGTTTTATCAGCGTCTCGCGGAAGGGGCGGGCGAGGACGGTCTGGGCATCCGTGCCCTCGGCTTGCAGCGTACCGGGCAGGCCGGGGTGTTCGATGTAAGCTTTCAGTTCTATCGCCCGGGCCTGGGGCAGTCGGTGGACCTGACGTGGTCACTCGAGGTGGACGGTGTCCTGGCGGGTGAGGAGGGTGTGAGCACCCTCGATGCCGAGGCCCTGGACGTGGATTCCGCGCGTACGCTCGAGGGGCTGAGGTTGCTGAGGAACCAGCGTGTCCGGATCCGATTGCCAGAGGGGTTCGAGCCGCAGTACCTGACGCTGCGCGCGAGTGCCGAAGATGACGAGGATCTCGAACCGGTCTCCGAACGGGCCGAATGGGGTCGCCTGCTGGAGGGTACGCAATGATTGGACGCAAGAAAGGCCGCCGGGCGAGCAAGGTGGACACGCTGGTCGGGCGCAATACCGTGATCCACGGCGATATCGAGTTTGATGGCGGGCTGCACATCGAGGGTCGGGTCATCGGGGATATCCGGGGCGCGACCGATCCTTCGGCCGTCCTGGTGGTGGCCACTGGGGGGGTGATCGAGGGCCATATCGCGGTTCCGCATCTGCTGATGAACGGAGAGGTGCAGGGCGATGTCCATGTGGGTGAGCATGTGGAACTCGGGGAAACCGCCCGGCTGGTCGGTAACCTCTACTACACTATGCTGCAGATGGCGGAAGGCGCCCAGGTCGACGGTTTGCTCAAGCGCGTGGATCATCCCCTCCAGGGCGAACTGGAGGGGCCGGGCGAGCCCCAGGCCCTGACCAATCCCACGGAAGGTGGGCATTCTTGACTCCGGGGCTCAGTCTTCCGTAGCGTGAATGAAAATGATTATTACAGGAGGCCCCCGAATGTCCGAGCCCATGACGACCGAAGCGGAAATGGACATCGAAATCCCCAGCCCGCTGATCTTTACCGATGCCGCGGCCACCAAGGTGAAGGGGCTGATCGAGGAAGAGAACAACGACAACCTGAAGCTGCGCGTATTCGTCAGCGGTGGCGGTTGCTCGGGCTTCCAGTACGGCTTCACCTTCGACGAAACCGTTGGTGATGGTGACACGGTGGTCGAAAACGGCGGGGTGACCCTGCTGATCGACCCGATGAGCTTCCAGTATCTGGCCGGTGCGGAGATCGACTACAGCGAAGGCCTGGAAGGGGCGCAGTTCGTGATCCGCAACCCGAATGCCACCACGACCTGCGGCTGCGGTTCCAGCTTCTCGGTCTGAAGACGAGCGAAAGTCCGTTATAAAAAGGCCCGATCCGGCAGATCGGGCCTTTTTTGTTAGGGGGTGGACCGCTGGCGCCCCACCGGGCGGGTGCCGCCGGGGATGATGCAGCCGAGGACCCGCGGGCCGCGTGCCCCGGTGACCTCGGGCAGGTTGCCGGATTGTCCGGCAAGGGTCCGGGCGGCCAGCCAGGCAAAGGCGGCGCCTTCCACCTGTTGCGGCGGGATGCCGTAGCGCTCGGTGGTCTCCACGCGAGTATCGGGCAGGGCCTTCGCCAGGCGATCCATCACGTGCAGGTTGTGCGCGCCGCCTCCACATACCAGCAGGCGGTCGGGCGGCTGGGTGTGCAGGTGCGCGAGGGCGCGCCGGACGCCTTCCACTGTGAGTTCCGCCAGGGTCGCCTGGACGTCCGCGGGGCTGACCCGATCGACTCGGCTGCCCGCTGCGGTGCGCAGCCAGGCGGGGGAGAAGTACTCGGGTCCGGTGCTCTTGGGTGGAGGCCGCTGGAAGAACGGATCCTGGAGCATCCGCGTCAGCAGTTCGGGGTCGGGCGTGCCGCTGCGAGCCCAGGCCCCGTCCCGGTCGAACGGTGTCGAATGATGGCGCCGGTTCCAGTCGTCCATCAGGGTGTTGGCCGGGCCGCAGTCGAAGCCGGTCACGGGCTCGCCAGGTTGGAGCCAGGTGATATTGGCGATGCCCCCTAGGTTTAGTACCGCGCGGGTCTCGTCGGTTGCGGCAAACTGCATTGCGTGGAAGCCGCAGGCCAACGGGGCCCCTTCGCCACCGGCCGCAATGTCGCGGGGGCGGAACTGGGCCACGGTGTCGATGCCCGTGGCCTCCGCAATCCGGAAGGGGTCCCCGATTTGCCAGGTGAAGCCCGGCTCGGCATCCGGGGCGTGGTGCACGGTCTGGCCGTGACTACCGATCGCACGGATCGCCCCGGGTGCGAGTCCGGTCTGGGCCAGCAGGGCCTGGACGGCACGCGCGAATAGCAACCCAAGGCGAGCATCCAGTGCGCCCAGCTGGCGGTAGCGCAGGGTTTCGGTGGTGGCGGCGGTCGCCAGCTCCTGGGCGAGGTCGTCGGGGTAGTCCAGCTGGCAGTGGTCCACCACGCGTACAGCGCCGCCCTGGCTGATCTCCGTCAGTACGGCATCGACGCCGTCCCGGCTGGTCCCGGACATCAGTCCGATAAAGCGTTCCATCATGCTGGTGGCCCTCGTGCGCGATCGGCAGTATTCCGTATCTATTCTGGACCACTGCCACATTTCGCGTCCGTTCGGGCGTCGCGGTATCCTTGCGCGCGACCGGCCAGCCGGGCCGGTCGCCGATCTCGATCAAGGGGCGACATGGAACTCGAAGACCAGCTGGCCGTGATCCGTCGCGGTGCCGACGAAATCCTGCTTGAAGACGACCTCGTCGAGCGCCTCAAGACGGGCCGCCCGTTGCGGATCAAGGCGGGGTTCGACCCCACCGCGCCGGACCTGCACCTGGGGCACACGGTGCTGATCAACAAGCTGCGTCAGCTCCAGGACCTCGGTCACCACATCCTGTTCCTGATCGGCGACTTTACCGGTCGCATCGGCGATCCCTCGGGGAAAAACGCCACGCGCCCGCCGCTGTCCACCGAGGACATTGAGCGCAATGCCGCGACCTACCGCGAGCAGGTGTTCCGGATCCTCGACCCGGAACGCACCGAGGTGGTCTTCAATTCCACCTGGATGGAGCCGCTCGGCGCGGCCGGCATGGTTCAGCTTGCCTCGCGTCAGACCGTGGCGCGCATGCTTGAGCGAGACGATTTTCACAAGCGATACAGCGCGCACCAGCCGATTGCGATCCATGAGTTTCTGTACCCGCTCATTCAGGGCTACGACTCGGTGGCGCTGAAGGCGGACATGGAACTGGGCGGTACCGATCAGAAGTTCAACCTCCTGGTGGGGCGCGAACTGCAGAAGCAGGAGGGACAGCCACCGCAGGTGATTCTGACCATGCCCATCCTGGAAGGACTGGACGGTGTCCAGAAGATGAGCAAGTCCCTGAACAACTATATCGGGGTTCAGGACGCCCCCGACGACATGTTCGGCAAGTTGATGTCCATCTCCGATGAACTGATGTGGCGCTACTTCGAGCTGCTCAGTCTTCGGCCCATGCACGACATTCGGGAGGCCCGCCGCGCGGCGGAGGCCGGCGAGCGCAATCCGCGCGACATCAAGTTCGAACTGGGGCGCGAGCTGGTTGACCGATTCCACGGACCGGGCCACGGCGAACGCGCCCAGGCGCGTTTT
>NZ_AQXY01000024.1:20000-132915 GCF_000376845.1 Thioalkalivibrio sp. ALE14
CGGAGGAGTGCGAAGGTACCCTCAGCGCGGTCGGAAATCGCGCGACGAGTGCAAAGGCATAAGGGTGCTTAACTGCGAGACAGACACGTCGAGCAGGTGCGAAAGCAGGTCTTAGTGATCCGGTGGTTCTGTATGGAAGGGCCATCGCTCAACGGATAAAAGGTACTCCGGGGATAACAGGCTGATACTGCCCAAGAGTCCATATCGACGGCAGTGTTTGGCACCTCGATGTCGGCTCATCACATCCTGGGGCTGAAGCAGGTCCCAAGGGTATGGCTGTTCGCCATTTAAAGTGGTACGCGAGCTGGGTTTAGAACGTCGTGAGACAGTTCGGTCCCTATCTGCCGTGGGCGTCGGAGATTTGACAGGATCTGTCCTTAGTACGAGAGGACCGGGATGGACGCACCTCTGGTGTTCCGGTTGTCACGCCAGTGGCACTGCCGGGTAGCTAAGTGCGGAAGGGATAACCGCTGAAAGCATCTAAGCGGGAAACCCACCTGAAGATGAGATCTCCCTGGACCCTTGAGGTCCCTGTAGGGCCGTTGAAGACTACAACGTTGATAGGCTGGGTGTTGAAGCGCGGTAACGCGTGTAGCTAACCAGTACTAATTGCCCGTGCGGCTTGACCATATAACACCCAAAGTGTTGGTGGTCTCGTCTGACACATCACGAAGTACACAAGCCTAGAATGCATTCCGAATTCAGATGACATGGTCGCAACCGTGTGATCTGGCCAGTTTGTCTGGCGGCAATAGCGAGTAGGAACCACCCGATCCCATCCCGAACTCGGAAGTGAAACTGCTCTGCGCCGATGGTAGTGTGGGGCCTCCCCATGTGAGAGTAGGTCACCGCCAGGCATTGATCCGAAGCCCGGCTCCCAATTTGGGGGTCGGGCTTTTTTTATGCCTGGTGGTCGGGCAACCTGTTCGCGCATGGTGCCCCCACGGGAGGGGCACATGCGTTTTGAGGGTCAAGGTGAAGGAGCTTCTGTGCGAGGCAAGCGAACAGATGGCGGGCTGGTGATTGTGGGTCTTGTTCTACTGGGGATTGGGCTGTATGCGATCTTCGGCGGGCAACTGGCCTTTACCCCGATTGCGCCGCGCGAGGGTGCGGGCTTTGGGGGGCCTCTGGCGACGATCATCGGCGTCGCGTTCGTCATTGGTGGTCTGTACTTCCTGCGCGAATCCCGGCGGTAGGCTGGAACCTCGGGGATGCGATCCCCAAGAGGGCCAGGCTGGTGATGCAAGATAGTGTGCTTGGGAGTGGGCAGGACTGAGGAGTGCCAGCGAAGAAGAGGCTGGGCGTGGGGAGACGATCGCGAGGCTCAACAGGGTGCCGTGGTGCGCCAGTCAAAGCCTGTGTCTTGGGTGGCGATCGTGGTCTCGGCCGGATCGCAGTTCAGACCGGCCGCAAGCGCCTGGCGTGCGAGTTCCTCGTGGTTGTTGTCGCTGGAGAGGTGCATGCCCACGACGTGCCGGAGTCGCGCGCGGTCGATCTGGTTCAGGAGGCTGGTGGCGGCGTGGTTTGGAAGGTGGCCGTACCCGCCACCAATGCGCCGTTTGAGTGAGGCCGGGTAGCGTCCTGCGGCCAGCATCGCCGGGTCGTGGTTGCACTCGAGCAACAGCGCATCCGCGCCGTTGGCTATTTCGACCATGTGCGGCGAGATGTGACCCGCGTCGGTCATCAGGACCAGCCGGTGGTCGCCGTCCGAAAACGCGAACTGGGTTGGCTCTCGCGAGTCATGCGGCACCGTGAACGGCTGGATCCATGCGTCGTCGATGTCCAGCGGCGCATCCGCCGTGATTTCCTGGACGTGGGCGAAGCCGTCGTCGCGGGCGGCGAGCCGGGTACCGGGGCTGGTAAAGACGGTCAGGTCGTAGCGCCGGGATAACGGGGCGGCCGCACCAATGTGGTCGGCATGTTCATGGGTGACCAGGACCGCTGTGAGGTCGCTTGGCGCCAGATCGACCCGGGCCATGCGGCGCTCGAGTTCCTGTATGGAGAAGCCGCAGTCCACCAGTAGACGGGTGGAGCCGATCTCCACGATCAGGGCATTGCCCGAACTGCCGCTGCCAAGGGAGCAGAAGCGGATCATGGTGTGGGTCGCCCGGCTGCGCGCTTAGCGGAGGATCTGCTGCTCGATCCGCTCCAGGACGAACTCGGCATCGCGGCGGCGCAGGGAGTCGCCTTCAATGTCGCGCGCCTCGATGCGCAGGTCACCGTCCCCGATATCGCTTAGCCGCACCTGATAGCGCTCGTTCTCGCGCCGGTCGCCACCGCGGCCGAAGATGCGGCTGAAGAACCCGCCGCGTTCGCCTTCGCCCACCACGTCGGGCCGATAGGTGACTTCGAATGTCCCGGTATTGCGGTCCTGTTCGTCAACCAGCAGGCCGGCGCGATCGAGGAGGGTACCCATCCGGGACCACATACGATCGAAATCGCTGCCTATGACCAGCACCGGCTGGCCTTCGTGGTCCGTCTGGTGCAGTTCGGTGGGGCGGTCGCCTGGCGTTTCAGCGACCCGGGTGCCGCCTTCGGGCATCTCGCCGGTGGCGAGGAAGACCCGCAGGCGATTGAGCATCTCGGCCTCGAGTTCCGGGTCGGACGGCCGCATCGCCCAGCGCCAGGTCTCGCCCTCGGGTTCTTCCGATGCGCCCCGGTGGGAGATGTAGATCGCGGAGCGACCGTTTTCACGTTCCACGCGCAGGCGGTACCTGTCGCGAGTGTTGGCGTCGTAGACGTTGCCCAGGGCGCGGGCGAAGATGTTCTGCGTCCCACGCAGCGGGATCCCGGCGCGGTCTTCGGCCCATTCGGTTTCCATGATGCCGACCTGCGGCTCGTTCCGCTCCAGACGAAGGTTCTGGCTGTCCCAGAAGGCCGTCAGGCGATCCCAGAGCTCCTCGGGGGTGGCCTCGACGCTCAGCCAGCGGACGCTGCCCTCCCGCATCAGCTCGACCTCGGCGGTCTCCGGAAGCACTCGTGCGTCGCTGCGGACCGGGGCGGTGGTGCCCGCGGGCTGGCGCTGCTGCTGGCGGGCGGCGGAATCCTGTTGCATCTCGCGGGCGCTGACCCGTTCGCCCGGTGCATCCGGGATGCGGTAGGCGCGCTCGCTGTCGGGCGCGATCAGGTCCGGCGGGACCTCGAGGTTGTCCATCTGCCGGCTCATCTCGTACTCGGGGCCGGACTGGCGATCGCCCGAGGTCGAACACCCGGCGATGGCCAGCCCCGTGGCCAGGGCAAGGGCAGTGCGGGTCGCGTGGCGATGGAGCTTGGCAGACTGTTTCATGTCGGGGTTCAGACCTCTATGCCGGCCTGACGCATGGCGTCCAGGACCGGCGCATGGAAGGGTTCGGACAGCGGAGTCAGAGGCAGGCGGATGCCTTCCTCCATGAGCCCCATGCGATGCAGTGCCCATTTGACCGGGATCGGATTGGCCTCGAGGAACAGGGCCGAGTGCAGGCCGTCCAGCTGACGGTTGATCTCGCGCGCCTCGTCGGAGCGGCCCTCGCGCACGGCGCGGCACATGGCCGCCATCAGCCGGGGGGCCACGTTCGCGGTGACGGAGATGATCCCGTGGCCACCCGCGAGCAGGAAGGCGAGTCCGTTGCCGTCATCGCCGCTGTACAGGTCCATCCGATTGCCGACCCGGGCGACCAGCTCGGCGGTGCGCTCGTTGCTGGCGGTGGCTTCCTTGATCCCGATGATGTTCGGGATGTCGGCCAGGCGTTCCACCGTCTCGGGGAGCAGATCCACCGCGGTCCGGCCGGGTACGTTGTACAGGATCTGCGGGATGTCGACCGCCTCGGCGATGGCCTTGTGATGCAGATAAAGGCCTTCCTGGGTCGGCTTGTTGTAGTACGGCGACACCAGCAGGCAGGCATCTGCGCCGCCTTCCTTCGCGCAGCGGGTCAGGGCGATGGCCTCGCGGGTGGAATTCGCGCCGGTGCCCGCGATCACGGGGAGTCGCCCGCCCACGGTCTTCACCGTATGGGCGATGGCCTCGCAGTGCTCGTCGAAATCGAGGGTCGCGGATTCGCCGGTCGTGCCGACCGCGACAATGGCATCGGTGCCGGCCTCGATGTGGAATTCCAGGAGCCGATCCAGCGCGGGCCAGTCCAGGCTGCCGTCCGCGTGCATCGGGGTCGCCAGTGCGACCATGCTGCCTTGAAACATCGACTCCTCCAACAACGGGAATGGTGCAGTCTAACGGGCGGGTGACAAGGCATTCAAGATTCCCGGCCCCGCGGTCGTACTGACCGCCGGTTTCGGGCGCCATGCCGCCGTTGGCGCCGCCGGGGCAAGGTGGTATGTTGCGAGCCATCATGCCTGTTGCCGCTTTCATGCCAAGCCCCATCGGGCGACTGCCCGCCCCCGGCCCCGCGAGCAGCCGGCAGGTGGCGTATGGCTGAAGTGGTTGGCGCGGGTGCTCACACCCACCTGATCCTCAACCTGATCGGACCGGACCAACCCGGTCTGGTCTCCAGTGTGACGCGCGTAATCGTCGATACCGGCTGCAATCTCGAATCCAGCCGGATCACGGTCGTGGGCGGCTATTGCTGCATGGCCCTCAGTGCCAGCGGCAACTGGAAGACCCTGGGCACGCTGGAATCGCGCCTGGAGCGCCTGGAGGCGGAGATGGGCCTGGTCGTGGTGGCCCGTCGTGGCCCCCTCGAGGAGCGCCCCGAGGCGGCCATGCCCTATGCCGTGGACGCGGTGGCGCTGGACGCCCCGGGCCTGCTGAATGCCCTGGCCGACTTCTTCACCAGTCGCGGCGTCAATCTGCGTGACGTCCAGACCCGGGTCTATATCGCCCAGCAGACCGGGGCGCGCATGTTCGCGGCCAACATGGTGGTGGACATCCCCGCGGGACAGCACCTTGCCAGTCTGCGTGGCGAATTCATGGATTTTTGTGACGAACTGAACGTGGATGGTGTGCTGGACCCGATCAAGGCCTGATGTGGCCGGGCCTTTCGCGTCGCAGTCCACGCATTGCCACCTTAAGTTTCACGATTCGAGGAGAAACGCCTGATGAGCATCGCAATCGACCAGCCCGTTCCCGCCGACCTGTGCGTCCCGGCGACCAGCGACCAGACTCTGGGGCCGGCCGACTTCAAGGGCCGTATCGTGGTCCTGTACTTCTACCCCAAGGACAGCACGCCGGGCTGTACCAACGAGAGCCGTGACTTCGCCGCCAACCTGGATGCCTTCGATGCGGCCGGGGCCGTGATCCTTGGCGTGTCGCGCGACAGCGTGAAGAGTCACGAGAATTTCCGCACCAAGCAGGAACTGCCATTCGACCTGTTGAGCGATGGCGACGAGACGCTGTGCAACGCCTTCGATGTCATCAAGATGAAAAACATGTATGGCAAGCAGGTACGAGGCATCGAGCGCTCCACATTCCTGATCGATGCCGACGGCGTGCTGCGCAAGGAGTGGCGCAAGGTGAAGGTGCCGGGGCACGTGGACGAGGTCCTCGCCACGGTGCGCGAACTCGCCGGGAGCTGACCCCTTTCCCTATCCCCGTTCCGGAGGCGCCATGACCGCGACCGACCAGGATCCGAAACGCCTGCTTGTCCTGGACACCAACGTCCTGATGCACGACCCGACGGCGCTGTTCCGCTTCAAGGAACACGACATCTTCCTGCCGATGGTCGTGCTCGAGGAGCTCGACCGGGGCAAGAAGGGGGTTTCCGAGGTCGCGCGCAATGTGCGCCAGGTCTCGCGCTTCATCGATGAACTGACCACCGGCGCCCTGCACGAGCAGATCGCCGCCGGGCTGCCGCTGCAGGCGGACTCCCTCAGCGAGTCGACCTTCGCCCCCACCGGGCGCCTGTTCTTCCAGACGCGCAACCTCGCCTCCACCCTGCCGTCCTCGCTACCAGGCTCCTCGGCCGACAACGACATCCTCGCCACCGCCCAGGCCCTGAAGACAGAATACCCCGACACCCCGGTCACGCTGGTGTCCAAGGACATCAATCTGCGCATCAAGGCCGCGGTGATCGGCCTGCACGCGGAGGACTACTACAACGACCAGGTGCTGGACGACGTCAGCCTGCTGTTCTCCGGCATGACCGAATTGCCGGAGGACTTCTGGGAGACGCACGGGTCCAGGATGGACTCCTGGCAGGAATCCGGCCGCACGTATTATCGCGTGACCGGCCCGCTGGTCGGCGAGTGGCAGCCGAACCAGTTCGTCTACCGAGAGGGCGAGAACCCGCTATCCGCGATCGTGCTGGAGATTGACCAGCCGAACGAGTCGGCGGTGATCGAGCTGGTCGACGACTACATGACCCCCCGCCACAGCGTCTGGGGCATCAATGCTCGCAACCGCGAACAGAATTACGCCCTGAACCTGCTGATGGACCCGGAGGTGGATTTCGTCTCGCTGCTGGGCGCCGCCGGCACCGGCAAGACGCTGCTGACCCTGGCCGCCGGGTTGGCGCAGACTCTGGAAGACAATACCTACAAGGAGATCATCATGACCCGGGTCACGGTCCCGGTGGGCGAGGACATCGGCTTCCTGCCCGGGACCGAAGAGGAAAAGATGACCCCGTGGATGGGGGCCCTGATGGACAACCTCGAGGTGCTGGCCAAGTCCGAGGGCGCCGGTGACTGGGGGCGCGCGGCGACCAACGACGTGCTGACCAGCCGCATCAAGATCCGCTCGCTGAACTTCATGCGCGGGCGCACTTTCCTCAACCGCTACATCATCCTCGACGAGGCCCAGAACCTGACCTCCAAGCAGATGAAGACCCTGATCACCCGCGCCGGGCCGGGGACCAAGGTGGTGGCGCTGGGCAACATCGCGCAGATCGACACCCCGTATCTGACCGAGACTTCCAGCGGGCTAACCTATGTAGTGGACCGGTTCCGCAACTGGACCCACAGCGGACACATCACGCTGACCCGCGGGGAGCGCTCGCGGCTCGCGGATTACGCCTCGAATCACTTGTAGGGTTCGGGTTTCCCCCCGTCATTGCGAGGAGCCGAAGGCGACGCGGCAACCTCCATCCGGAACCACCAGGCCCTAGCTCGTTGCCAGCTTCGGGAGATTGCCGCGTCGCTGCGTTCCTCGCAATGACGGTGCTATTGGCGGGGCGCGGGGGGGCGAATGGGGCGTCAGCCGTCCTCGCTGTAGCGCACGCAGGCGCGGTCGGTCTCCCACAGGGTCAGGGCGTGCATGCGCAGGCCCGGGCGGTTGAGGCGCCCGGCCATCTCGCGGAAGAACCACTGGGCGATGTTCTCGGCCGTCGGGTTGACCGTGTCGAACGGCGGGACGTCGTTCAGGTAGCGGTGGTCCAGCTGCCCGGCGATCTCGCGCGCGGCGGTCTTGACCACCTTGAAGTCCACCGCCATGCCGGAATCGTCCAGGGTCTCGGCCTGGACCTCGGCCTCCACCTTCCAGTTGTGCCCGTGCATGTTCGCGCATTGCCCCGGGTAGTCGCGCAGGGTATGCGCGGAGGCAAAGTCGGTCAGGACGCGGAGGGTATAACGGGCACTCATGGATCGATTCCGGCTAGCGCGACCGTCGCGGCCGCGGGGATGTTCAGCCCGCGAAGCCTAGCCGGCCGCCGTCGTCCGCGCAATTCTCCTGCCCGAAGGCGTGGCGAATCGCGGCCAGGACACCCGCGGTATCGAGGCCGCAGTCGGCCAGGATCTGCTCGCGCGAGCCGTGCTCGGTGAACTGGTCCGGGATGCCCAGCACCTGGCAGGGGAGCGTCACGCCCTCGGCGGAGAGCCATTCCAGCACGGCGCTGCCGGCGCCCCCGGCGCGGGCGTGGTCCTCGAGCGTGACGAAGCCCTCGTGGCTGGCGGCCAGCTGCGCCAGCAGCCCCGTGTCCAAGGGCTTGATGAAGCGCATGTTGACCACGGTGGCATCCAGCGCCTCGCCGGCCTCCAGGGCGGTCTCCAGCAGTGCGCCAAAGCTGAGGATGGCCAGGCCCCGGCCCTCGCGAACCACTTCGGCGCGGCCGACCGGCAGGGTCTCCAGGTCTTCGGGGCCGCCTTCCGGCAGCTCGCCGGGCCCGCCGCCGCGCGGGTAGCGTACCGCTGCCGGGCCGTTGTGGGCGTATCCGGTGGAGAGCATCTGGCGGCACTCGCGCTCGCTGGCCGGTGCCATCAAGAGCATGTTCGGGACCGTGCGCAGCAGCGCGGTATCGAAGGTGCCGGCATGGGTCGGGCCGTCGGCGCCCACAATCCCGGCGCGGTCCACCGCGAACAGTACGGGCAGATTCTGCAGCGCGACGTCATGGATCACCTGGTCCATCGCCCGCTGCAGGAACGTCGAGTAGATCGCGACGACGGGCTTCTGGCCCTCGCAGGCCATTCCGGCGGCGAGTGTGACCGCGTGCTGTTCGGCGATGCCGACGTCGAAATAGCGCCCGGGGAACTGCTCCGAGAATGTTACCAGGCCGGAGCCCTCGCGCATCGCCGGCGTGATGCCCAGCAGGCGCTCGTCGGCCGTGGCCTGGTCGCACAGCCACTGGCTGAAGATGTCGGTATAGCTGGGGGCCTTCGGACCGGACGGGGCAAGACCATTTTCCGGCTCGAACTTGGACACGCCGTGGTAGCGGCAGGGGTCTTCCTCGGCCGGCGCGTAGCCCTGGCCCTTGCGCGTGACCACGTGCAGCAGCTGGGGGCCCTGGGTGGTGCGCAGGTTCTTCAGGATCGAGGTCAGCCCGTTGACGTCGTGCCCGTCCACCGGGCCGAAGTAGCGAAAGCCCAGTTCCTCGAACAGCGTCCCGGGCACGAACATGCCCTTCATGTGTTCCTCGGCGCGCTGGGCGAAGGCCTTCATTGGCGGCACGAATTCCAGCATGCGCTTGGAGCCCTCGCGCACCGAGCTGTACAGCGGGCCGGACAGCAACCGGGTGAAGTACTGGTTCAGCGCGCCGACGTTGGGCGAGATCGACATGTCGTTGTCGTTCAGGATCACCAGCAGATTGCAGTCGAGATCCCCGATATGGTTCAACGCCTCGAACGCCATGCCTGCGGTCATCGCCCCGTCGCCGATCACCGCGACGTGGCGCCGGTCCAGTCCCGCGTGCTTCGCCGCCAGGGCCATGCCGGCGGCGGCACTGATCGAGGTGCTGGAGTGGCCGGCCCCGAAGGCGTCGTACTCGCTCTCCGCGCGCTTGGGGAAGCCGGCCAGACCGCCGTACTGGCGCAGGCTGGCCATCCCCTCCCGGCGTCCGGTCAGAATCTTGTGGGCGTAGGCCTGATGGCCGACGTCCCAGACGATGCGGTCATCGGGAGTGTCGAAGGCGTAGTGCAGCGCGATGGCGAGCTCCACGGTTCCCAGGTTCGCGGCCAGATGCCCGCCGGTGCGCGAGACACTCTCGATCAGGAACTGCCGCAGCTCGCCGGCCACCGCGGCGAGGTCCGAGGCCGGGCGTTCCCGCAGGTCGGCGGGCCATTCGATTGCATCCAGCAGGGGAGTGGGGGTCATCGCAGAGGCCGGTTCAATTCATGCGGTCGACGATGTAACGCGCCAGGAAGCGAAGCAAGTCCGCCTCCTGGCCGAAGGGTTGCAGTTCGGCGAGCGCCTCGTCGATCAGCGCCACCGCCCGCTCGCGCGACGCCTCCAGGCCCTGCAGCGAGGGGAAGGTGGGCTTGTGCAGGCGTGCATCGGCGCCGCAGGCCTTGCCCAGGACCTCGGGATCGCCTTCGACGTCGAGGACGTCGTCGCGGATCTGGAACGCCAGGCCGATGCATTCGGCATAGCGTGTCAGACGCCCCAGCGCCTCGGGGTCCGGTGTGCCCGCCAGGGCGCCCAGCCGGACCGAGGCGCGGATCAGGGCACCCGTCTTGAGCCGGTGCATGCGCTCCAGCTCCGGCAGGTCGATGGGCTGGCCGCAGGCGCCGAGGTCGATCGCCTGACCGCCGGCCATGCCGTGCAGGCCGGCCGCCCCCGCCAGTTCGCGCACGGCGTGCAGCCCTGTCGCCCCGGGCAGTTCCGCCACGCCGCCGGTCAGCACGTCGAAGGCCAGCGCCTGCAGGGCGTCCCCGGCCAGAATGGCCGTGGCCTCGTCGAAGGCCTTGTGGCAGGTGGGGCGGCCGCGGCGCAGGTCGTCATCGTCCATCGCCGGCAGGTCGTCGTGGATCAGGGAGTAGACGTGGATCATCTCCACGGCCGCGGCCATTGCGTCCAGGGCCGCGTCCGGGGCGGCGGTGGTCCGTCCGGCCGCGTACACCAGTACCGGGCGCAGGCGTTTGCCACCGGACAGCGTGGCGTAGCGCATGGCCTCGATCAGGCGCGGGTCCGGGGCGCCGTCTACGGCCAGGTGGCGGTCGAGAACGGCCTCGATGCGCTGCTGGTAGTGGGACAGGGCCTGTTCGGCATCGATGGCGGTCAACGGCATTTCGCTAGAACGGGACATCGGGATCCGTGCTGTCGTTCGGCTCCGCTGTCCGGGGAACGTTCGTGTTCCCGCCGTGGTCATTCTGGGCAGAGGCGTCCGCCGGTGTCTCTTGTGCCAGGGCCTCGATGCGGCGCTGAGCATCGTCGAGGGCGCGCTGACAGCGGTTGACGAGTTCCATGCCGCGCTGGAATTCGCCCAGCGACTGCTCCAGGCCCAGCTCGCCGGACTCCATCCGGGCAACCAGGGCCTCCAGGGCTTCCAGGCTGGCTTCGAATTCCGCCGGGCTGTCGGCGCTGGAAGGGTCGGTCATGATGGATCACCGGGTCGAAAAGGTGAGAAAGTATCCGATCCGCTGCGGCGAGGAAAGACGTACCGCCGGTCCGCCCTTGATTATGGGACAGACGCCCCCATGATGCGGAGGGCTTCCGGTTGACACTGAACCGGGCGCGGACTAGAGTTTTCGTACAGTTTAGACCCAGTCTAAACCGCCGTCTGCACAGGCATTCCTGTGGTTGTGTAGAACCCATAGAGAGAAGGAGAGCACCATGGATCTGAAAGGCAGCAAGACCGAAGAAGCCCTGAAAGAGGCCTTTGCCGGCGAATCGATGGCCAATCGCCGTTACCTGTACTTCGCTTCCAAGGCGGACGTCGAAGGCTACAACGACGTGGCCACCGTGTTCCGTTCCACCGCGGAAGGCGAAACCGGCCACGCCCACGGCCATCTCGAGTACCTCGAGAGCTGCGGCGACCCGGCCACCGGCCTGGAATTCGGTTCCACCTCCGCGAACCTGAAGACCGCCGTGGCCGGCGAGACCCACGAGTACACCGACATGTACCCGGGCATGGCCAAGACCGCGCGCGACGAAGGCTTCGACGAAGTCGCCGACTGGTTCGAAACCCTGGCCAAGGCGGAGCGTTCCCACGCCAACCGCTTCCAGAAGGCGCTGGACCAGCTGGACGACTGATCGTCTCCTGCCTGGGAAGTATGCGGGGCCGGTTACCGGCCCCGTTTTCCGGGAGACACGGAACAGCCTGTGGGCGGTACCTGAAGGCCGGGCCCGCATGTTGTTCCGTGTTTCCCCCGAAGCATCGTACTGATACGGACACCGGAGGGATGCATGTCTGCGCCGACGCACCAACGTGAAGGAAGTCTCGAAGCCCCGACCCGTCATCCGCTGGACTGGAAGAACCCCGAGTTCTACAACGAGGAATCGCTGTTCAGCGAACTCGAGCGGGTCTTTGATATCTGTCACGGCTGCCGTCGCTGCGTAAGCCTGTGCAACTCCTTCCCGACCCTGTTCGACCTGGTCGATGAGTCCGAGACCCTGGAGGTCGACGGGGTCGACAAGAAGGACTACTGGCAGGTGGTCGATCACTGCTACCTGTGTGATCTGTGCTACCTGACCAAGTGCCCCTACGTGCCGCCGCACGAGTGGAACGTGGACTTCCCGCACCTGATGCTGCGGGCCAAGGCCTTCCGCTACCAGAACGAGGGCGCCAAGACCTCGCACAAGCTGATGTCCAGCACGGACATGGTCGGCAAGCTGGCCGGCATCCCGGTGGTGGCCGGCGCGGTCAACGCCGCGAACAAGAACGGCGCGGTGCGCAAGATGCTGGACAAGACCATGGGCGTGCATCCCGATGCCCCGGTCCCCGAATACCACTCCAGCAAGGGCCGCTCGCGCTTGGCCAAGACGGCGAAGGGCGTCAGCAATCCCGAGCCGGCTGGTGCCACGCAGGGCAAGGTGGCCCTCTACGCGACCTGCTATGGCAACTACAACGAACCGCACCTGGTCGAGGATCTGGTCAAGGTCTTCGAGCACAACGGTATCGAGGTCACCCTGGTCGACAAGGAACAGTGCTGCGGCATGCCCAAGCTCGAGCTGGGCGACCTGGAGTCGGTGGAGGCCTCCAAGGACGCGAACATCCCGGCGATGAAGCGGATGATCGACCAGGGCTACGACATCGTCGCCCCGGTGCCGTCCTGTGTGCTGATGTTCAAGCAGGAACTGCCGTTGATGTTCCCGGACGACGCCGACGTGATCACCGTTCGCGACCGTATCTTCGATCCGTTCGAGTACCTGATGGAACGGCACAAGGACGGCAAGCTCAACACCGACTTCCCCGAGAAGCTGGGCAAGATCGCCTACCACGCCGCCTGCCACCTGCGGGTGCAGAACATGGGGCTCAAGACCCGCGACCTGCTCAAGCTGGTACCGGATACCGAGATTGACGTGATCGAGCGCTGCTCGGGGCACGACGGGACCTACGGCGTGAAGAGCGAGTTCTACGAGACGGCCAGCAAGATCTGCCGGCCGGTGGTCAGCCGGGTGCAGAAGGCCGAGTCGGATCACTACTCGAGCGACTGCCCGATGGCCGGCCACATGATCGAGAACGGGCTGCAGGGCAAGGGCGAGGACAAGGCGCCCGAGCACCCGCTGACCCTGTTGCGCCAGGCCTACGGGCTGTAAGCGCCGTTTCGAACGGCACACAGGATCAGGCAAGGGCGTGAACAAGCGCCCATGAACGGAGAGAACACATGGCCAGTGACAGCTACCACGAACCGGTCGAGGAACTGAGCGACGAGTCGCGCGAAATGCACCGCGCGATCGTCTCGCTGATGGAAGAGCTCGAAGCGGTGGACTGGTACCAGCAGCGCATCGACGGCTGCAAGGACGAAGAACTCAAGGCGATCCTCGCGCACAACCGTGACGAGGAGATCGAGCATGCCGCGATGGTGCTGGAGTGGATCCGCCGCCATAACCCGGTGTTCGACCACGAATTGAAAGACAACCTCTGGTCCGACAAGGACTATACGAAGACGGGGCACCACGATCACTGAGGGGTGCCGGTCCTGGCGGACCTGTCCGACGAGACGGAGGTATCGAGATGCAGATGGAGGCAAGTGTGGACAAGCTGAGTCGTGACGACCTGTATACGCTGGAGAAGTACCACGAGGTGCGGTCCCAGTTCCGTAGCGAAGTAATGCAGCACAAGCGCAACCGCGTCGTGCAGGTGGGCCCGGCCGTGACCCTGCACTTCGAGGATCGCACCACCATGCAGTACCAGATCCAGGAGATGCTGCGGGTCGAGAAGATCTTCGATGCCGAGGGCATCCAGGACGAGCTGGACGCCTACAACCCGCTGATCCCGGATGGTTCCAACTGGAAGGCGACCATGATGGTCGAGTACCCGGACGTGGACGAGCGCAAGGTGCAGTTGTCCAAGCTGATTGGCATCGAGCGCAAGACCTACGTGCAGGTCGCGGGCCATGACAAGGTCTACCCGATTGCGAACGAGGACCTCGATCGCGAGACCGACGACAAGACCTCCTCGGTGCACTTCCTGCGCTTCGAGCTGACGCCGGAGATGGTCTCCGCGGCCAAGTCGGGGGCGGCGATCGCCATCGGGGTGGAGCACGAGAACTACAACCATCGGCTGGACGCGGTCGCCGAAGGCACCCGCGAATCGCTGGTGGCCGACCTCGACGCCGTCAACTAACGCCGCGCGTTCCCGCGCATCGCAAAGGCGCCTCCGGGCGCCTTTTTTGTGTCTCCATGATGCCGGCCAACAGGCTGGCCGTGGCCCGGCATCCGGTGTTTGCGTGCCTTCGTCCGGCCGCCTGCCGGGTTAGGCTGGTCCTGGTCCATCGTTTGGTGTTTACGGTGGTTTCGGTCCGCATACTGCCGAGCGCTGACTCGCCAGCGCGCCGCGAGGTACTTCTTTGCTCGTGCAAAGAAGTACCCAAGAAACACGCCCGACTGCCGCGACCCCGGCCCGCTGCGCGGGCCGGGGTTTCCCTCGCTCCGAGGCTTTTCGCGGGCGGCGCTGAACTCGCTGCGCCTTCGGCTCCGCTCAGACATCCAGCGCCTCTGATCCCGCGAAAACCCTCTCCGCTCGGCGCGACGACAACGGGGAGGCAGGTCAAAACAACGGCCGTCCCGACGATATTGCGAGTAGACGAAGGCTAGGTCTTCGGACATCTGGGCACGCTCGGCCTTCGGCCGTTGCGTGCCGCGCCCGCGAAGCGGGCGCCGGGGGCTTTCGGGTGGCGATGCCTATGGTTAGGCAGAAGCGTAGGGATACGGTCGGTTTTGACCTACTCCTCCCGTATGGAGCCCCTTGCGGAAGGGTGCTCGGGCCGGCCCGTTTTATACAAATTCGGGGCGCTGGATGTCTGAGCGAAGCGCAGCGTCGCGAGTTCAGCGCCGCCGGCCCGAGGGCCCTGGAGCAAGGTTCCCGGGCGGAATCCGGGTGCCCTTCTTTGGGTCCTTTCTTGGGCAAGCAAGAAAGGACCTCGCGGCGCGCTGGCGAGTCAGCGCCAGGCAGGCGGCGGACCGAAGGCACGTAAACACCGGATGATGAACCAAGGCCAGCCTCACAGCGGCAGGCGGAAAGCGCTACAGGGCGTCGAGGACTTCGGAGAGGCGCGAGACGGGGATGACCTCCATCCCCTTGATCGGCTTGCGCGGCGCGTTCGCCGCCGGCGCGATGGCGCGGGTATAGCCATGCTTGGCCGCCTCGCGCAGGCGTTCCTCGCCGTTCGGGACCGGCCGGATCTCGCCGGCCAGGCCGACCTCGCCGAACGCCAGCAGCTCCTGCGGCAGGGCGCGGTCGCGGAAGCTGGACAGCGCGGCCGCCAGCATCGGCAGGTCGGCGGCGGTCTCGGTCACGCGCACGCCCCCGACCACATTGATGAATACGTCCTGGTCGAACAGGGCCACGCCCCCGTGCCGGTGGAGCACGGCCAGCAGCATGGTCAGCCGGTTCTGCTCCAGCCCGACAGTGATGCGCCGCGGCTGCGAGGCATGGCTCTCGGCGACCAGGGCCTGCACCTCGACCAGCAGCGGGCGCGTGCCCTCGCGGGTCACCATGACCACGCTGCCGGGCACCGGGCCCTGGTGTCGCGACAGGAAGATCGCGGAAGGGTTGGAGACCGCCTTCAGACCGTTCTCCAGCATGGCGAACACACCCAGCTCGTTGACGGCGCCGAAACGGTTCTTGACCGCGCGCAGCATGCGGTAGCGCCCGTCCGGGTCCCCCTCGAAATACAGCACGGTGTCGACCATGTGCTCGAGCACGCGGGGGCCGGCGAGCTGGCCGTCCTTGGTCACATGCCCGACCAGAATCACGGTAATGCCGCGCTGCTTGGCCATGCGCACCAGGGCCGCGGCGCTTTCGCGAACCTGGCCGACCGAGCCGGGGGCGGATTGCAGCGCGGCGGTGTAGAGCGTCTGGATGGAGTCGATCACCAGCACGCGCGGGCGTTCGCGTTCGCAGGTGGCGATCACGTTCTCCACCTGGGTCTCGGTCAGCAGGCGGAGCCCGTCGACCTCCAGCCCGAGTCGCCGGGCACGCATGCCGATCTGCTGGGCCGATTCCTCGCCGGTCACGTAGAGGGTGTCGCCGACGGGCAGCATCGCCAGGGTCTGCAGCAGCAGGGTGGACTTGCCGATGCCCGGGTCGCCGCCCAGCAGGACCACGGAACCATGCACCAGGCCGCCACCCAGGGCGCGGTCCAGTTCCGACAGTCCGGTGCTGGTGCGCGGCACCTCGGCCATCTCGACCTCGCCGAGCCGGGTGATGCCCGCGACCTCGCCCGCATAGCCGCCGCGCGGCCCGGCGCTGGCGGCCGGTGCGGCTTCTTCCAGGGTGTTCCAGGCGCCGCAGTCGCCGCACTGACCGGCCCACTTGGGGCTGATTGCGCCGCAGGCCTGGCAGACGTACTGGGTTTTGTTCTTGGCCATCAGGGGGTCCGGGTTGTCGGGGCTTCCGGCAGGTCGGGCGCGACAACGCGCACGGTGCGGATGGTGTTGTTCTTGATCTGGGCGATGTCCATCACCACGCCGTTGATCTTCACGCTCACCGGGGCCTCGGGGATGCTCTCCAGGTGCTCGACGATCAGGCCGCTGAGGGTCTTGGGGCCGTCCTGCGGCAGGTCCAGGCCGAGGGCGCGGTTGAGTTCGCGCAGGTGGATGCCGCCGTCGACCATGGCGGAGCCGTCCTCCTGGCGCAGCACGTCGTCGCTCATCGCCGGGGAGTCGGTGGTGAACTCGCCCACGATTTCCTCCAGCAGATCCTCCAGCGTGATCAGGCCTTCGATGTCGCCGTATTCGTCCACCACCAGGCCGATGCGCTTTTTCTGCTGCTGGAAGTTGATCAGCTGGCGGTTGAGCGCCGTGCCCTCCGGGATGAAATAGGGCGGGGTCACGATCTGGCGCAGGTCGTCGGGACCGAACGCGTCACGCTCGACCAGCGGCAGCACGTCGCGGCGGTGAATGAAGCCGACGATGTGGTCCAGCTCGCCTTGCACCACCGGCAGGCGGGTAAAGCTGCCGTGGATCAGCTGATCCTCGACCTCGTTCCAGGGCTCGTTCAGGTCGATCACCACGATCTCGTTGCGCGGGATCATGATGTCCTCGACGGTGGTGCGTTCCAGGTCCAGCAGGTTCAGCAGCATGCGCTGGTGGTTGGCCGGGATCAGCGCGCCGGCCTCGGAGACCACGCTGCGCAACTCGTCGGTGTTCAGGGCGGCGCGCTGGCCGGCATTCATGTGGACGCCGAACAGGCGCAGTACACCGTTCGCCATCAGGTTGATCAGCCAGACCACCGGCCACATGAACTTGATCAGCCCGGAGTAGACCCAGGCGGCCGGGTAGGCGATGCGTTCACTGTGCAGGGCTGCGAGGGTCTTTGGCGCAGTCTCGGCGAAGATCAGCAGGGTCAGGGTCAGGACGCCCGTGGCGATGGCCACCCCGGTATCGCCAAACAGGCGCCAGCCGATGAAGGTGGCGATCTGGGCGATGAGGATATTGACGAAGTTGTTGCCCAGCAGGATCAGGCCGATCAGCCGATCCGGCTTGTCCAGTAGCTGCGCAGCCCGCTGGGCGCCCCGATGTCCGGTCTGCGCGCGGTGCCGCATGCGGTAGCGGTTGAGCGCCATCAGCGCCGTCTCCGACCCGGAGAAGAAAGCCGACAGCAGGAACAGCACCACCAGGGCGCCGAACAGGACGTACAGCGGGATCTCTTGCAACGGCGCGGCCTGCGGTCAGGGTTGATCGAGCGGGCGGGATGCCATGGTCGGGTTCATTTCAGGCAAGGGCCGCCGGGGTGTCAAGCCGCCCCCGCTGCGTTCAGACGCGCCCGAGGATCACTTCCAGCACCAGCTTGGAGCCGAAATAGGCCAGCACCAGCACCACGAAGCCGCCGGTGGTCCAGGCCAGCGCGCGGGTGCCGCGCCAGCCCAGGCGCCAGCGCCCGATCAGCAGGGTCGAGAAGATCAGCCAGGCCAGGATTGACAGCGTGGTCTTGTGGACCAGGTGCTGGGCGAACAGGTTGTCCACGAATACCAGACCGGACAGCAGGCTGAGCCCGAGGAACAGCCAGCCAATAAAGATCATCCGGAACAGCCAGACCTCCATCGAGAACAAGGGCGGCAGGGCGCGCACGAAACCCGAGGCATGGTGATTGTGCAGCGCACGATGCTGGGCGGCCATCACCGCGGCCTGTGCGGTGGACAGCGCGAGGAACGCCCAGCCCAGTGCCGAGAACAGGATGTGCAGGTCGATCCCGGCCGAGGTGGCGTAGCGCGTATCGCCGTCACACAAAAGGGCGGTGAGGACGGCCAGCGCGGTCAGCGGCAGGATCACGACCCCGAGGATGGCAAGGGGGTGGCGCCAGCTCGTCAGCCACAGCAGTGCGGCCACCAGCCACAGCGAGGCCGAGAGGGCGTTGCCCAGGCACAGGTTGAGCCCGGCCTCGGTCAGCACCATCGGCAGCAGTGCACCCAGATGGGCCACAAGGGCCAGTCCCCACAGGCCCAGGGCCGCTCGCGGCTGGCCGGCTGTCAGCGGCTGGCGCCGGGCGGTGACAGCCAGGTAGCCCGCGGTGACGAGATACAGCGCGACGGCGAGGAGTCCGATGGCAATGCTCATGACGCCGGATTATCGCTGCTACGCGGGCGGATTGCACATGCCGGCGGTCGTTCCGGGGCGCGCGTCGGCCGCTCTCTCCCGCGGGCCTGCATGCAAGGGTGCGAGACCGGTATACTGTTCGGTCCCGTGGCCGGTGCAGACCGCCGGTCACCGACGATCCAGACGAGGACAGACGATGTTCGACGGCCTTTCCAGCCGCCTGCAGGAGACCATGAAGCGCCTGAAGGGTCAGGCGCGGCTCACCGAGGACAACATCCAGGACGCCCTGCGCGAGGTGCGCATGGCGCTGCTGGAGGCCGACGTGGCCCTGCCGGTAGTGCGCGAGTTCATCAAGGACGTCAAGGAAAAGGCGCTGGGCAAGGAGGTCATCGGCAGCCTGACGCCGGGCCAGGCCCTGATCAAGGTCGTCCACGATGAACTGATCGCGACCATGGGGGGCGAGAACGCCTCGCTGAATCTCGCCCATCAGCCGCCTGCGGTGGTGCTGGTGGCCGGTCTCCAGGGCGCGGGCAAGACCACCAGTATCGGCAAGCTCGCGCGCCTGCTGCGCGAGCGCGAAAAGAAAAAGGTCGCAGTCGTCAGCTGCGACGTCTACCGTCCCGCGGCGATTCAGCAGCTGGAGACCCTGGCCGGTCAGGTCGAAGTCACGTTCTATCCCAGCGATACCAGCCAGAAGCCCGAGGCGATCGCCAGCGACGCGGTTGCCCGCGCCCGCCGCGAGGGCGTCGAGGTGCTGCTGGTGGACACCGCCGGTCGCCTGCATGTCGATGAGGACATGATGGCCGAGGTCAAGGCCCTGCATCAGGCGATCGACCCGATCGAGACCCTGTTCGTGGTCGATTCCATGACCGGGCAGGACGCCGCGAACACCGCGCGCGCCTTCGGCGAGGCGCTGCCACTGACCGGCGTGGTGCTGACCAAGGCGGATGGTGATGCCCGCGGGGGCGCGGCCCTTTCGGTGCGCCAGATCACGGGCGTGCCGATCAAGTTCATCGGCATGGGCGAGCGCCCGGACGCCCTGGAACCATTCCACCCCGAGCGCATCGCCTCGCGTATCCTGGGCAAGGGCGATGTATTGTCGCTGGTCGAGGAGGCCAGCCGCCAGGTCGACCAGGATCAGGCCGAGAAGCTGACCCGCAAGTTGAAGAAGGGCCGCGGGTTTGACCTGAACGACCTGCGCGACCAACTGGGGCAGATGCAGAAGATGGGCGGCATGAGCTCCATGCTCGAGAAGCTCCCCGGTGGCGGCAAGCTGCCGGATGCGGTAAAGAATCAGGCCAACGACAAGGAGATCGGCCGCATGATGGCCGTGATCTCGTCGATGACGGAGCACGAAAGGCGCCACCCGGATGTCATCAAGGGTTCGCGCAAGCGCCGCATCGCGGCCGGTTCCGGCACCCAGATCCAGGATGTGAATCGCCTGCTCAAGCAGCACACGCAGATGAGCAAGGCAATGAAGAAATTCTCCAAGGGCGGTGCATCGAAGATGATGCGGGCCCTGGGGGGCAAGATGGGCGGTATGGGGGGCATGGGTGGCCCCGGCGGCGGGATGCCGTTCCGCTAGTGATTAATGTGCGCGCGAACGACGGTCCGTTACGCGAGGGAGGCCCGGGGCTTCCCTTGTGTTACTGGCCGGATTCGTTATAATCGCGCGTTTTCTCGAGAAAACGGACTCACGGGGTTCAACACTACATGGTTACGATTCGCCTGCTACGCCGCGGCGCCAAGAAGCGCCCGTTTTATTCGATCGTGGTTACCGATTCCCGCGCTCGTCGCGATAGCGGCTACAAGGAGCAGATCGGGTTCTTTAATCCGGTGGCCCGCGGTCAGGAAGAACCGCTGCGCATCGATCTCGAGCGCGTGGACTACTGGCTGGGTCACGGCGCCGGCATGTCCGAGCGCGTGAACCACCTGGTCAAGGGCTACCGTAAGCAGCAGCAGTCCGCGGCGGCCTGAGGTCGTCCGGTCGCTGTACTGACGCTTGGCTGCGGTCATGAACGAGGCGGGTGAGCGCATCCGCGTCGGACGTGTCTCCGGGGTCTATGGCGTCAAGGGCTGGGTCCGGGTCTTTTCCGAGACCGAGCCCCGCGCCGCGATCACCGAGTTCCCGCAGTTGTGGATGCACTACGGGAACGACTGGCGCCTGGTCGAGATCGAGGGTGGGCGCGCCCACGGGCAAGGGGTCGTGATGAAGTTCCGCGAAGCCGCGGACCGCGATTCGGCCTACGGTCTGATCGGTTCCGAGCTCGCGATCGAGCGCGACTGGCTGCCGCCGGCCGAGGATGGGGCCTATTACTGGGCCGACCTGCTGGGCATGGCGGTGGAGAATCAGGACGGCACGCCGCTGGGGACCATCTCGGGCTTCATCGAGACCGGTGCCAACGATGTGCTGGTGGTCCGGGGCGATCGCGAACGCCTGGTTCCGTGGGTGCGCGAGCAGTACGTGCTGGACGTGGATCTGGAGGCCCGCCGCGTGCGGGTCGACTGGGATCCGGATTTCTGAAGCGGCGCCGGTGCGTTTCGACGTTATCTCGCTGTTCCCGGAACTGGTCGCGGCGGTTGGCGAATCCGGCGTGACCGGGCGGGCCGTTGAGCGCGGCCGCCTGGAGCTGAAATCCTGGAACCCGCGCGCCTGGGGCGCCGGTTTCCACCAGGCCGTGGACGATCGCCCGTACGGCGGGGGCCCCGGCATGGTGATGCAATACGCACCGCTGGCGGCCGCGCTGTACGCGGCGCGGGCGGATGCGGCAACGCCGCTGTACGTGATCGCGCTGACCCCGCAGGGGCGGCCGATCCGCCAGGCGATGCTGCAGGAGCTGTCCGCACGGCCGCGCGTGGCGCTGGTCTGCGGGCGCTACGAGGGCATCGACGAGCGCTTCATCGAGGCGCAGGTCGACGAGGAATGGTCGCTCGGCGACTTCGTGCTCTCGGGCGGCGAACTCGCGGCGATGGCGGTGATTGATGGCTGTGCCCGGCTGCTTCCCGGGGTTCTCGGGCACGCGGATTCCGCCGACCAGGATTCCTTCAGTGCGGGGCTGCTGGATTGCCCGCACTACACCCGTCCGGAGACGGTCGCCGGGCGGGCCGTACCGCCAGTGCTGCTGGGGGGTGACCACGGCGCGATTCGGCGCTGGCGCCGCCGCGAGGCACTGGGCAGGACCTGGAGCCGGCGGCCGGACCTGCTGGCCCGGCTGGAACTCGGGGCCGAGGATGCGGCCCTGTTGGATGAATACCGTGTGAGTGGCCATAACGGCGGCTCGCGCACCGAAAGCGATGATTGAGGTCGAGCAATGAATAACGTCATTCAGGAACTGGAAGCCGAGCAGATGAAGTCGGACGTGCCCGACTTCGGGCCCGGCGATACCGTGGTGGTGCAGGTAAAGGTGCGCGAAGGCGAACGCGAGCGCCTGCAGGCCTTCGAAGGTGCGGTGATTGCCGTGCGCAACCGTGGCCTCAACTCCGCCTTCACGCTGCGCAAGGTGTCCTACGGTAATGGTGTGGAGCGTACGTTCCAGACCCACAGCCCGCAGATCGCCGAGATCAAGGTGAAGCGCCGCGGCAAGGTGCGTCGCTCCAAGCTGTACTACCTGCGCGACCGCACCGGCAAGGCCGCCCGTATCAAGGAAGACGTCAAGGCGGCGAAGTAGCGCCGGCCGGCGGGGCGCGGCAAACGGCCGTGACCCCGTCACCCCGTGCGTTTCGCTATTCGATGCCGGCTGGATCGACGACCCGAAGCCAGCGCTGCCTCCTCCCCGGAGTGGCGCTGGCTTTTGTGTGGCTGGAATCCCCCAATGGCGAGCTCCTGGCCTGTGGCTGGCAGGACCCTGACGACCCTGAGGACCTGTCACCGCTCGCGGATATCCCCGGGGCTGACCTGCAGCCCCCGCAGTTTGACCCGGCGGCCTACGGCAAGGATGCCGGCGCCTGGCGCCCGACCGCTGCGGTGCCGCCCGGGACTGCCCATGCACGTCGGGTCTGGGCCGCGCTGTCGGAGATCCCCGTCGGCGAGGTCCGTACCTACTCCGAGATCGCCGCCCGCGTGGGGTCTGCCCCCCGCGCGGTGGGGCAGGCCTGCCGTGCCAACCCCTGGCCGCTGTTCATCCCCTGCCACCGAGTGGTGTCCTCGCGTTTTCGCAGCACCCGCGACGTTGGCGGCTACGCTGGCGATCAGGTGGGCGAGCTGGCCCAGGTGAAGCGCCTGCTGCTGGTCCACGAGGGGGTCCTCCAGCGTGACTGAATTCGGAGGCCGCCCCTGGCCTCTCCGCCTTCCTGTTTCTCTTCCCTTTTTATGAATCTGCCAAACCTGTTCTGGTTGGGCAGGTTTGAGCTCGGCGTCATCCCCGAAATCTTCCTTCCGGCTTTCAGCAATTTGGGGGGGGGGCTGGCGTGCCCCGGGCGGCGTCTGAAAAAAATCCCCACAACCGGGAATAGAACCCGTGGCTGTCTCGTCTGACTCTCGGTGCTGATGCCCAAGAACCTTTCAAAAACAGACTTTTAGGAAACGCTAATATAGTCTTTTGTGTTGACAGCACGGACTCGGGTTCAGCACTCTGCTACACAGGTCCGGGCCACAAGAGTCCCGGGCTCAATCGAAAAAAACCCGTGTGATGGAGGTTTCCATGTTCAAGAAAGCATTGCTTGCGTTGCCCGTAGCAATGGCTGTTGGGGCTACGGCTCAGGCCGGCGAATGGCAGGACCCCAACGATGTCCTGCAGCAGTTCCTGCAGGAAAACCCCGATTCCGCCTACCTGCATCAGAGTGAAATGAACATCATGATGATGCCGGACAACCCCGCCCTGTGGCTGGTCGACGAAGGCGAGGACCTGTTCTACGCCCAGCGCGGCCCGAACAACGTCTCCCTGGAAGGCTGCGACTTCGGCAAGGGCCCGGGCGAGCTGGACGGTGCGTACGTCGAGCTGCCGCGCTACTTCGAAGACACCGGCAAGGTGATGGACTTCGAGATGCGCCTGGTGCACTGCATGAAGGAACTACAGGGCTTCACCAGCGATGACGCCGCGGTCGCACGTCGTCACGGCAGCGGCTCCGACATCATGAAGCTGACCACCTTTATCGCCCACCAGTCCTCCGGCATGGCGTGGAACCCGCCGCTGGATCATCCGCAGGAACAGGCCATGCGTGACGCGGGCGAGAAGCTGTTCTATCGTCGCGGTGGCGCGATGGACTTCAACTGCGCCTCCTGCCACGGCGATGTCGGCAAGCAGATCCGCGCCTCGGTGCTCCCGCATGTGGGCGCCGGTCCCGAGTGGTCCAAGGCTGTCTCCTGGCCCGCGCACCGTGCCGGTCACGACAACGTGCGCAGCCAGAACCACCGTATCCGTGGTTGCGTGTGGCAGATGCGCCACGCCGGTATCAAGGCCGATACCCCGGTCAACACCGCCCTGATCTCGTACTGGAACGATCAGGCGCGCGGCGAACCGGCCATCCTGCCTGACCTGAAGCGGTAACCTACGGACGCAATAGGAGACACCAAGTATGTTTAAGAAGAATGCTGTTGCGGCCGGCATGGCCGCGTTCGCATCCGTCGCCCTGACCGCAGGTTGCGCCGTTGCCGATGGAAGCAAGGGTTCGGATGTCGACATCACCGCGATGAGCGCCGATGAACTCGCCGAGCACCTCATCTTCGAGACGGACAGCTTCCGTGATCAGGAGATGCAGGAAGGCGGTGACTGGCGTGACCGTATGACCCAGGACGATCTGCAGAAGGCCTGCTCGTTGAAGGGCGATCCGGATGGCGAAACCGCCGGCCAGGTCGTCGCGATGGCCCGTGCCTCCTACGAGGCGCCGGAGAGCATCGAGCTGGGTGACTGGCGCAAGGGGGCCGAGCTGGCCGACTCCGGTTATGGCTACCGCCAGGGTCATCGTACGGACGACCACAGCCAGCGCGAGGCGGGTGGCAACTGCTACAACTGCCACGTGTTCGACCCGCGGGTGTCCGACCAGGGCACGGTTGGCCCGAGCCTGCAGAACTACGGTGCCAACCGCGGTACCAGCGAAGCGGTTCTGCGCTATGTGCACGAGGTGATTTCCAATCCTCACCAGTACTTCCCGTGCACGCAGATGCCGCGCTTCAACTCCGACCGTCACCAGCTCCTGAGTGACGAGCAGATCAGCCATATCATGGCCTACCTGCTCGATCCGGAGTCGCCGGTCAACAACCAGTAAGCCACTTGCTGGATTGGGGGCAGTCCTGACGGACTGCCCTTTTTTGAATCACCACCTGATCGCTCGCGGTGGTTCAAAAAAGGGTCCCATGCGCGAATCTGCGGTCACACCGGCCGCTCGTCCCGGCCTGCGCGGGGCCTGAAAGGTTTCAAGCCCGCTGGGCGGAGAGGCTTGAACACGGCGATGTGGTCGCCGGGGGAAGAAGCGGCAACAGCCGACGCAAGAGGAGATTTCAGGGATGCTCAGGAACAAGACAGTTGGGGCAGGCTTGGCCATTGTGGCGTCCACGGTGCTGATTGCAGGTTGCGATGGCTGGATGGACCAGAGCAGCGGCGAAGTCGACGTGTCGGCGATGAGCGCCGAAGAATATGCGGATTACCTGGTGCTCGAGACGGACAGCTACCGTTTCGATCAGGAGGCGCAGGAAGGCGGGTCGGCCCGTGAACGCATGGTGCAGGACGGCATTCAGGCGGCCTGCTCGATCAAGGGTGATCCCGATGCGGAAACAGCCGGCGAGGTGATCGCCATGGCCCGCGAGAGCTACGAGGCACCGCCTGGGGGCCCGCGTCTGGGGAACTGGCGACGCGGGGCCGAACTGGCACGTTCCGGCTACGGTTACCGTATCGGGCATCGCAACGACGACCACGGTCAGCGCGAGCCCGGTGGCAACTGCTACGCCTGCCACCAGATGGATCCGAACGAGGAACTCTACGGTACGCTGGGCCCGAGTCTGGCAGGCTATGGGACGACTCGGGGGAACGACAGCTCGGTAGTGAACTATGTGCACCAGGTGGTCTCGAATCCCCACCAGTACTTCCCGTGCACGAAGATGCCGCGCTTCGGACACAACAACTTCCTGACGGAAGAGCAGATCGCGCATGTGATGGCGTATCTGCTGGATCCGGAGTCCCCCGTCAACCAGTAATCCGGTCACACGGTCGAGGGTAGTCCAGTCGGCTGCCCTTCTTGAGCCACCGCGGGTACGCTCGCGGTGGCTTTTTGTTTGAGGGACACATGCTCAGCTACCAACACGATTATCACGCGGGCAATTTCGCCGACGTGCACAAGCACCTGATCCTCTGGCAGGTGCTGGAATCCCTGCGGGGGCGCGACAAGCCTTTCGTGGCGCTGGACCTGCACGCCGGCGCCGGCGGGTACGATCTGACCGGCGCGCGTGCACGCAAGACCGACGAGGCTGCCGCCGGCATCGCGCGCCTGTGGGGTGCGGTGGCCAAGCTACCGCCATCGGTCCGCGATTTCCTGGATACGCTGCGCGCGATGCAGCCGCGGCCCCCGCGCCTGACGGAGTATCCGGGCTCCCCGTTGTTGATCCAGGCACGCTTGCGCGAGCGTGACCGCCTGATCGCCTGCGAGCTTCATCCCGAGGCCTGTGAACGGCTGCAGGGACGACTCGCGGGCGATCCGCGCTGCCATGTGCACAAGCGGGATGCGCGCGAGGCGGCGCGTGCGCTGTTTCCGCCGGAACCGCGACGCGGTTTGGCCTTGCTGGATCCGTCCTACGAGCGGAAGGCGGAATACCGCGAAGTGGCCGAGATGGTGACGACCATTCGTCGGCGCTGGAACACCGGGATCATCCTGGTCTGGTACCCAATCCTCGCTGGACGCCCGGACCACGCGATGCGGGAGCAGCTGCGCGCGGAGCTCGATGAGCCTTGGCTGGTCAGCGAGCTGCGTATCGCGGCCGACCCCGAACGCTACCTCGGGCTGGCGGGCTCCGGGATGCTGGTGCTGCGCCCGCCGTGGCAGTTGGAGGTGCGCCTGCCCGAATTGCTGGCCCCGGTCTGGCAGGTGCTGGATCCGGAAGGTGCGGGCGGGTTGTACCAGGCCGCAGTCCTTGAAAACGGCGTGGGCGACCCTACCTTGCGACGTGTCGACACCAATCAAGGGACGAGCAGGCCATGAGCGAAACCCAGACCGAACCGAAACCCGAGACCCGCCGCTTCGAGACCGAGGTCAGCCAGCTCCTGCAGCTGATGATCCACTCGCTGTATTCCAATCGCGAGATCTTCTTGCGCGAGCTGATTTCCAACGGTGCCGATGCCTGCGACAAGCTGCGCTTCGAGGCCCTGGCCCAGCCGGATGCGATCCCGCAGCCGGCCGAACTGGCGATCGATGTTGAAGTGGACCCCGAGGCGAGGACCGTGACAGTCCGCGACAACGGCATCGGTATGTCGCGCGACGAGGTGGTCGAACACATCGGCACCATTGCGCGTTCCGGCACGAAGTCCTTCCTGGAGAAGCTGACCGGCGACCAGAAAAAGGATTCGCAGCTGATCGGGCAGTTCGGGGTCGGATTCTATTCGTCGTTCATCGTGGCGGATCAGGTGCGCCTGGAGACGCGTCGGGCCGGCAGCGAGCCCGGCGAGGGCACCCGCTGGGAGTCGCGCGGGGATGGCGAATACACCCTCACGCCCTGCGAGCGCGCCGAGGCCGGCACCGAGATCACGCTGACGCTGAAGGAGGACGCCGACGAGTTCCTCGAACCCATGCGTCTGCGCCACATCATCGGGCGGTATTCGGATCATGTGGCATTCCCGATCCGCATGCGCAAGTCGGATGACGAGGGCAACCCGACCGATGAATGGGAGACGGTCAACCGCGCCAGCGCGCTGTGGACCCGTTCGAAGAGCGAGATCAGCGACGAGGAGTACCGCGAGTTCTACAAGCACGTCGCGCACGACTTCGAGGATCCGATCGCGTGGACCCACAATCACGTCGAGGGGCGGCAGGAATACACTACGCTGTTCTACATCCCCAAGCGGGCCCCGTTCGACCTGTGGGACCGTGACGCCCGCCACGGGGTCAAGCTCTACGTGAAGCGCGTGTTCATCATGGACGACGCCGAGAAGCTGCTGCCCAACTACCTGCGTTTCGTGCGCGGGGTGGTGGACTCGGCCGACCTGCCGTTGAACGTCTCGCGCGAGATCCTGCAGGACAATCGCCTGGTCGACTCGATCCGCTCCGGTTCGGTGAAGAAGATCCTCGGGCTGCTGCAGTCGATCGCCGACAACGAACCCGACAAGTACGCCGAGATCTGGAAGAACTTCGGCCGCGTCCTGAAGGAAGGCCCCGGCGAGGACTTCGCCAACCAGGAGGCCATCGCGAAGCTGCTGCGTTTTGCCAGCACGCACAACAGCGACGACAGCCAGAACGTGGCGCTGGCGGACTACGTCGAGCGCATGAAGGAAGGCCAGGAGGCGATCTACGTGATCACGGCTGACAATGCCTCCGCCGCGCGCAATAGCCCCCACCTGGAGGTGTTCCGCAAGCACGGGGTCGAGGTGCTGCTGCTGTCCGACCGGGTCGACGAATGGCTCCTCTCGCACCTGCGCGAGTTCGACGGCAAGCCGATCAAGAACGTCGCCAAGGGCGATCTGGACCTCGACAAGATCATCGGCGAGGACGCGGACCAGAAGAGAGGTAGCGACGACCAGGCGCCTGACGACGACCTGGGCGATCTGCCCGAACGCCTGCAGGCGGCGCTGGGTGACCGAGTCGACAGCGTGCGGCCGTCACGGCGACTGGTGGAGTCCCCGGCCTGCATTGTGCTCGGCGAGCACGAGATGGCCCTGTACCTGCAGGAACTGCTCAAGCAGGCCGGCCAGGAGACCTTCTCCGGCAAGCCGGTGCTGGAGGTCAACCCGGGGCACCCGCTGGTCGAGCGCCTGAAGACTGCCGAGGGCGACGACTTCAACGACCTCGCCTCGCTGCTGTTCGAACAGTCGCTCCTGGCCGAGGGTGGGCAGCTGGAGGATCCGACCGGTTTTGTTGCACGGCTCAACCGGCTCCTGCTGCAGAAGGCCGCCTGAGCCGGACTGCCACCCGCCGGAAACCGCATCGCCGGCGGGTGGACCTGACGTGGGGCCGTGTTCCGCGTTACCCTTACAAGTTCATGTATTAAGAGGGCAAAGCCCATGCAAGTCGCGCAGAACGCCGTGGTGGCCATCCACTACACCCTGACCAACGACGCTGGCGAGAAAATCGACAGCTCCGAAGGCCGCGAGCCGCTGGCCTACCTGCACGGGCAGGGCCAGATCGTCCCGGGCCTGGAGAAGGAGCTGGAAGGCAAGGCCGCCGGCGACAAGGTCCAGGCGAAGGTGACCCCGGAAGAAGGCTATGGCGAGAAGATCGATGCCATGGTCCAGGAGATCCCGATGGATGCCTTCCAGGGCGTCGAATCCGTCGAGCCGGGCATGCAGTTCCAGGCGCAGACCGAGAACGGCCCGCTGACCGTCACCGTGACCAAGGTCGAGGGTGACACCGCCACGGTCGACGGGAACCATCCGCTGGCCGGCGAGACCCTGAACTTCGACGTCGAGATCGTCGAGGTCCGCGAGGCCTCCGCCGAAGAGCTGGAACACGGCCACGCCCACGGCGAGGGCGGTCACCAGCACTGATCGCATCGGGTCGGCGCTGCGCCGGCCCGACCGCCAGGCGTGAAGGCTCGCCTGTATGACCCGCCCCGGTGCCGCCGGGGCGGGTTTTTGTCGTTCAGGGGGAGACGTTTCCGCTCCCGTTTGCTCGATCTCGATCGAAAACCGCTTTTACAAACGAATGGTATTGCAAACCATTCTCGTTATCGGTATCGTCCGCTTTGTCGACTGGATGTGAGGCATGGCGATGATTGTCTGTGTGTGCAGGGCGGTTCGAGAGCGAGAGATCCTGGAACTTGTCGAGAGCAGCGAGCGCGGGTTGCGCATGCGTGATCTGCGGGAGCGCCTGGGCGTAAGCTCGGAATGCGGGAAGTGCGCGCGCAAGGCGCAGTGTCTGCTGCGTCAACGGGCGGAAAGCTTTGCCATGGCCGGCACGGCCCTGGCCGGTCCCACAACCCCGCATGAACCACTGGCCCCGGCGGCATCCCCGGCGGCGGTCTGAGACGAGGCCCGGCGCAATCCGCTGGCAAGAAGAGGAGTCCGAACATGAAAGGCGACCAGGACGTTATTCGCTATCTCAACAAGGCCCTGAAAAACGAGCTGACCGCGATCAATCAGTACTTTCTCCATGCGCGCATGTTCCGTGACTGGGGGCTGCACAAGCTGGACGAGTACGAATACAACGAGTCGATCGACGAGATGAAGCACGCCGATCAGCTCATCAATCGCATCCTGTTCCTGGAGGGGCTGCCGAATCTGCAGGACCTCGGGGCGCTGAGGATTGGCGAAAATACTCGCGAGATCCTGGAGGCCGACCTCGCAATGGAGCTTGAAGCCATCCCGCTGTACCGCGAGGCCATTGCCCACTGCGAATCGGTGCGCGATTTCGTCACGCGGGATCTCCTGCAGTCGATCCTCGACAGCGAAGAGGAGCACGTGGACTGGCTGGAAACCAACATTGCGCTTATCGACCGCGTCGGACTGGCCAACTACGAACAGAGCCACATGGGGGCCGCCAACAGCTGAGGTCGGCTGTGATTTCCGTCAATGTCGAAACACTCCGACTCCATCATGGCCCTTCGCTGGTCACGGCCCCTGGTGCTGGGGGTGGCGGTCAGTGTCGCACTGCATGGAGCGGTGCTTGCAGGTCTCTGGCTTGCGCGTGACAGCGAGCCCCGTTTGCTGGAGACGGGAGGCGGAGGTGGTATGCAGGCCCACTGGGTGGACCTCGATGCCATCCGACCGGACGAGATGGTCGCCGACGCCCCGCCAACTGATTCGGTAGAGCCGGAGCCGGAGCCGGAGCCGGAGCCGGAGCCAGAGCCAGTGCCAGAGCCAGTGCCAGAGCCAGAGCCAGAGCCAGAGCCAGAGCCGGAGCCAGAGCCAGAGCCAGAGCCAGAGCCAGAGCCAGAGCCAGAGCCAGAGCCAGAGCCGCGTTTTGGCGACGGCATTGCGGACGAAGACGACCAGGACCGGGCCATGGATGAACCCGCTGGCGGGCCAGCGGGGCGGGAGGATGCCCGCTTCGAGGAGCCCGGGTTCGGGGCGGGGTATCTGAACAATCCGCCGCCGGACTACCCGCGGATCTCCTTGCGCCGAGGTGAGGAGGGGGTCGTGCTGCTGAGGGTCCGGGTCTCCGCACAGGGACAGCCGCTGGACTGGTCGGTGGAGGAGAGCAGTGGCCACCGGCGTCTGGACGAGGCCGCGCAGGCGGCGATCGAGCACTGGGAGTTCGAGCCGGCGCGTCGCGGCGGCCACGCAGTGGAAGGCGTGGTCCTGGTGCCGATGGAATTTTCGATTCGATAAACGGGCGAGCCCGCGCTGTGTAGGGCGCCGTCGAGGATGGCTGCATGAACGAGTTCGATGTCTTCTATGTGTTTCGCCATGGCGACCCGGTGCTGATCGTGGTCTTCCTGGTCCTGTTGGTGATGTCGGTGGCGACCTGGGCGATTGCCGCGAGCAAGCTGTTCACGCTGTTCGGTGTGCGCCGCGACAACCGCGCCGCGTTGGCGGCCTTCGATGCCAGCCAGACGGCGCCGGCCTTCCACGATGCGATCCACGACCAGCGCGGTCCGCTGGCGGCGATTGGCCAGGAGGCGTTCGCGGCGTTCGACGACTACCGTGGGGTACGTGACGGCTCGGACAAGGCCGAACAGCGTCTGGACGACCACGTGGTGCGCCGGATTCGCCAGGCCATGGACCGCCAGTTGCTGCGCATGCAGGCCGGCAACATCGTGTTCGCGTCGGTCGGGGCGCTGGCACCGTTCGTCGGGCTGCTGGGTACGGTCTGGGGTATTCACGGCGCGCTGATCGACATCTCGCAGGAGTCGTCGGTGTCCATGGACCTGGTCGCGGGGCCGCTCGGCGAGGCCCTGGTGGCGACCGCTGCCGGCCTGGCCGCGGCGATCCCGGCGGTGGCCTTTTTCAATATCTTCAATCGCGCCCAGCGCCTGCTGCACCAGGATTTCGAGGCCTTCGCGCACGACGTGCATGCCCTGTTGATGCACTCGGACCTGACGCCGGGCAATGCGCGCCAGGCGCGTGACCGCCGTACCGATCCGCATGCATTGCCGGACGACGGCCTGCATCAGGGGGTATGAGCCATGGCCTTCGGACGCATGGGTGATTCCAACGAGCCGATGTCGGACATGAACGTGATCCCGCTGGTGGACGTGATGCTGGTGCTGCTGGTGATCTTCATCATCACTGCGCCGGTGATCACCCATTCGGTGGACCTGGACCTGCCTCAGGCGACCACCGAGCCGGTGGACGAGCGGCCGGACAGCGTCACGCTGTCTCTGGACGGGGCAGGCGATCTCTACTGGAACAACGAACCGGTCGCGCTGGAGCAGCTGCCGACGCGCCTGCGCGAGGCGCTGGATGCGCAACCGGACGTCGCGGTCTATCTGCGTGCGGATCGTGACACCCGCTACGAGCGCCTGGCCCGGGTGATGGCCGAGGTGCGCCAGGCGGGCGTGAGCCGCATGGCCTTCGTCTCCGAACCGGAGGGGGAACGATGAATTCCGGAACGCCTGAAGCGGTCAAGACTGTCGCTCGCGAGGAGTCGGGCCCGCGCGAGATTGCCAGCGAGCAGTTGCTGGGCCCCGCGCGGCAGATCCGTATCTGCCACCGCGGCGAGTGGTACACCCTGCGCCGCACCGCGAATGACAAGCTGATCCTGACTAAATAATACCTGCGAAACACCCGCCACGGTGAGGACCGTGGCACTGCCAGCCAGGGGAGCCTCTCCCTCAGCCAGCCTCCAATCCGTCACCGATCCGCGGCGCTTCGGCGTCCGCGCCGGTGTTGATGCTGGCCTATTCAAGGGAGACAACAAATGGCTCGAAACCACCTGACACCCCCCCGCATCGAACAACGCGCGACCCGTTCGCGCGACACCGGGGCATGGAAACGACGGGCGATCGTGCTCGCGATTGCGGGGATCGTGGGGATTCCCGCAGTCCACGCCGAAGACTCCGCCCCGGGGGCCACCACGGGAACCGAGGCCCGGCTTGCGCCCGTGCAGATCCTTGGGGATGTGACCGCGACGCAGCGACTGCCCGGCTCGGCGGCCGTGGTCGGCCGCGAGCAGCTGGAAATCGAAGGGACCACGGATATCCATCAGGCGCTCAAGACCGTGCCCGGCGTATACGTTCAGGAAGAAGAAGGGTTCGGGCTGCGGCCCAACATTGGCATCCGCGCGGCTCCTCCGGGGCGCAGCAGCAAGGTCACCCTGATGGAGGACAACGTGCTGATTGCCCCGGCACCGTATTCCAACCCGGCGGCCTACTACTTTCCGACCACCAAACGAATCAACGAGATCGAGGTCCTGAAGGGGGCTCCCCTGCTGCGTCACGGGCCGCAGACGACCGGTGGCGTGATCAATCTGGTGTCCACGCCGATCCCCCAGGAACGCGCAGGCTCCATCGAGACGGTGGTGAACGACCGGGGCGGCACCGACGTGCATGCGATGTTCGGCGACCGCTCCGGTGACTGGAGCTACATGATCGAGACCGTCCAGCGCCGTGATTCCGGCTTCAAGGATATCGATCGCAGCAACCGGGACACCGGGTTCGACCTCCAGGACTATGTCGGCAAGCTCCGCTGGGACGGTGAGCGCCAGAGCATCGAGGCGAAGATCCAGTATTCCGAGGAGACCTCGAACATGACCTATCTCGGCCTGACTGACGAGGATTTCTCGCGGGACCCCAACCGGCGCTACGGCCTGTCCGAGATCGATCAGATGAACAATGACCACCTCGGGTTTGCACTGACGCACGATATCGACTGGACCGACCGGGTTCGCATGACCACGACGCTTTACCGCAACGAGTTTGCGCGCAACTGGTTCAAGCTGAGCGGTGGCGGTGACTATATTGACGCCGCCAACCAGGGAGATGCGACGGCCCGAAGAATCCTGCGCGGCGAGCTGGACGAGACCGAGCTGAAGTACAAGAACAACAATCGCGAGTACGTCTCGGAAGGTGTGCAGACCGAAGTGGGCATGGACCTGGGCGATCACTGGCTGCGCGTCGGGGCCCGCTACCACCAGGATGAGATGGACCGCTTCCAGCCCGTGGATGAATACGACCAGGTTAATGGCTCGCTGGTGTATCAGAACACGATCATGCCTACCGGCGGCGACAACCGATTCGAAGACGCGCAGGCGTGGAGCTTCTGGGTGGCCGACGAGTGGTACGTCAACGACCGGCTGACCGCCAACCTCCTGCTGCGCTACGAGGATGTCGAGACGTCGCGCACGCAGTATGCCGATACGCAGCGTAACGTCGTGGATTCCCGGCGCTCCAACTCGAGCAGCGTCTGGCTGCCGGGGGCCTCGCTGACCTACGATTTCACCGATCGCTGGCAGGTGCTCGCCGGGGTTCACCGCGGCTTTGCGCCTCTCGGGGGCGGCGCGACCGAAGAACAGGATCCGGAAACCAGTACCAACTGGGAACTCGGTACCCGCTACCAGGGTGACAACGCGTTTGTCGAGGCGATCGGGTTCTACAGCGATTTCTCCGATTTCGTGCAGAACTGCTCGGTGGCCACGCCCTGCTCGGACGGTTCCACCACGGGGACCTTCACGACCGGGGAGGCGGTTATCTCCGGTCTGGAGTTGCGGGCATCTACCGGGCTGGACCTGGGCTCGTTCCACGCGCCTCTGGAGGCCAGCTATACCTACACCAGCGCCGAGGCCAGCGCGGATAACCCGGCCTCGGGACAGCAGAAGGGTGATCGGCTGCAGGGTATTCCGCGTCACCAGTTCAGCCTGCGAGGGGGGCTCGAGCATGCGAGTGGCTGGAACAACTACGCGATCGTGAAATACATCGACGAGACCTGCAGCAGTGATGGCTGCAACCAGGAGGGTGGGGCGTTCAACCGCACCGACTCGCTGACCACGATCGACCTGGTGAGCCAGTACCCCCTGGGCCGCAACACCGACCTCTATGCCCGCGTGAGCAATGTCCTGGATGAGCAAAAGATCATCTCGCGCTCTCCGGATGGGGCTCGACCCAATGAACCGCGTACGTTCTCGGTGGGCCTGACGCACCGCTTCTAGGGGCCGGTCTGCACGGTTCGCTCGTGCCTCCGTATTGGCCGCGGCAGTGTCCGCGGCCTTTTTTGTGGGTGCGGCCAGCGCGCTGTGCGTCACATTTCGTGTTCCCACTACCCGGCCGGGGTGAACGAAACGCAACGGTTTCGGCCTTATCCCCCGAGATGGGCTGCGAAGCCGCGGCCAGTCATTCGCAGGAAACGCTTCGATACGCACCGCAACGGCAAAAGGAGACCCCTATGTGGAAATCACGACTGACGATCCTGGTACTCGCCCTGATGATGGCGCTGGGCAGCGCGACCCTCGCGGGCTGTGACAACCAGGGCCCGGCGGAAGAGGCCGGCGAGAACATCGACGACGCCATGGATGAGGCCGGCGATGCCATGGAGGACGCTGGTGACGAGGTGGAGGATACCTTCAGCAACTGATCCGGGTGTCCTCCAGCGCGAGACCCCGGTACGCGATGCGTGCCGGGGTATTTTTTTGTCTGGCGGGCACTCGTCACGGATCCCCGTGAGGTTTGTCGACTCCCCGCTCAGGCATCGCTACAGTGCCCTCAAGGCAATGTCGGACCGCAGTGATGGCGCAATCCTCTTCGATCGACTCCCTGCTGGATCAGGCGCGCGACGCCTGGGCCCAGGGTCAACATGACACCGCGATGACGCTCTGGCGTCAGGGCGCCGAAGGCGGTGATCCTCAATGCGCCTACAACCTGGGCGTGCTGCTGGACGAGGGGCAGTTCCTCCCGCGTGATCCGGTGGAGGCGGCCCAGTGGTACCAGCGGGCGGCCGAGGCCGGCTTTCCGGATGCCGCCTTCAACCTGGCCGTGCTGTTCGAGCAAGGCGATGGCGTGCCGGCCAACCCCAACGAGGCGGCCCGGTGGTTCCATATCGCGGCGGAACGCGGCAATGCCCAGGCGATGTTCAACCTGGGGGTCAAGTACGACGAAGGGCAAGGCCTGCCACAGGACTCCGAACAGGCTGCGCAGTGGTATCTGGTCGCGGCCGAGGCGGGTGAAGGCCGGGGCGCGGCCAATCTCGGGCGGTTGTTCGCTATGGGCGAGGGCGTCGAGCGCTCCGATGTATCGGCGTTCAAGTGGTATGCCATCGCCGCCGAGATGGGCGTGGCCAGTGCCGCGCGCCACCGCGAGCGCGTCGCCCGGGAGCTAACCCCCGACGAGCGCCTGCACGCGGGCGAGCGCGCCCAGGAATGGTTGCAAAGTCGGGCACAGGCCGCGCCGCGCTTGCAGTAGCCGGTACGGCCGTCTGTCAGGGAGACGTGGATTAGCGGGTTGTTCTTGCGAGCAAGCCGCCTGCAGCCTGAAGGACGCGGCGGGATCTCTCGTGCAGATCGCCACGGCGCTGAGCGCCTCGCGATGACAGGTAGTCAGTGCTGTGGGGGAATTCGGGATGGCGAAAGCGTGGGGTATGGCGTATCACGCGGGGATTCAGGGGACGGCGTCACACCCCAGAATGCGCTTCTTCCAATCTTCCGGCCTTTCTGTGAATCGTTCTTGACCTTCTTCGCCCGCTTCGCGGTCAACAGGGCTCTGGGAACGGTGTTTCGCTAGATCACCACGTTCAGTTCGCGGCGCGGCTCCTCGGCCGGGCCGGCCAGACTGACCGCGAGCTCGACGCGGCGACGCAGGGCCTCGACACCGCCCCCGCCCAGCGGGCCGCCGTCGGCCGGGGCGGCCTCGGCGGTATCGTTACCGCTGCGGAAGGCTTCGATCTGGGCCGCCACGCGGGCGCGGGAGGCCATTTCCTGCTCCGAGCGCGGCGGGAAGGCCAGGCCCTGGTCCTGCTCGGCCTCGCCGCGGCGGTTCTCGTCCTGTTCCGCGCGGTCCTCGATCGGCCGGCGGGCCTCGCCGGCCTCCGGGTCGTTCAGCGGGCGATCGAAATCGGCCGGCGTGGCGAGTTGTCCCAGGCCCAGCCGGTCACTGCCGGTCGGGCGTGTGCCGACCGGGACCGCAGCAGAGGGGTTGGTGACCGGGACTTCCATCGCGTTACTCGTCGAGCCTCCTGAGCATTCGTGAATTCATGGTGGCCGGGTGGCTCAGGCGCGCACGTCCAGCAGCGAGCCGATCATGCGGTCTTCGGCCTGAAGGGTCTTGACCGAGGCCTCGACCTGGTTCTGGCTCGCAATCATGCCCACCTGGGCGCCCATGCTCTCGCGGCTGCCCGCGTTCTCGGTGGCAACCGTATGCGCCTGCTGGCGCATGCTGGTGATGCCCTTCTGGATGCCTGCGAGAGAGGCGCTTCCGTCCATCATGGTTTCAAGCCCGTGTTGCTTTCGCTCTTGTGCGTCTGACCCGATTATAGATCAAATAGTTGCACTTCACCTCCCGGCTCCGAACCACGGGTCAGGCGGTGTCGAGGAGGTCCGTCAGGCGGCTCTGCACGATGTTGCGGGCACCAGCCTGACGTGACTGCCATTGCACGAGGCGTGCGCGGCGTGCCGACGGATCGATCCCCTCCGCCAGGCGCGCAAGCACCTCCTCGGCCACCGCCTCGGGGTCCTCGCCGCGGGCGACCAGGCCGGTGTGTTCAGCGGCCATGCGCAGGCGGGTGGCGGCATCCGGGTGGCGTTCGTGTTCCGCCGGGCCGCAGATCACCGCGCTGCCACAGGCCAGTGGCAGACCCAGGTCCGGAGGGGTCTCGCTGGCGGCCAGGGTGCCACCCGGCAGGGTGATGTCGGCGCAGGTGTAGGCGGCGTGCAGGGTCTCCGGGTCCTCGATGTAGTAGACGCGGTTCTTGCGCGGCACGAAGGAGGTCATGAAGCGGTTGTGGCGGATGATCGGCAGCGAGTACTTGATCGCGTCGCGATAGACCGGCTCGTGGCGCGCCGGGTCGGCGGGTGCCAGCAGCAGGATGGCCGCGCTCTTGCGAAGTACTGCGAACAATACGGCGAAGGCGAAGGCCTCCTCGCCGGGGCCGGTATTGGGCGCCAGCAGGATCGGATGACCCTTCTCGTGGTACTCGCGAAAACGTTCGCAGAATCCGGCGTCGCCTTCCGGTGGGGCTGGCAGTTCCACCGCGCCGGCGATCGGATCGCCGATCACCTCGGCGCCGTCCCGGGCGCCCTCGCGCGCGGCGAACACGGCATCCCACTGTGTGCGGGTTGCGCCATCGCCCGCGGCGTTGACCCAGATGCGGGGCGCCGTGAGCGTATCGAGGGCCGGCCCCAAGTCATGATCCCCGGCCTGTAGCGGGCCGATGACCACGACGGCCCGCGGTTGCAGACGGCCCAGGCGGGTCGTGGCCAGCTCGGGATGCATGGCCAGCGCCGGCACGCCCTCGATCAGGCCCTCGGCCTCGCGGTCCTGGCGGCAGTCGGTTACGCCCAGCGCGATGGGGCCGCCGCCCGCGGCGAGTTCCTGCAGCCAGTCGGCGGCGGTCACGAGGGTGGCCCGCGGGGCCAGGATCAGGATGCGTCCGATGCTTTCGCCGGGGACGGAGCGGGCGGTGATCCAGGCAGACAAACGTGCGAACATGGCGGGCTGGTATCCGGTGGTCGGGCAAGCGTCGCATTATACGAGGCGCCGCACAGTGCCCGCCACGGGCGGGCTGAATGTCGTATCAAGGGGAAGGGCGGAATGCGCATACGCTGGATCATCGGGCTGGTGGTGCTGGGGGTTATCCTGGCCCTGGCCATGTGGGTCTTTTCCAACCCGGGCGGTATGCGCAGCCAGCAGTTCTCCGACCTGCCCTGGCAGATCGAGGTGGGGGACCAGCAGCGCACGCGGGTGCTGGGGGTCGTGCTGGGCGAGACCACCATGGCCGATCTGATGCACCGCCTGCCGGTGCCGGATATCCGCCTGTTCGTCGATGCCGATGGGACGCGCTCGCTGGAGGCCTACTACGTGAACGCGCGCATCCCGCCGTTCGAGGCCAATCTGATCCTGCGCCCGGACCTGGACGAGGCGGCGCTGGACCGGATCGAGTCGGAGACCACCTCCGAGCGACCCATGCCCAGCGGGGCCCGGCGCTATGGCCTGAGCGACGACGCCCTGACCTCGCTGGGCAACGTGCCGATCGTCGAGATGAGCTACATCCCGCGCGCGCACTGGACCGAGGACCTGATTACCCAGCGCTTCGGCGAGCCCCGCGAGCGCCTGCGCATGGATTCCGATCACAGCTACTGGCTCTACCCCGACGACGGGCTGGCCATCCTGGTCCCGCGGCGCGGTCGCGTCCTGATGCATTACGTCACCCAGGAGCGCTGGGGGCAGACCGTGGAGCGCCTGCGCGACGAGGGGCGGCGCCGTCTGGGCGAGGATTACGGGGATCATGAGTGAGTCGGCCCCGCCGGATGATCGCCCGTTCTGGGAGCGCCCGCTCGAGACCCTGAACCACGAAGAGTGGGAGGCGCTGTGCGATGGCTGCGGCCGTTGCTGCCTGCACAAGCTGGAAGACGAAGACTCGGGCGATCTGGCCTTTACCTGGCTGGCCTGCGATCTGCTCGACTGCGAGACCGGCTACTGCTCCGACTATGCGAACCGCCGGGATTTCGTCCCCGACTGCATCCAGCTGACCCGGCAGGATCTGCCGCACTACCACTGGTTGCCGCCCACTTGCGCCTACCGGCTGCGCTTCGAGGGGCACCCACTGCCGGCCTGGCATCCGCTGCTGACCGGTGACCCGGAGACGGTTCGCCGCGCCCGCGTGTCGGTGGCCGGACGGGTGATCCGCGAGCAGGACGCCCCGGACCTGCCGCTGATCGACTACGTCGTGGACTGGCCCGGCGAGGTGCCGGAGTCCGCGCGCCTGTGGCGCCCGGTGGTTCGCCTGCCGCGCGAATAATCATGCCGGAGATGGTGGACCTGTTTGTCTATGGAACGCTCAAGCGGGGCTGCGCCAACCACCGCGCGTTCTGCCGGCGCGCCATCCGGATACGCACCGCGGCGATCGCCGGAGCGATCTTTGATCTGCCCGTGGGCTATCCAGCGGTGCAGGTCCCGGGTGACAGCATCCTGCTGGAGGCGGGCCCCGATCCTGTGCGCGATGCGGGTCGCCAGCGGCTTGTCCGCAACCCCGGGGCCCCGGGACTGGAGGGCGAAGGCCGCGAGCCAGTCCATGGCGAATGGATTCGCCTGCCGGACCCCGCCCGAACCCTCCCGGCACTGGACGCCCTGGAGGGTGTGCGCGCCGACGGGCGCGGCGAGTACCGCCGCGCGCTGGTGCCGGCCAGCACAGAGGAGGGTCCGCGAGCCCTCTGGGTGTACTGGATGCCGCAGCTTCCGCCTGGCGCGCGCCACTTGCCGGACGGGGTATGGCCCGCGCCGATGGAGCCCAAGGGGAGACCCTAGGTCGCAGGATGCGATGAGCCCCGCGGATCGTATCGATGGGGCTAGCCGGCGGCGGCGAGGAGTTCGCGGGCGTGGGTGCGGGTGGTCTCGGTGAGCTGAGTGCCGCCGATCAGGCGGGCCAGGGCCTCGACGCGGTGTTCGTCGTCCAGCGGCTGGATTGCGGTGCGGGTGCCGTCCTCGGCGTGGGTCTTCTGCACCTCGAGCTGGTGGTGCGCCTGAGCGGCGACCTGGGCCAGATGGGTCACGCACAGGACTTGGTGGCGCTCGCCCAGGGTGCGCAGCTTGCGCCCGACGACCTCGGCGACCGCGCCGCTGATGCCGCTGTCGACCTCGTCGAAGATCAGGGTAGGCACGGTCTGCTGCTGGCTGGCCAGCACCTGTAGCGCGAGTCCGATGCGCGAGAGTTCGCCGCCGGAAGCGACCTTCGCCATCGGCTGGGGGGCGGCCCCGGGGTTCGCGGCCACGCGGAACTCGATGTGGTCCACGCCGTGGGCCTGTGGCTTGTCGGCCGGTTCCACCCCGATCGCGAAGTGGCCGCCGGCCATGCCCAGTTCCTGCATGGTGTCGGTGACTGCCTGGCCGATGCGTTCCGCCGCCTGGTGGCGGGCGCGGGTGAGCGCCGCGGCGGCGGTATCGAACGTGGCGCGGGTTTCTTGCTCGCGTGCCTCCAGGGCCTCGACCGTCTGGTCGCCGTTCTCCAGCGCGTCCAGTTCGGTCTGCAGCTCGTCGTACAGGCCCGGCAGGGTCTCGGGTTCGACCCGGTGCTTGCGCCCCAGGCGCAGGTATTCGCTGACACGCTGGTCCAGCTCGGCGAGGCGTTCCGGGTCCAGCTCGATGCCGTCGGCCAGACGCCGCAGGGTGTCGCCGGCCTCGTCGATCTGGATGCGCGCGGATTCCAGCAGCTCGAGCGCCGGGTTGACCCGTTCGTCATGCTGCGCGGCGTCCTGCAGGGCGTGCAGGACCTGGCCGAGCTGCGCGTCCAGCCCGCTGTCGTCCTCGATCTGCTGACTGGCGGTCTGTAACGCGGTGAGCACTTCGGTGCCGTGGGCGAGCTGGTTCTGTTCGGTCAGCAGTTGCGGGTATTCGTCCGCGACCGGCGCCAGTTCGGCCAGCTCGCCGGTCTGGAAACGCAGCAGATCCAGGCGGTCGGAGGTGTCGGCCTGGGCCTCGCGGGCCTGTTCCAGGGCGCGGGCTGCGTCGCGCCAGGCGCGGTAGGCGTCGCGCACATCGGCGACCGGGTGGCCGTCGAGAAAGCCGTCCAGCCAGTGGCGCTGGGTCTCGCGCTGCAGCAACTGCTGGTGCGCGTGCTGGCCGTGGATGTCCACCAGCCATTCGCCCAGGGTGCGCAACTGCCCGACCGCGACCGGGCGGCCATTGATCCAGGCGCGGCTCTTGCCCTGGCGGGTCAGTACGCGGCGCAACAGCACGTGGTCGTCTTCGTCGCCGCCCAGTTCCTGCTCGGCCAGCCACGCGGCGGCCGGGCCTTGTTCGGGCAGGGCGAACTCGGCGGACAGGTCGGCCTGTTCGGCGCCCTCGCGCACCATGCCGGCGTCGGCGCGATCGCCCAGTAGCTGGCCGATCACGTCGATCAGGATGGATTTCCCGGCGCCGGTCTCGCCGGTGAGCGCGCTCAGGCCCGTGTCCAGCTCCAGTTCCAGCTGGTCGATGATGGCGAAGTCGCGGATGCTGATCAGTCGCAGCATGGCGGGATCAGGGCTGCTCGCCCCAGCGCAGCTTGGTACGGAGCACGCGCAGGAAGTGATGTTCGCGGGGGTGGATCAGGGTCAGGGCCTGTTCGCGGCGATGGATGCGCAGCAGGTCGCCGGGGGCGAAGTCCACGTTCTCCTGGCCGTCCAGTGCGATCTGCGCCGGCGAGCGGCTGCCGCTGGACAGGCGGATCTCGATGGTGGAACGGCCACTGACGACCAGTGGCCGATGATTCAGGCTGTGCGGGCAGACCGGCACCAGCACCATGGCGTCCAGCTGGGGGGTCAGGATCGGCCCGCCGGCGGACAGTGCGTAGGCGGTGGAGCCGGTGGGGGTCGCGACTACCAGGCCGTCGGCCCGCAGGCGCCCGACATCCATGCCGTCGATGGCGGTGTCGAACTCGATGATGCGCACCACGCTCAGCACGTGCAGGACCACGTCGTTCAGGGCGATGCCGCGATGGATGGTGACGCCGTCGCGGATCAGCTCGGCCTCCAGCATGGCGCGCGGTTCGCGTTCGAAGGCCCCGTCCAGCACCTCGCCCAGTTCCTCGGGGGCGGTGTCGGGCGAGACATCCACCAGGAAGCCCAGCCGGCCCAGGTTGATGCCCAGTAGCGGCGTATCGGCGTCGGCCACCTCGCGTGCGGTGGCCAGCAGGGTCCCGTCACCGCCGATGACGATCAGCAGGTCGACCGCATGGGCCAGTTCGGCCAGCGGCAGGAGCCCGATATCCTCCGGGCGCTCGAAGCCGTCGATCTCCTGCTCCATGAAGACCTGGCGGCCGCGCTCCCGGAGCAGGTCGACGAGCGTCGCGACCAGCGGGGCGGTGCGCGAATCGCTGGTCTTGCCGACCAGTCCGACCTTGTTGAAGTCTGGCATCATGCGGGCATTATCCGGAAAAGGGACCGCGACTGCACCCGGGGTTTCTTGACCCGATTCCGGCACCATCCAAGACTGTAGCCCTGTAGCCCTGTAGCACTCGACCGAGTGGAGCGCTGACGACCCATGGAAAATGCTTTCATCAATCTGGACGCCAGGGCTCGCACCCTGTTGCGGACCCTGATCGAGAGCTATATCCGGGATGGCCAGCCCGTCGGTTCGCGCACCCTGGCCCGGACCTCCGGTCTCAGCGTGAGCGCGGCCACCGTGCGCAACGTGATGGCGGATCTCGAGGATATGGGGCTGATCCATTCGCCGCATACCTCGGCCGGACGCATCCCGACCCCCGCCGGCTACCGGCTGTTCGTTGACAGCCTGCTGGAGGTGCGTGACCCCTCGCCGGAGGAGATCCGTGCGATCCAGTCCGGGTTCGATCCGAACGCCAGCACCCAGGACTTGATGGACACCACCAGCAACCTGCTGTCGCGGGTCACGCGCATGGCCGGGATGGTACGCCTGCCGCGGCATCGCAACGTGGCACTGAGCCAGATCGAGTTCCTGCGCCTCGGCGAGGGCCGCATCCTCGCGATCCTGGTGATCGACGGCAAGGAAGTGCAGAACCGCGTGCTGGAGCTGGAGCGCGACTTCGGTCAGGACGAGCTGCAGCGCATGGCGAACTACCTCAACGCCCACCTGGCCGGGAAGAGCCTGCATGCGGTGCGCGCCGAGCTGCTGCGCGAGATGCGTGATGTGCGCGATGACCTGGACGCGATGATGCTGGCCGCGATCGACCTGGGCGAGAAGGCCGTGGGCGACGAGGACCCGGACGACGTGGTGGTGGCCGGCCAGACTCATCTGCTGGGCTACGAGGAGCTGGCGGACATGGACCGCCTGCGCCAGCTGCTGGAGGCCTTCAACGAGAAGCAGGAGATCCTGGGTATCCTCGATCAGTGTATCCGCAGCGACCGGGTGCAGATCTTCATCGGGCGCGAGTCCGGGCTCGACTGGTTCGAGAACTGCTCGGTGGTGACTGCGCCCTACAGCGTCGACGGCGAAGTGGTCGGCGTCCTGGGGGTGATCGGCCCGACGCGGATGTCCTATGACCGGGTGATCCCGATCGTGGACGTGACCGCGCGCCTGCTGGGTTCGGCGCTGGGTGACCCGGCGGACGACACCAAGTAACCCGGCCCCTTGAAACCACCTCGGTTGCCCCCACACTCCCGCTAGATAACTTGAATTCACTCTGCCTGCTGGTCCGTGACCGGGCGGGCAGTTTCATTTTTCATTGATTCGCGAGGCCAACATGTCCGAACAGCGGGAACCCCAGGAACAGCCGGAAGAGCTCGAGACCCGGAACGAGGAGGCCCCGGAGGCCGATGTCGAGGGCAGTGGCGAGGGCGATACAGAGGCCCGCCTGCAGGAACTCGAGGCCCTGGCCGACGAGCGCCGCGACCAGGCCCTGCGTGCGCAGGCGGAGCTGGAGAACCAGCGCCGGCGCTTCGAGCGCGAGCTGGAAAACGCCCACAAGTACGCGATGGAAAAATTCGCCTCCGAGATGCTGGAGGTCAGCGATTCGCTGGAGATGGGCCTGCAGGCGGCGCGCGAGTCCAAGGATGTCGAGCGCATCATCGAAGGTGCCGAATTGACCCTGAAGAACCTGAACAAGGTCTTCGAGAAGTTCGGCATTCAGTCCGAGGACCCGACCGGCCAGCGCTTCGACCCGGAGCGTCACCAGGCCATGTCGATGCAGGAAGACCCGGAGAACCCGCCGAACACCGTGGTGGCCACCATGCAGAAGGGCTTCCTGCTGCAGGACCGCGTGCTGCGCCCGGCCATGGTGGTGGTCTCCAAGGCCCCAACCTCGCCGAACATCGACGAGAGCGCCTGACGCCCTGCTTCCCGGGGCGGGTTTCGGGGTATCGCACACGCTGCCCTTGAAAACCCGGCCCCAGGCCCCAGATTCCCGTACAAGCTGGCAGACGAACACGTTCTGCCGGATAAAATTTTTCGCATCAGGAGATTTCAATCATGGGCAAGATCATCGGTATCGACCTCGGGACCACCAACTCCTGCGTTGCCGTCATGGAAGGCGACCAGGCCAAGGTCATCGAGAACGCGGAAGGCACCCGCACCACCCCCTCCATCGTTGCGTTCAGTGACGACGGCGAGGTGCTGGTCGGCCAGTCCGCGAAGCGTCAGGCGGTCACCAACCCGCAGAACACCGTGTTCGCCGCCAAGCGCCTGATTGGCCGCAAGTTTGACGAAGGCGAGGTCCAGAAGGACATCAAGCTCGTCTCTTACAACATCGTGAAGGCCGACAACGGCGACGCGTGGGTCGAGGTGCAGGGCAAGAAGATGGCCCCGCCGGAGATCTCCGCTCGCGTGCTGCAGAAGATGAAGAAGACTGCCGAGGACTACCTCGGGGAAGAGGTCACCGAGGCGGTGATCACGGTCCCGGCCTACTTCAACGACTCCCAGCGTCAGGCGACCAAGGACGCCGGCAAGATCGCCGGGCTCGAGGTCAAGCGCATCATCAACGAGCCGACCGCGGCCGCGCTGGCCTACGGTATGGACAAGAAGCGCGGGGATCGCAAGATCGCCGTGTACGACCTCGGTGGCGGTACCTTCGACATCTCGATCATCGAGATCGCCGAGGTGGATGGCGAGCACCAGTTCGAGGTGCTGGCGACCAACGGCGACACCTTCCTGGGTGGCGAGGACTTCGACAACCGCCTGATCGATTATCTGGTCGAGGAATTCAAGAAGGACCAGGGCATCGACATCAAGGGCGATCCGCTGGCGATGCAGCGCGTGAAGGAGGCCGCCGAGAAGGCCAAGATCGAGCTGTCCTCCAGCCAGCAGACGGAAGTGAACCTGCCGTACATCACGGCCGACAACACCGGGCCGAAGCACCTGGCGCTGAAGATCACCCGCGCCAAGCTGGAGAGTCTGGTCGAGGACCTGGTCAAGCGCTCCATCGAGCCGTGCAAGGTCGCACTGAAGGATGCCGGTCTGTCGGCTTCCGAGGTGGACGACGTGATCCTGGTCGGCGGCCAGACCCGCATGCCCAAGGTGCAGGAAGCCGTGCAGGAGTTCTTCGGCAAGGAGCCGCGCAAGGACGTGAATCCGGACGAGGCCGTTGCGGTCGGCGCCGCGGTGCAGGCCGGTGTGCTGGGCGGCGACGTCAAGGACGTGCTGCTGCTGGACGTGACCCCGCTGTCGCTCGGGATCGAGACGATGGGCGGCGTGATGACCAAGCTGATCGAGAAGAACACCACCATCCCGACCCGGGCCAATCAGGTGTTCTCCACCGCCGAGGACAACCAGACCGCGGTGACCGTGCACGTGCTGCAGGGCGAGCGCGACATGGCCAGCGCCAACAAGTCGCTGGGTCGCTTCGACCTGCAGGACATCCCGGCTGCGCCGCGCGGTGTGCCGCAGATCGAGGTCACCTTCGACATCGACTCCAACGGCATCCTGAACGTCTCGGCCAAGGACAAGGCCACCGGTAAGGAGAACAAGATCGTCATCAAGGCCTCCTCCGGTCTGTCCGACGACGAAGTCGAACAGATGGTCAAGGACGCAGAGGCGCATGCCGAGGAAGACAAGAAGTTCCAGCAGCTGGTCCAGGCGCGCAACCAGGCCGATGCCCTGGTGCACTCCGCCGAGAAGTCGCTGAAGGATCTGGGCGACCAGGTCTCCGACGACGAGCGCTCCGCGATCGAGTCGGCGGTCGCCGAGGTCAAGTCCGCGATGGAAGGCGAGGACGCCGACGCCATCGAGCAGGCCACGCAGAAGCTGGCCGAGGCCTCCGGCAAGCTGGCCGAGAAGGCCTATGCCCAGGGCGCTGATGGCGCGGGCGAGGCCGGCGCCGAGCAGGACGATAGCGGCCAGCAGGGTGACGACGTCGTGGACGCCGAGTTCGAGGAAGTCGACGACGACCAGAAGAAGCAGGGCTGATGCCACGACCGGCGGGACCTCGCGTCCCGCCGGATCGGTTCGAACGCCGCGCCCGGGGTATTAGGGAAACACTGATTAATGTACACGCTCGCGTTGGTACCCCAGGTTTTCCGAGACAAGGCGCGTCGTGCAGCGGGTAGTGGTTCTACCCGCTAGCGGCGCAACGCAGGATCGGGGAACCTGGGGTACCAACCCCACAATCCATTTAAAAGCAGGGGCTCGGCCGCTTTTGCGCGCGCACGGCGTTGCGGCTCCCTTGTGCAGAATGACTGCACGGCAGTCACCGCGCCTTGTTCGCACGCAAAAGCGACTCGAGCGCGAGCGTGTACATTAATCAGTGTTTCCCTGGCGACTCCGGGCGTTTGCGTGAAGGCATTCCGCGTTCGCGCGCACGAATCAGCAGGGAATGACCATGTCTCAACGCGACTACTACGAGGTGCTGGGTGTCTCCAAGGACGCCTCGGCCGCCGATATCAAGAAGGCCTTTCGCCGCCTGGCGATGAAGTACCACCCGGATCGCAATCCGGGGGACGAGGAGGCCGAAGCCAAGTTCAAGGAGGCCCGTTCCGCCTATGACGTCCTCAGTGACGACCAGAAGCGCGCCGCCTACGACCGCTATGGCCATGCCGGTGTCGACGGCTCGGCCGGCGGCTTTGGCGGGGGTGCCGGGGCCTCCAATTTCAGTGACATCTTCGAGGATATCTTTGGCGATATCTTCGGGGGTGGCGGGGGCGGCCGCGGGCAACGGGCCTATCGCGGTTCCGACCTGCAGTACAACCTGGACCTGACCCTGGAAGAGGCGGTGTTCGGTACCGAGGTGAAGGTCCGCATCCCGACCACGGTTAGCTGCGAGGCCTGCGACGGCTCGGGCGCCGAGCCGGGGACCTCGCCGGAGACCTGCCCGACCTGCAACGGCGTGGGGCAGGTGCGTATCCAGCAGGGCTTCTTCTCGGTGCAGCAGACCTGCCCGCGCTGCGAGGGCTCCGGCAAGATCGTCTCCAGCCCCTGCAAGTCCTGCCACGGCAAGGGCCGGGTGCAGGAGCAGAACACCCTGGATGTGAAGATTCCGGCCGGGGTGGACTCGGGCGATCGCATCCGCCTGGCTGGCCAGGGCGAGGCCGGCATGAACGGTGGTCCGCCCGGGGATCTCTACGTGCAGGTGCGGGTCAAGCCGCACAAGCTGTTCCGGCGCGAGGGCTCGGACCTGCACTGCGAGGTGCCGGTGTCGTTCGCGATCGCGGCCCTCGGGGGCGAACTGGAGGTCCCGTCGCTGGATGGCCGGGTCAAGCTCAAGGTCCCGGCGGAGACCCAGACCGGCAAGCAGTTCCGGGTCGGCGGCAAGGGCGTGAAGTCGGTGCACGGCGGCGGCGTCGGCGATCTGATCTGCCGCGTGGTGGTGGAGACGCCGATCAACCTGACCAAAGAACAGAAACAGCTTCTGCGCCAGTTCGACGAATCCACCCAGGCCGGCGGGACCAAGCACAGCCCGCAGGCGCACTCCTGGCTGGACGGGGTGAAGGGCTTCTTCGAGGACCTCAACTTCTGGTCCAAGTAACCCCGCCATAGTCGTGCCGGTGGCCACTCGTGTTTGTTGCACCACAGAGTGCACAGAGGCCACGGAGAAAAAACGGGCAAGGGCGATTTACAGGAAGTTTGGAAGACAGGAAGATTTTTTGGGTGAAGGGATGGACCGTTGACCGCCGCGTGGCACGGCACCGATAGTGCCCACGCGACCGCCCACATCATCCCTCTTCCGATCTTCCCGTCTTCCTGTAGACCGCTTTTCTCCGTGTTCTCTGTGCGCTCTGTGGTGAAAAATGGAGCGCCGGCCTGTGCCGGGGTCAGGTCGAGGAGAAGTCGAAGGTGGGGGCCGGCATCGGGGCCTGCAGGAAGTAGCCCTGGACGAGGTTTACGTTCAGGCTGTAGAGCACGGCCAGCACGCTCGCGTCCTCGACATACGGCACGATGACCTGCTTGCCCTTGGCGTGCGCAGCTTCGGTGTGCTCGCGGATCAGCTGCTGGTTCTCCTCGCTCTCCGCCAGGTTCTTCACGTAGGACGGGTCCAGCTTGATGTGATCGGCCTCCAGGTGCTGCAGCAGCTGGAACGGGTTGAGCCCGTTGCCGAAGTCGTCGATGCACAGGTGGCCGTGCATCTCTTTCAGTCCGCGGGCGACATGGATGCCCGGCTTGAGGTGAGTGACCACGGTGGGTTCCTTCAGCTCCACCACCACGTTGTCGGCCGGGATGCGCAGGGCGTGCAGATCGTCATGGAGCCAGCTGACAACCGAGGGGTCGCCCAGCGAGCCGTTCGTCAGCTTGAGGAAGAACTGGGTACCGGGATCCTGTTTCAACTGCTCCGCCAGCACGCCGAGGGCGGTCTTCAGGATCCAGCGGTCGATTGGCTGGGCCATCTCCGTGCGCTCGGCGCTGGGCAGGAAGGCCTCCGGCTCGTGGATGTGACCTTCGGCATCACGCAGTCGCACGAAGACCGAATAGCGCGGCCGGTCGGCGCCATGCAGGTTCACGATCGGCTGGTACAGCAGTTCCAGGCGGTCGTGGTCCAGGGCGTCCTGGATGCGCAGTTTCCATTGCTGATCGGCCTGGCCCTGGGTCATCTCGCCCTCCGCGGGGCGGAAGAAACGGTGCGCGCCGCCACCCGCTTCCACGGCCTCCTGCAGGGCCCGGTCGGCCTGCGATAGCAGTTCCTCGGTGTCCACTGCGGTCTCGTCGGCGATCACGATGCCGGCGGACAGGGTGCAATTGGTGGAGGCATTGCCGAGCTCGAACACCCGCCCGGTAACGGCCTCCATCAGGCCGTGGATGCGGGTTTCCACCTCATTGCGTCGGGTGTCGGGGATGAGGATCCCGAAGTGTTCGGCCTCCAGCCGCGCGGTGATGGTCGGTTCGGGGAACTGGTCCTCGATCAGCTTGCCGATATCGGCCAGCAGCAGGTCGCTGGCGGACATCCCGACGTTGGCGCGGATCTCGGCAAAGCGATCCACCGCGAGGGTGACGAGGGCGAAGGGCTTTTCCGACTGCGCGGCCTGGCTCTGCGCGGTCTCGATCATCCCGGTGAAGTGCTGGCGGTTGTAGAGACCGGTGACCAGGTCGCGCTGCGACAGGTAGTCGATCTTCTCCGCCAGTTCGGGGTCCTCCTGGGCCGAGTCCAGCAGGACCTGGGTACAGGCCTCGCCCTCGACGCTGGCGGTGGACAGGCGCAGGTTGGCCTCGAACGGGGTGCCGTCGAAGGCCTGCAGCTGGAAGGCCTGGTGTGTCTGGTCGCCTTCCTCGCCGTTCTGGAAGCGGCGCAGCAGGCCCTTTAGCTCATCGCGGCTCTCCGGGGCCACCAGGTCCATCAGGGGCAGGCCGTCGACATCCTCGGGGTCGCCAATACCGAAGCGTTCGCGCCAGGAGGCGTTGGCGTAGATGTGCATGCCTTCGTGGACGTAGGCGATGGCGTCGCGCGAGTTATCCAGCAGCAGCTGGCAGCGCCGCTCGGACTCCTGCAGGGAGGCGTCCATGCGTCCCAGGCGCTGGCGCAGCTGGAACTGCTCGGCGGCGCGTATCGTGAAAAGGCTGGCGAGTTCATTCAGCTCGTGGTCCACCACCGCATAGGCGCCCGCCTCGTAGTCGTCCAGGCGCTCCGCCTCCGGGCGCTCGGTCAGGACGACGACCGGGGTGCGCCGGCCGCAGGCATGCAGCGCCTCGTCGACATGCTCTCGGGTCAGGCCCAGGCCGGGCTCGATCAGCACGATCACGTCGAAGCGCCGGTTTTCGAGGGCCTCGGCGAGGGCGTCCGTGGTCGAAACCTGTTCCGGCCGGATCGCGCTCCCGCGGGTGCGGATGCTGCTGATGACCTCTTCCGCCCGGTTCGGATTGCTGGTGACGAAGAGGGTGCGAATGGTCTCGTTCATGAGGCTTGATCGTCGCGGTTGCGGGTAGTGAAGGACAGTCCGTCGTCGTTCGCAAGGCCGGGGTCCGCCTCGGTACCGGGTGTGTCCCCGGTGGGGGTGCCCACCTCGAGCGCGGTCATGCGGCACCCGACCTCGGTGAACAGCGTAGTGCCCGTGCGCTCGCTGTCCAGTTCCAGAACGCGGGCGCGGTTGTTCAGCCAGCAGACCACGCGTTTTTCATGGTCGAAGACCTGGGCCGGCAGGAATAGCGCGGCCCCTTCGGCATCCGTGCGTTGCGGGGCGAACAGGCCGGGCTGCGGGACCCCGGCGGCGATCCCGTTGCGGAAGTCCTGGATCTGCATGGGCAGGCAGCGGTTGGCGAGGAACTCCACGCCGATGCTGATGCGGTCGCGGTCCGGGTCTTCAAAGCGAATCCAGCGCAGCACGCCGACCGTCCAGCGGTGGCCGTCGACGGCGCGCAATCCCACCAGGTCGCCGATCAGCAGGGGTTGCTGGGGCGCATCCAGGTACAGGCGAACGCCCCCGGCCCCGATGTCGTCGACCTGCCAGTGTTCCGGAGGGTTGCGCTTGGTGATGGGGCCTGCGGGTTCTTCGTGGCCGGCGATTTCCAGGCCGCGCCCGACCTCTTCCCAGGCGGTCGCGGCGGTGCCGGGGGTATCGTCCGCAAGCGGCCTGAGGTCACTGTTGCGACCGGGGCCGGGTGGGCTGTCCACCAGCGCGAGATCGGAGCCGCGCAGCGCCGCCGGCGACATCTCGAAGACGCTGACGCCGCGGTCGCGTTGCTGCACGGATTCGAGACCGGAGGAGGTCGCGTCGGTGGCAGCGTCCGGGGCGTCGGCCATGCGTCGCTGTTCCATTTCCGCGAGCAGGAAATCGTGGATGCGTTCCAGGCCCATGACGCAGACCTGCCGGAGGTCGCCTGCGCGTTCGCGGCTGTGGCGGCGGGTGGGCAGGTGTGACCAGAGGCGCAGCAAGTGTTCGGCCAGGGGTTGAACATCCCCGTTGCGCACGGGTTCGAGGTTCTCGGGGTTCTCGCGCAGCGCGGCCAGGGCAGGTTCCAGCTCCACGAAGCACGCGGGTTCGGTGGCGGGTTTGCCACGCAGCACCAGTCCCGGCGCATGGTCGCGCTCGAGGTCGCAGCGCAACACGGGCATTTCGGGGTGCTGATTCGGATCGGGTGTGGCGGCGCAGGCGACGGCAATCGAGTTGGCCCAGCGGGCCAGCAAGTCCATCTCGCCCATCTTGAGGGCGTTCGGATCGGTGCTTCCGAGCACCATGATGCGCGCGCTCATGGTCTCGATGCGGTCCAGCTCGACCGGGCCGAAGCGCTTGTCGATGGCCGGGGCTTGGTCGGCGATGTGCTGTGCGCGCGCCAGGCGCAGCAGGTCATAGAGTTGCTGCCACTGGCCGGGTGGCACGCCCTGATACAGTCGCCAGTGGTGGACACCGAGCGCGCCCAGTAGCGCGACCGCGGCCTGCAGAGGGGCGGTCAGGCGGTCCGCGTGCTGGGTGCTCTCTTCGTCGAGCCGCTCGCGCGCGACCAGCAACTCGGCGGTGAGCAGCGCGCGCAAGGCCGTCCCAAGGACGTCCGCGCGGTCGCGACTGCGACGGCCCAGCGGAAGGGGGCGCTGGCGTAACAGACGCTCCATGCCGGGCAGCAGGGGCAAGAGATGGTCTTCCAGAATGGCGACCAGCGTGGCGCGCGTGCCGGGGCGCAGGGCGACCGCATTGAGTCCGTCGAGGGCCTCGCGGAGTCGCTGGATGCCGAGTTCGGGTTCGCTGCCGGGCAGGTCGGCGCACCAGGCCCGCAGGGCTTGCGGCGTCTGGTGGGGGAAGCTGTCGGGACCGGCCGGATGGGCGGGCAGCTCGGGCAGGGCTTGCAGCATGGGCGTGTCCAGTGGTCGCTGAGCCGGTTGCGTGGGGCCTCGGGCTGTTCGCTTCAGCCCCGGATCTGGCGGTACTTTAGCAGCAAACCGTGCAATTGGTGTGGGTGGCCCGGACCGTCATTCACGTCCGGACCACGGTGCCCGCAGGGTCTTGCCGGGTTCCCCGGGGATCTCGCGTGCCAGGCGCGGGACCAGGTAGCCCGGCAGGCGGGCATGGAGGTCGCGATAGAGTGCGCCGGCCCGCGCGTCCGATACCTCGAAATGGGCCGTGCCACGGGTGCGGTCGAGCTGGTGCAGGTAGTAGGGCAGCACCCCCAGGCGAAAGCCGGCCTCCTGCAGTTCGATCAGGGTCTCGGCATCGTCGTTGATGCCGGCCAGCAGGACCGCCTGGTTGAGCAGGGTGACGCCTGCGGCGCGCAGGCGCTGCAACGCGGCGTCGGCGGGTGCGGCGAATTCGCGAGGGTGGTTCGCATGCAGGACCAGGATGTGCTGCAGGCGCCCCTGGCCGAGCCAGGCGAGCAGGCGGTCGTCCACCCGTTCCGGCAGTACCACCGGAAGACGTGTGTGGATGCGCAGGCGCTCGAGGTGCGGGATCCCTGCAAGGCGCTCCGCGAGCCGGGCGAGGCGGGTGTCGGACAGGCTCAGCGGGTCGCCCCCGCTGAGGATGACCTCGTGGATGTCCGGGTTCCCCGCGATGTACTCCAGTGCGGGTGTCCAGTCGTCCCGCGCCGGGTTGTGGTCGGCGTAGTCGAACTCGCGGCGGAAGCAGTAACGGCAGTGGATGGCGCAGGCCCCGGTCGTCAGCAGCAGCACGCGGCCGTGGTATTTGTGCACCACACCGGGTGCGGCCAGGGCGTCGTGGTCGCCGACCGGATCGCTGACGAACCCCGGGGACTCGACCGCCTCGCGCGCGTCCGGCAGGGCCTGCAGCAGCAGGGGATCGCGCGGGTCGCCCGGGTGGATCCGCGCCAGGTAGCTCTCCGGGATGCGGGTGCGGAACAGCCGGTGCCCGGCCTGCATGCCCGGCAGCGCCTCGCGCGGCAGTTCCAGGCGTGCGGCCAGGGCGTCGGGGTTGTCGATCGCGCGCGCCAGCGCCTGCTGCCAGGCCGGGGTTGCGCGCGGCGCGGATGGCTGGGTTCCGTGCGGCTCGCGCGTTATCATGACGGGCTTTGTGGGCATGGATCGTTTCCGGACGGGGCCGTATGCCCGCGCAACGTTTTTTCGAGGAACAGCACGCAATGGCAACCTACAGTACCAACGAATTCAAGGCCGGTCTCAAGCTCCTGCTGGACGGCGATCCGCAGGCCATCGTCGAGAACGAGTTCGTCAAGCCGGGTAAGGGTCAGGCCTTCAACCGAGTCAAGCTGCGCAACCTGCGCACCGGCCGGGTGCTGGAGAAGACCTTCAAGTCCGGCGAGTCGGTGGAGGCCGCCGACGTGATGGACACCGAGATGCAGTACCTCTACAACGACGGCGAGTTCTGGCACTTCATGGTGCCGGACAGCTTCGAGCAGTACGCCGTGGGCGAGGCCGCGCTGGGCGATGCCGGCCAGTGGCTGAAGGAACAGGATGTCTGCACCGTGACCCTGTGGAATGGCGAGCCACTGTCGGTGGTGCCGCCGTCCTTCGTCGAGATGAAGATCACCGAATGCGACCCCGGTGTCCGTGGCGACACTGCACAGGGCGGCACCAAGCCGGCCACGCTGGAGAGCGGTGCGGTGGTCAAGGTCCCGCTGTTCGTCGAGGAAGGCGAGACGGTGCGGGTGGATACCCGCAACGGCGAATACGTCTCGCGCGTCTGATCCCGATCCTGCCGGCCTCCACGAGATGAGCGACTGGCGGCCGGGTGCAGCGCCGGCCCGGATGGCGCGTGCGCGCCTGCTGGCCGGGCTGCGGGCGTTCTTCGCGGCGCGCGGGGTGCTCGAGGTCGAGACCCCGGTCCTCGGCCGGGGCGCGCCCCAGGACCCGATGCTGGAGAGCTGGGAGGCGCAAGCCCCCGATGGGGCGCGGGGCTTCCTGCAGACTTCGCCGGAATACCCGATGAAGCGCCTGCTGGCGGATGGCGCCCCGGACATCTATCAGATCGCCCGGGTCTTCCGCGCGGGTGAGTCGGGACCACGCCATAACCCTGAATTCACCCTGCTGGAGTGGTATCGCCACGGGTTGGACCACCGGGCGCTGGCGCGCGAGGTGGTTGCGCTGATCGCGGACCAGGCGGGGCTGTCCCCCGAATGGCGCGCGCCGCGGGGTTGCGAGGAGATTGCTTACGCGGAGCTGTTTCAGTCCGCCCTGGGGGTGGATCCGCTCGCGGCGGATGTCGCGGCGCTGGAACGGGTCGCGGCGGCGCACGGGCTCACGGTGGGCGGAGAACTGGACCGGGACGGCTGGCTGGACGCCCTGATCAGTCTGGTGATTGCCCCCGGCTTCCCGCCGGACCGGCTGACCATCCTTCATGACTATCCCGAGAGTCAGGCTGTGCTCGCGCGCCCCTGTGCCGAACGCCCGGGCTATGCCGCCCGTTTCGAGCTCTACTGGGGGGATCTGGAGCTGGCCAACGGCTACCACGAACTGACCGACCCGGAGGTCTTCCGTCAGCGCCGCGCCCGGGACATCGCCCTGCGCCGTGCCCGGGGCCAGCCGCTTCCACCTGTGGATCGCTATCTGGAGGCGGCACTGGAGTCCGGACTGCCGGACTGCGCGGGCGTGGCCCTGGGCGTGGACCGATTGCTGATGCAGTTGCTGGGCGTCTCCAGAATCGACCAGGTGGTCGATTTTCCCTGGTCCAGAGCGTGACGCCGTCCGTCCGGAGGGCTTGTCCCGGCAGGGGTGCCGGCACACTATAGGGGCTGTTGCCCCGCACGTTTGCAGGATGGTTCGACCCCTATGCCCCCTCGTCTTTTTCCGCGCCGCCCTGGCCCTGTTCCGGTTGGTTCCGGATGGGCCATTGCCCTGTGTCTGATACTGTCGCTGTGGCTTGCGCCGCTGGCGACACAGGCGCAGTTCGAACACCTCCCGCAGCCGTTGCAGCGTGCGATCGAGAGCCAGCGCCTGCCGCCGGAGAACGTCGGGTTGTGGGTCCAGCGGATGTCCGATGGCGCGGTGCTCGCGCGACTCAACGTGGACCAGCCGTACAACCCGGCCTCGACCATCAAGCTGGCGACCTCGCTGGCGGCCCTCCACGAGCTGGGACCGGACTACACCTGGACCACCGAGGTCTGGGCGACGCGCCCGGTGCGCGACGGCGTGCTGCGGGGGGACCTGGTCATCCGGGGCACCGGCGATCCCGGGATGGTCAGCGAGGAGCACTGGCGCATGCTGGGCCAGTTGCGCCAGACCGGGCTGCAGCGCATCGACGGGAACGTGATCCTCGACGCCTCGCATTTCGAGCTGCCGCCCGGTGATCCGTCTGGCTTCAACGACCAGCCGCTGCGGGCCTACAACCAGCTGCCCTATGCCCTGCACGTGAATGCCAGCGCGCAGCGCTTTCGTGTGCGCCCGGAACGGCATGGAAGCGGGATCGACGTGACCGTGGACCCGCCGCTGCCGGGGCTGGAACTCGTGAATCGCCTGCAGCCGACGCGCGGAAGCTGCGGGGCCTGGCAGCGCGGGATCCGCTTTGACGCCGACCCGGAGGCGCAGCGCGTAACCCTGGCTGGCGAGTACCCGGTCAACTGTGGCGACTACGAACTGCTGCGCTCGGTCCTGGCGCCGGAGGCCAATCACGCCGAGATGTTCCGTCTGCACTGGTCGCAGTGGGGCGGCGAGTTAACCGGCGATATCCGCCCGGGCGTGCTACCGGTGCTGTATGACGAACCGATCCTGCGCCACACCTCGCGGCCGCTGGCGGATCTGATTCGGGTCTCCAACAAGTGGAGCTCCAATGTGATGACCCGCCATCTGCTGCTGACCCTGGGGGCGCGGCATTTCACGCCGCCGGCCACGCTGGAGAAGGGGCAGCAGGCCCTGCTGGAATCCCTGCGTGGGTTGGGGGTCGAAGTCGGTGGCATGGTGGTCGACAACGGTTCCGGACTCAGCCGCGATACCCGGATGACCGCGCGGCAGCTCGGCGGCATCCTGGAGGCGGGCTGGCAGCACCCGCACCGCCCGGAGTTCCAGTCCTCCCTGGCTCTGGCCGGCCTGGACGGGACCTTGCGCAACCGCTTCCGCAATGGCAGCCAGCGCGACCTGCGCGGGCAGATGCACCTGAAGACCGGGCATCTGAACGAGGTCTCCGCGGTGGCCGGCTATGTGCGGACGCGGGGTGGCGATGATCTGGCGGTGGTCGTGCTGGTCAACGATCCACGCGCCCACCGCGGCATGGGGCGCAACCTGCAGGACGCCGTCCTCGAGTGGGCCCACGACCTCTGACGGGTGCACCCCGTTTGTTCACCACGAAGCACACGAAGACACGAAGAAAATCCAGAAAGCGCCAACAGGAAGACGCGAAGATCGGAAGATTCCTGAAAGGGTGCGCAAGCCACAAGGATTGCGCACCCTCTCGCCCCCTGCTGACCTTCGCATCTTCCTGTAAATGCTCTTGCGGGTTTCTTCGTGCCTTCGTGTGCTTCGTGGTGAAAAGTGCCTTGCGAACTCAGGGGGACTCGGTCTGCCAGTTGGACAGGATCGGCGCGCGGGAGACTTCGACGTCCAGCGCCGTCAGCCAGCGCGCGACCATGCGATTGGAGTTGTTGCGCAGGGTGTAGGCCTCCGGATGCTCGACGAAGGCCATGTCCCATTCCGGCGAGGTCTTGCGTTCGTCGTATCCCGCTTGCCAGATGCCTTCCAGCTCGTCGCGCAGGACCTCGACTCGTGCCCCCGGAACCGTCAGCAGGTAAAAGTCCGCCAGTGGTACCCGAAGTTGCCCCACCGTGGATGGCCCGAGCTCGTGGCCGGTCAGTACCTGGCGTCCGAGCGCGGCGCGGGTCGGTACGAGCAACCCGGAGATCCCCTGGAGCGGTCCGGTCCGGCGTTCGACATAGAAGACCCAGTCGCCGTAGGAGTAGCGCAGCCAGGCCCCCGGTTTCCCGGCTGGCAGGATCAGGCTGGAGTGTCGTCCATGGTCCAGCAGGGCCACGGTAACCGGGCCTTCCGGGTCGTCCGGTGGTTGCAGCGTCACGGCCGCGCAGCCCTGCAGCAGCCACAGACTGAGTACCGCAAGGAGCCAGGGCGGAAGACGGAAGCGGCGCCGTAGCGGGGCCGCGTTGTCGCTGCGACGGCGCATGTCGGGTCAGTGGCGTTCGAGCTTGCCCAGTTCCGACAGGATGGACAGGACCAGCGATTCACCCTGTGAACCCATGCCCCGGCAGAGCACGTCGGGATCGCGCTCGCCGTCCACCAGACGCTTGGTGATGCCGCCGAGCCGCGCCATGTCGCCCCCGGCGCGACTCATCTGCTCGGCCATCTGGGACAGCCAGTGCAGCGACTGGGCATCACCATGCGCGGCCCCGTGGATCATCTGTGCCAGCCCCGGGGCGGCCTGGGCCGGGTCGCCGCTTTGCTCCGGGTCGGGCAGGGTGGAGGGGTCCTGCAGCCCGGAGAGGATTGCCGTCAGGATCACCGTGTCCTCGTCGTCCAGGCCCTGCAGCAGAGTCGTGTCGCGTTCGCCCTCGAGTACGCGGCGGATGCGCTGGATCAGCTCGCCCCAGCCGGCCTCGTGTGCCTGGTTCAACACCGGCTCCAGTTCGCGGCGGGTCTCCGGGTTCTGGGTGGCCTGGACCACGAGGTTGATCAGGCCGGCCTGGGCCTGGCGGATCTGTTGGGCGTGTTGTGGGTCGATCATGCGGGTCTTCCGGGTGTCTGGCTGTGTGGCGAGGGTAGCATGCCCGGAAGTGCGTTCGGCGAGGGCCTGCGGCACAATGGCGGCTCCATTTGCAGAGGATTTCGTGGTGGAAGAACAGACAGCAGTGGGGCTGTGGGTGGCCCTCGGGATCCTGGCCATCGTGATCGCCGCCCTGGTGGGCTTCTGGGTGGGGCGTGTGACCAGTGACGAGCGCAAGCTGATCCGCGAGCTGGAAGAGGAGCTGGACCGGCGCATGCAGGAGTTGACGCGCTACCGCAGCCAGGTCAACGACCATTTCGATCGCACGGCCACGCTGTTCGCGACCATGGCGGGTTCCTACCGCGACCTCTACCACCACTTGGCCCAGAGCGCGGAGGAACTGGCCGACAAGCCGACCCGCGATCGCCTCGAGGACCGCGCCGGGCAGCTGCTGTCGCACATGACCCGTCGCGACTATGGCAACGGTCCCGGCGAAGCGGCCGGCGGCGCCAACGAGTCGGACGCCCAGGACGACGAGCCTTCCAGCAAGGGCGCCGGGGACGAGGCCCGCAAGCCGGACGACCGCCCGCGCCCCGACTGACCTGCCGCCGTGTGGGTTGCGTCTGTCTTAACCACGAACCCCATGCAGGTCCGCAGAACACCTGAAAAGCGTTAACAGGAAGACGCGAAGGCTGGAAGATGGCTTGTAGCACTGGGCAAGCCATCCGCATTGCGCCCTACCTAATGCATTCCTTCCGATCTTCCCATCTTCCTGTAGATGCTCTTTGCGGGGTGGGCTCAGAGGGAGGAGATCTGGGCCCGGATCTGGTTGTCCAGGTTCTGGATCCAGTTGTTGTAGTTCGGGTGGATGTTGCCGTCCGCGTAGTTCAGGTTCGCGCTGTCCTTGTAGCGGATGCTGTATTCCCCGGCAGCAAACGGGATCTCGACCACGGCGACGTGGTCGCGCAGGTGGAGCCGGCCTTCCAGCCGCCCGGGCTCGGCCTCTTCCATGCGCCAGCCCAGCGAGGCGCCGGCGGTGCGGATGGCGCGTTCCATCTGTTCGGCGCTGGGCCGCTCGCCATCGACATTCGTGACCGTGGTATCGCTGATGTCCTGCACGGGGACCGTGCCGCGGCAGCCGGTCAGCGCGATCAGGGTGGCGAAGAGGATGACCAGCAACGTCCGGGTATTCATGGCGTTTTCTCCCTTGGTGGATCCGCCGGGAGTGTAGACACGCGGGCCCGGCGTTTCCAAGGGTGTCCGGACGGCCCGGTTTCTACCGCTTAATCAGCGCCTCCCCAGCGAACGCAGGAGCCCGACCGGGCGCATCCCGCGGCGCAGCAGGTGGCCGGCAACCATCGCGATGATGCGCAGGGTGTCCGCGGTGGGGCGGTAGTGGCTGGGGCGGTGGTTTTCCGGGTAGATGCAGCGAACCGGGACCACCCGGGTCGGGAAGCCCAGGCGTTCGGCGACGATCAGGGCCTCGCTCTCGAACACGAAGCCGCGCGCCCGGTGGTGCGGCAGGTCCATGTGCCGCAGCAGCGCCGCGGGGTACAGCCGGAATCCCGACTGCGAGTCCTGCAGCGGCTGGCCGGAGGCCCAGGCGATCCAGAAGTCCGCCATGCGGTTGCCGAACAGCCGCAGCGGCGGGGTGTGCTCGCGACCCTTGAGTCGGGCACCGAGGATCAGCCGGTCCGGGGTCTCGCGCCAGGCGGCGATCAGCGCGGGGATCTCCGAGGTGTCGTGCTGCCCGTCGGCATCCAGCGTCACCACGGCGTCGGCGCCGGTGGTCAGGGCATGCTGCATCCCGGCCCACAGGGCCGCCGCCTTGCCGCCGTTCGTGCGCTGGCGCAGGACCTCGGCCTGGTCCTCGACCAGGCGCGCGGTGGCATCCTCGGAACCGTCATCCACCACGATCACCCGGTCCACGTGTGCCCGGGCGCCGGCCACCACCGCCTCGATGGTGGCCGCCTCGTTGTGGGCGGGGATCAGGGCGACGACAGTACTCATGGGGGGTCAGGCGAGGGCGCCGTTGACGCCGATCACCTGCGCGGAGACATAGCTGGCGGCCTCGCTGGCGAGGAAGCCGACCAGGCCGGCGACCTCCTCGGGCCGCCCGGCGCGGCGCATCGGGACCATGTTGCGAACGGTCTCGGCATCGAAGCTGTCGTCGCTCATCGGGGTCTCGATGATGCCCGGGGCGACGGCATTGGCGGTGATGCCGCGCGAGGCGACCTCATGGGCCAGCGAGCGGATGGCCCCGTGCAGACCGGCCTTGGCGGCGGCGTAATTGGTCTGCCCGCGGTTGCCGATCTGCCCCGCCACCGAGGAGATCGCGATCACCCGGCCCCAGCGGGTGGTGATCATCGGCAGCAGCAGGGGCTGGGTCACGTTGTAGAACCCGTTGAGCCCGACGTCGATCGGCCGGTCCCACTGTTCGCGGCGCATCCCGGCCAGCGGGGCGTCATCGTGGATGCCCGCGTTGTGTACCAGGATCTGCACCGGCTGTTCGGCTGCGAGGGGTTCCAGCGTGGCGCGGCAGGCCGCCTCGTCGGTGATGTCGAACACCCGCACCTGGGCCTGGCCGCCATCGGCACGGATGGCCTCGGCGGTCGTCTCGGCCGCGTCGGCATTGCGGTGGGCGTGCAGGATGACCTCGTGGCCGGCCGCGGCCAGCGCGTGGGCGATCGCGGCGCCGATGGCGCCGGAGCCGCCGGTGATCAGGGCGCGTGTGGTCAAGGGGTCTCCTCCTCGTCGGCCGGTTGCAGGATTACCGTCGCCCGGACGCTCAGCACTGGCTGGTCGCCGGCGCTTACGCGCAGGTCGTAGATGGAGCTGTTGCTGTCCGAGAGGATGCGTTCGGCGTGGATCTCCAGCGTCGCCTCGAGGGCGTCGAGGCGACGGGTCTGCAGTTGCAGATCCCGCACCGCGGCCAGGTAGCCGGCGCGCGCCGGTCCGGCGCCGGCCAGCAGGGCCCCGTGCACCGCCATGCCCTGGGCGCCGTACTCCAGCGCGGCCAGGGCGTGCAGGCCGGCCTCGCCGCGCAGCGGATTGGCCGGATCCCGGTGGTTTCGGGCGCGGCAGTGGATGGCGGTGTCGGACCAGGCCGCCACCGTATCCAGCAGGCACATTGCGCCGGCATGCGGCAGCAGCCGGCAGATGGCGTCGTGATCCAGGGTCTCGGTTCGGGATGACATGCGCGGGATCTTCCTGATCCGGGCGGATGATTCAGGGCTCGATCCGGATGTTCAGGGACCGGCCCAGCGGAGCCGCCAGCGTAACATTTCCGGGCGCGCCCCGGACCAGCTGTTCCAGCAGGGGCAGGGCGCGGGCGGCCGGGTTGCTCCCGCGCAGGGCCTCCAGCTCGTCGCTGATGCAGCGGTCCGCCGTGGTTGTACCCCCGAGGTCGAGCTGCAGCCGCCAGGGCGCGCGCTCCACCGGTCCCAGGCGCAGGGCCACGGCAAAGGGATGGTGGATGGGCCGCACGTGGATGAAGCTCTCCATGGACGGTACGTCGTAGCAGGCCAGCAGCACCTCGCCACCCTCGGCCAGCTGCAGTGTCGCGGCCTCCAGAAGCCCCGCGGCCAGGCTGGCGTTGTAGCCCGACAGTGCGGTCGCCGGGGCCGGGTTGCGGGTCGCGATCGACCAGTTGCCGGCCGGGGCGTTGTGCACCGAGTTGTGGAATTGCACCGGCGAGACCACGGGCTCCGGCCAGGTGAGGGCCTCGCAGATGCGGTCGATGATGTCCATGTCGCCGGAGGACGAGGCGAACACGCTGCGCAGCTGGCCGCGGTCGGCGTCGCGGGTCGCCTCCTCTGCGACCTTAAGCGCCAGGCGAATGGTGGCGGTGGTGCGCCGGCGCTCGTTGGCCGGGAGCAGGGCGGGCGGCGGGACCTGCACCTCGCGGCTCGTCGGCGGCACGTCGCCGGCCAGGATTGGCCGGGCCCCGTCGAAGTCGTCCAGCCCCGGGCCCAGCAGGCCCACCGCATGCAGTCCGATGGCGTTCATGGCGCGGCCTCCAGCAGCAGGCTGCAATTGTTGCCGCCAAAGCCGAAGGCATTCACCAGTACTCGCTGCACCGCGCGGGGTTCCGCCTCGGCGCGGGCATCCAGGTCCAGTTCCGGATCCAGCACGTTCAGGCCGGCGGTCGGCGGCACGAAGCCGCCGTCCAGGCTGGCGATGGCCTGTGCCACGCCGACCGCGCCGGCGGCCCCCAGGGTGTGGCCGGTCAGGCCCTTGGTTCCGACCGCGCGTGGGTTCGGACCCAGGCTGCGCCCCAGGGCGCGCGCCTCGGCGCTGTCGTTGGCCGGGGTCGCGGTGGCATGCATCAGCACGTAGTCGATCTCGTCTCCCCGCCGTCCGGCACGGGCCAGGGCTTCTTGCAGGGCAGTCGCGGCCCCCAGACCCTCGGGGTGCGGGGCGGACATGTGGTGGGCGTCGCTGGATTCGCCATGGCCGGTCAGCAGCGGGCCCGTGGCCTCGACCGAGGGCCGCTCCAGCAGGAAGAAGCCGGCGGCCTCGCCGATGGAGATGCCGGCGCGGTCGCGATCCAGGGGGGTGCAGGGCCGCGCGGCGACCAGTTGCAGCGCGTTGAAGCCGTACAGTGTCATGCCGCACAGGCTGTCGACGCCGCCGACCACGGCCGCGTCGCAAAGCCCCGCCGCGATGTAGCGCCGGGCGTCGGCGAAGACCTTGGCGCTGGACGAGCAGGCGGTGGAGACGACCATCGCCGGGCCGGACAGGCCGAAGCGAGTGGCCACGAAGTCGGCCAGCGAGAACATATTCTGGGTGTGCTGGTAGTCGTAGTCCGGGGGCAGGGCCCCGGTCTGCGGATCGCGCCGGTGGTAGGCGGCCTCGGTGGCGGCGATGCCGGAGGTGCTGGTGCCCAGCAGCACGGCGACGCGGTCGGGCCCGTGGCGTCGCGCTGCGGCCGCGACCGCGTCGGTGAAACCGTCCTGGCGCAGGCCCAGCTCCGCGAGCTGGTTGTTGCGGCACTGGAACGGGGCGAGGGCGCCCTCCAGGGTGATCGCCTCGACCCCGGGCACGCGGCCGATATGGGTGTCCAGGGTGACGCTCTCGAGGTCGCAGGGGCGCAGGCCGCTGGTCCCGCTGCGCAGGGCCTCGGCGTTGGCGGTGATCCCGGTGCCGGCGGCACTCGTCAGGGTATGGGCGGTAATGACCAGGGGGTCCATGGACGCGCTGCGGGTTGTGGCCGGAGGGTTCCCCGGGTGAGTTGGCATCAGGCGGTATCTCGGTGTATGACCGCGGGGGCCAGCAGGGCCGCCGCGAGGAAGGAAAATACCACGCCCAGCACCACGGTGAGACCCATGGCCTGCAAGACCGGAAGGCTGGAAAGGGCTAACAAGCCGAATACGACCAGGGTCGACAGTGCGCAGACGCTGACCGAGCGCAGGTTGCGCAGGCGCGCGGCGGCATCCCGCAGCGGGCGGCTGAAAAACACCGCGTAGTCCAGGCACAGCCCGGTGATCAGCAGCAGCGCGATCAGGTGGAACAGCGACAGCTGGATGCCCAGGAGGATCAGGGTGGCGAGGGTCAGCAGCAACCCGGTGCCGACGGCCGTGAGGATGCGCAGGCTGCGCCCGGGCGCCCGGGTCACGGCCAGCAGCAGGAGCGCGACCGCGACCAGCCCCAGTGCCAGACGCTGCAGGGCCTCGTCGCGAAAGCCGATCACCAGCTCTTCGGAGGCGCGGAAGAAGTCGATATGGCGCACGCCGACTCCGTCGAGCTCCGGTGTGTCGGTCAGGCGGTCATCCGCGGCCCAGGCGGCCAGGGCCGCGGCGTCATGGACGCCCTGCAGGCGGACCCAGGCGACCCAGCCGGTGTCTCCGTCATGCGACTGGAGCAGGGGGTCCAGGGCGTGGCGCAGCGGTCCGTCGGGCAGGGTCCCCGGTGCCAGAAGGGCCTGCTGGCGGGCCGTCGCGATGTCCTCCACGAACGGTGCGAAGGCCTCGTCGCGGAACCCGAGGCCCGTCTGCGCGACCTCCAGGCGCTCGCGCAGTACGCCGGGCTCCGGCAGAGCGGCCTGCCGCTTGCGCTGCAGGGCCTGGCTTGGCAGCACGTCGGCGGCGTGTGCGAAGCCTTCCAGAGCCCCCGCCTCGCGCAGAGCTTCCAGCCCCGGCACCAGGGCCTCGCTGGCGCGCAGGGCGTGCTCCGGGGTGTCGCCGGTGACCAGCAGGGCATGGCGGACGTCCGGCAGTCCCAGCGCGCCCCGCAGTTCCTGGTCCAGCGCGACCTGCTCCTCGGGCACCGGGTGCAGGGCCGACAACCGGTCCTCCCAGGGGAAGGGGTCGGCACTGGCCACCACGATCACGGCGGCCAGGGCCAGCAGCGCAATTCCCCAGCGCGCCATGACCGGGGGTTGGGCCACTGCCGCCGGCACGGGCAGACGCAGAGGCGGCAGACCTTCGCGTCGCAGCCGGGCGGGGACCAGCAGTGGCAGGACCCAGCGGGTGGTGATGGCGGCCACAGCTACGCCAGTCAGCACAAACAGTCCCAGCTGCGCCATGCCGGAGAAGCCGGTCATCGCCATCAGGGCGTACACCAGTACCGTGCTGCCGGCCCCCAGCGCGATGGCCGGCCAAAGTTCGCGTGCGGTCTGGAGGAGGCGTTCTTCCCCGGCGTCTTGATCGGGGTCTCGCTGAGCGTGGGCGAACAGATGCAGGGGGTAGTCCAGGGCAATGCCGAGAACGGTGATACCGAAGGCAAGCGCGATCCCGTGCAGGTGCCCGAAGACCAGCGTGACCACCGCCGCCGCGATCAGGATGCCGCTGGCCAGCGGTACGGCCGCCAGCCAGACCGGGTGCGGGTGCCGGAACACGGCCAGCAGCAGGACCGCGAGCGCGACACTGGCGCCGGTGGTGATCCAGGTAACCTCGCCACGGATGGTGGCGCGCGACTCCACCGCGATCACCGCTGGCCCGGCGATCTGCAGCTCCAGGCCGGGCGCAGCGCGCTCGGTGAAGGCCATGTGGGCGCGTTCGATCAGGGCCTGTTGGGCATCCAGGTCCATCCCGTCGGCGGCGCTGCGCAGTACCAGCAAGGCCCGTTCCCGGTCGGGGGAGACCCAGACGCCTTCGGGCCCGGTCGTGGCCCGGCCGCCGGTGGCAGCCAGCTGTTCCAGGACGGCCCGTGTCTCGGCGGTGGGGTCGCGCGGGATCAGTTCCCGCGGCAGTTCGGGCACGGCGCTGGCGAGGTCGTCCCGACGCGCCTGGAGGTGTTCGCGCAGGCGCTCCGGGCTGAAGCGCTCGGGCTCGACCCGGGGGCTTAGCAGGTAGCGATGCTCGATCAGGAAATCCAGCGCCGGATCGTCGGGGTCCAGACGGCCGTTCTGGATGTCCGCGATCTCCGGGGCCTCCTGCAGTGCGGCGACCAGGGCGTCGCTGGCGGCGGCCCGTTCGCGCGCCCCGCCGCCTTCGATGGCCAGCAGCAGGATGCGCCCGGCCGGGCCGGCCCCGGGGTCCAGCGCGACGCCGTCGGCGCTGACCGGGTCCGGGGCAAAGCCTTGCAGATCGGTGACCAGTTCCCCGCGCAGGGCCAGCGTGAGCGTGGCCAGGAGCAGGGCGGCCAGCCAGAGTGTCAGGGCAACGCGGGAGAGGTACCGGCGCAGCAAGGGCTAGTGGTCCTTCAATGGGGTCATTGCGGGTTCAGCGCTCCTGTGGCGTTTCGCTGCAAGGCGCGGTGCGCAGGCAATGGCCGTAGCCCTTGGCAAGCGCCGCAACGCCGCAGCGGAGCGCCACAGGAACGCCCGAAGGGTTGGTCTGCCAACGCGAGCGTGCACATTGATCAGTGTTTCCCTAGTCCGCGTACTGCGGGGGTTCGAAGCGCATGCGGCTGTGGTGTCCGCCGGCCTCGACGGTGACCAGTTCGCGCAGCTCGCCGTCGGCGCCCTTCAGGGTCAGTTCGGGGACCATACGGCGCAAGGCGCGGTCCCGTGGGACGAGTTCCAGGGTCCAGGCCTCCATGTCGCCCGTGACTTCGATCTCGAAGTCGGCCTCCAGTGTCTCGCGGTCACCGTTCAGCAGGGCGCGGAACAGCCCGGCGAGGGTGGCAAGGGCGGGCTGTTCGTTCAGGTTGATCTCGCGGCTCGCACCGCGGCGCTCCAGGGTCAGGGTGTCGCCCTCGATGTGCACGGTCTCGCCGCGCGGCCCCTCGACCTGGCGGACCAGGGTGTCGGGCGGGTCGAAGGCCAGCGAGCCCGAACGAATCTCCGGGAATTCCAGCATCGGATCGTCGCGGCGTTCCTCGAACGCGAGGGTAGCGGTACGGTCGGTCGCCAGGGCGTCGAGGAGGGGCCCGAGGGTGTCTTCCGCCGGGGTCGCCGCCAGCGGCGCGAGCAGGCCGGCCAACAGGATCACCGCCGCGGCGGCCCGGCGGAGGCGCGGGCCGGATCGCGGGACGTGCCGCGGACTCTGCCTATGGGGATGCATCGTCCCAGAAATCATAAAAGTTGAACCAGTTGTACGGGGCTTCTCGCACCCGGGCTTCCAGGCGGTCGGCATAGCGCTGTACCCACTGCGCCAGGACCTCGTCGCGTTGTCCGCGGGGGGCGTCGATGGTCTCGGCAAAGGGCTCGAAGAAGATATCGTAGCGGTTGCCGCCGCGATAGAGCCCGAAGCAGAGGATCACCGGCACCTTGAGCACGGCAGCCAGCAACAGGGGTCCCTGCGGGAACAGAGCCGTGTCGCCGAGGAAGTTGCAGGCGACCATCTTGTCGCTCTCGGCCACGCGGTCGCCCAGGGTGGCAATCAGCTCGCCGCGATCGAGGCACTCGCGGGCCTGGATCAGGGTCTCGGTACGCCCCAGGGGGATCACCGACGCGGCGACCTCGGGGTTCAGGGCCTCCAGGAACTGGGTGATGCTCTGGTTGTGGTCGTTGTACATCAGGACCCGCACGGGAAAGTCGTATTTGCCGACCGCCAGCGCGCGCAGGGCCTCGAAGCTGCCCAGATGGGCGCCGAGCAGGATCGCGCCACGGCCGCTGTCCACGTGTTCCAGGAAGGCCTCGCGGTTGTGTACCCGGATATCCAGGCAGGCGTCCTGGCCGGCGAGCAGGAAGACCCGGTCCAGGATCACCGCGGCGAAGCTGTGCAGGTGTCGCGCCAGGTCGGCCAGGCGCGGCTCGCGTTCGAGGACGCGGCGCAGGTAATTGCGGCTGTGGCGGCGCGATTGCGGGGCGAACAGCAGGAAATAGGCGGTGATTGGATACAGCAGGGCGCGGCTGGCGCGACGGCCCATATTCAGGGCCACCCACAGGATGATGCGCAGGGCCAGAGGCGAGCCCCGTTCCGCCTGCTGGAACCAGGCGCGGCTCATGGGGATGGGGTGTCGTGGATCGTGACCAGCTGGCCGGAACAGAAGGTGACCGGCGATTCGCCTTCGGCCGCGACGACACGGAAGGCCTGGCGGCCGCCGCGCCCGGGTGGGTCGATCTCGATGCGGAATGCCGTCTCGGGCCCCAGGGGGGCGAGGAACTTGACCTGGGGCAGGGCCTCGACCGGCCCGAGGCCGTGGGCACGGGCCACCGCGGCGACCTGGTCGAGAATCACCACGCCGGGCACGACCGGGTGCCCGGGGAAGTGTCCGGGCAGGGACGGGTGCTCGGCGCCAATGCGGCGGACGGCGGACTGGACGGCAGGCGGCTGCATGACGGCCGGCGGTTCAGGCGCACTGGCCGTGGTGGGCGAGCAGGTCCAGCAGCACCTGGCGTGGCAGCTTGCCGGTGGCCGAGCGTGGCAGATGCTCGACCCGCACCAGCGGGCGCGGCAGGAACAGCGGGTCCATGCATTCCGACAGGGCCGCCTGGATCTCGGCCTCGCTGCGCTCCGGCGCGACAACCAGCGCCGCCAGGCGGGTCACGCCCCGGGTCTCGGCTTCGGGATCCGGCGGGATGAACACGCCGTCGAGTACCCCGGGGATCGCGTTCAGTCGCCGGTTCAGGTCGGCCAGCGAGGCGCGCTTGCCGGCAAGGTTGAGTTGATCGGCCAGGCGCCCCTCCATGCGGAAATGGCCCGCATCCCGGACCTCGATATGGTCCGGCAGCGGCACCGGTTCGGGGTGTTGCGGACCTTGAACCCGGGCGCGCCCGTCGTCCCCGGCATGGATGCGCACCCCGGTATAGGTGGTCCAGTCGGCCTCGCGCGTGGTCCGGCGAGTGGCGATGGCCCCCGCCTCGGTGCAGCCGTAGATCTCGTCCAGACGACAGCCGAACACGCGCTCGGCCTGGCCGGCGGTTTCCGGGTCCAGTGGCGCGGTGGCACACAGGATGCGCGCCGGTGACGGCCATTCGAGGCCGGCGCGCAGGCAGGCCTTCAGGTGAAAGGGTGTGGTGACCAGAACGGCCGGGGCACAATCGGTCAGTGCCGCGCGTACGTCGCCGGGGTAGAACGGACGTCCGGCCAGCAGGGCGGTGGGGCCCAGCAGGGCATACAGGACGGTCGACTCCAGACCGTACATATGCTGCGGCGGGACCGTGCCAACCAGAGTGGGCGCCGGGGCGCCCGTCAACGCAAACGCCTTCAGCGCCTGGGAGCTGACCGCATGCAGGGCCTCCCAGCTGCGTGCATGCGCCGTGGGGGCGCCGGTGCTGCCGGAGGAAAAGGCCAGCACGGCGGTCTGGGTGCCGGGGATCTCCGGGATCGGACCCGTGGCCTCGCCGGCCTCGCCGCAGGCGGACACCCGCAGGATCGGGATCGCAATCTCGGCGTCCGGACCGTCCACCAGCGCGACGGCGTCCGGGTACTGACTGGCGATCTCGGCCAGGGTGGTGCGCCCGCGATTCGGGGGCAGCAGGTTCATCTGGCCGCGCAGCAGGATCGCGGCGAAGGCCACCGCGAAATGGTAGCGGTCCTGGCACAGGTTGAAGGCCGCCCGGGCCGATGGCATCCGCTCGGCCAGTGCCTGCACATCGGCGAGAAAGGCCGCGCGCGGGATCCACCGTTCGCCGATGCGCGCCAGCGGTGCGGGGGTGTCGGCGATCAGGGGTCGCAGGTTCGGTCGGGTGTCCGTCACGGGTGCCTCAGCATCCGGTGGTGGTCGACCCGCGCCAGTTCCACGAGGTAGGCCAGGAAGCCGTTACGGGGCTCGTCGCGCAGCAGCCAGCGGCGCAATGGGTACTCCAGCAGGAACAACCCGGCGAGCAGCAGATAGTTGATCCCGTTGGCGAACAGCGCCCAGATGGTCGCGGGTGCGAACAGCGCAAGCCACGCGGAGACGATCGCCAGGGCGCCGCAAAGTACGGCCCAGGTGACGGTCAGGTTGCGGGTGTAGCGATGCACCGCGGGGGTGTCGGAGGCCCCCATGGCCAGGGCGTAACGCGTGATCAACGGAGTGGAACGGGCGCGCAGCGAGCGGGCGAACAGGAGCGACAGCAGCCCCATGATCAGTACCGGGAGGGCATAGAGCACCCAGTTGGCCACCCCGCCGAGTAGCAGCACCGCAATGCCCAGGGCCAGGATGACAGCCAGTACGCCGCGACCGGTGATGGCCAGCGAGCCCCAGACCGTCACCAGGATCAGGGTCGCCAGGATGACCAGCGGCAACAGGGGGATCTCGAGCATGACGCCGAGGATGACCGCGACCGGGTAGCTCAGGGCCACGCTGGCGGCGAGCGGGGTGTTCACGACGCGGCCCGGTTCGCCTCGATGTGGGAGCTCAGGGCGCGCAGGGAGGCGAAGATCTGGCGGTTGTTCTCGTCGTCCGAGCGGATTTGAACGCCGTAGGCACGCGAGATCGCGAGCGCCAGCTCCAGGGCATCGATGGAGTCGAGCCCCAGGCCTTCCCGGAACAGTGCATCCTCGGGTTCGATGTCCTCCGGCGCGACATCTTCCAGGTTAAGACTGTCCACGATCAGTTGGCCGACTTCCTGTTCGAACGCTGTTTGCGATGCCACGTGTTCCCCCTGTGGAAAAATGAGTGGTGTTTTGTGACGGCGTGCGAACTTTCGATTTGCACTGCGGTCTTCCTGCCCGGCGCCGATGATACCGACACCACGGGGCCCGTGGTACCCTCGCGACCAGCCCGGGGCGTCGTTCTGGGGCCGCGGTCGGGTAAGTGGAGACGTGACTTGAGACAACCGGGACAGGAAGCCGCAACCGACGGCCGCTGCCAGGTGTTGGTGATTGGAGGCGGGCCTGCCGGTTCCACCGTGGCGGCCCGGCTGGCGCAGAAGGGCCGTGACGTGGTGCTGCTGGAGAAGGCCCGGCACCCGCGTTTCCACATCGGCGAGTCCCTGCTGCCGATGAACATGCCGCTGTTCGAGGAGCTCGGTATTGCCGAGGCGGTGCAGACCATCGGCATCCCCAAGCACGGGGCCGAGTTCACCATTCCCGAGGCCCCCGACACGCCACGCACCTACTACTTCGAACGCGCCCTGAACGACGACACACCCGCCTCCGCCTATGAGGTGCGGCGCTCGGAATTCGATCACCTGCTGCTGGAGAACAGTGCGCGTCTGGGCGTCCGGGTTCTGGAAGAGGTGACGGTCTCCGACGTTGCCCTCGCCGACCCGGCCAGGGGCGGGACCCAGCAGGTCACCGCCCGCGACGCGGCCGGCAACACCCTGGCGTTCGAAGCCGATTTCGTGGTGGACGCCTCCGGCCGTGATACCTTCCTGGCCCGCCGCCTGGATCTCAAGGCGCGCAATCCCGAACACAACAGCGCCGCGATCTTCGGACACTTCAATCACGTGCCACGCCGCCCCGGACGCGATGCCGGCAACATCAGCATCTACTGGTTCCAGCATGGCTGGATCTGGATGATCCCGCTGCGCGACGGGGCGATGAGCGTCGGGGCGGTCTGCTTCCCGGAATACCTGAAGACCCGCCGGACCAAGCCCGAGGCCTTCCTGTGGGAGACGCTGAAGCTCTGCCCACCCGCCTTCGAGCGGATGCAGGGGGCGGAGCTGGCGGGCCCGGTCAATGCCACCGGCAATTTCTCCTACCGCTCCAGCCGCGCCCACGGTCCGGGCTACCTGCTGGTGGGCGATGCCTTCACCTTTGTCGATCCGGTGTTTTCCAGTGGGGTGTATATCGCCATGTCGGGGGGCTTCCGCGCCGCCGACGCCGTGGACCGCTGCCTGGAGCACCCGGCGCGTGCCGGTCGCTACCTGCGCGCCTTCGAGCGCGATGTGCGCCGTGGCGTGCGCCGCTTCTCCTGGCTGATCTACCGCTTCAACAGCCCGGTGATGCGCAAGCTGTTCATGGGGCCGCGCAACACCCTGGGCATGGAGCAGGCGGTGATCTCCCTGCTCGCCGGCGATGTCTATCGCAACACCCGGGTACAGTGGTCACTGCGCGCCTTCAAGGCGGTCTACTACACCCAGATGGCACTGAACCTGCCGCGCGCCCTGGGCTTCTGGGCGCGGCGCCGGCGCAACGCGCGGCTGCATTTCACCGGCGGCACGACGCCCGAAGACGAGGCCTGACTCGGCCGCCATGGGAACGACGCGGGTAGGACTTCGGCGCATCGGCCCGGATGGCCTGGCCACCTTCGCGCTTTCCAATCTGCTGATCCTGGCGACCGGCGGCCTGTCCTGGCTGCTGCTGTGGACCCATGCCCTGCGCTGGTCGCGACGGCTTCGCTGCCCCGGAAGGGGCCGCTGCATCCTCGTGCTGGGGCAGCAACTGGAGGCCGGGGTGCCGGGTCCGGGGTACCGCCTGCGTCTGTTGCGCGCGGCGCGTCTGGCGCGGCGCAACCCCGAGGCCCGGATCCTCGTGCTGGGCGGGCAGACGTCCCCGGAGGGTCCGACCGAGGCCGCCGCAGGTGCTGCATTTCTGCGCCGCCGCGGCATTGCCTCCGAGCGCATCCAGACGGAGGATGCCTCCCGGCACACCCTGGAGAACCTGCGCAACGCGCGCGACCTGCTGGCACGGGAGCCGCATGACGACGAGCCGCTGGTGCTGATTACCAGCCGTTTCCATCTCGCCCGGTCGGCGGCGATGGCACGTGGCATGGGGTTGCACGTCTGCCCCTGTCCGGCCGAGCTGGGCTCGCGGGTATCGGCGGCCCGGCTGGCGCGGGAGGCCTGGATGCTCCACTGGTATCACGTGGGCCGGGGCTTCGCCCGCCTGATCCGCCACCGCGGCATGCTCGAACGCATCAGCTGATTGCTCACCTCAAAGCACCTGAAGTGGCGCCGAAGGTCAAAGGCGATCAACAGGAAGACGCGAAGATCGGAAGATAAACAGGGATTGATGGGCGCTGACCGGAGGAAACCGCCTTGGGCATAGCCCGGCGCTCAGTCAGACTCGACACCCAACCCTTCCTGTCTTCCCATCTTCCTGTAAATGCTTTTTGGGTCTTTTCCGCGCGCCCTGTGGTGACAGGCCCTTACATCGCGCGGATGCGTTCGCGCTGGGCGGCGAGCTGGTCGCGGGTGGCGTGCATCTCGGCGACGCGGTCGCGCTCCTTCTGCACCACCTCGGCCGGGGCCCGGTCGACGAAGCTCGCGTTGGAAAGCCGCTTCTCGCTCTGCTCGAGGTTCTTGTCGAGCTTGGCGATCTCCTTGTCCAGGCGTGCCAGCTCGGCATCCTTGTCGATCAGGCCGGCCAGCGGGATCAGCAGCTGCATGTCGTCGACCAAGGCCATCGCGGATTCCGGCGCCTCGTCGGCGGCGTTCAGCCAGGTGACGCTCTCGGGCTTGGCGAGGAACTCCAGCAGGCCGCGGTGGCGCGCATAGCGCTCCTGGTCGGCGTCGTTCCAGTTCTTCACCAGCACCGGCAGCGGTTTGCCCGGGGCGATGTCCATCTCCGCGCGGATGCGGCGCAGCCCGGTGATGAAGTCCTTCACCCAGTCGAGCTCGGCCGTGGCGGTCGCGTCACGCGGGAAGCCGTCGCGCGCCGGCCAGGGGCGCTGCACCAGGAACTCGGTGTCGTCGCCAATGCCGGCGTGCGGCTTCACATTGGTCCAGATCGCCTCGGTGATGAACGGCATCACCGGGTGCAGCAGGCGCAGCAGGGCCTCGAGCACGGTCACCAGCGTGTTGCGCGTGGCGCGCTTGACCGCCTCCGGCGTGGCCTCGTCGTTCAGGACCGGCTTGGTCAGCTCCAGGTACCAGTCGCAGTAGTCGTGCCAGGTGAACTCGTAGAGCGTCTGCGCGGCGAGGTCGAAACGGTACGCATCCAGTTGCTGCGTGGCGGTCGCGGCGGTGGCGGCCAGACGGTCAAGGATCCAGCGGTCGGCCAGCGTGCGGTGCTCCGCGGTATCGGCCGCGGCCGAGCAGTCGTGGCCCTCGACGTTCATCAGCACGAAGCGCGAGGCGTTCCACAGCTTGTTGCAGAAATTGCGGTAGCCCTCGATGCGGCCGAGGTCGAACTTGATGTCGCGCCCGGTGGTGGCGAGTGCCGCCAGGGTGAAGCGCAGGGCATCGGTGCCGAAGGCGGGGAAGCCGTCGGGGAAGGCCTTGCGTGTGGTCTTCTCGATCTTCTTCGCCATCTGCGGCTGCATCAGGCCGCGGGTGCGCTTGGCCACCAGATCGTCGGCGCTGATGCCGTCGATGAGGTCGATCGGGTCGATCACGTTGCCCTTGGACTTGGACATCTTCTGGCCTTCCGAGTCGCGGATCAGGCCGGTGACGTAGACCTCGCGGAAGGGCACATCCCCCATGAAGTGTTCGCCCATCATGATCATGCGGGCGACCCAGAAGAAGATGATGTCGAAGCCGGTGACCAGCACGCTGGTCGGGTAGAAGTCCTTCAGCTCCTGCGTCTGCTCCGGCCAGCCGAGCGTGGAGAACGGCCATAGCGCCGAGCTGAACCAGGTGTCCAGCACGTCCTCGTCCTGTTCCAGCGCCACCTCGGCGCCCAGGCCGTGCTTTTCGCGCACCTCGGTCTCGGAGCGCCCGACGTACACGTTGCCATCATTGTCGTACCAGGCCGGGATGCGGTGGCCCCACCAGATCTGGCGCGAGATGCACCAGTCCTCGATGTTGCGCATCCACTCGAAGTAGGTCTTCGACCAGTTCTCCGGCACGAAGCGGATGCGGCCGTCCTCCACCGCCTTGATCGCCGGTTCGGCCAGCGGGCCGGCCTTCACGTACCACTGGTCGGTCAGGTAGGGCTCGACCACGGTGCCGGAGCGGTCGCCGCGCGGGACCATCAGCTTGTGGTCGTTGATCTTCTCCAGCAGGCCCTCGGCCTCGAGATCCGCGACCACGCGCTTGCGCGCCTCATAGCGATCCAGGCCCTGGTAGGCCTCGGGGACGTTCTCGTTCAGACAGGCGTCGATGGTCAGGATGTTGATCACCGGCAGGTCGTGGCGCTGCCCCATCGCGTAGTCGTTAAAGTCGTGCGCCGGGGTGATCTTCACACAGCCGGAGCCGAACTCGGCCTCGACATAGTCGTCGGCGATGATCGGGATCTCGCGCCCGACCAGCGGCAGCCGGATCGTCTTGCCGATCAGGTGCTGGTAGCGCTCGTCCTCCGGATGCACTGCGACGGCGGTGTCGCCCAGCATGGTTTCCGGGCGTGTAGTGGCCACGGTCAGGTGGCCGGAGCCGTCGGCCAGCGGATAGCGGAAGTGCCACAGGTGGCCGGCCTCTTCCTCCGACAGCACCTCGAGATCGGACAGCGCGGTGTGCAGCACCGGGTCCCAGTTGACCAGGCGCTTGCCGCGATAGATCAGGCCCTCGTCATGCAGGCGTACGAAGACCTCGCGCACCGCGTGGGACAGGCCATCGTCCATGGTGAAGCGCTCGCGCGACCAGTCCACCGAATCGCCCAACCGGCGCATCTGGCGGGTAATGGTGCCGCCGGACTGGCCCTTCCAGTCCCAGACCGCCTCGAGGAACTGCTCGCGCCCGAGGTCGTGGCGGCTCTTGCCGTCGGCGCCCAGCTGGCGCTCGACCACCATCTGGGTGGCGATCCCGGCGTGGTCGGTGCCGCCCTGCCACAGGGTGCGGTCGCCGTGCATGCGGCGGTAGCGGATCAGGGTATCCATCAGGGTGTGCTGGAAGGCATGCCCCATGTGCAGCGTGCCGGTGACGTTTGGCGGCGGCAGCAGGATGCAGTAGTTGGCCTCGCCCGTGGCCGGCGGCGCGAAGATGTTCGCGGCCTCCCAGCGTTCGTACTGGGTCTGCTCGATGCTCTTGGGGTCGAAGCTCTTGTCCATGATCGCGGGCGCGCTCGGGTCGGAATGGGGGAAAGCCGCGCATTATAACGGCGCGGCGCGCGCGCCGCCCGGGGCATCCGCCGTTGGTCGTGGCCTCCCGCGTATGCGGGCCCCGGCTGGTCCTCTGGTGGTTGCGCTGCTGTCGGGGCACCGCCTGCCTCGCTGTGACTGGGCCTGGTTCGTCGCAGGGTGTTTACGGTGGCTCCGGTCCGCCGCCTGCCAGGCGCTCACTCGCGAGCGCGCCGCGAGGTACTTCTTTGCTCGTGCAAAGAAGTACCCAAGAAACACGCCCGACTGCCGCGACCCCGGCCCGCTGTGCGGGCCGGGGTTTCCCTCGCTCCGAGACTTTTCGCGGGCGGCGCTGAACTCGCTACGCTGCGCTCCGCTCAGACATCCAGCGCCTTGTCTCCCGCGAAAACCCTCTCCACTCGGCGCGACGACAACGGGGAGGCAGGTCAAGACAACGGCGATCAGGAGGTCTGCGCCATTGGCTGGAGGCAGGCTGTTCCGGCATCTTCGGCACGCTCGGCCTGCGGCCATGGCGTGCCGCGCCCGCGCAGCGGGCGCCGAGGGCGTTCGGGCTGCTGTGCCTATTGTTATGCCACGGGGCCGGAATACCTGCTGTTTTGACCTTCGCCTCCCGTATGGAGCCCCTTGCGGAAGGGTTCTCGGGCCGGCCCGTTTTATACAAATTCGGGGCGCTGGATGTCTGAGCGGAGCGCAGCGTAGCGAGTTCAGCGCCGCCGGCCCGAGGGCCCTGGAGCAAGGTTCCCGGGCGGAATCCGGGTGCCCTTCTTTGGGTACTTTCTTGGGCAAGCAAGAAAGTATCTCGCGGCGCGCTGGCGAGTCAGCGCATGGCAGGCGGCGGACCGGAGGCACCGTAAACACCGGACGACGAACCGGGGCCAGCCCGAACAAGGCAGGCGGCGTCCCGAAGGCAACGTAAACACGAGAGGATGAATACGCCCGAGCCATTGCGTGGCGAGGAGGCGGCTCAGGTGATGGCGAGCTGGTCGAGCAGGGCGCGGTAGCCGACGCGGTAGTCGGGATACTGCAGGCGATAGCCACTCGCATGCAGGCGCGCGTTGCGACAGCGCTTGCCGGAGACCGCGCCCTCCGGCATCGGCGGCGCCCCCGGCGGATCGATCTCCATCGCCTGCGCCAGCCAGGCCAGCAGATCGTGGCGCAGGGCGGGTTCGTCATCCACACCCAGATAAAGCGGCTCGGGATCGTCCAGCTGGAACAGATGGGTCAGCAGGCCCACGCAGTCATCGCGGTGGATGCGGTTGGTCCAGACCGGCGCCTCGTGCTGGCCGCGAATGCCCTCGCGTACCTTGCGCAGATGGTATTCGCGCCCCGGGCCGTAGATCCCGCCAAAGCGCACCACCACGCCGGGGAAGGGGCTGTCGGCCAGCAGCTGTTCGGCCTCGCGCAGGCAGCGCCCGGAGAAGCGGGTCGGCTCCGTGGGGCTGTCCTCGTCGACCCAGCGCCCGTCGTCGGCCCCGAAGACCGAGGTGCTGGAGACGAACACGATGCGCCGCGGCTGTTGCTGCGCGCGCACCAGGGCGGCCAGGGTGTTGCGCAGGCCGTCGATATAGGCGCGGCGGTACGCGGCCTCGGTGAACTCGCCCGGGGTGGCGATGAAGTAGACGGTGTCGAGCGCCGGCGGCAGTTCTGGCAGGCCATCCGCCACCGAGAAGTTGCCGGCCAGGGGCTGGATGGGTTCGGGGATTTGCTCCGGCCGCCGGCGCAGGCCCCAGACGTCGTGGCCGTCGGCGGCGAGGCGGTCTCCGACCGCGCAGCCAAGATCGCCGCAGCCCATGATGAGGATGTTGGCCATTGTTCCCTCCGGGATCGTGCTTCGCACGCTACCGGCTTCGCGGTGGAAAGACCAGCCCGGAAACAAGGGTTCACCCGGGCCAGCGGGTCGGGCATTCTGGTTGGTCCCCAGAAGACGGAAGGTTCAGTTTGGGCAAGTCCAGCCAGAAAAAGCGTGATGCGTGCGCCTGCAGGTCCGGCCAGGCACGGGCGGCCTGCTGCGGCCTGTACCTCGATGGCACGACCCCGGCCCCGACGGCGGAGGCCCTGATGCGCTCGCGCTACACGGCCTTTGTCGAAGGGCGCGAGGACTACTTGCTGGCGACCTGGGCGCCGGAGACGCGGCCGGCGTCGCTGGCGCTGGACCCCGATCAGCGCTGGCTGGGGCTTTCGATCCGCGCGACGGAGGCGGGCGGGGCGGATGATGCCGAGGGGTATGTGGAATTCGTGGCGCGATCCCGAGTGCGAGGACAGGGTGTGCGCCTGCACGAGCGTAGCCGCTTTCGCCGCGAGGCAGGGTGCTGGGTCTATGTCGACGGGGCATTTCCCGGGACATGAGCGAGGCCGGCGGCACGGCCGGGTCGCCGGTAGATGCGGCGCTGCTGGAGCGGGTGCTGGAGTATCTGCGAGCACGGTCGTCGGGGATGACCGAGCACACGCTGATCGCGCAGTTGCGGGAGGCGGGGATCGAGCCCTTCGCCGGGGCGCGTCTGCAGGAGCCTCTGAGCCTGTTCCAGACGCACTTCCTTTTGTTCCACTGCCTGTACCGGCTGCGCGACCGCCTGGCCGGCGAGGGCGAGTGGTTGCGCATTCACTGCCTGGATATCGGCATCGAGTCGATGCCGCACACGCCCGGGTCCAGTGGGGCCTGGGGCGGCGCTATGCCGGCCTTGCAGGATCCGCTGCGGGCCTATTACCTGGATCTGGATCGTTTGGACAGCATGGACGCCGCGGCGGTGGAGACGCTGCTGGGTGAATTCTGGATGCGTCTGGGGCGCGACCAGAAGCGCGAGCAGGCCCTGGCAGTGCTGGAGCTGGCGGACCCGGTGGATGCCGCTGCCATCCAGCGGCAGTACCGCCGCATGGCGCAGCGCCACCACCCCGACCGGGGCGGCGACACCGCAACCTTGCAGCGGATCAATGCCGCCCGCTGGATCCTGCTGGGCGGGGCCTGACCGGAGTCAGTCGTCCGAGTCGGACATCGTGGTCACGAAGGCCTGCTCGACGGTGAAGGTCCCGACCCCCTTGTAGTTGGTCTGGGTCCAGCCGTGCTCGGTGAGCCACTCGCTCATCTCGCGGTTCATCGCCGGGTTGCCGCACAGCATCACGCGATCCTGTTCCGGGTCCGCCGGGGGCAGGTCGAGGATACGACTCAGTTCGCCGGAGCGGAACATGTCGGCGCCGCGCTGGTTGTTGTCGTACGGCTGCTGGGCGATCGGGCAGGCGAAGTCGTGGTTCTCGCGGGTCACGGTGGGCACGTAGCGCAGGCGGTCGCTGATCAACGACTCGATCTCCTGGCGGTAGGCCAGTTCTTCCACCGTACGCACGCTGTGCACCAGCACTGCGTTGTCGAAGTGTTCGAACAGCTCGGGGCTGCGGATCAGCGAGATGAACGGGGCCAGGCCGGTGCCCGTGGCCAGCATGTACAGCGTGCGGCCCGGCTGCACGTAGTCGAAGGTGAGCGAGCCGGTGACCTTACTATTGATCCAGATCGAATCACCCGGCCCGGCCTGGGCCAGGCGGCTGGTCAGCGCGCCGTCCGGCACGTGGATGCTCAGGAACTCCAGTTCCTCGGCCTCGGGTTCGGAGACGATCGAGTAGGCGCGCGGGATCAGCTTGCCCTCGGGGCGCAGCCCCAGAGTCACGAACTGCCCGTTCTTGAATTCCAGCCCCTCCGGCCGCGTGGTGGTGAAGCTGAAGGTCTTGTCCGACCAGCGCCGGGTGGAGGTGATGCGTTCTTCCGAATACGGCATGGGTGCGTGGTTTTCCGTTTCTGGTTTGCCATCACGCTAGCAAGTCGCGGTTCCAGTCGCGAAAGCGCCGGCAAAAACCAAGGAAAACACTCAGAAATGCAGGGCCGTTTCAGCGGGCGGTGTCGCCGGCGGGTTCCAGGTGTTGTTCCAGCGGGGCGGGTTCCGAGAGGTAGAAGCCCTGCACGAAGTCCAGCCCGATCTCGCGCAGGCGCTCCATGGTGGCTTCGGACTCCACGCACTCGGCGATGGTGCGCAGGCCAAGCACGTGACCCACGCGGTGGATGGCCGTGACCATGGCCGAGTCCACCGCGTTGTGGGCGATGTCGCGCACGAAGCTGCCGTCGATCTTGATGAAGTCCACCGGCAGGGTCTTCAGGTAGCCGAACGACGACAGCCCGCTGCCGAAGTCGTCCAGCGAGAAGCGGCAGCCCATGTAGCGCAGGGTGCGGATCAGGCTCTGGGCGCGTTCGTGGTGGCTGATGGCCGCGGTCTCGGTGATCTCGAAGATGATGCAGCGTGGCGGGATCGCATAGTGCTGCAGGCGTTCGGTCACGAACTCGAGCATGCTCTCCTGGGCCAGCGACTGGCCGGAGAGGTTGATCGCGAGCGTCGGTTCGCATCGGCTCGTGGCCTCGCGCGCCGCGCGATGCTGCGCCAGCAGCGCGAAGGCGCTGTCAATGATGTGGCGGTCGATGTCCGGCATCAGGTGGTAGCGCTCCGCGGCCGGGATGAAGTTGCCCGGCGGGATCAGCCGGTCGTCCTCGTCGCGCAGGCGCATCAGGACCTCGATATGGGCCAGGTCCGGGTCGGTCGGGCCCAGCGGGTGGACGGCCTGCCCGAACAGCGAGAAGCGCCCTTCGTCCAGGGCTGAACGGATGCGCCCGACCCATTCCATCTCCCCGCGCCGGCGGCGCAGGCCCTGGTCGGTGGGCTGCCAGACGTAGATCCGGTTGCGCCCCTCCTCCTTGGCGGCATAACAGGCGGAGTCGGCCTGGCTGAGGATATCCGGGAGGGTCTGCTCCGGGCCCGTGACCGGCACCAGCCCGATGCTGACGCCGACGTCGAAACGCCGGCCTTCCCAGGCGAAACGCAGGGACTGGACGGTCTCCAGCATCCGCTGCGCGATCGCCTCCGCGCGCTCCAGCGGGCAGTGGCAAAGCAGCACGCCGAATTCGTCCCCGCCCAGCCGCGCGAGGGTGTCGTTCTGGCGGATCAGGTGCAGCAGGCGTTCGGAGAGCTCGCGCAGGAGTTCGTCGCCGGCCTGGTGGCCGCAGGTGTCGTTGATGATCTTGAACTGGTCGAGGTCCATGTAGAACACGGTGTGGGGTGTCTCGCCCTCCTCCAGAGTATGCAGGGCCTCCTGCAGGCGCCGTTCGAATTCGCGGCGGTTGCACAGTCCGGTCAGGTCATCGTGGCTGGCCTGGTGATTGAGTTGCTGGGTCATCTGCCACAGTTCGGTATGGTCGTGCAGCACGATGACTGCGCCCTGGGCCGCCTGGTCCGGGCGCTGCAGCGGCGAGGCAAGCATGCGCACCACGCGCACCCCGCCGTCGGCGCGATGCAGGATGCGCTCGGGCGACTCCGTGGTGGCCCCGAGCTTCAGGCACTGTTCCAGCGGGTGGGCCACGCTGGTTCCGGTGCGGGTGTCTTCCAGTTCCAGGAGTTCATCCACCCGCAGGCCCTGGGCGTGGGTGGCGTCCGTCCCCAGCAGGGTCTGGGCCGCGGGGTTGAGGTAGGTCAGGCGGCCGTGGGTGTCCGCGGTGATGACGGCGTCGCTGATGGATTGCAGGGTGGTCAGCAGGCGGTCGCGTTCGGCCCCGGTGGCCGCCTCGGCGGCCCGCAGCGAGGTGATGTCCCAGGCGACGCCGAGGACGCCGGGGCGCCTGGATTCCTCGTCGGGCAACGGCATCCAGGAGACGCGCAGGTGGATGTCACCGATACGGACCTCGTCGTCGAAGGTCTCGCCCCGCAGTGCGCGCTCCACGGCGGCGAGAACGGCGGGCTGGTCGGCGTAGACTTCCCGGGCGTCGCGGTCGAGGACCTCGCCCGGCTCGAGTCCCAGAACCCGGAGGCCGGCGCCTTCGGAAAGCGTGAAGCGGCCGTCGGCGTCCAGTGCGAACAGGATCAGCGGGGCATGGCGGATGGTCGCGCCCAGCTGGGTCTCGAGGCGCTTGAGGGCCTGTTCCGACTGGCGTTCGCGGGTGATGTCGCGCACCGTCGAGAAGACCTCGATCTCGCCGTCGGTGTGGATCGCGTTGATGTGGACTTCGGCCGGAAACGCGCTGCCGTCGCGCCGGCGGTAGCGGCTCTCGAAATGAGCGGGGAGGCGGTTGGGGTCCGAATGGGCCTGATCCACGTCCTCCTGGGTGGCCCCCAGGTCCAGGTCGGTGATGTGCACGCCGCCGGTCAGCTCGGCCCGGGAATAGCCCAGCAGGTCGCAGGCGGCGTGGTTGGCCGCGACGATCCCGCCCTGGCGGTCCAGGACCAGGTGGGCCTCGGGCGCCTGTTCAAAGATCCGCTGGTAACGCGTGCTGTCCGGGTGGTCGGGCATGGCGGCGGGGTGGATCCTTTCTTCGGGCGGGGCCGTCGGGCGTGTCCTGGCCCTCGAGTGTCGCCGGTCGTGCCGGTGCTGGCAACCTGCGCCGGCCGTCCTATGCGGGCGCCTGGGTGAGCCGGGAAAGAGTCTCCGCGGACGAGGGTGCCTCGTGGTTGCGGTTGCGCAGCCGTGCCCGGGCCCAGGCGACGTGTTCGCGCACTTGTTCCGACGGGTGATCGGCGCGCGCGGCGAGCGCGGCCTCTGCCTCCGGTGTCGTCGGGCCGTTACCCAGTGCCACGGCAATGTTGCGCAGCCACTGTGTGTGCCCGATGCGGCGGATCGCCATGCCCTCGGTACGCGCGAGGAAGGTCGCCTCGTCCCAGGCGAACAGTTCGACCAGACTCGCCGCATCCAGCCCGTGGCGGGCGATGAAGTCGGGTTCGGCCGAGACCTCGGCGAAGCGGTTCCACGGGCACACCAGCTGGCAGTCGTCGCAGCCGTAGATGCGGTTGCCGATCAGCGGGCGCAGGTCCTCGGGGATGGAGCCTTTCAGCTCGATGGTCAGGTAGGAGATGCAGCGTCGGGCGTCCAGGTCATACGGGCCGCGGAAGGCCTGCGTGGGGCAGACCTCCAGGCAGGCGGTGCACTGGCCGCAGTGCTCGCCCGCCGGCTCGTCGACCGGCAGCGGCAGATCGGTAAACAGTTCCCCGAGAAAGAACCAGGAGCCGCTCTCGCGCGCCAGCAGGTTGGTGTTCTTGCCGATCCAGCCGAGCCCCGCGCGGGCGGCCAGGGCCTTTTCCAGGATGGGGGCGCTGTCGGTAAAGGCGCGGTAGCCGAACGGCCCGGCCTCGGCCTCGATCCGGTGCGCGAGGGTGGTCAGGCGCTTGCGCAGCAGCTTGTGATAGTCGCGGCCCAGGGCGTAGCGCGAGACATAGGCACGGCCACCCTCGCTTAACTGGATGGCCGGGCGTCGGGTGGCCGGCGGGAAGTAATCCATGCGCACGCTGATGATGCGCTGCACCCCGGGCACCAGCGCGTCCGGGTCATGGCGCAGGGCTGCGCGCTCGGCCATCCAGCCCATCTCGCCATGCGAGCCCTGTGCGAGCCAGTCGTCCAGGTGCCGGCGGTCCGCCTCGGGCACCTCGGCGGGAGCAATGCGCACAGCCTGGAAGCCGAGCTCGCGTCCCCAGTCGCGGATGCGATCGGCAAGCTCGCTGCATTGGCGTGGATCGAGGCGCTGAGGCACGATTTGGCTTCCGCGACGGAGGTAATGGCGTGAATCATGAACCCGACCCACAAGGATTGACCAGCGCACTGTTCGACAATGCGGGCATGCGCGCCCTGGATGCCGCCGGCCTGGCCCTGCCCGGGATGGCGCCGGGCGAGCTGATGGAGCGGGCCGGGCAGGCCCTGCTGGCGGTGGTGCGCCGCGAGTGGCCGCAGGCCCGGCGCATCGGCATCCTCTGCGGACCCGGCAACAACGGCGGGGATGGCTACGTGCTCGCGCGGCTGGCGGCCGAGGCAGGGCTGGAGGTCCGGGTCCACGGCGGGCCCTCGCGGGCGCGCCCGGAGTCCGACGGCCGCCGTGCCCATGCCCGCTGGCGGGAGGGCGGTGGCGAGGTCCACGCCCTGGAGGACTTCGATCCGGCCGCCGCGGACCTGTGGGTGGACTGCCTGTTCGGCATCGGTCTGGAGCGGCCGCTGACCGATGCCTATGGCGCGCTGATCGAACAGCTGAACGCGAGTGGCGCTCCGGTGCTGGCGGCCGACGTCCCGTCGGGCGTGGACATCGACACCGGGCGGGTGCTCGGGCAGGCCGTGCGCGCCGAGCGCACCCTGACCATGATCGCGGACAAGCTGGGGCTGCACACCGGCGCCGCCGTGGACTGTGCCGGGGAGGTCGAGGTGGCCCGGCTGGATCTGCCCGGCACGGTGGCCGAGGGCATCGCGCCCGTCGCGCGCCACCTTGGGCCGGCGAACTGGCGCGAGTACCTGCCCGCGCGCAGGCCAGGGGTGCACAAGGGTGATTGCGGGCACGTGCTGGTTGTGGGTGGTGCACCGGGCTACTCCGGCGCGGCGCGACTGGCGGCCACGGCGGCCCTGCGGGCCGGGGCCGGTCGCGTGACCCTGGCCACCCACCCCGATCATGCCGCCTGGGCCAATCTGGAACGTCCCGAGCTGATGGTGCAGGGCATCCGGGATACCGGCGAATTGCAGGCGCTGATGCGGTGGGTCGATGTCGTCGTGGTGGGACCGGGGCTGGGGCAGGACGCGTGGGGGCGCGGGATGTGGCTGGCCGTGGCCGACGCCGAATTGGCGCGGGTTGTGGATGCCGATGCCCTGAATCTCCTCGCCGAGGCCCCGCGTCGGGGCGAGGGCTGGATCCTGACGCCGCATCCCGGCGAGGCCGCCCGGCTGCAGGGCACGGACGCGGGGGCCATCGAGGCCGACCGCCCCGGGCAGGTGCGCGACCTGGCCGGCCGCCTCGGCGGGGTGGTGCTGCTGAAGGGGGCCGGGACCCTGGTTGCCGGGCCGGAGGCGGGATTGCTGACCTGCGTGACCGGCGGTCACCCCGGCATGGCCACCGCCGGCAGTGGTGATGTGCTGACCGGCATTATTGCGGCGCTGCGGGGGCAGGGCGCGGATGCGCGTACGGCCGCCGAGGCCGGGGCCGCCTGGCACTGCGCCGCGGCCTGCGTGGCGCGTGATCGCCTGGGCGGGGCGCGCGGGATGCTGGCCGGCGACCTGGCCGATGCCCTGCCGGCCGCGGCCGGGGGTGATGCATGACGGAGGCGGCGCTGGTACTCGCGAACCAGGAAAGAACCGAGGCGGCCGGAGCGGCCCTGGCGGCGCTGGGTACACCTCATATCGTGTTTCTCGAGGGCGACCTCGGTGCGGGCAAGACCACCTGGGTTCGCGGCCTGCTGCACCGCCTCGGACACGAGGGGGCGGTGCGCAGCCCGACCTATACCCTGGTGGAGCCCTACGCGCTGGCGGATCGTGAGGTCCTGCACTTCGACCTCTACCGCCTGGGCGATCCGGAGGAGCTCGAATATCTCGGGGTGCGCGAGGCCTTCGGGGGCAATGCGCTGTGGCTGGTCGAATGGCCGGAACGCGGCGCCGGCTGGCTCCCGGCACCGGATCTGGTCGTGCGCCTGGCGCACCGGGCGGATGGTGAAGACGGACGCGAACTCCGGCTGGAGGGGCCGCTGGCGGCGGCCTATCGTCAGGTCTTGCGTGACCGCGAGGGACTCGAACAATAGCCGGCTGCGGCCCCGGGAGTTGGTCTGTCACGCGCACAATGCGCGATATCTCGCTCATAAAGAACGAAAACCGCTATTGCTTTTCCAGAAAAAGCGTCCACAATGTAGTCAGAACCCCTGATTACAAAGGGAATCGCCGTGGGCCAACCAACATCGCCGGATCTGCGCCGCCGCCAGCTGCTGCGCGCCATGACTGCCCTGGGGCTGGTCGGGTTGCCGTTGCCGGCCCTGGCCCGGACCGCTGTCCAGCGGGTGCGCATGTCGGTAGACGGCGACACCACGCGCCTGGTCTTCGACATGGACGGCGAGGCCGACTACTCCATGTTCCGCCTGCAGTCCCCGGAACGCCTGGTGGTGGATCTGGAGAACGCACGAGCCCTGGAAGACCTTTCGGTTAGCGATCACCCGCGCTCGGCGATCAAGGCGGTGCGCCATGCCGCCCGTAACGGCTCGGACCTGCGCGTGGTCTTTGACCTGCGCCAGGCGGTGGAGCCGCGCAGCTTTGTGCTGATGCCGGCGCAGGGCGCCCCGCACCGCCTGGTGCTGGACCTGACGGCCGGCGAGGCGCCCGCGGCCCCGCGCGCGGCGGAGAACAACGGATCCCGGCGCGGGCGCTCGCAGGAGAACCTGCGCGACGTGGTGGTGGCGATCGATGCCGGCCACGGCGGGCACGATCCGGGTGCGATCGGTCCGGCCGGCACCCGCGAGAAGGACGTGGTGCTGCAGATCTCGAAGCGCCTGGCGGAACGCGTGAACAACGAGCGCGGCATGCAGGCGGTGATGATCCGCAGTGGCGATTACTTCCTGCCCCTGCGCGAGCGCATCGAGCGCGCGCGCAAGGCGGATGCCGACGTCTTCGTGTCCATCCATGCCGATGCGATCGCCAACCGCAGCGTGCAGGGGTCGTCGGTGTACATGCTGTCCGAGCGCGGGGCCTCCAGCGAGGCGGCGCGTTTCCTCGCCCAGCGCGAGAACCAGGCGGACCTGAGTCTGGGCGGAGTGCCTATCAACGGCAAGGACGATTCCCTGGCCAATGTACTGCTGGATCTGGCCCAGAGCGGCAGCCTGGAGGCGAGCAACACCCTGGCCGAGCGGATGATCTCGGAGCTGCACCGGGTGGGCAAGGTGCGCAAGCCGCAGGTGGAGCGGGCCAACTTCGCGGTGCTGCGTTCGCCGGATGTGCCGTCGATCCTGGTCGAGGCCGCGTTCATCTCCAACCCCTCCGAGGAGCGCAAGCTGCGCACTGCCAGTTTCCAGAACTCGCTGGCGGATGCCCTGCTGACCGGGTTGCGGTCGTACTTCTCGACCCATGCCCGTCCCGGCACCCTGATCGCCGATGGGCAGCCGGACCAGCACATCATCCGCCCGGGCGAGACGCTCTCGGGCATTGCCGACCGCTACAGCCTGTCGCTGGCGGACCTGCGCTCGGCCAACAACGTGCGCGACGACCGCATCTACGCCGGCCAGATCCTGCAGATCCCGCGCGACTCGTGAGTTCCTGAGCGAGCGAAGCAGCAGCGCTGGTACTTGCACCCGTTTTGTCTCTCGGCCGTCCCGGGCACCCCGTCACGTCTTGTGGCGATGCCCTGATGAGTGGCTAGGCACTCCGGCGCCGCCCCGGTTACGCTAGGCACCCGGTTTCGTGTCCCCAGGTGTCGCCCGTGGCGATCGCAAAGCTCTCCGAACAACTGATTAATCAGATCGCCGCCGGCGAGGTGATCGAGCGCCCGGCCTCGGTGGTCAAGGAACTGCTGGAGAACGCCCTGGATGCCGGTGCCACGCGGGTCGACGTGCGCCTGGAGCAGGGCGGGGTGCGGCTGATCCAGATCAGCGACAACGGCAGCGGGATCTATCGCGACGAGATGCCGCTCGCCCTGTCGCGCCACGCCACCAGCAAGATCGCCTCCATGGACGACCTCGAGGCCCTGCACACCCTGGGCTTTCGTGGCGAGGCCCTGCCGTCCATCGCCTCCGTCTCGCGGCTCTCGATGACCTCCATGGTCGACGGCGAGCGCAACGGCTGGCGCCTGACCGGGGACGGCTCCGATGTCTTCCGCGAGGCCGCCCCGGCGTCGCACCCGGTGGGCACGACGGTCGAGGTGCGCGATCTGTTCTTCAACGTCCCCGCGCGGCGCAAGTTCGTGCGCACCGAGCGCACCGAATACAACCACTGCGAGAACGTGATCCGGACCCAGGCGGTCGCCTGCCCCGAGGTGGCCTTCAGTCTGCGCCACAATGATCGCGTGACCCTGGACCTGCCGGCCACCGAAGAGCCCGCCGAACGGGTGCGCGCCCTGCTGGGCGATGCCTTTCTCGAACATGCGACGCCGGTGGACGAGCAGCGCGCCGGGCTGGCGCTGTCCGGCTGGCTCGGTTCGCCGACCCAGTCCCGGGCCCAGCCCGACCAGCAGTTCTTCTTCGTCAACGGCCGCGCGATCCGCGATCGCGTGCTGGCCGCGGCCGTGCGCAAGGCCTACCAGGATGTGCTCTATCACGGGCGCCACCCGATGTTCGTGCTGGACCTGGAACTGGACCCGACCCAGGTGGACGTGAACGCGCATCCCACCAAGCAGGAGGTGCGCTTTCGCGAGTCGCGCATGGTTCACGACTTCATCTTCCATAGCCTGCACAAGGCGCTGGCGGCCCTGCGCCCGGGTGACGCCGGGCATGCCGCCGCGGTGCCCGAGCCGCGGGACGCGCCAGCCTTCGCGGGCGACGCGATGCCCCGCCCGCCACAGGCCGATCGCCCGCTTTCCGGGCTCGGCGTGCCCGGCGCCGGCGGCGGGTACGCGCCGCACCGCGAACCACGACCGGAGCCGGCCGGGCGTGACCCGGGCTTTGGTGCCGCCTGGGCCGAATTCCGCGGGGCGTCGGCGGTGGCCGAGGCCCGACCGGCCGCCTACGATCAGCCGGCGGTCGCCGCGACGACGGCATCCGCGACGGATCCGGATGCGGACTCCATGCCACCGCTCGGGTTCGCGCTGGGACAGGTGGCCGAGACCTTTATCCTGGCCGAGAACGCCCGTGGCCTGATCGTGGTGGACATGCACGCCGCCCACGAACGCATCACCTACGAGCGTCTCAAACGCGAGTGGGAGGGAGCGCGGGTCACCTCGCAGCCGCTGCTGGTGCCGGAGACCCTGGAGGTCACCCCGGCCGAGGCGCAACTGGCCGAGGAACGCGCCGAGGTCCTGGCCGGGCTGGGCTTCGAACTGGACCGGGCCGGCCCGGAGGCCCTGACCCTGCGTGCGGCACCCGCCCTGCTGCGCGGGCAGGACACCGCCCAGCTGGTGCGCGACGTGCTGGCCGATCTGGCCGCCGTCGGCTACAGCCATCGGGCCGAGGGCGCGATGAACGCGGTGTTGGGCACCATCGCCTGCCACGGTTCCGTGCGCTCGGGCCGGCGCCTGACCCTGCCCGAGATGAACCAGCTGCTGCGCGACATGGAGGCCACCGAGCGCTCCGGCCAGTGCAACCATGGCCGCCCGACCTGGGTGGAGCTGGACCACTCGGCGCTGGACCGGTTGTTCCTGCGAGGGCGCTGATGGCCGGACTGGATGGGGACCGGCCGCCGGTCGTGCTGCTGGCCGGCCCCACCGCGAGTGGCAAGACCGCGCTGTCGCTGTCGCTGGCCGAGGCCCTGGACGCGGAGATCGTCAGTGTGGATTCCGCGCTGGTCTACCGCGGCATGGATATCGGCACCGCCAAGCCGGACGCGGCCGAGCGGGCCCGGGTCCCGCATCACCTGCTGGACATCCGCGACCCGGAGGACACCTACAGTGCTTCCGACTTTGCGCGCGATGCCCGCGCCGCAATCGACGCGATCCATGCGCGCGGCCGGATCGCCCTGCTGGCGGGCGGGACGCTGCTCTACCTGCGCGCGTTGCTGGACGGCTTCGACCCGATCCCGCCGGTGCCGGACACGGTGCGCGCGTCCGTGCGTGCCCGCCTGGCGCACGAGGGCGCCGCGGCCCTGCATGCCGAACTGGCCCATGTGGACCCGGCCGCGGCCGCACGCATCCACCCGAACGATCCGCAACGCATCCTGCGCGCGCTGGAGGTCTACGCGGCGACCGGGCGTGCGCTGTCGAGCTTCCAGCAGGGGGCGGCGGCGCAGGTCCCGTCCGGCTGGGTTTCGCTGGCGCTGTGGCCGGAGGACCGGGAGCGCCTGCGGGCGCGGATCGCCCAGCGCTTCGACGCGATGCTGGAGGCGGGATTCGTCGACGAACTGATGGCCCTGACCCGGCGGCCCGGACTGACCGCAGAGCACCCGTCGCAGCGGGCCGTGGGCTATCGCCAGGGCTGGCAGTGGCTGGCGGGGGAGTACGACTTTGCGACCTTTCGCGAACGCGCCATCGCCGCGACCCGGCAACTGGCCAAGCGCCAGCTCACCGGCTTGCGGCGCTTCCCGCTGCATGCGCGGCTGAACGCGGAGCACGCGGATCTGTCGCAGGCCCTGGAGGCGATCGACGCGGCTCGTACTGCGCCGGCCACGGCGGTGACGTCCGGATAACGCCGGACCGGGCGTTGAACGGCGGCCCGCAGCCGGTATGCTACGCTTCAGGTAAGCCGACCGGCGGGCCGGCAAAGAGTCGTTCGCGCGGCTCGCGAACCAATAATAACGATCAAGGAACGCACCGATGGCCAAAGGGCAAATGTTGCAGGAACCCTTCCTGAATGCGCTGCGCCGGGACCGGATCCCGGTCTCCATCTACCTGGTGAACGGGATCAAGCTGCAGGGGCAGATCGAATCCTTCGACCAGTTCGTGGTGTTGCTGCGCAGTACGGTCTCGCAGATGGTGTACAAGCACGCCATCTCCACGATCGTCCCGGCCCGGCAGGTGAACATGAATCTCGAGGGCGAGGCGGCCGCCTCCGCGGAGGCCGAGTCCTGATGACGACGGGTCCCCGGCTTGTTTGAGCGTCCGGAGAGCGGCGGCGAGGCCGCCGTTGGCAACGCGGCCGTCCTGGTCGCGCTGAACATCGGGGACAACCCCGACATCGAGGCCCAGGTCCAGGAGTTCGACGAGCTCGTGCGTTCCGCCGGGGCCGAGATCCAGGCGGTGGTGCGGGGTTCCCGCGATCGGCCGCACCCGAAACTGTTTGTCGGGGCTGGCAAGGCCGACGAGATCCGCGAGGCAGTGGAGGCGGCCGGCGCCGACGTGGTGATCTTCAACCACGCCCTGTCGCCCAGCCAGGAACGCAACCTCGAGGCTCACCTGAAGTGCCGGGTGCTGGACCGCTCGGGGCTGATTCTCGACATCTTCGCCCAGCGCGCCCGTTCCCACGAGGGCAAGCTCCAGGTGGAGCTGGCGCAGCTGCGCCACATGTCCACGCGCCTGGTGCGCGGCTGGACTCACCTGGAGCGGCAAAAGGGCGGGATCGGCCTGCGTGGCCCGGGGGAGACCCAGCTGGAGACCGACCGCCGCCTGCTGGCCGGTCGCATCAAGCATATCGAGCGGCGCCTCGAGAAGGTCGAGCGCACCCGCGAACAGGGCCGCCAGGCGCGCCTGCGCAACGAGATCCCCACGGTCTCGCTGGTGGGCTACACCAACGCCGGCAAGTCCACCCTGTTCAATCGTCTGACCCATTCCGATGTCTATCAGGCGGATCAGCTGTTCGCGACCCTGGACCCGACCCTGCGGCGCCTGGACCTGGCCCCGCACCAGTCGCTGATCCTGGCCGATACCGTGGGCTTCGTGCGCGACCTGCCGCACGAGCTGGTGGCCGCATTCAAGGCGACCCTGACCGAGACCCGCGAGGCGGCCCTGCTGCTGCACGTGATCGACGCCGCCGACCCGGAGCGCGATGCGCGCATCCGCCAGGTCGAGGAGGTGCTCGAGGAGATCGGCGCCGAGGACGTGCCCTGCTGGCGGGTCTACAACAAGATCGACCAGCTGGAGAACCCGGCCGAGGATCCGGACGAGCGCTTCGGCCTGGCGGATGACGCCTTCTGGCTGTCGGCCCGTACCGGCGAGGGCGTGGCACGCCTGGAACAGCGCCTGGCCGAGACCTTCACCGAGTCCATGATCCAGGGCTGGTTCGAGTTGCCGGCCGCGGCCGGTCGGCTGCGAGCCCAGCTCTACGAGGAAAAGGCCGTGGAGGCCGAACAGACCACGCCGGACGGATCGATCCAGCTCCGCCTGCACCTGCCGCAACGCCGCTTCGAGCAGCTCTTCCGCGCCGCGGGCCTGGACCCGGAGACGACCCGCCTGGAACCCTGGGAGTCCGATACACCCGCGTAACCGAGTCGCGGCCCTCCGCGCCGATCGTCTCCTGCCGTCCGACAAGAGTCACCACCAAGACACGAAAAAACCAAGGGCAAAAGCAATCGACAGGAAGGGTGGAAGGTTAGAAGGCTGTTGATGGGATTGGCTGGACCCTCCCTGGCTACGGTCCGCCCTCAGTGTTTTTTGGGCTGCATTGATTCCTTCGGACCTTCCTGTCTTCCTGTGAAGCGCCTTTGACCTTGCCCTATTTCGTGGCTTCGTGGTGGATTCGGCCGGCGGGTGGACGAGGCACCCGTTGCGCAGACTCGCGTGGCCAGGAACTTTTGCGCTAATACCTGACCAAATCAGTCAGACATTCATGCAAAAGCCAACGCGAGGAGGTCCGCATGATATTTGAGCGTTTTGTCGATCCCGGCCTGTCCCAGCATTCCTTCGTGGTCGGCTGCCAGGGCAGCGGCGAGATCGCCGTGATCGATCCGCAGCGCGACGTCGATGTGTATCTGGATTACGCCGAGCGCAACGGCTATCGCATCACCCGCGTGATGGATACCCACATCCACGCCGATTTCGCCTCCGGTGCCCGCGAACTCGCGGACAAGACCGGCGCCCGGTTGCTGCTGTCCGGGCACGATGCCGGCGAGCATTTCCAGGTGCAGTTCCCGCACGAGGATCTGTTCGAGGGGGACCGGGTCCAGCTGGGCAACGTGCGCATCGAGACACGCCACGTACCGGGGCATACCCCGGAACACCTGATGTTCGTGGTGTATGACGGGGCCCGTTCCGGCGAGGATCCGATCGCGATCATCACCGGGGATTTCCTGTTCGTGGGCTCGCTGGGCCGTCCCGACCTGCTCGGCGAGGAGGCCAAGCAGGCCCTGGCGCGGCAGATGTTCCACAGCGTGCGCGAGAAGTTGGCGGACCTGCCCGACGGGGTCGAGGTGCATCCGGGTCACGGGGCCGGCTCGGCCTGTGGCGCCGGCATGGCCGGCCGGCCAGTCTCCACGCTCGGCTACGAGCGCCGGACCAACCCGTACCTCGACCCGTCGCTGGACGAGGATGCCTTCGTGCACCAGTTGCTGCACGGACTGCCGCCGATCCCCGACTTCTATCCGCGTAACAAGCGGATCAATTCCGAGGGGCCAAAGGCGGTGATTCCACTGCCCGGCATGACGGCTATGGATCCGGCCGAGGTTTCCCGGCGGGCGGCGGCCGGCGAGGTCACGGTGATCGACCTGCGCGACCCGCTGGCCTTCGGCGGCGGCCATATCCCCGGGTCGCTGGGGATCGGTATCGACGGTGGCTTCGCCACCTGGGCCGGCTGGGTGACGCCGGATGACACCCCGATCATCCTGGTCGATCGCAGCGGCGACCCGGCGGTGATCGAGCAGGCGGTCCGCCACCTGGTACGCACGGGTCGTGACTATATCGAGGGGTATGTCCGCGGCGGCATGGCTGCCTATGCCGGTGCCGGCCTGCCGCTGGCCACTCTGGCGCAGCTGGATGCCCCGGCGGCGCAGACCGCGGTCGCGGACGGGCGGCTGCGTCTGGTGGATGTGCGGGCCTTCTCCGAGTTCGAGGCCGGCCATGCCGAGGCCGCGGTCCGCCGGCCGGTGGCCGACACCCGCACGGGTATCCCCGGGATCGACAAGGCCGAACCGGTCGCCGTGGTCTGCGGGAGTGGCTACCGCTCCACCGTAGCGGGATCCATCCTCCAGCGCCTGGGCTACCACGAGGTGTACAACGTGGTGGGCGGCATGCAGGCCTGGAACCGTGTGATCGACACGGGCGAGGGGGGTCGGCGCGCCGCCTGATCCGCGCCGACGGGCGGGTGGCATGAGCCGCCCGCCTTCTCACGAAAAAGGCCCCGGGTGGAACCGGGGCCTTTTTCGTGAGAAGGCGGGCCGTGCGTCAGGCGTCGCCGTGGGCGATCGTCTCCCGTTCGGCGCTGGCCAGGTACAGCGTCAGGGTCTCGCCGGCGCGGATGCCGTCGCCGTTCAGCCCGTTCCAGCGGCGCAGGTCGCCGATGCTGACCTGGTGGCGGCGCGCGATGGTCGACAGGGAGTCGCCGGGACGGACCTCGTACTCGATGCGCTGGCCATCCGGGCCGCGATCGGGATCGGCGCGGACCACCTTCAGGGTATCGCCGGGTCGCAGGATGGCATCCGGCTCCAGGTCGTTGGCGGAGCGCAGGGCCCCGATGGACATGCCGGTGCGCTGGCTGATGTGCCACAGGCTGTCACCCGGCTGGACTTCGTAATCCTCGGCGGGCTGGCCGTTGTCGCCGGCGACTTGTACGGGGGTGTCCTCGCTGGAGGCGCCGGCTGGCAGGCGCAGCGTCTGCCCGGCGCGGATCAGGTCGCCGTTCAGGTTGTTCATGTCGCGCAGCACCGCCACCCGGGTGCCGGTGCGTTCGGCAATCCGGCCCAGGTTGTCGCCGGCCCGCACGGTGTACTCCCGGAAGCGGATCAGGGGTTCGTCATCGCGTGTCTCCAGCGCCGTCTCGAGGACCGGAAGGGCCTCGCGCGGGACGAACAGGTGCTGCGCGCCGCCGGGGTGGGTGGCGTGCCGGTGATAGCCCGGGTTGAGCTGCTTCAGGGTCTCGGTGTCCAGGTCGGCGAGTTCCGCGATCAGCGAGAAGTCCGCCTGGCGACCGGGTTCGATCATCTCCAGGGCCGGCTCGTTGGCAATGGGCGTGATGGCGATGTCGTGGCTGTCCGGGTCCAGGAACAGGTGGCGCAGGGCCAGCAGCCGCGGGATGTAGGCGGTGGGCTCGGCGGGCAGGTCCAGGCTCCAGTAGTCGGTGGGCTCGCCGCGTGCGGCGTTGCGGTCGATCGCGCGCTGGATGTTGCCCTGGCCGTAGTTGTAGGCGGCCAGCGCCAGGTACCAGTCGTCGAACCGGCGGTGCAGGGCCTGGAGGTAGTCCAGCGCGGCCAGCGTGGACTTGTAGACATCGCGGCGCCCGTCGTACCAGTGGTCGCGCGCGAGGTCGAAGTAGTCGCCGGTGGCCGGCATGAACTGCCAGATCCCGGCCGCGCGGCTGCGCGAGGTCGCCTGAGCGACGAAGCCGCTCTCGACGATCGGTAACAGCAGGAGCTCGGCAGGCATGTCGCGCGCCTCGATCTCCGACAGGATGAAGTAGGCGAAGGGCTCCGCCCGCCGAGTGCTGTGTTCGATAATGCGCGGGTGGTCGCGGTAGTGCTGGATGTAGCGCTCCACGCGTTCGTGGTCCAGCGCATCGTTGAAGCCGAAGCCCAGGCGCGCACGTTCCCACAGGTCGTCGGTCTCGGCGGCACGTTGCGCGGCGTCGCGCTGCTGGCGTTCCATCGCGGCCTGCACGTCCTCGGTGGTGCGCGGTTCCACGATGGGCTGATCCGCCGCCGAGGTATCCAGCGTGCGCCCGGAGTCGTGTAGGCTACAGGCAGAGGCGAAGATCGCCGTCAGGCCCAGGGTCATGGCGGTGGTCAGCCGCGAGTGGAGGCGTGGTTTCATGGCGCTGGAGGATAAACCAGAGATGGGGGATCACCAAGACCCGTTCCTGAACTGGTTGGCGCACTGGTACGCCCAGCCGCAGGGCCGCCGGGTCCGCGAGCGCTTTCTGGAACGCATTCGACGCTACGGCGACCCGGGCCCCGGGGACCTGGCAGTGGAGCTGGCCCCGGTTCCGATCCTGGAGGAGAGCGACGCCCTCCAGGCACCCCTGATTCGCATTGCTTCCCCGCATCCGGTCCTGCGCATGGATCCGGCGTCCTGGCCGCTGGAATCCGAATGCGCCCGGCGCATCGTGCTCGCTCACCCCGGTGCCCAGAGCGCCCGGCTGGACGCGGTGGTGGCCGAGGCGGCCCGGGTGCTGGAGCCCGAGGGGCGCGTGTTCCTGCTGGAGGGCAATCGCCTGCAGCACGCCGGGCGCAACGGCGTGCGGCCCTCGCCGCTCCCCGAGGGCCTGCGCCGGCGCCAGTACCGCGAACTGCTGGAGGCCGCGGATCTGGAGGTCCTCGATCAGTGGAGCCTCAGCCTGCTCCCGCCGGGTTTGCCGGCCGCCTGGCAAAAGCGTCTGGCGACCATGGATGCCTGGACCCTGCGCGGCCTGCCGCCGCTGGCCAGCATGATCCTGACTGTGGCGCACAAACGGGTGGATATGCCGCTGCGCCCGGCACAGCGGTTCCGCTTTTCGATGCCCAATCCCGCGATGCGCCCGGGGCTGGTATCCTCGCGCACCGATCATTCCGGAGCCCGCCGAACGCATGGCTGACGAACGTGTGTACATCTATACCGACGGGGCCTGCCGTGGCAATCCCGGACCCGGCGGCTGGGGCGCGATCCTGCGCTTCGGCGGGCGCGAGCGCGAGCTCTACGGCGCCGAGGCCGAGACCACCAACAACCGCATGGAACTGACCGCCGCCATCCGCGCGCTGGAGACCCTGAAGCGTTCCTGCAAGGTGGAACTGGTCACCGACTCCAAGTACGTCAAGCAGGGCGTGACCGAGTGGATGCCAGGCTGGAAGCGGCGCAACTGGAAGTCCGCCAGCGGTTCCCCGGTCAAGAACCGCGACCTGTGGGAAGCCCTGGATGCGCAGGCCCAGCGCCACGATATCGAGTGGTACTGGGTGCGCGGCCACAGCGGCCATCCGGAAAACGAACGCGCCGACGAGCTGGCCAATGCGGGCATCGACGCCCTGCTGGCCGGCGAACCGATCGAGAACTGAGAGGCAACGCGATGCGCCAGATTGTCCTGGATACCGAGACCACGGGCCTGGAGCCCGCCGACGGCCATCGAATCATCGAGATCGGCTGCCTGGAGCTGGACAACCGCCGGCCCACCGGGCGCAAGCTGCACGAATACTTGCAGCCGGATCGCGAGATCGACGCCGGTGCGATCGAGGTGCACGGGATCACCAACGAATTTCTCGCCGACAAGCGGCGCTTTGCCGACGTGGCCGGTGAGTTCGTCGATTTCATCCGGGGTGCGGAGCTGATCATCCACAACGCGCCGTTCGATGTCGGCTTCATCAACCATGAGCTGCGCCTGCTGGGTGATGCGGCCCCGGCGACCGAGGTCGCCGAGGTCTGCGCCGTGCTGGATTCGCTGGTGATGGCGCGACGCATGCACCCCGGGGCGCGCAACTCGCTGGATGCGCTGTGCAAGCGCTACGAGGTGGACGGCTCCGGTCGTACCCTGCACGGGGCCCTCCTCGACGCCGAGTTGCTGGCGGATGTCTACCTGGCGATGACCGGCGGGCAGGTGGCGCTGACGCTGGATGCCGTGGGTGACGGCGACGCCGCGGCCGGGCCCGTCCAGGCGCGGCGTTCGGGCAAGCCGCTTCCGGTGATCGAGCCGACGCCAGAGGAGCAGGCGGCGCACGAGGCGCTCCTGCAGACCCTCGACGACGCAGCCGGCGGCGCCTGCCGCTGGCGCACCAGCGCCTGAGGTCGTCTTCCGGCGCCGGCGTCGCTTCGGCGCTCAAGTGCCTTCGTCCGGCCGTCTGCCTTGCTTTGGCTGGCCCTGGTTCATCGCCTGGTGTTTACGGTGCCTTCGGTCCGCCGCCTGCCCGGCGCTGACTCGCCAGCGCGCCCCGAGGCACTTTCTTGCTTGCCCAAGAAAGTGCCCAAAGAAGGGCACCCGGATTCCGCCCGGGAACCTCGCTCCGGACGCGCTGGGCCGGCGGCGCTGAACTCGCTACGCCTTCGGCTTCGCTCAGACATCCAGCGCCTTCTCCCGGCCCATCACGCCCTCCGCGAGGGGCTCCATACGGGGGAGGAAGGTCAAAACAGGAGGCATCCCAACATCCCTGCCTAAGCTTGCGTATGGCTGTCCGAAAGCCCCCGGCGCCCGCGCTGCGGGCGCGGCACGCAACGGCCCAAGGCCGAGCGTGCCCAGATGTCCGAAGACCTAGCCATCCTCCACTGGCAAAAACGTCGGGATGGTCGTTGTCTTGACCTTGATCCCCCCGTTGTCGTCGCGCCGAGCGGAGAGGGTTTTCGCGGGGAAAAAGGCGCTGGATGTCTGAGCGGAGCCGTAGGCGCAGCGAGTTCAGCGCCGCCCGCGAAAAGCCTCGGAGCGAGGGAAACCCCGGCCCGCACAGCGGGCCGGGGTCGCGGCAGTCGGGCGTGTTTCTTGGGTACTTCTTTGCACGAGCAAAGAAGTACCTCGCGGCGCGCTGGCGAGTCAGCGCCAGGCAGTATGTGGACCGAAGCCACCGTAAACACCGAGCGGCGAACCAGGACCAGCCACCACATGGCAGGCGCCGGACCGAAGGCACGTAAACACCGGATGCCGAACCAGGGCCAGCCACCACCAGGCAGGTGGCCGGACGAGGCCACCGTAAACGACGAGAGACGAGGCAGAGACGTCCGGCGCAAGCCGGAATGGGGATGGTGGGCGGGGCGCTGCGGCGTTAGTTGTGCTTCATGATCCGCGCCCGCTCGCGTTCCCAGTCCTTGTCCTTCTTGTCGGCGCGCTTGTCGTATTCCTTCTTGCCCTTGGCTAGCCCGATCTCGAGCTTGGCGCGTCCGCGCTTCCAGTACAGGGCCAGCGGAACGAGGGTGTAGCCCTTGCGTTCCACCGCGCCGACCAGGCGGTTGATCTCGGAGCGATGGAGCAGCAGCTTGCGGGTGCGGCTCGGGTCCGGGTTGATATGGGTGGAGGCGGTCGGCAGTGGGGTGATGTGCGCGCCGAACAGGAAGGCCTCGCCGTTGCGCAGCAGGACGTAGGCCTCGCTCAGCTGCGCGCGCCCGGCACGCATGGACTTGACCTCCCAGCCTTCCAGTTCCAGCCCCGCCTCCAGACGGTCCTCGATAAAGAAATCGTGGCGCGCCTTGCGGTTGAGCGCGATGGTGCTGGAGTTGTCGCCGCCTTGTTTCTTCTTCTTTCCCATAACCCGCGCAGTGTACTGCAGCCGGCCCGTCGAAGCAGTGCGGATGGGCTTTCGCCCGTGGTGAAAGTTGAGCCTGAGGACCCGCTGCCCCACAATTCCGGCGGACTCGGCGGCGTGTTGCTGCGACCCGGCCCGGGTGATGCCGGGCGCGATGGCCGCGCACGCGCGTTCCGTCTCCGCTCACAAAGGAGCCACTGATGCCTGCCACGACCTCGATCCACGGGCAATGGACGACCCGCCTGGCCTTCATCCTGGCGGCCACCGGTTCGGCCGTCGGCCTCGGCAATATCTGGCGCTTCCCCTATATCGCCGGCGAGAACGGCGGCGGGGCCTTCGTGCTGGTGTATCTGGGCTGCATCCTGCTGATCGGCCTGCCGGTGATGATGGCGGAGATCCTGCTGGGGCGGCGCGGGCGCCAGAGCCCGATCAACACGATGTCCGCCCTGGCGCGCGAGGAGGGGCTCACGCGCGCCTGGGGGATGATCGGCTGGATCGGGGTCCTCGCCGGGTTCCTGATCCTGTCCTTCTACAGCGTGGTGGCCGGCTGGTCGCTGTCGTACGTCTTCAAATCGGGCACGGGCGGCTTCCTCGGGCTGGACGCGGACGGTTCCGAATCGATGTTCGGCAACATGCTGGCGGACCCGGAGGCGCTGCTGGCCTGGCACACCATCTTCATGGTGATGACGGCGATGGTGGTCGCGCGCGGGGTGCAGTCGGGCCTGGAGAAGGCGGTGACGATCCTGATGCCACTGCTGTTCGTGATGCTGGTGGTGATGGTCGGCTATGCAATGGTCGAGGGGCAGTTCTTCGCCGGTCTGCAGTTCCTGCTGTATCCCGATTTCTCCGCGCTGTCGGCGAACGCGGTGCTGCTGGCGATGGGCCAGGCCTTCTTCACGCTCAGTCTCGGGATGGGCGCGATCATGATCTACGGCAGCTACCTGCAGAGTGAGGCGTCCATCGCGCGCACCTCGGCGGCGGTGGTCGGGGCGGATACCCTGGTGGCGATCATGGCCGGGCTGGCGATCTTCCCCATCGTGCTCGGGGCCGGACTGTCGGCGGAGCAGGGGCCGGGGCTGATCTTCGTGACTCTGCCGCTGGCGTTCGCCGACATGCCGGGTGGCCTGTACTTCGGCACCATGTTCTTCGTGCTGCTGGTGTTTGCGGCCTGGACCTCGGCGATCTCCATCATCGAGCCGGCGGTCGCCTTCCTGGTCGAGAACATGGGTCTGACCCGGGTGATGGCGACCGCGATGATCGCCATCGGGGCCTGGTTCCTGGGGATTGGCGCGCTGCTGTCGCTGAACGTCTGGTCCGACTACACCCTGTTCGACATGGGCATCCTGGACCTGCTGGACTACGTGACGGCCAACATCCTGCTGCCGCTGGGCGGCTTCCTGATCGCGATCTTCGTGGGCTGGCGGATGACCGAGCGCTCGGTGCAGTCCGAGCTGCGTATGAAGCACCCGGCGCTGTATCAGGTCTGGTACTTCCTGGTGCGCTTCGTTGCTCCGGTCGCGATCCTGTTTGTCTTCCTGCGTGCGGTGGAGTTGATTTGATGGCCTCGAAGATTCGCCGCTACGCGGATGTGCCCTACACCCAGGAGCAGATGTTCAATCTCGTGAACGACGTCGATGCCTATCCGGAATTCCTGCCGGGTTGTCGCAGTGCGTCGGCGCGCCCGCGCGGCGAGCACGAGGTGGAAGGCACGATCGAACTGGCCAAGGGCGCGTTGCACAAGTCGTTTACTACCCGCAATACCCTGAAACGCCCGGAGAGCATCGACATGCGCCTGGTCTCCGGACCATTCCGGCGACTGCACGGGACCTGGACCTTCAGCCAGGTGGAGGGCGGCAAGACCCGTATCGCCCTGGAGCTGGAATTCGAGTTCGCCAACCGCATCATGGCCTTCGCGATCGGGCCGGTGTTCAACCAGATTGCCAATTCGCTGGTCGATGCCTTTGTCCAGCGCGCGCGCGAGGTCCACGGTGCCGGATAGTCCCGTGGCCCCGGCCGCCGCGGACGGCATGATCCGCGTGGAGGTGGCCTATGCGCGGCCCGACCGCCAGGTGATCCTGCCGCTGGTGGTGCCCGAGGGCACCACTGTGGATACCGCGCTGCGTCAGTCCGAGATCGAGCTGCAGTTTCCGGAGATTGATCTGGAGAATGTGAAGGTCGGGATCTTCGGCAAGATCACCCGGCGCGACACCGTGCTGCGGCCGCGTGACCGCATCGAGATCTACCGTCCGCTGATCGCGGACCCGAAGGAGGTGCGCCGCCAGCGCGCCGGAAAGGGGCGCAAGAAGAAGCCGGGCAAGGGCGATGCGGAAGCCGGGGGCGAATCGAAGAAGGACGCAGGGCCGGAGAACGCGGAGGAATAGCGAGAGCCCTGTGAGCCCGCGGCACTTCGGGGATGCGGGCGAGCGTCAGTCGTTGTCCATGTCCACCGGGTGCTCGTCCAGCGCGACCGGCTGCGGGATGTCGGCATCCACGTGGCTGACCACGCCGTTCGCAAAATGCACTGTGACCCGCTGGCGCTCGGTCGCCCCGAAGCCCGGGCGGCGGTAGTAGACGTAGTCCCAGCGCTCATCGGCGCGGAAGGCGGGCTCCAGCTGGGGCGACCCCATCAGGAAGCGGACCTGCTGCGGCGTCATGCCGGGCTGGATTTGCGCCACCTGGACGGGGTCGATCACGTTGCCCTGTTGTACATCCAGACGGAACTGGTTGAGGCCGCCGCAGGCGCTCAGCAGGCTTGCGGCCACGGCGATAGAAATGAGAATCTTGATCATCTGAGCGGGCGGTCCTCGGCGTCTGGTGGGCCGTGAACGCGCATGGTACACCAAAGCGTCCCGCCGCTCTCAAGCGGATCGGACCGGGAAAACAGGCAATGGAAACCAGTAATCTCAAGAAGGCGGGACTCAAGGTCACGCTGCCGCGGATGAAGATCCTCGAGATCCTCGAGACCTCGGAGACCCGGCATCTGACGGCCGAGGCGATCTATCGGGAGCTGCTCGAATCCGGCGAGGAGATCGGCCTGGCCACGGTGTATCGCGTGCTGACCCAGTTCGAGGCGGCCGGGCTGGTCTGTCGTCTGCACCTGGAGGGCAATCAGGCGGTGTTCGAGCTGGAGCGTGGTGGCCACCATGACCATATCGTCTGCAACCAGTGCGGGCGGGTCGAGGAGTTTTTCGACGAGACGATCGAGCGGCGCCAGCGCGAGGTGGCCCAGCACCACGGTTTTTCCATCAAGGATCATGCCCTGGTCCTGTACGGCGACTGTAACGACCACGCCTGTCCCCACCGCCCGGCCTGACCGCTATCGGGGTTTTACTCACCGCGGACCGGCTGGCACCGGTTCCGCCGCGGGTGTGCAGTAGCTTCCGATTCGGCTGCTTGCCTTTTTGTGGCTGGCCCTGGTTCGGCCTCCGGAGTTTAAGGTGCCTTCGTCCGGCCGCCTGCCCTGTGGTGGCTGGTCCTGGTTCTGCATCCGGTGTTTACGTGCCTTCGGTCCGCACACTGCCCGGCGCTGACTCGCCAGCGCGCCGCGAGGTCCTTTCTTGCTTGCCCAAGAAAGGACCCAAAGAAGGGCACCCGGATTCCGCCCGGGAACCTCGCTCCGGACGCGCTGGGCCGGCGGCGCTGAACTCGCTGCGCCTTCGGCTCCGCTCAGACATCCAGCGCCTTCTTCCGGCCCACCACGCCCTCCGCGAGGGGCTCCATACGGGAGGGGAAGGTCAAAACCGAACGTGTCCCCACGTTTGCGCCTAACCATAGGCAACGCCGTCCGAAAGCCCCCGGCGCCCGCGCCGCGGGCGCGGCACGCAACGGCCGAAGGCCGAGCGTGCCCAACATGTCCGAAGACCTAGCCACCCTCCACTGGCACGACCGTCGGGACGGCTGTTGTCTTGACCTTGAACCCCCGTTGTCGTCGCGCCGAGCGGAGAGGGTTTTCGCGGGATTAGAGGCGCTGGATGTCTGAGCGGAGCCGCAGGCGCAGCGAGTTCAGCGCCGCCCGCGAAAAGCCTCGGAGCGAGGGAAACCCCGGCCCGCGCAGCGGGCCGGGGTCGCGGCAGTCGGGCGTGTTTCTTGGTGACTTCTTTGTACGAGCAAAGAAGTCACTCGGGGCGCGCTGGCGAGTCAGCGCAAGGCAGTATGTGGACCGGAGCCACCGTAAACACCGGATGCCGAACCAGGCCCAGCCACCACCAGGCAGGAAGCGGGCCGGAGGCAGTGCAAACACCCGATGCCGAACCGGGCGCAACCCAAGGGGTGGGTGGTCGGGAAAAGCCCGGGTCAGGCGGAGGCGTCGAGCTGCGCCGCGAAATGCGCCGGCGCGTAGCCTTCCTGCTTGCGCAGATAGTCGGCCAGCTGCGCCGCAAAGTCGGCCGGGACCGAGTCCCGCACGGCCGGCACCTCGCGCAGCCGTTCCCAGCGCTGCGCCAGCCGTGGAAACGCCTCCGCCTCCCAGGGGCTGTCCGGGTCCGCAAGCAGCGCATAGCGCATCAGGATCGGTGCCAGGGTCGCGTCGATCAGCGAGAAATCCGAGGTGGCCAGGCGATCATCCCGCGTCATCTGCTGTTCCAGGCGCTCCAGCCCGCGCGCGGCCGTATGCCGCGCGAGCTCGAAGGCGTCCTCGGTGGCGGCCGTCATCCAGTGATACTGGGCAAAGGTCTGTTCCGAGAGGTACTCGATCCACGCCCGGGTGCGGGCCTGTTCCAGCGGGTCCGCCGGCATCAGGGCGGGCGGGGTGATGGCATCGATATACTCGTCGATCACCGCCGACTCGAACAGCACGGTGTCGTCGTCGACGATCAGCACCGGCACCTTCCCGAGCGGCGAGCGCGCGCGGAACCACTCCGGCGGGTTGGCCAGATCGATCAGGCTCAGTTCGAACGGGGCCTGCTTGTATTTCAGCGTGATCACGCTACGCTGGACAAACGGACAGATGGCGAAACTGATCAGGTGCAGATGCGGCAGATTCATGAGGGTCCTCGGCGTCCTGGGTCGGGGCAGGTCACGGTCCGGATGACCGCGGAACGTCGGTGCTTGGCCTGGAAAGGTTGCGCATTGTCCCCCCTCGCGCAGGCCCGGGGAAGCCTTGGCCAGGGGTAGCGGCCATCACGAGGCGCCCAGCGCCGGGCTGCGGATCGACAAGTGGCTGTGGGCCGCGCGTTTTTACAAGACGCGCGGGCTGGCCAGCGAGGCGGTTGGCGGCGGCAAGGTCCACGTGAACGGCGAGCGCTGCAAGCCGGCGCGGCGCGTGCATCCCGGCGATCGTCTGACCATCCATCGGGGTCCGCAGGTCTGGGAGCTGGACGTGGTGGGGCTGAACGAGCAGCGCCGGCCGGCCCGCGAGGCGCAGGCTCTGTACGAGGAGACCCCGGAGAGCCAGGCCCGGCGCGAGGCGGAAAGCGAGCGCCGCCGGGCCGAGCGCGCGGTGGCGGACAGTGCGCCCAGCCGCCGGCCGGACAAGCGCGAGCGGCGCAAGATTCGCCGTTTTATTCGCCAGGATGACAGCGACAGGAGCGAATCCGAGTGACATCCCTCGAAGGCAGTGGCCCTCCGGTGACCCCGCGTGTGGCGGTGGATCTGGTGATCCGTCATCCGGCCCAGCCCGGTCGGGTGCTAGTGATCGAGCGGCGCAACCCCCCGCATGGCTGGGCGCTCCCCGGGGGCTTCGTCGACGTTGGCGAGTCCGCCGAGCATGCCGCGGTGCGCGAGGCGCGCGAGGAGACCGGGCTGGAGGTCGAGCTGGAGGTGTTGCTGGGCGTTTATTCCGACCCGGAGCGCGATCCGCGCGGGCATACCGTCAGCGCGGTCTATATCGCCCGTGGCCGGGGCGAGGCGAAGGCCGCCGACGATGCCACCGACTGCGCCTGGCTGGACCCGGAGGATCCGGATCCTGTCCTGGTGTTCGATCACCGGCGCATCCTCGACGACTACCGGCGCTGGCGCCTGACCGGCGAAACCGCCGCGCCGCGCCCGGTACGAAAAGCGGGATGAATGCGGCCAAGCTGTTACCATACGGCGCTTTCGACCACCGCTACGGTATCGCGTGACAAAGGCTGACTCCGCAACCCCGACCCGACCCGACCGCGAGGTTCCGGAACCCCGTGTGTACGAGCGCGCGGAGCATGGCATCTCGCGCGCGGCGATCGACGACAACGCGCTGAAGGTGCTTTATCGCCTGCGCGAAGCCGGCTACCGGGCCTGCCTGGTCGGCGGCGGCGTGCGCGACCTGCTGCTGGGGCGCGAACCCAAGGACTTCGATGTCGCCACGGACGCCACCCCCGAGCAGGTGCGTGGCCTGTTCCGCAACTGCCGCCTGATCGGGCGCCGCTTTCGCCTGGCGCATGTGCTGTTCGGGCGCGAGATGATCGAGGTGGCGACCTTCCGCGCGCCGCATGACGACGAGGCCGAGGACGAAGGCCAGGTCGCGCTCAGCGAAGAAGGCCGTATCCTGCGCGACAATCGCTACGGCACCATCGAGCAGGACGCGATCCGTCGCGACTTCAGCGTCAACGCCCTGTACTACGACATCGAGGATTTCTCGGTGCTGGATTACACCGGCGGGGTCGAGGACCTGCGCGCGGGCGTGTTGCGCCTGATCGGCGACGATGTCGATACCCGGTTGCGCGAGGACCCGGTGCGCATGCTGCGGGCGGTGCGCTTCTCCGCCAAGCTGGGGCTGACCATCGCGCCGGAGGTCGAGGCCGGCATCCACGATCTGGCCTCGCTGATGCAGACGGTGGCGCCCGCGCGGCTGTTCGACGAGGTGATCAAGCTGTTCCACAGCGGCGCGGCGGTGACCTGTCTGGATGAACTCGAGCGCTTTGGCCTGTTCGAGGCGATGTTCCCCGAGGCGGCGGACTGCTTTGCCGATCCGGACCTTGGCGCCGAGCGTCGTCAGTTCCTGGTCGAGTCACTGCTGAACACCGACAAGCGCATCAACGAGGGGCTGGGGGTGAACCCGGCCTTTCTCTATGCCGCGGTCCTCTGGGCCCCGGTGCAAGTGGTCGCCGCCGAGCGCATCGACGATGGCGAGCAGGAGATCCCCGCCTGGCAGCAGGCCATGGCCGAGGTGCTGGATCGCCAGGTGAAGACGGTATCCATCCCCAAGCGCTTCAGCCTGATCGTGCGCGAGATCTGGGAGTTGCAGGCGCGCCTGGAGCGCCATCGTGGGGGGCGTGCGCTGCGTCTGCTGACGCATCCGCGTTTTCGCGCCGGCTATGATTTCCTCTGCCTGCGGGCCCGCGCCGGCGATGCCGACCCCGAGTTGTGCCGCTGGTGGACCGAGATCCAGGAACAGGACGAGGACGGGCAAAAGGCCATGGCGGGTACCCAGGGCAAGGGACCCAAGGGCGACGGCAAGTCCGGCGCCAAGGGCAAGTCCCGGCGCGGTGGCCGGCGTCGGCGCCGGGGGCGCAAGGGCGGGGGTGGCGAGAACACCGGATCGGCCGCTAACCCGGATTCCGGAGGTGGCGAATGAGCGCGGCTGACCACGGCGTGCAGGCCTTCATCGGGATCGGCGCCAATCTGGGCGATCCCGAGGCCCAGGTGCGCGAGTCCTTCGTCCGCCTGGCACAGGGGCTGCCGCAAACGCGCCTGACCGGCCGCTCGCGGCTGTTCCGTAACCCGCCGATGGGCCCCCAGGATCAACCCGACTACGTGAACGCGGTGGCCCGATTGCACACCCGGCTGGAGCCGCTGGATCTGCTGGCGGGGCTGCAGGCGATCGAGTGCGCCTGCGGGCGCGAGCGGGACGGTGCCCGCTGGGGGCCGCGCCTGCTGGATCTGGATCTGTTGCTGTTCGGCGAGCAGTCGCTGGATCTGCCGGGGCTGAAGGTGCCGCACGCCGGCATCGCCGAACGCGACTTCGTGATCCTGCCGCTGCTGGAGCTGGCCCCGGGGCTGCAGATCCCCGGTCTGGGTCCGCTGGAGCGGCTGGCGCAGCGCTTCGACGGCGCGAGCCTGACCCCGATCACGGAACCGGAGGCGAGCGTCGCGGCGGCGGAGGGGCGCGGATGAGCCTTGCCGATTTCGATTTCATCGCGGTAGAGGGACCGATCGGGGTCGGCAAGTCCAGCCTGGCGAAACGCCTGGCCGAGCACCTGCAGGCCGAGGGCATCTTCGAGGCCCCGGACGAGAACCCGTTCCTCGACCGGTTCTATCAGGAGCCGGACAAGCACGCCCTGGCGACCCAGCTGCATTTTCTGGTGCAGCGCGTGCGCCAGCTGACGCCGGTGGCCCAGAAGGGGCTGTTCGAGCAGCGCCATGTCTCCGACTACCTGATGGACAAGGATCCGCTGTTCGCCGAGCTGAACCTGCACCCGGACGAGCTGGAGATCTATCGCGAGATGTTCCGGCACCTGCGCGGGGGCCTGCCGCGCCCGGACCTGGTGGTTTACCTGCAGGCGCCCGTGGATGTGCTGCAGGAACGCATCCGCCGTCGGGCGCGACCGTACGAACGTCACATCGAGGCCGGTTACCTGGAACGATTGAACGCCGCCTACGCGGAATTCTTCTATCATTTCGAAGGACCGGCGCTCGTGATTGTGAACGCCACCGAGATCGACTGGGTGAACAACCCGGCCGACTTTGACCAGCTGGTGCAGTTTCTGGAACCGATCCAGGGCGGGCGACACTACTTCAACCCGTTGCCGATCTCGCTCTAGAGGGTGGCAATCCGGACTGTCCGGGAGGCATGAGCATGCGGCCGATTACCGTGAATACCCTGGCCCGGCGCAAGCAGGCCGGCGAGCCGATCGCCTGTCTCACCGCCTATGACGCGGCCTTCGCCGGGCTGCTGGACCGCTGCGGCGTCGACGTGATCCTGGTCGGCGATTCGCTCGGCATGGTGGTGCAGGGTCATTCGACTACCCTGCCGGTGACCCTCGACGACATGGTCTATCACGTCGCCTGCGTCGCGCGTGGCAGCGAGAACGCCCTGATCATGGCGGATATCCCGTTTCTCGGCGATGTCGACGCCTCCACCGCGCTGGCCCAGTCCGGTGCACTGCTGCGCGCCGGGGCCCACATGGTCAAGGTCGAGTGCGGTGCGTACGAGGTCCCGGTGGTCGAGCGCCTGGTGGCCGCCGGTATCCCGGTCTGCGCCCACCTGGGCCTGACCCCGCAGGCGGTCCACCGCTTCGGCGGTCACCGGGTGCAGGGCCGCGACCCGAAGGCCGCGGCGGAGATGGAATGCCTGGCCGCACGCCTGGAGAGCGCCGGGGCGCAGGCCCTGCTGCTGGAAGGCATCCCCGAGAGTCTCGCGGACGCCATCGTGCGCAGCGCCGGTGTGCCGGTGATCGGCATCGGGGCGAGCCCGCATTGTGACGGCCAGGTGCTGGTGCTGTCGGACGTGCTTGGCCTGACGCCCGAGCCGCCGCGTTTCGCGCGCGACTTCCTCGCCGAGGGGGGCTCCCTGGAGGGCGCGGTGCGCGCCTACTGCGAAGCCGTGCGGACCCGGGCCTTCCCCGAATCCGGCGTGCATACCTTCAGTTAACTGCGTTTCCCGAAGGACGGACCCTGACCCATGAGAATCCTGCGTGATCGGCCGCAACTGGTGGCCATGCATCGAGAGTGGTCGCGCAAGGGGCGCGGTACCGTGGCCCTGGTGCCCACCATGGGCAACCTGCACGAAGGCCACCTGACGCTGATCCGGCATGCGCGGGCGCGCGCCCAGCGGGTGGTGGTGTCGATCTTCGTGAATCCTCTGCAGTTCGACCGTGCCGAGGATCTGGAACGGTATCCGCGCAGCCTGGAGGAGGATGCCCGTCTGGCGACCGATGCCGGCGTGGATGCACTGTTCTGTCCCAGCAACGAGGACATGTATCCCGACGACGGGGTGCCCCCGGTGCGCGTGGTCGTCCCGGTGCTGTCGGAGATCCTGGAGGGCGACTACCGCCCCGGGCATTTTGACGGCGTGGCGACCGTGGTGACCAAGCTGTTCAACCTGGTGCGCCCGGACCTGGCCCTGTTCGGCGAGAAGGACTTCCAGCAGTTCAAGCTGATCGAGCGCATGGTGCAGGGGCTGGACATCCCGACCCGGGTGGAGGCCATCCCCACGGTGCGCGAGCCGGACGGGCTGGCCTTCAGTTCGCGCAACCAGCAGCTGTCCGAAGAGGCGCGCGCCACCGCCCCCGAACTCAAGCGGGTGCTGGACGAGGTGGCGACCGTTTGCCGCACGGCCACCGTGTTCGATGCCGACCGCATCCCCGAGGTGGAGGGGCGTGCCTGCGACCGGCTGCGCGAGGCCGGGTTCGACCCGGAATACCTGTCGATCCGCCGCGCCGAGGACCTGATGGAACCGCAAACCGGCGCGCCGCTGGCCGAGCAGGACCTCGTGGTCCTGTCCGCCGCCTGGCTGGAAGACGTCCGCCTGATCGACAACGTCCGCACCCGCACGGACTGACCCCGTTTTTTTGTGGCCACGAAGCGCACGAAGACACGAAGAAGTTCAAGGGCCATTCACAGGAAGGCTGGAAGACAGGAAGGAACTCTCGATTGGCAGTGCGTTGACGATCGGGGTCCATCCGGCCCCTTCCGATCTTCGCGTCTTCCTGTAAACGCTCTTTACCTTCGTGTCTTCGTTCGCTTTGTGGTGAAAAAACCATCGATCCGAACAGGCGGGTTTGCCGTGGTCGCCGGGATCGCGGATAATTTCCCGCCCTTCCGAGGTACAAGCTGGGAATACGCCGTATGGTCGTCACTATGCTGAAAGGCAAACTGCATCAGGGCCGGGTCACGCATTGCGAGCTGGAGTATGAAGGCTCCTGCGCGATCGATACCCGCCTGCTGGAGGCGGCCGGCATCCTTCCGTTCGAGCAGATCCAGATCTACAACGTCGACAATGGCGAGCGCTTCACCACCTATGCGATCGAGGGCGAGGCCGGTTCCGGCATCATCTCGGTCAACGGCGCGGCCGCGCACAAGGCGGCGGTGGGGCATCGCGTGATCATCTGCGCCTACGGCCAGATGGAGGCCGCCGAGGCCCGCGAATTCACCCCCGATCTGGTCTATCTCGACGCGGACAACCGGATCATCCGCACCGGCCACGGCATCCCGGTCCAGGCCGCCTGATTTCCCTCTCCTCCGCGCACGCCCCGCCCGCAGTTGTCGGGCCGGGGGTGCGCCGCTATCCTCGACGCCCATGAATCTCCACGAATTTCAGGCCAAGGCGCGTTTTCGCGACGCGGGCATCCCGGTCCCCGATGGCCAGGTGATCACGTCGCCGGATGAGCTCGCGGCCGCCTGGCAGGCCCTGGACGCCGAGCGCGTGCTGGTCAAGGCCCAGGTCCACTCGGGTGGCCGCGGCAAGGCTGGTGGCGTGGTGATGGCAGACTCCTTCGATGCCGCGCGCGAGGCGGTGGACAAGCTGCTGGGATCGCGCCTGGTGACGGGTCAGAGTGGCCCCGAGGGCCTGCCGGTGGACCAGCTGCTGCTGGAGCCGGCGGCCGATATCGCCCGCGAGTTCTACTTCGCCATGCTGGTGGACCGCTCGCGCGAGCGCCTGGCGCTGGTGGTCTCGGCCGAGGGCGGCATGGACATCGAGACCCTGGCGGCGGAGCGCCCCGAGGCCGTGGTGACCCTGCCGATCCACCCGGCCACGGGCGTGATGCCGTTTCATGGCCGCCGGGTCGCCTCGACCCTGGGCCTCTCCGGCGACGCGGCCAAGGCCATGGCGCAACTGGTGACCAATGCCCACGCCCTGTTCCAGCAGCTCGATGCCCAGCTGCTCGAGATCAACCCGCTGGTGCTGACCGGGGATGACCGGCTGCTGGCGATCGACGCCAAGCTGACGATTGACGACTCCGCGGCCTACCGCCAGAAGGCACTGTTCGCGGAGCGCGACGCGCGTCAGCGCGACCCGGCCGAGGAGCAGGCGCACGAGCATGACCTCAACTACATCCGCCTGGACGGCTCCATCGGCTGCATGGTCAACGGCGCCGGGCTGGCAATGGCGACCATGGATCTGATCCAGCACCACGGCGGCTCGCCGGCCAACTTCCTCGATGTCGGCGGCGGTACCACGGTGGAGCGGGTCACCGCGGCGTTCAAGCTGATCCTGTCGGACCCATCGGTGAAGGCGGTGCTGGTGAATATCTTTGGCGGCATCGTGCGCTGCGACCTGATCGCCGAGGGCATTATCGCCGCGATCCGCGAGATCCAGGTCCAGGTGCCGGTGGTGGTGCGCCTGGAGGGCACCAACGCCGAACAGGGCCGCAATGCGCTGGCCAACTCCGGCCTGGATGTGATCCCGGCCGCCGATCTCGACGCGGCGGCGCGCGCCGTGGTGGAGTCCGTGGCATGAGTATCCTCGTCGACCGCGACACCAAGGTGATCTGCCAGGGCTTCACCGGCAAGCAGGGCAGCTTTCACTCGGAACAGGCCATCGCCTATGGCACCCGCCTGGTCGGGGGCGTGACCCCGGGCAAGGGCGGGCAGACCCATTTGGACCGGCCGGTGTTCGATACCGTCGCCGATGCGGTGGCGTCCACCGGCGCGACCGTCAGCATGATCTATGTCCCGGCGCCGTTCGCCGCGGACGCGATCTGCGAGGCGGCGGATGCCGGGATCGAGCTGGCGGTCTGCATCACCGAGGGCATCCCGGTACAGGACATGGTGCGGGTCAAGCAGGTGCTGGCGGGCAGCCCCACGCGCCTGATCGGCCCGAACTGCCCGGGTGTCATCACCCCGGAGGCCTGCAAGGTCGGGATCATGCCTGGCTATATCCACCGCCGCGGGCGCATCGGCATCATCTCGCGCTCGGGCACGCTAACCTACGAGGCGGTCAAGCAGACCTCGGACCTTGGCCTGGGGCAGAGCACCTGTGTGGGCATCGGCGGCGACCCGATCCAGGGCCTCGACTTTGTCGACTGCCTGCGCCTGTTCCACGACGATCCGGAGACCGACGGCGTGCTGATGGTGGGCGAGATCGGTGGCGATGCCGAGGAACGCGCCGCGCGCTATATCGCGGACGAATTCGACAAGCCGGTGGCCGCCTATATCGCCGGCGCCACAGCCCCGCCGGGCCGGCGCATGGGGCATGCCGGCGCGATCATCGCCGGCGGTCAGGGCACCGCGGAGCAGAAGATGACGGCCCTGCGCGAGGCCGGCGCGACCGTGGCGGAGAGCCCGGCCGAGCTGGGCGCTGCGATGCAGTCCGCGCTTGCCAGCGCCTGAATTTGCGATGAGCGCCGACCAGCCCCTGCGTCTGGCCCTGGCCCAGATCAACCCGGTGGTGGGCGGTCTGGATGACAACCGCCACCGCATTCTCGAGGCGATCGAGCAGGCCCGCGCCGGCGGCGCCCGCGCGGTGGTGTTCCCCGAACTCGCGGTCACCGGTTATCCCCCCGAGGATCTGCTGCTGCGCCCGGCCTTCCTGCTGGGCGTGGAGCGCGCGGTGGTGGCGATCACCAGGGCGGCGCGGGATATCGACGTGATCCTGGGTGCCCCGGTGCAGGGAGATGGCGGCCTGATCAATGCGGCCCTTTGGCTGCGCGACGGGGCCTGTATCGCGCGCTACGCCAAGCAGGTCCTGCCCAACTATTCGGTATTTGACGAGCAGCGCTATTTCGTTGCTGGCGATGCCCCCTGCGTGGTCGAGCTGGATGGCTGGCAGATCGGGCTGACCGTCTGCGAGGACATCTGGCAGCCGGCCCCGGCGGCCGCCGCGCAAGCCGCCGGGGCCGAGCTCCTGCTGAATCTCAACGCCTCGCCCTACCACCGCGGCAAGGCCGAGGAGCGCCTGCGGGTGGTGGGCCAGCGCGTGGCCGAGACCGGCTGTCCGGTGGTCTACGTGAACCAGGTGGGCGGGCAGGACGAACTGGTGTTCGATGGCCGCTCGTTCGTGCACGACCCGGTCAACGGGGCCCGCGCCGTGCTGCCCGCCTGGGCCACCGGCCAGGGCCAGGTAGAGGCGAGTCGCAGTGCGCAGGGGCCGGTCCTGCGGTCCCGCGACGAGCATATGCATCTGTCCGCCTGCGGCATGCTTCCGACCCTGACCGACCCCGGCCCGGAACCGGACGAGGCGGACGCCCGCGATCTCTATCAGGCGCTGATGATCGGCATCCGCGACTACGTGGCCAAGAACGGTTTCCCGGGGGTCTTGCTGGGCCTGTCCGGCGGGATCGACTCCGGCCTGACGGCGGCGCTGGCGACCGATGCCCTGGGTCCGGCGGCGGTCACTGCCGTCATGATGCCGTATCGCTATACCGCCTCGATGAGCATCGAGGACGCGGAGGCGCAGGCGCGGTTGTTGGGGCTGGAATACCACGAGATCGCCATCGAGCCGATGGTGGAGAGCTTCATGGCCGGGCTGGGGGATGCCCTGGCGGCGTACCCGGCCGGGACGGGGGATGTGACCGAACAGAACCTGCAGGCGCGCGCCCGTGGCGTGCTGCTGATGGCGCTGTCCAACCGCAGCGGCAAGCTGTTGCTGGCCACCGGCAACAAGTCCGAGATGGCGGTGGGGTATTCCACGCTGTATGGCGACATGAACGGGGGCTTCGCGCCGCTGAAGGATGTCTCCAAGCAGTGGGTGTACCGCCTGGCACGCTGGCGCAACACGCGCGGTCCGGCCATCCCGGAACGGGTAATCGAGCGTCCGCCCAGCGCGGAGCTGGCGCCGGATCAGCAGGACGCCGACTCGCTGCCGCCCTACGAGGTGCTGGACGCGATCCTCGAGGCCTTCGTCGAGCAGGAGCAGTCGGTCGCCGAGATCGTTGCACAGGGCTTCGATCGCCCCACGGTGGAGCGCATCGCGCGCATGGTATTCGTTGCCGAGTACAAGCGTCGCCAGGCCGCGCCCGGAATACGGGTCAGCCCGCGCGCCTTTGGCCGCGACCGGCGCTACCCCATCACCTCCGGCTACCGCCCGGACTGATCCGCGCCGACGCGCGCAGAGTTCACCACGAAGCACACGAAGGCACGAAGAAGGTCAAGGACGGTTCACAGGAAGACAGGAAGTACCGAAGGTTCTGAATGAAGTGGTCCAATGACAGCGGACACCCCAGTTAAGCCACACTAGATGGGTAACTGGAGGTGAATGTGAGCAAGCAGAGACGAGCGCGATACAGCCGGGAGTTCAAGGCCAACGCGATTGCGATGGTCGAGAGCCAGGGCTATGGCTGCACGGAGGCGGCCCGGCGGCTCGGGATCAACCGGAGCATGCTGTCCCGCTGGCAGCGTGAGGCGCGGCGCAAGGCGGCCGGCGAAGCCGTTACTGAGCCGGCCTCGAACGGTCAGGAACAGGAGTTG